>NZ_CP053084.1:1978333-2637777 GCF_013004065.1 Limnobacter sp. SAORIC-580
CCTCCATGCTGCGCCTGGACCACAACCGTGCGTTGAGCCAAGTAGCCGCCAAAACCGGCAAGCCGGTTGCTTCAATCGAGAAGCTGGCAGTTTGGGGCAACCACTCACCCACCATGTACGCTGACTACCGCTTTGCGACCATCGATGGCGCATCTGTGAAGGACATGATCAACGATCAGGAATGGAACGCCAACACTTTCTTGCCAACAGTAGGCAAGCGTGGTGCGGCCATTATCGAAGCACGCGGCCTGTCCTCTGCGGCCTCTGCTGCCAATGCTGCGATCGACCACGTTCGTGACTGGGTTCTGGGCACCAACGGCAAGTGGGTAACCATGGGTATTCCTTCTGACGGTTCTTACGGCATTCCTGAAAAAACCCAGTTCGGCTTCCCTGTGACCTGTGCCAACGGTAAGTTTGAAATCGTGAAGGGCCTGGAAATCGATGCATTCAGCCAAGAGCGCATCAACATTACCCTGAACGAACTGATGGAAGAACGCGAAGGCGTGAAGCACTTGCTGGGCAAGTAATTTACGAGCATTTCGTGATAAAAAGGGCCAGCAGAGATGCTGGCTTTTTTTATTTGCATTTGAAAGAACACTGCGAAGGACTAGCGCGTGAAGAAGCACAACCTGGATTTGGCAAACATTTCCACAATTTTGTACAGCGAAGACCACGCACAGGTGAACCTGCCGGTGTGTGACCACTACACAGGCCGCCCCAAGTATTTTGAGAAGGCTTTGCAGATTCGCGCCGAAATTGGAGCCTGCTTCGACATTACGCTGGACTTGGAAGATGGCGCTGTGGTGGGCCATGTGACCGAAATTGCAACATGGGCTGCACAAAGCCTGGTCGATTTTTCAGCACGATACGGTGGCGAAACGCGCAGACCGGGCGTTCGACTGCACCCGGTGCAAGACCCTGCGTTTGAACAGGAGTTGCCAATTGTGTTGCGCGAAGGTGTGCCCTTGCCCGCTTACTTGATGCTACCGAAGCCTGAAAACTTTGACGACGTCAAACTGGCGATTGGCCGTATTCGTGAACAATGCGCCAAGGCGGGCGTTGAAGCGCCACCCATGCACGTGTTGATTGAAACCCACGGAGCCCTGGCGGCTGTGCATCAAATTGCAGGTCTTGAAGAAGTTGAATCACTTTCGTTCGGAATAATGGATTTCATTTCGAGCCACCGGAGTGCAATTCCCAAAACCGCTTTGAATTCGCCGGGTCAATTCGAAAACCCGCTGGTGCGCAGGGCAAAACTTGAAATTTCAGCAGCCTGCCATCGATTTGGCAAAGTGCCCTCGCACAACGTGACCCGCAATATTCGTCAGCCAGAAATGGCGGCCGAGGACGCGACTCGTGCTAAACGCGATTTCGGCTTCACACGAATGTGGAGCATTCATCCGGATCAGATTGTTCACATTGTATCGGCCATGCTGCCCACCGATTCCGAGGTGGATGAAGCGGTGCTGGTATTGACCGAGGCGCAGAAAGCTGAATGGGGGCCGATTCAGATCAAGGGTGAACTGCATGACCGTGCCAGCTACAGATACTTTTTTGAAGTGCTCAATGCGCGATCAAACCGCGGTGGCTAAAAACTTGACCCCGGTTGTTTTAAAAACTCGAGCTCTTCAGGGGTGGACTCTCGATTCAGGATTCTGTTTCGATGTGGATATCGCCCAAACCTGTCAATGATTTCCTTGTGTCGAAGCTCAAAGTTGTGGTTATTCTCGGGAGCCCATTCTCGGTACAAGCGCTCGGCGTGAACATGAATAAGCCGTGACTCGCTGTGCATGTAAGGTAAAAGCAAAAATGCCCTTTCATCGGGAGTCAAGTCGTTTAACACACCCGTCGCAACTGCTTCTTGGGCGAGGGCCAAGGCCATCGAATCCTGAGCGAATGCTGAGGGTGTATTGCGGTACACGTTGCGAGAAAACTGATCTAGAACAATGATTTCTGCGAGACGTCCTCTGGCTGAGGCACGCCATGAGAAAAACTCACTCTTGGCAGCCTTCAAAAGGGTTTCTCCGTAACGCAGACGAATTTGTTCGTCAAATTTTGGGTCGGCCGACCACCAGGATTTCGGATCTATGTCCTCAAACCAAAACTGGAGAATTTCTCGAGCTGCAGGATCAAGCAAGTGATTCAAGCCTCGTATGTGGTTAACAACACCTGGGCCGCAGCCTCGCGAAGCGGTATAAGCACCTGGTAAGCATTCGATTGAAACCAGCCATGGGCTGCATCCAGCGTTGGGAAACGTATCACCACGATGTCGCTGAAGGCATTTTGGAGTGCCAAATCTGCGGTCTTAACACCCCTGAAAACCAATTCCGCATTCCAGGCAGCAAGAGTGCCGGGCACTTGGTCCCGATACTCTTGCCACTTGAGTGGATCGATGATGTTGATTTGACCAACCACGTAAGCACTCATAACAGGAAAACCGTTTTAGCAGTTGCCTTTTTTAGCTTGCCCGGGTGGGCAATGACCGCCGCCATGGCCACCCGGATCAACCACGACAGAACCCGCAGGGGTGTACACTGCACAACTGCTCAAAGCGAACATCAATGCAATCATGGAAAACAATGTTTTCATGTTTCATACTTCCTGAATAAAAGAAATCAATCGAATTGAGATATTCCGTATAACGGGTACAACACACTTAGGTTGACTGCTTCTTGCCAGTATGCGTTAAGCACAGCAAGAAGTGCGAGGCAACAACCGAATTCTTGCACCAGAGAATCAGGACAACACTTGAAAAGAACACCGATTACCTTAAAGCTTTACCAGCAAAAGCCTTTTCGAATAATGGCTTGGGCGACACTGGCCTTGCTTGTTTTGGCTGTGGGTATATTTGAACTAATGGGATGGCCCTTTTTGGCCAAACCAGCCGAGCAATGGCTGAGTAAAACACTTGAAAGAGATATTCAACTGACGAAACCGGATGAAAGTGACCCCCGGTTTAAACTGCGCTTGATTGGTGGCGTTCGATTGAGCTTGAATCATTTTGAGGTGGACGCACCTGCCTGGAGCCAGTCGCCTTTTATGGTTAGAGCGGAAAACGTGTCTGTTGGATTGCGCTATGTTGATCTGATCAAGTGGGCCAACACGCCAGGATCTGCCTTGAGAATCAAGTCGTTAACAGCCACATTGCTGAACGGCAATTTCGAACGCCTGAAAGACGGGCGAGCATCGTGGCAATTTACCAAAAACGAACCAGACACAGGGCCTGCCCCTGCCCCGGAGTTTGGTTTGTTGGCCATTCAGAAAGGCCAAATCACCTATCGGGATGAGCCCCTTGATCTTGATCTGGATGCAACACTGAGCCTACAGGAAGGAGAGATTGGAGCCGATGCGCTAACTGTGATGGCACTGGGTTCGTATCAAGGTAAAAAGCTTGATATACAACTGAAATCAACCGGTGTACTGCCTTGGGTGGCCAAGCAAGGCAAGCCAATTCCGGTGGAGTTGAACGTGTCTTTGGGGCGAGCCCGATTGGACTTTAAGGGGAACGCCGCCGATGCGCTGGGTATGCAGCAACTGTCTGGACAATTTGCAGTAAGTGGATCATCCCTGGCCGCGGCAGGCCAGGCGCTAGGAGTCACGTTGCCAAACACGCCAGCCTTTCGTACGGAAGGCAATTTGGTGCGTGATGCAAGCAACTGGCAAGTCAATATTGACAACGCAACAATCGGCAGCAGTCGTTTGAACGGGCGCTTTGTTTATGAAGGTGGAAAAACACAACCCCTTCTGACCGGAGAACTCAAAGGAGCGTCGCTGGTACTGGCTGACCTGGGCCCTACCGTAGGCGCACCGGCTGAAAAACAAGTTGCAGCAGCCACAAACCAAGGCAGAGTGTTGCCGGACAAACCCTTTGACCTGCCCTCCCTGAGAGCGATGGATGCTGATGTAAAAATTGACATCGACAATCTGGATTTGGGCAGCGAGATATTGAAGCCACTTCGACCCTTGCGGGCACATTTGGCTGTCACTGAGGGTGTTTTGATCATTTCAGACATTCAGGCAAAAACAGCAAAGGGCGAACTTGCTGGCTCGGTGCAATTGGATGGGCGAGAAGATATCGCTATTTGGAATGTGGACCTGAATTGGGCCAATGTGCAGCTTGAGCAATGGCTGAACATACCAAGGGCAGGCAATGAGCTGCCTTATGTAACCGGCACCATGAATGGTGCTGCCAAACTGAGTGGGCAAGGCCGCTCGACTGCTGAAATACTGGGTAGCCTGGCTGGCAATGTACGAACACAGGTGCGCAATGGCACCATGTCGCATTTGATCGTTGAGGCTGCTGGCCTGGACGCTGCCGAGGCGCTCGGTGTTTGGTTTCGGGGTGATGACGTGTTGCAAATGACCTGTGCGTTTGCCGATCTGGATGCAAACAATGGCGTACTGCAACCCAGGGTATTTGTGATTGATACTCAAGACTCTGCAATGTGGGTCAATGGCAGTATTTCGATGAAAACAGAAGCCTTGAATTTGAGGGTGGTTGTAACACCCAAAGACTTCAGTCCGGTTAGCTTGCGTACGCCTTTGCTGATCACTGGCACCATGGGCTCACCCGATGTATCCCTTGAAAAAGGTCCAATTGCGGGCAAAGTGGCTGGCGCGGTGTTGCTGTCGCTGCTAAACCCGTTTGCCGCATTGATTCCATTTGTGGACACAGGTGCGCCCGATTCTACCGAGAATGCCAACAAAACCGGTTGCTATGATTTGGCGGCGCGCAGCAAGGCCCAGCGAGAGAAAAATTGACCAAAACACTTCACCCCAATAACGCGCACAAAGACGGTTACGATTTCGATGCCTTGGTGTTGACTTCCCCTGCCCTGAAAAAATTTGTTAAGCCCAATAACCATGGCCGAAACTCCATCGATTTCGCCTCGCCTGCTGCCGTGAAAGCTTTGAATTGCGCACTGCTGAAACACCACTACGGCATCTCGGAGTGGAACGTGCCAGAGGGCTACCTGTGCCCTCCGATCCCCGGCAGGGTGGATTACATTCATTACGCGGCAGATTTGCTGTCGAGCTGCGGGATTAAGGCATCAGATTCAAGGCAGGTAAAAATGCTGGACATCGGCACAGGGGCCAACGGCATTTATTCATTACTGGCAGCAAAAGTATACGGCTGGCACTGCACTGGCAGTGAAATTGACCCGGTTGGCTTGAAGAACCTTGCCTCGGTGCTGGATAAAAACGACGACTTGAAGCGCCTGATTGATCTGCGGCTGCAGCGGGATAAACGGAAAATATTGGAAGGTGTGATCAAGCCAGGGGAGAAATTTGACCTGAGCGTATGCAACCCGCCGTTTCACGCCTCACAAAAAGAAGCCATAAAAAGCAATCAACGAAAAGTGAATAGTCTGGCTTTTAATCGTGGAGAAAAACCAGGTTCAAAAGCACCTGCGGGCTTGAATTTTGGTGGGCAGAAGAATGAATTGTGGTGCGAGGGTGGGGAAATTGGTTTTCTGCAAACCATGATCAACGAGAGCGCGCAATTTGGTAAACAATGCAGATGGTTTACCACGCTGGTGTCAAAGGCCGAAAATGTACCGCAAGCCAAATGGCATATGCGCAATGCGGGTGCACGGGATATTCTTGAAGTTGAAATGGAACAAGGCAACAAGACCACGCGCATTGTGGCGTGGTCATTTGTTTAGTTGAACGCTGGACAAACTAGCGGCGGCGACCACCCACCAGCAGCAGGAAAGCGCCGGCGACAATTGCACCCACGCCTGCCCACATGGGAACATTGACCTCTTTTTCCTGATCCACCGTGATCTCGAGTGAACCAATTTTTGCTGCGGTTGACTCTTCGGTGTAGCTAAAGCCCCCGTAGACCAGTCCCAAGGTGCCGGCAACAATCAACAGAATTCCAATCAGTTTGGTGGCTTGCATCTTGTTTTCCTGAATGTTGTGAATGAGAGGGTATTAACGGGCTGCGAACAAGAACGGCATACAGAATAATTTGTAAAACGGAACACTCCAAGGGCAGTGTTCCTGCGCAAGCAGCAAGCGGCTACTTTTTGGCAATGATATACACGGCGTGAACAATGCCGGGAATGTAGCCGAGCAAAGTCAGAATGATGTTGATCCAGAAATGCTTGCCCAGCCCTTCTTGAAGAAACACGCCCAGTGGAGGCAACAAGATGGCGATCAGTATGCGAATAAGGTCCATTGATTCTCCCGAAAAATAGTTTGAACAAAAATTGCCAGTGTTTTTTATACACGATAAAGACAAATGTTTGTTATTTTCGGTCGCGTACAACAGCTTGTGTTCTGTCACGGGCAACGATTAATCCTGGACCTTTCCACGCAGCGCCTTGACCTGCCCCCGAATGCTTTTGCCTTCCAACCTGCGACGTTTTGAACCCAGGGTGGGTCGGGTTTCACGGCGAACCTTGACAGGTTTGGCAACCTCGACAAGCAGCTCGTTCAAGCGTGCAAGGGCTTCTACCCGATTTTGTTCTTGACTGCGCGTGGTTTGAGCTTTGATGACAATAACACCGTCTTTGGTCAAACGTTGGTCTTGCAGAGCCAGTAATTTTTCCTTGATGAATTCAGGCAAAGACGATGAACGAATGTCAAAACGCAGATGAATGGCACTGGACACTTTGTTGACATTTTGACCACCTGCGCCTTGGGCGCGAATGGCGGTGAATTCGACATCCGATTCAGTCAAGGTGGGTGGCGTGTATGACATGTTGTTAGCTGCCCTTATTTAAACGCCAAACCGTAGACCTGCTAATGCCCAAACCTTCAGCCACTTTATTGGCCTTGCCACCGACCAGGTTTAATGCCTGACGGACAATGCTTGTGCGCTCCGACATAGGCGCCCTGCTGTAGGCCAAGGCCAAGGCATTCATATTGCTCATTGAATCGAGAAAATTGATGTGCTGCAAAGGTGACGTGGTCGAATTCTCCACGCCCACAAGCAGGTCTGGAAACCAGGTGCGCCAGGACGACAGATCACTTTCTTGCAACATCAACACAGCCGCCCTGCGACACACATTCTTCAATTGACGGATATTGCCTGGCCAAGGCAAGGATTGAAGAACTGGCAAAGCCAGTTGAAGAAACTCATCAAATTTCGATTTGCTGACACGCACTGGCGTGGTCCTTAAAAAGTAGCCCGCCAATTCGCCAATGTCTTCGGTACGTTCTCGCAGTGGTGGGATATGGATCAGCATTTCATTCAGCCGGAAATAAAGGTCTTCGCGAAAGCGCCCTTCTTCAACGGCTTGCTGCAAATTCACGTTGCTGGCCGCCAGCAAACGAAAATCAACTTTGCGGGATGAGGCAGAACCAATTCGGCGCACTGTGTTGTCCTCGAGAATGCGCAGCAGCCTGGTTTGAAAAGCCAAAGGCATGTCACCAATTTCATCGAGAAACACGGTGCCCCCCTGTGCGCTTTCAAACATGCCCGCGCGCCCACCTTTCACGGCCCCTGAAAATGCACCCTCTTCATAACCAAACAGCTCGCTTTCAAGCAAGCTCTCTGTGAGCGATGCACAATTGATTGCGACAAATGGCTTTCCTGCGCGAGGGCTGGCGCTGTGGATGGATTGGGCCACCAACTCCTTGCCCACGCCGGTTTCACCCTGAATTAGTACGGAAAAATCGATACTGCCACACAGGCGGATCGTATTGCGCAGCTTTTCAACTGCCCGGCTATTGCCAATCAGGTCTTGTTCGGTGTGGTACGTATAAGCCTGACTGTTTCGGCGCACTCCGCCTGAAGCTTTGGCACTGGCCAGCCGTATGGCTTCCTCAAAGGCTTTGACAACACCTTGCCGGGAATAAATCAGAATGGCTTCCATGCCCATTTCTTGTGCGATTTCGGTGACCAAGCCCGACCCCACCACCACCTTCACACCCAGCTGCGCCAATTCCCGCACGGCGCGACGCGCGTCCTCCGGTGTACGATAAGTTCGGGTACTCAAGGGCACATCAAACGCTCGGGCAAACTGCTCCAGCTCATCAAACGAATGTTCGTAACTGACCAAGCCCACTGCCGCGGACGCTTTTCTGGCTGATGCCAAGGCTTGCATCACATCAAAACCGTCCGTACGAATAATGACCAGCGGCGCCTCAAGCTGGTTCTGCAAGAATGCGCCGTTTGAACCCGCGGCGATGAATACATCGGCCGTGTCGGTGTAGTAACGATGACGTGCATACGCCAAGGCATCTTCATAGGCCTTGGGCACCAATTCAATGTTGGCTGAACCGCTGTAGTCGCGGGCAATCTCCCGCAATGTACCAGCCAATGCGCTGATGCTGAACACCACAATTCTGGGTTTCATTCAAAACACCTTAAGTTTCATTTGAAACACTCAACCGTTTCATTTTATACAAATGTGTTTCAAAACACCATAAAATTATTCTTGTAATTACTTGATATTAATACGCCAAATTATTGATCTTATTTGAATAATCTATTATTTTTGTTGACTGGCACGAACCCTGCACCACACAGAACATACAACAAGGAGAACACCATGACCCAACATTCCGCAGGCGCCCGTTTTCGCCAGGCAGTGAAAGAAGAACAACCTTTGCAAGTGATTGGCGCAATCAATGCCAACCACGCATTGCTGGCCAAGCGTGCCGGCTTCAAAGCCATTTACCTGAGCGGCGGCGGCGTGGCGGCTGGTTCACTGGGTCTGCCCGACCTGGGCATTTCAGGACTGGATGACGTACTGACCGACGTGCGGCGAATTACCGATGTGTGTGACACCCCATTGCTGGTGGATGTCGACACTGGCTTTGGCTCATCAGCCTTCAATATCGCTCGTACCACCAAGGCCATGATGAAAGCCGGCGCTGCCGCCATGCACATTGAAGACCAAGTGGGCGCCAAACGCTGTGGCCACCGCCCCGGCAAAGCGATTGTGACCCAAGCTGAAATGGTGGACCGCATCAAAGCGGCCGTGGATGCCCGTGGTTCAGACGACTTCGTGATCATGGCGCGTACAGATGCATTGGCCGTGGAAGGTTTGCAATCGGCGATTGACCGTGCTTGCGCCTGCGTGGAAGCCGGTGCCGACATGATTTTCCCGGAAGCAATGACTGAACTGAGCATGTACCAGCAATTTGTGGACGCTGTGAAGGTGCCTGTGTTGGCCAACATCACTGAATTTGGTTCAACCCCACTGTTTACCACCGAAGAACTGAAAGGCGTGGGCGTAGGCTTGGTGCTTTACCCCTTGAGCGCCTTCCGCGCCATGAACAAAGCAGCACAGAACGTGTATGAAGCGGTGCGCCGCGATGGCACCCAGAAGAACGTACTGGACACCATGCAAACCCGCATGGAGCTGTATGACAGCATTGGCTACCACGACTTCGAGCAGAAACTGGACGCTCTTTTTCAGCAGAAATAACTTTAATTAAACAATATAAACAATTGTTATAAAAAACTATTTTTAACAGGAGACAGCAATGTCTGAGCAACAAACAACAACACCTGGCTTTAAGCCCAAAAAATCTGTAGCCCTTTCAGGCACCGCCGCTGGAAATACCGCCCTGTGTACAGTGGGCCGTACGGGCAACGATCTGGCTTACCGCGGTTACGACATTCTGGACTTGGCCACCACCACCGAATTTGAGGAAATTGCATATTTGCTGGTGCACGGCAAGCTGCCCACCGTGGCTGAACTGGCTGGCTACAAACTGAAACTGAAAGCTTTGCGCGGCATTCCTGCGGGCGTGAAGCAAGCGCTGGAAGCCCTGCCCCCTTCAGCTCACCCCATGGATGTGATGCGCACTGGTGTTTCCGTATTGGGTTGCCTGCAACCCGAGAAAGACGACCACAACCACCCCGGTGCTCGGGACATTGCCGACAAACTGATGGCCAGCCTGGGCAGCATGCTGCTTTACTGGTATCACTACAGCCACAACGGCAAGCGCATTGAAGTGGAAACTGATGATGATTCCATCGGTGGCCACTTCCTGCACCTGCTGCACGGCGAAAAGCCGCGCGACAGTTGGGTCAGCGCCATGCACACCTCGTTGATTCTGTACGCAGAGCATGAATTCAATGCATCCACTTTCACCAGCCGCGTGGTAGCCGGTACAGGTTCCGACATGTATTCCGCCATCTGCGGCGGCATTGGTGCCTTGCGCGGCCCCAAGCATGGTGGCGCCAATGAAGTGGCGTTCGAAATTCAAAAGCGTTACGACAACCCGGATGAAGCAGAAGCCGATATTCGTGCACGCGTTGAACGCAAGGAAGTAGTGATTGGCTTTGGCCACCCCGTGTACACCGTGAGCGACCCCCGCAATGTGGTGATCAAGAAAGTGGCGGAAGATTTGTCCAAAGAACAGAACAACATGAAGATGTACAACATCGCGGAAAGACTGGAAAGCGTGATGTGGGAAATCAAGAAAATGTTCCCGAACCTGGACTGGTTCAGCGCCGTGAGCTACCACATGATGGGTGTGCCCACCGCCATGTTCACGCCCCTGTTCGTGATCGCCCGCACTTCCGGCTGGAGCGCCCATGTGATTGAGCAGCGAATTGACGGCAAGATCATTCGCCCAAGCGCCAACTACACCGGCCCCGAAGACCAGAAATTTGTACCCATCAAGGATCGCAAATAAGCATGAACACTCAATTCCGTAAAAACCTTCCAGGTACGAAGCTTGATTTCTTCGACACCCAGTCGGCTGTCGATGCAATCGAACCAGGTGCTTGGGACAAGCTGCCTTACACCAGCAAGGTGCTGGCTGAGCAGCTGGTGCGCCGCTGTGAACCTTCTTCGCTGACTGACAGCCTGAAGCAATTGATTTACCGTAAGCGCGATCTTGATTTTCCTTGGTATCCAGCCCGCGTGGTCTGCCACGACATTCTTGGTCAAACCGCTTTGGTGGATTTGGCTGGCCTGCGCAATGCGATTGCGGACCAGGGCGGTGACCCCTCACTGGTGAACCCGGTGGTGCCCACGCAATTGATTGTGGACCATTCACTGGCGGTTGAATGTGGCGGTTTTGATCCCGACGCCTTCCAGAAGAACCGCGACATTGAAGAACGCCGTAACGAGGACCGCTTTCACTTCATCAACTGGACCAAAACCGCGTTCAAGAATGTGGATGTGATTCCAGCGGGCAACGGCATCATGCACCAGATCAACCTGGAGAAAATGTCGCCGGTGGTGCAGGTACGCGACGGCGTGGCCTTCCCCGACACCTGCGTGGGCACGGACAGCCACACGCCACACGTGGATGCGCTGGGCGTAATCTCGATTGGTGTGGGTGGTCTGGAAGCTGAAACCGTGATGCTGGGTCGTGCATCGATGATGCGCCTGCCCGATATTGTGGGCGTAGAATTGACTGGCAAACGCCAGCCCGGCATTACTGCAACCGATATCGTGCTGGAATTGACTGCGTTTTTGCGCAAGGAACGCGTGGTGGGTGCCTATATCGAATTTTTCGGTGAGGGTGCCAACAGCCTGACCATTGGCGACCGTGCGACCATTTCAAACATGACTCCGGAATACGGTGCCACCGCCGCAATGTTCTACATCGACGAGCAAACCATCGATTACCTGAAGCTGACTGGCCGTGAAGACGAGCAGGTGAAGCTGGTTGAACAATACGCCAAGCACACTGGCTTATGGGCCAACAAAATGACTGGTGCTGAATACGAGCGCGTGTTGACATTCGATTTGAGCAAAGTGGTGCGCAGCATGGCTGGCCCGTCGAACCCACACGCCCGCGTGGCCACCACCGATTTGGCAGCCAAAGGCATTGCAGGCAACCTGGATGCAGCGCGCGCCCAAGAGGCCGAGGGCCTGATGCCTGATGGTGCCGTGATTATCGCTGCCATTACCAGCTGCACCAACACCAGCAACCCGCGCAACGTAGTGGCTGCGGCCTTGTTGGCCCGCAAAGCCAATGAGTTGGGCTTGGTACGCAAACCCTGGGTGAAATCTTCTTTCGCCCCAGGTTCCAAAGTGGCCGAGTTGTATTTGAAAGACTCAGGCCTGTTGCCTGAACTGGAAAAGCTCGGCTTTGGCATTGTGGCCTTTGCCTGCACCACCTGCAACGGCATGAGTGGCGCGCTTGATCCTAAAATTCAGCAAGAAATTATTGACCGCGATTTGTACGCCACCGCTGTATTGAGCGGCAACCGCAACTTCGATGGCCGCATTCACCCCTACGCCAAGCAGGCGTTCCTCGCCAGCCCCCCGCTGGTGGTGGCTTACGCCATTG
The DNA here is from genome assembly GCF_013004065.1 of Limnobacter sp. SAORIC-580. Lineage (GTDB taxonomy): Bacteria > Pseudomonadota > Gammaproteobacteria > Burkholderiales > Burkholderiaceae_B > Limnobacter > Limnobacter profundi. The sequence continues at coordinate 1,990,550 of NZ_CP053084.1, forward strand.
CGGGCACCATTCGCTTTGATATTGAGCGCGATGTACTGGGTATAGTGAACGGCAAAGAAATTCGCCTGAAAGACCTGTGGCCTTCAGATGAAGAAATAGATGCGATCGTAAATGAATTCGTGAAACCTTCACAGTTCCGCGAAATTTATATTCCCATGTTTGACCTGGGTGCCATTGAAGAAGCGAAAAGCCCACTGTACGACTGGCGCCCACAAAGCACCTACATTCGTCGTCCACCCTACTGGGACACGGAAGGCCAAGGTGCTTTGGCTGCTCGACCACGCACCTTGAAAAACATGCGCCCGCTGGCGGTACTCGGTGACAACATTACGACTGATCACCTCAGCCCATCCAACGCGATCATGATGAACAGCGCGGCAGGTGAATACCTGCATAAAATGGGTTTGCCGGAAGAAGACTTCAACAGCTATGCCACGCACCGTGGTGACCATTTGACCGCGCAACGTGCCACCTTCGCCAACCCCACCCTGCAAAACGAAATGGTTCGCGATGCAGACGGCAAAGTGAAAAAAGGCTCACTGGCCCGCATTGAACCGGAAGGCAAGGTAACGCGCATGTGGGAAGCAATTGAAACCTACATGGACCGTGGCCAGCCGCTGATCATCATCGCAGGTGCTGACTACGGTCAGGGTTCTTCTCGCGACTGGGCAGCCAAAGGTGTTCGTCTGGCCGGAGTAGAAGCAATTGTTGCTGAAGGCTTTGAGCGAATTCACCGCACCAACCTGATCGGCATGGGCACCCTGCCCTTGGAATTCAAGGCTGGCAACACACGCCACACCTACAACATTGACGGCACGGAAGTGTTTGAAGTGGTGGGCGAGCGCAGCCCACGCGCAACCTTGACTGTGGTGATGACCCGCAAGAATGGGGAACGCGTCGAATTCCCTGTGACTTGCCGTTTGGACACTGCTGAAGAGGTTTCGATTTACGAGGCTGGCGGCGTTTTACAGCGTTTCGCGCAAGACTTCCTTGAAGGAACAGCTGCATGAGCAATCAACACACACAGCAATTGAAAGTACCCGCCACGTACATGCGTGGCGGCACCAGCAAAGGTGTGTTTTTCAGGCTGCAGGATTTGCCCGAAGTTTGCCAGAAACCGGGCGAGGCACGCGACAAACTTTTGTTGCGTGTAATCGGAAGCCCGGACCCCTATGGCAAGCAAATCGACGGCATGGGTGGTGCTACATCAAGCACCAGCAAAACCGTGATTTTGAGTAAAAGCAGCAAGGCGGATCACGATGTGGATTATCTGTTCGGACAGGTCAGCATCGACAAAGCCTTTGTGGACTGGAGCGGCAACTGCGGTAATTTGTCCTCTGCGGTGGGTTCATTCGCAGTGGCCAGTGGCTTGGTAGAGCCCGCACGCGTGCCACAAAACGGCACTTGTGTGGTGCGTATTTGGCAAGCCAATATTGGCAAAACCATTATTGCGCATGTGCCAATTACCAACGGGCTTGTTCAAGAAACCGGCGACTTTGAACTGGATGGGGTTACTTTCCCCGCGGCCGAAGTTCAGCTGGAGTTCTTGGACCCGGCCGATGAAGGCGAAGATGGTGCTTCAGGCTCCATGTTCCCCACTGGCAACCTGATTGACGACCTCGATGTTCCCGGCGTGGGTACATTGAAAGCCACTTTGATCAATGCGGGCATCCCGACCATTTTCGTCAATGCGGACAGGATTGGCTACACCGGCTGCGAACTGCAAGACGACATCAACAGTGACCCCAAGGCATTGGCGATGTTCGAAACCATCCGCGCCCACGGTGCCCTGAAAATGGGCTTGATCAAACACATTGATGAAGCAGCCAAACGCCAACACACACCCAAAGTGGCCTTTGTTGCACCACCGAAAACCTACACCAGTTCGAGCGGCAAGGCAGTTGAAGCTGCAAGCATCGATTTGCTGGTACGCGCCATGAGCATGGGTAAATTGCACCACGCGATGATGGGTACGGCCGCAGTGGCCATTGGTACAGCGGCGGCTGTGCCTGGCACCCTGGTGAATTTGGCGGCGGGTGGCAGTGAAAGAGAAGCCGTTCGCTTTGGCCATCCAAGCGGTACTTTGCGTGTGGGTGCACAGGCTGTGCTTGAAAACGGCCAGTGGGCGGTGAAAAAGGCGATTATGAGCCGCAGCGCACGCGTATTGATGGAAGGTTGGGTTCGCATACCCAACGATACGTTTTAAGTAATGGAACCAAGCTGATAAAGCTTGCCACTACATGCACTTCAGTTTTTTTTGGTGCAATGCCGAAAACTGAAGTGCAAGTTTACAATCCCTGAAACTGTAGCTATGGGCAAAAGAGTGAGCAAGTACTCACGTCCCCCCACCCCTCTTTCTGATTACGTAACTCCACCCAAATTATCCTCGTGGCTCCAAAAAAATAGAACGGAGTCCCCACCATGTTTCGCGCAGTTGCAAGCCACAGCAGTGCTCAAATCGCTATGTCAGCAGGCAGCAATGCCTTGGGAAGAAGTAGCTCAGGCTCAGCATCCACCAGGATTGTTGGCCCCCTGGCCAGCAAGCTCAAAGATATTCGGCAAAATACCCATGCGAATTTAAAGCTTCAATTGCAGAAAAGCTTGCCCCCGCTGAAGTTTGAACAGGCCTGTGAACTGGCTGAACAGATTGAAACTGCTGAACCTGATTTCAATCAACTTCATGCCCGTGTAGAGGAATTTGTTCAACGTAACAAGAATGACCCCGAGGCAATAGTCAGTGCACTGAAATACTTGAATAGCCAACTCATGATATTGAGTACTGCGGAAAGGCAGATGAAGGCCCAAGATGCCCCAATAACGCAATCGCTGATGCGAGGGCTGAAAACCTTGATCGACAACTCGGCAAGCCGGGGAGAATCTATTGTTCAAAGACTGTCGAATACCAAAATTTCTCCGGTATTTACTGCCCACCCTACCAATTTCAACAAACCTCAGGCCAGTGAAATTGTTCTTTCTCAACTCGACAACATTGCCAGCCCCCAAGGCAATGCAAAAGTCTGCCAAGAGCTTTGGGAAATTCAAGGCGTGCGGGAACTAAAACCCACCGTGCAAGACGAGGCCAATCAGTTCTCTGCCAATATCAGGCACTTGCACAGTTCTGGCCGCACCATTCACGAACAGATCAACCAACAACTCTCGGGACTGCCCAATAATTTGAAACTGTCGAAACCCTTGGTTGAAGCTGGCAACTGGGTTGGAGGTGATCGGGATGGCAACCCGAATATTGATGCAACCGTGTTAAAGGACGTGGTCAAAACCCTGAGCACGGCAGCTTTTGAGTACTTTGAACAAGAAATTGGCAAAGAGAAAAATACCCAAACAGGCAGCCTGTGCAACCTGCTTTGCAAATCTGGACATTCGGAATCACTTGGTCTGATTCGGGAAAAACTGGCGCGAACCCGAACACATTTGGTGGGCAACAGCCCATTGCCAATTCAAGGCGATTTGTACCTGAACGCAAATGAACTGGTACATGATCTTGAATCTTTGAGCATTGCCAGTTTGCATACTCAAGAAAAAGCGGCCGTTCAAGAGAAACTGGATTTGCTGAAACTGGATGCAGACAGCATCGGGTTTCACGGTGCCAGCACCGATATTCGGCAAAACAGCGCCATGAATGAAAAAACAGTTGGTGAATTGTTGAGAAGGTCTGGCGGCCCAAGCAATTACGAAAGCCTGGGAGAAATTGAAAAGCAGACCTTGTTGACCAACTTGCTGCTCAACAAGCAAACTGTACTGAGCGATGCACCCATTGACGGTCAAAGCGAGAATGCCGAATTTGATCGCGAAATAGCATTGATCAAGAGTTACAAAACCATTCACGACAGTTACGGGCCGCAGGCACTTAAAAACTGCATTACGGCCAACACAGAAACCATGAGCGACATGCTTGAAGTGATGTTGCTGCTGAAACACGCAGGCCTGGCCGATGAGCAAGGCATCAAGATGAATGTTGTCCCCCTGATTGAAACTGTGAATGACCTGCACAACGGCCCGGCCATTTTGAACAGCATGCTGAACAACCCATGGTACCGTCAGGCGCTTCAAGCCAGCGGCAATCAGCAACAAATCATGGTGGGCTATTCCGACAGCAATCGATTGGACGGACCACTCGCCTCGAGTTGGGCCGTGTATGAAGGTACAGCCAAGATGCTTGAAGTAGCTGAGCAGCGCGGCGTGAGTTTGCATGTGTTTCATGGCCGCGGCGGCACAGAAGCCAGGGGTTCAGGCGATTCTTATGCGCAGGAAATCAAATCAAGCAACGGCGCCAGCTTGCTAACCGGCATGCGTCAAACCGAGCAAGGTGAAGAAGTACCTGCAAAATTCGGCACAAAAACAATGTCGCAATCCAACCTGGCAGACATGGTGGGCTCAACGCTTGAGACCATGGCAACCGGCAAAGACCAACAAATTGCAAAATACGCCAGCACCATGGAAAAACTTGCTCAACATGCACGCAACCACTATGAAAGCCTGTACTCCAATCCTGAGCTTCCCCATTTTTTTCAAAGCAGTACACCCATTGAATTTGTCGGTAAATCCAATGCTGGCAGCCGTCCTGCCTCGCGCGCAAACACGGCGGGAGGCGGTCTCAACCTTGACAAACTGCGGGCCATACCTTGGGTGGGTTCGTGGTATCAATCGGGAAGCGCCATGCCCGCATTTTTTGGCACAGGCAGCGCGCTGAAAAACTTCATCGATCAACCCGCTGGCGCCAACACCACACCCTCGCAACGAACAGCACAACTGCAAACCATGTATCAGGAATGGCCTTTCTTCAAAAGCTTTATTGACAGAACCGCCACCGCCATGGAAAAAGCGGACATGCAAATTGCCCAACAGTATGCAAAATTGGCACCGGTTCAATCGCAAGGCGTGTTTGAGGCGATCAAGAATGAATATGAACTGACAAAAGAAATGATCTTGAGTATCAAACAAAGCAACGACTTGATGGATCACAATCCCGCTGATGCAGAAATACTTGCGGTGAAAAAGCCGTTGACACAGGCGGCCCACGCCATGCAAATTGGATTACTCAAGGCCCACCAGCAAGCGGGCCCCGAGATTCAAGACAGACTGGTTGAGCCCATTGTCATGTCGATGCAGGCAATCGCCAGTTCCAACCGCTTTGGTTAAACTGAACCGCCCGCGTGAATGGGCGGGCGTTTGCCTGCCCATGGCTTGGCCTGCTCAAGCTGGGCAGCCAGGCTAAGCAACACATTTTCCTCACCAAAACGGCCAGTGAACATCATGCCCACCGGAATGCCTTGCGCATTCCAGTGCAATGGCACGCTCATTGAAGGTTGACCCGTGACATTGGCCGGCATGGTTTGGGAACAGTACTGATACACGCGCCGCCCCGCTTTCAACACAAAATCTTTTTGCTTGGCGATAAAACCAATTGGCAAATAGCTCAGTGCCTTCAATTCAATCATTTCTTGCGGGGTTGGGCGAAGGCCTCCAACTGCAATTGGCAATTCGCCCAAGGTACTGGTCAACAGCGCATCGTAGGGTTCGAAAAACGTCATCCACTGGCGAGAAAACTGCGCCATGGTCCACACCGCATTGGCCACATCACCACCATTAAAACTGCGACCCAATTTCATCAATGCCCATGTCCGTGCCTCAAAATCAGCCGCCTTGCCTTTTCTTCCCAACACGCGCTCACCTTCTTTCAAGGTAGCAGCCATTTCTGAACACACCAACACGGTGTAAGCGTAAATAAATTCTTCCTTGTGAATGGGCAGGCGAACTTCTTCACAAGTGTGGCCAAGGCTTTCAAGCAACTTGACTGTTTCAAGCACACCTGCCTGACAATCAGCATGCAGGGTTTCACCCAAGGCGGGGTCCAGTGAATAGGCGATTTTCAATTTCTTGGGCTTTGCTTCAATTGCAGCAGCATACGTTTTTGCCGGCGGCGCAATGCGCAGCAGTTGGCCGGGGTAGTTGCCCTGCAAGCAGTCCAGCATGTGCGCAGAATCCCGTACAGTGCGCGACACCACATGCTCTGCAATGAAACCAAACCACCCATCGGGCAGGTCGGGGCCAGAAGGCACACGCCCGCGCGTGGGCTTCAAACCAAACAAGCCGGTGCACGATGCGGGTACGCGAATTGAACCGCCTCCGTCGCTTGCGCTGGCCATGGGTACAATGCCAGCCGCCACAGCTGCGGAAGCACCGCCGCTGGAGCCACCAGGGCTGCGCAGTGGATCCCAGGGGTTACGACATGGCCCGGTCAGCTCAGGTTCAGTGGAGGGGGTAATACCAAATTCCGGCGTGGCAGTTTTACCAAAAATATTCAGACCCGCCCGCTTGAATCGCTTTACATATTCTGAATCTTCGGAGGGCACAAAGCCTTTGTAGAAAAGGCTTCCGCTGCTCATCTCGACACCGGCATAACTGGCAATCAGGTCTTTCAACAAAAAGGGAACACCTGCAAAGGGCCCCTCGACAGTTTCTTTGGCGCGCGCACGTGCAATGTCGTACATGGGACGAATTACGGCATTAATGCGCGGGTTTACTTTTTCCGTGCGGGCAATGCTCTCCTCGAGCAATTCAACTGCGCTCACCTCGCCTTTTTTGATTAACCCGGCAAGACCAAGGGCGTCGAACTGGTCATATTCTTTGAAACCTGCCATTTTTATTGTGTCTCCGAAAAACTGGGGTAGCAATGTATGTAAGTGAATATCTTACCCCACTCAGGTAATACCCACCCGGATTGGAAAGAGGAAGAATAAGGCATCCAAAATTTTAATTGCGTTGGCTGCATGACATGAAACCACTGCTTATCGCCTGTGTAGTATTCAGCGACTACCCCATAAAAACAATGGCTTACCAACGCTTTCTGAATAGCCTGGGCGAAAAATGTGTCCATTCATTTCGCAGCATTGAGCCAGATTTCAGCGAACTTTCACACGCCAAGCTTGTGATTTGTGACATGAATATCATGGAAGAATTTGAAGAAGGCGCATTGAGCAAGCTGGAGAAAACTTTCCCCACTGCCAATATTCTTTTTCTTGAAGAAGACCACAGCGACATGTTTGTGAAATTTTCAAATCACAGGGACATTTGCCGCCTGGGCAAGCTTGCTGAAATCAATGTAATTCACTCAACCTTGAAAGAATTGCTTCTACAGGTCAACCGAAAACCGAAAAAAAACCAGCGTCCCCGAAAAGAGCGGATTGAACACACGTAAAAAAGCCACCCGAAGGTGGCTTTTTTATGACTGTGTTGTTACAACTTGTTGGGCCTACTTATGCCGCCAATTCAGCCTTGTTTGCAATGTCCACAAATTCCTTGATTTGATCAAAGTTCATGTAACGATAAACTTCACCAGACACATTGCCCAGCATTTTCACCTGCTCCATGTACTCTTCCACAGTCGGGATCTTGCCCATCAGTGCACACACAGCAGCCAGTTCGGCCGAGCTGAGGTACACACGGGTGTCAATGCCCAGGCGGTTCGGGAAGTTACGTGTGGAAGTGGATACAGCGGTGGAACCCTTGCGGATTTGCGCCTGGTTACCCATACACAGTGAACAACCTGGCAATTCCATGCGCGCGCCAGTGCGGCCCAAGATGCCGTAGTAGCCTTCTTCGGTCAGGATGTGCTGATCCATCTTGGTGGGTGGTGCAATCCACAAGCGTGTTGGAATGTCGGTTTTACCTTCCAACACCTTGCCGGCTGCGCGGAAGTGGCCAATGTTGGTCATGCAAGAACCGATGAATACTTCATCAATCTTGTCGCCAGCCACTTCACTCAAGAACTTCACATCATCAGGGTCGTTCGGGCAAGCCAGAATGGGCTCCTTGATGTCTTTCAGATCGATTTCGATTACGGCAGCGTATTCCGCATCGGCGTCGCCTTTCAGCAATTCAGGGTTTGCAATCCAGGCTTCCATGGCTTTGATTCGGCGCGTCAGCGTGCGTGCATCTTGGTAGCCTTGTGCAATCATCCACTTCATCAAAGTGATGTTGGAATTCATGTACTCAATAATTGGCTCTTTGTCCAAATGCACGGTACAACCCGCAGCTGAACGTTCTGCAGAGGCGTCTGACAATTCAAAAGCCTGCTCAACTTTCAGTTCTGGCAAACCTTCAATTTCCAGAATGCGGCCAGAGAAAATGTTCTTCTTGCCTTTCTTTTCAACGGTCAGCAAACCTGCCTTAATGGCGTACAAAGGAATTGCATTAACCAGGTCACGCAAAGTAACGCCGGGCTGCATTTCGCCCTTAAAGCGAACCAGTACGGATTCAGGCATGTCCAAAGGCATGACGCCAGTGGCAGCAGCAAACGCCACCAAGCCAGAGCCGGCCGGGAAAGAAATACCGATCGGGAAACGGGTGTGTGAGTCGCCACCAGTGCCCACGGTGTCGGGCATCAACAAGCGGTTCAACCAGCTGTGAATAACACCATCACCTGGGCGCAGAGCCACACCGCCGCGGTTCTCGATGAAGTCGGGCAGTTCATGGTGCATTTTCACGTCCACGGGCTTGGGGTAAGCCGCTGTGTGGCAGAAGGACTGCATCACCAAATCAGCAGAGAAGCCCAGACAGGCCAGGTCTTTCAATTCGTCGCGGGTCATGGGACCCGTGGTGTCCTGGGAACCCACAGTGGTCATCTTGGGTTCGCAGTAAGTACCTGGGCGAACACCTTCCACGCCACATGCCTTGCCCACCATTTTCTGCGCCAGACTGTAGCCCTTGGTTGATGCAGCTTGTGAAGAGGGGCGACGGAACACTGGGCTTGGGCCCTGGCCCAAAGCAGCGCGTGCGCGGTCTGTAAGGCCACGACCGATAATCAATGGAATACGGCCACCGGCGCGTACTTCATCGAACAGCACATCAGTTTTCATGCTGAATTCAGCAACCACGGCACCGTTTTTCAAGGCCTTGCCTTCAAATGGGCGCAATTCGATTTCGTCGCCCATGTCCATTTGGCTGACATCCAGCTCGATTGGCAAGGCGCCCGCATCTTCCATGGTGTTGAAGAAAATGGGAGCAATTTTGTTGCCCAGGCAGTAGCCGCCGAAACGCTTGTTGGGAATGAATGGAATGTCATCACCCGTGAACCACAACACACTGTTGGTGGCTGACTTGCGTGATGAACCAGTACCCACAACATCGCCCACATAAGCGATTGGGTTGCCTTTGGCGATCAGGGCCTGCAATTGCTTAATGGGGCCAACCTTGCCAGGTTCGTCCGCTTCAATACCTGGGCGTGGGTTTTTCAACATGGCCAAGGCGTGCAATGGAATGTCGGGACGGCTCCAGGCATCGGGCGCGGGCGACAAATCGTCGGTGTTGGTTTCACCGGTTACCTTGAACACGGTCAACTTGATGCTTTTTGGCACTTCGGGGCGGCTGGTGAACCACTCGGCGTCGGCCCAGCTTTGCATCACTTTCTTGGCAGTTGCACTGCCCTTGTCGGCCAGGTCTTTTACGTCGTGAAAATAATCGAACATCAACAGGGTTTTTGACAGGGCTTCAGCTGCAATTTCACCCACTTCGGCATCGTTCAACGCATCAATCAATGGTTTGATGTTGAAACCACCCAGCATGGTGCCCAGCAAGAAAGTTGCTTTCTTGCGATCAATCAGCTTGCAGGTGTCCGAGCCGTTCACAATGGCGGCCAGGAAGGCAGACTTCACCTTGGCGGCATCATCCACGCCAGCGGGCACACGATTGGTAATCAGGTCCAGCAAAAACTCTTCTTCGCCTGCGGGCGGGTTCTTCAGCAGCTGAACCAGATCAGCAGTTTGCTGGGCAGACAAAGGCAGTGGAGGAATGCCCAACGCTGCGCGCTCGGCAACGTGTTGGCGATAGGACTCAAGCATGAGATCTCCCTAGATTGGGTGGGGTCAATAGAAACTGTGTAATTTTGAGGCAGTTCGCACGTGCACACAAGTGCTGCGATGCAAAAGTGGCGGGGGTTCAGTGCCTCTCAAGTCTTATATATGATATAGGACTTTCCCTTATTTTTGAAGAGGGCAAGGTCGATTCGGTCCGCTTTTAGAGCCTATTGTCGCTTTGTACGCTGATATTTGGCCGGGCTTACACCGGTGACCCGTTTAAAAGCGTGGGTAAAAGCGCTTTGATCGTTGTAAGCCAGAAGATTGGCAATGTCCGCCAGGCTGAGATCACCCGCCTGAAGGCAGTTTTTGGCCATTTCAACCCGCACCTGCTCCAACTCATCTCTAAAACTGGTGCCCTGCTCTTGCAAGCGCCGTTGCAAGGTACGCGTACTGACACACAAACGGCGGGCCACTTCGCTCAAGCTCGGCAAGCCAGCGCCAACGGACTCTTGCAAGGCCTTCTGAAAACCGGGAATTGACTCTTCGCCATTCTTCACCTGCTTCAACAACAACTGCGCCTGCTGGTCGAGCATGCTGCGCATGACATGGTCTGGCGACTTCAATGGCATTTCAAGCAAACTGACCGGCCACACCACTTCTGTGTAATCGCCTGCAAAACCCACCTTGCATTGAAAAAAAGCATCGAAATCACTTGGGTTTTCAGGCATGGGGTTGATGAACTGAACACGGCGTGGGTACACGGGTGTGGCTATCAAATGCTGAGTGAATGCCACCAAGACGCCAATGGCCACTGAATCAACCCAGTGACCCGGGCGCCCGCGTTCGGCACCCCAACGCAGGATAATTTCATCGCCCTGAAACGCCACATTCAATGCATTGACGCTGTACACCAAATTCTCAAACTGCTGCAAACGGGCAAATGCTTCGCCCAAGTTGGTGCAGCAACTGGCCACATAACCCAACAGACCCATGTTGGCCGGGCGCACATGGGCGGCAATTTTTAGCGGCATTGCAGCGTCCTCAAGCGCTTGGTACGTCCAGTCCAGCATGGCCTGCCATTGCGGAATCTCAATTCGGTTCAACTCACCTGCAACCGGCCGTGCGAAGGGCATGCGGGTGGCCACTTCGGGATGAGCGCTTACCAACCAGTCAAAAAGCAGATTCACGTAACTGGCAGAAATATGTCCGAGATTAGAATGCTGGTTCATTATTTGACAATAAATATTGTCAGAAGAGTTTTACCTGTTCTATGCTAGCGCGTATTCAACAATACAACTTCAACAAACAGACACCACAACATGAAAAAACACAGCACCGCAATCAAGCGATTGACAGCCCTTCTTGCAAGCACTGCGCTTGTCGGTCTGAGTGGCTGCAACGTTCAAGCGCCAGAAGGTGAAATTCAGGGTGCAGCGGGATTGGCCATTGCTGCCGAACGGGCCATTTCCGGACTTGAGCGCAAGGTACTTCAAATTGACGGCTTTGTGGTGCCCTATCTGCAGGGTGGCCAGGGCGAGCCCTTGGTGTTGATTCACGGTTTTGGTGGCTCAAAAGACAACTTCAATCGGGTGGCTTATTACCTGACCAAGCACTACACCGTTTATTCAATCGACGTGCCAGGCTTCGGAGCCTCCACCCGCGACTTGAATGCCGACTATGTCATCAACACCCAAATTGACCGGGTACATGAAATTATTGAAAAGCTGGGACTGGAGAAACCACACATTGGCGGTAACTCCATGGGCGGCTGGATCAGCGGCGCCTATGCGGCAAAATACCCCGGCGATGTAGCCTCCGTATGGTTTTTAGCTCCCGCAGGCTTGGTGGAGTCCAGAAAATCAGAAGTGATCCAGAAATTCGAGAAGACAGGTGAAATTGTTTTAACTGCAAGCAATCGCGAAGAGTTCGAGAAAATTGTGGATGTGGTGATGTATGAGCGCCCTGCTTTCGCACCCGGCTTTGTAGTGGATGCCATGGCTGCGCGCGCTGCCACGGATCAATCTTTGCACAAGCGCATTTACAAAGACTTTAAAACCGTGCCCTCTGACCTGGCTGCTGTGCTGCCGGCATCTGCATACAAGGGCCCAGGCCTGATTGTGTGGGGCAAGGAAGACCGGGTATTGCATGTGGACGGCGCAGCAGAATTGAAAGCCGCGATGCCTGGTTTCGATGTCATTTTGATGGACAAGGTTGGGCACGTTCCCATGATGGAACAACCCAAGCAGGTTGCAGCGGACTATGTGAAGTGGCGTGAGATGATTGCGCAGTAAAACGCTGGCGCATTTTCACAAAAAACAGGCTTGAACTCACAATATTCCTTGCCAATATCCGCGCACAATTCAAGGCATCAAAAAACCAAAACGCGGAGACTCACGCATGGAACAGTTGATCGACCAGGCAATGCCCACATTCAATTTGCTGTTCGGGCCGAACCCGGACTGGAAACAGGTGTTTTTAACCTTGCTCACCCCAATTTTTCTGGGCGCAACGCTGGTCGAGTACCTGTATCTGAAAAAAGAGGGCAAGTCGTTCTTCTTTAAAAAAAATGAAGTCATCACCAATATGCTGTTGGGTGGAAGCTACCAGGCTATGGAGCTGGTGTGGTTTGCGCTGTTTGTGTCGGCATTCATGGAATGGATCTACTCCTTCCGCATCGCGACCATTGAAGTCACGCCGCTGAGTTTTGCTGGCTTGCTTTTCGGCATTGAGTTTTGTTATTACTGGTTTCACCGGGGCAGCCACCGGGTACGCTGGTTCTGGTGCGCGCATGTTGTACACCACAGTGGTGAGAACATGACCACCACCACAGCCATGCGCCAAAGCCTGTTCTATGCAGTGAACCTGCACCAAATTTTTTGGGCGCCCATGTTGATCATTGGCTTCCCCGTGTGGGCAGTACTATTGGCCTATGGCATCAACTTGGGTTACCAATATTTTGTTCACACTCAGGCTGTGAACAAGTTTCCAAAATGGTTCGAGTATATTTTCAACACACCCAGCCACCACCGCGTGCACCATGGTCGCAACGCCGAATACATCGACAAAAACTACGGCGGCGTATTAATTATCTGGGACCGAATTTTTGGCACCTTCGAGCCCGAAGTTGCGCCGGTGGACTACGGCATTGTTCGCCAACCCAGGACCAACAACATCTGGACGCTGAACACCCATGAATGGCGCGACATGTTTTCAGATGCACTCAAGCCTGGCCCAGTTTGGCAGCGTATCAAGCACATATGGGCACCGCCCGAGTGGGTACGACCAGGCCTGAGCGATCAGTCCAACCTGCGCGACAAAACAATTTAAGCAATCTTCTCGTACTACAATGGGTGGAACCTCAGAAGGACCACCCATGCGCAGAAAACCACTCAACACAGCTTCCCGATCCAAACTGTCCAAGTACGCCAAACCGCTGGCGAACCTGGCCATTCTGCTTGCAGACGCCGGTAGCCGGCTTGAGCGCCGTTTCTGGAAAAAGAAGCTGTTTGCAGCGTTGGCCCCCATGCTTGAAGGCCGCAGCGACACGACGCTGATGCAAACTCTTGATCATTTGTACAGTACCAACTACCGTGCCTACGACGAGTTGGCCTTCGCCATCGAAAACACCGTCGAAAGTCCCGAGCTGGGTCAAGAAGAAGACATTCTGTTGTTGGCCGCGCCAGTACTGGCCTGGTCAACCTACAACATTCCGTCTGGCAAAATTGAAGAGGCCACGGTGGCTGAGTTCACCAAGCTGCTTCAAAAAAATGTGCTGTCTGATCATGCCCACCTGGTGCTCACCAACATGCTGTTCAGCCCGGATCAACTGCCTGAAAGTTACACCGCTGCCGCGGAACTGGCGAGGCAATTGGGGCAAGCTGCCATCGATCGCGTGAAAGTTCGCATCGACACCGAGAACCTGCCCGCCACCCAAAGCTTTTTAAGTGATGTACGTTATTTGATTGGCGCGATTTCCGTGCCCGCGGGCCAACCTGCATTCAAGTGGCAAGTTGAGGCCCACAGCAATGGCACTCTTCTGAGCAAAGACGAAGTGCTCGCCAACTGGCGACTGACCGGTGGCCAGGCCCTTCAAAAAATAATGCCTGGCTGCCTGCTTGAACTGATGCTGCCAAACGGCCTTTACAACGCGTGCCGCGAGGCCGAGAAAGAGGCTCGTGCCTATTCAGTACGCGCCTCTGCCGCCTTTCTTGAAAGTGCGCTGGATGTACCCACACAGAAAATTCATGCCAGTGTTGGCGCATTTGTAGATCGCGGAGAAATTGAAGAATACCGAATCGGCTTTTCTGTGGAAGGCAATAGCGACATTGTGCATGGCGTGGTGTGGCCACTCATTGGCGAAGAATACGGCAATGAGCCTGACCCGGTGTACGAAAAAGACATCGAAAGCGAACCCGACAACCCCGTTATTCGCTCAAAAATTGAAGCCTTGTTAAAAGAAGTCGGCATTCGTCAAATCAAGGTGCTGGAAGAACGTTTCCCGCTGGAGTACTGTGAAGATTGCGGATCGCCTTTGTACCCCAACCCGGAGGGTGAGTTGCTGCATGCAGAACTCCCGGAAGACTCTGAATTGCCAAACAGCATGCATTTGCATTGAAAAGCATCAAACACACCGCTTGATTTTGTAATACGGTGCCGACATTTTTCGGCACCCTACACGTAAGGGAGAAACAGGTATGTCAACCCTGAAGCATTCAACACTGAGCACCTTCACTTCTAAAACCGGCCAGAAAGGCCAGTTTTACAGTCTGCCCAAACTGGCTGAACTGGGCTTTCCCAACCTGCACCGCTTGCCAGTATCGATTCGCATTGTGCTTGAATCGGTGCTGCGCAATTGCGATGGAAAAAAGGTTTCAGAAGAACACATTCAACAGTTGGCCAACTGGCAACCCCAGGCCAAACGAACCGATGAAATTCCGTTCATCGTGGCGCGTGTGGTACTGCAGGATTTCACCGGCGTGCCCCTTCTAGCCGACTTGGCTGCCATGCGCAATGTGGCAAGGGACATGGGCCAAAATCCCAAGAAAATTGAACCGCTTGTGCCAGTGGATTTGGTGGTTGACCATTCTGTGATGATTGACTACTTTGGCACAGCCGATTCACTGCGCAAAAACATGGAAATTGAGTTTGAGCGCAACGGTGAACGCTACCAATTCATGAAATGGGGCATGCAGGCCTTTGACACTTTCAAGGTGGTGCCACCGGGCATTGGCATTGTTCACCAGGTCAACCTGGAATACCTGTTCCGCGGCATCCGCAGTGCTGTTAAAACGGGCGAGGAAAATGACAACACGGTGTACTACCCCGATACGCTGGTGGGCACAGACAGCCACACCACCATGATCAACGGCGTAGGCGTTGTAGGCTGGGGTGTTGGGGGTATTGAAGCCGAGGCCGGTATGCTGGGGCAACCCGTTTACTTTTTGACACCCGATGTGGTGGGCGTTGAACTGACCAACGCACTGCGAGAAGGCATTACCGCAACCGACCTTGTGTTGGCGATTACAGAGCTGCTGCGCAAGAAAAAAGTGGTGGGCAAATTCGTTGAATTCTACGGACCCGGTGCAGCAAGTTTGTCAGTGACCGACCGCGCCACACTGGCCAATATGGCGCCTGAATATGGTGCCACCATGGGTTTCTTCCCACCCGATTCAAAAACAGTTGAATTCATGCGCAAAACTGGCCGTACCGCGGCCGAAGCCGATCGATTTGAGGCGTACTTTGAGGCACAAGGCCTACTGGGAATGCCAGCCCCAGGTGCAATTGATTATTCCGAAGTGGTGACGCTCGACCTGGACACGGTTGAGCCATCGTTGGCTGGGCCAAAGCGACCTCAAGACCGCGTGTTGCTCAAGAACATGAAGCAACAATTCAATACCCTTTTTGCCGAACCCATGGCAGCAAACGGCTTTGGCAAAGACGCAGCCGCCTTGAGCACACGCTACCCCACTGGGCTGGACAAACTCAGTATTGGTCATGGTGATGTATTGCTGGCGGCCATCACAAGCTGTACCAACACCTCCAACCCTGGGGTAATGCTGGCTGCCGGTTTGTTGGCCAAGAAAGCAGTTGAAAAAGGCCTGAAAGTTCAGCCGCACATTAAAACTTCACTCGGCCCCGGTTCGCGCGTGGTGAGCGACTACCTGGCAAAAACAGGCCTGCAACCTTACCTTGACAAGTTGGGATTCAACGTGGCCGCGTACGGCTGCACAACCTGTATCGGCAATGCAGGCGATTTGCTACCCGAGATCAACGACACGATTTTGAAAAACGATGTAATCGGTTGTGCGGTGTTGTCGGGCAACCGCAACTTTGAAGCGCGTATTCACCCGAATTTAAAAGCCAACTTCTTGGCCTCGCCCCCCTTGGTTGTTGCTTACGCGCTAAGCGGCAAAGCCAATATGGACATGACATCCGAGCCGATTGGCACTGGAAGCGATGGTCAGCCGGTTTACCTGCGCGACATTTGGCCTTCCAATCAAGAGGTTAATGCATTGCTTCCCACCGCCTTGGATGCAGCAACTTTTGTGCGCCTTTACAGCAACTTCACAGAGGGCCACGACCTGTGGAACAACGTGCCCGCACCGGAAGGTCAGGTTTACCCATGGCCACAATCCACCTACATTGCCAAGCCACCCTTCTTTGATGAGTTTGCCATGCAGCCCACCAAGGTGGAAACCATTGCCGGTGCAAAACCTTTGCTGATTCTGGGTGATTCAGTCACAACGGATCACATTTCACCGGCGGGCTCATTCAAACCCACAACACCCGCAGGAAAATATTTACAACAGCATGGTGTCGAGCAAAAAGATTTCAACAGTTATGGGTCACGGCGCGGCAATCATGACGTGATGATTCGCGGCACCTTTGCCAATGTACGCGTGAAAAACCTGATGATTCCTCCCGATGCCAATGGCAATCGCATTGAGGGTGGCTTCACCATCAAGGACGGACAACAAACCACGGTGTACGACGCCGCCATGGAATACATGGCGCAAGGCACCCCCACCATTGTGTTGGCTGGCGAAGAATACGGCACAGGATCATCCCGTGACTGGGCTGCAAAAGGCACGCAGTTGCTGGGTGTGAAGGTTGTGGTTGCAAGAAGTTACGAGCGAATTCACCGAAGTAACCTGGTGGGCATGGGCGTGTTGCCTTTGCAGTTTTTGGGCGGTGATTCCATTCAAAACCTGAAGCTCGACGGCAGTGAAACCTACGATGTAATCGGTTTGGCTGAAGACACCGCACCGCAAGCCGAACTGGTGCTGCGAATTACGCGTGCCAATGGTGAAGTTCAGGATGTGAAAGTGCTCAGCCGAATCGACACGCCGATCGAGGTTGAATATTACAAGCACCGGGGAATTCTGCCGTTTGTATTGCGAGAGTTGCTAGGGGCGTAAGATGCCTGGCAGTTCACTGCGAGAAGCAAGCGCAATTACTTGCTGCTTCTCGCCTGCCTCGCGCCTTGACGAATCAGCAACAAAATCGGCACCAACGCAATCATGACAATCATCAGTGCTGGCACTGCCGCCTCGGTCAATCGTTCGTCTGAAGCAAACTGATAAGAGACAACCGCCAGGGTGTCAAAATCGAAAGGCCGCAGCACCAAAGTAGCTGGCAATTCCTTGATCACATCCACAATCACCAACAACATGCCGGTGGCCACAGAGCCCTTCAGCACCGGCAAATGAACATGCCACAAAACTTGCCGTGGTGAGCGGCCCAAAATTCGGGCCGATTCGTCAATGTGTCGCGTAATTTGCTGCAAACCCGAGTCTACGGACTGCAAAGCTGCTGAAGTGAAGCGCACGTTGTAGGCATACACCAAGGCCAGCACACTGCCGGTTAACGCCGGCACCTGCCAGCCCATGTCATAAGTGAAACGATCAACCGTGGCCAATGGCAGCAAAATAGCGATGGCCAAAATTGCACCTGGTACACCATAGCCCAGCGAAATCAACCGATAAATTGCGGTAACCCACCACACATGCGCCTGTCGTTTTACATAGGCCAGAAAAACCGCGAGAACCACCGCAACAAGGGCGGCCATGCCACCCAAGAGGGCTGAATGGTAGGCCCACTGAAAACTGCGCGCCCAATTAATCGAGGTGTCTACATCAACCACCAGCGCCAATAAAATCAGCACCGGCAGCACAAATCCCAACACAAACGGCATGGCTGACAAAAACATCACCCACGCCGCCTGTGCACCCTTCAAACGTTTTCTTTCAATGGTACTGCCCTTGCCCGACTGCGTATAAAACTGGGCTCGCCCACGCGCCTTGGATTCAAAAACAATCAAGGCCAGCATGACCACCAGCAACATGACAGCCAACAAAGCTGCACTTTCCCTGTCACCCAGGTTCAGCCAGGTGTTGAATATTGCAGTCGTGAAGGTGCGCACACCAAAGTAAGACAAGGCGCCATACTCCGCCAGGGTTTCCATGAGTACCAAAGTAAGCCCTACCACCCACGCGGGGCGAGCGACAGGCAAACCCACCTTGAGAAAAGCACTGGTGGCGCTGTGCCCCAAAGAACGTGCCGCATCCAGCATGGAAGGGCTACGCCCCAAAAATGCAGTTCTCGCCATGATGTAAACATAGGGGTACAACACAAAGCTGAGCACAAGAATTGCGCCCGAGGTGGAGCGAATTTCCGGAATGCGGAAATCGCTGCCCAGAATTTCCCGCAAGCTGCTGGCCAGCCAACCAGAGTACTGAAGTGCATCGGTATACGCGTAGGCAATCACGTACGATGGCATGGCCATGGGCAGCAACAACAACCATTCAAGCCACTTGCGCCCGGGAAACTCATGGGCAGAAACCCACCAGGCTGGCAGCACTCCCATGGTACTGGTCAACACCACAACGCCAAAACACAGGTAAACCGTTTGCCAAACCAGATCGGGAAGAATGGTGGTGGCCAAATGGGCCAGCACCTGGGGAGCTTGTACCAGGCTAAAAACCGCCAAGCCGAACAGATAGACGAACGGCAACAACAGCAGCAACGCCAGCAGCGCAACAGAAATGCGACTTCTTAACCCCAGAGTAAACAAACAAACCGCCCAGACATGGCAAAATAGAAGTGAGAACGATTTTACTTTAAGTTCATGCAACTCACCCGAAGCAAAGGTGAACTGCGTAGCAAACAGACCACGGTGCCCCCGAAATAATGAAACAAGCTCCCGCCCTAAGCATCACTGAACTGAGTATTCTGTACCCGGGCAGCAATGCACCTGCTGTTCGCAACGTGAGTTTCGAGTTGGCACAGGGTGAAATTGCCTGTTTGCTGGGACCCTCTGGCTGCGGCAAAACAACCTTGTTGCGTGCAATCGCAGGTTTTCTCATGCCCACACAGGGCCATATTTTGCTGAAAGGTGAAAAAGCCAGCGAACCGGGCAAGGTACGCAGCCCTGAGAACCGCAATGTCGGTGTGGTTTTTCAAGACTATGCCCTGTTCCCCCACCTCACAGTTCGAAAAAACATTGAGTTCGGTTTACACAAACGCAGTGAACATGAAAAACGCAACCGCAGTGGTGAATTATTGGCGCTAATCGGGCTTGAGGCCTTGGCCGACCGGTACCCCCACGAATTGTCAGGTGGCCAGCAACAACGGGTGGCACTGGCGCGTGCACTGGCTCCCAAACCCACGCTGATTTTGCTGGACGAGCCATTTTCCAACCTGGACGTTGAACTGAAAGAGCGACTCACTTTTGAAGTTCGGGAAATTTTAAAAGCCGAAAACATGAGTGCCATTCTTGTCACGCACGATCAACATGAGGCGTTCAGCATGGCCGACCGAATCGGGGTGATGCACGCGGGTGAGTTACAACAATGGGGATCATCCTACAGTCTCTACCATCAGCCGAATTCACGGATGGTGGCCGACTTTATTGGTCAAGGTGTGTTTTTGCCAGGTAAAAAAACCGAGCAAGGTTTGCAAATTGAATTGGCTCACCTGCGGCTAACCGAGGATCAATTGCCAGCAAGCAATGAATTTGATGTACTGATTCGCCCGGACGATATTATTCACGACGACGCCAGTCCCATGCAGGCCAAGGTGGTGAGAAAGTCGTTTCGAGGTGCCGATTTCCTGTACACACTTGAACTGGAGAGTGGAGTACATGTGCTGGCCTTGGTACCAAGCCATCACAACCATGCCATCGGCGAGCCAATCGGAATCAAACTTGAACTCGACCACGTCATTACGTTCGATCGGGTTTGATCAAGCCAGAATCAGCTCAGGTCACTTGAACCAGCAGCACCCGAGGACAAACCACTGTCGGTATCGGAACTGGAAGCGGTAGAACTGATTGACGAAGTACCGCCAGCAGAGGCAAAAAGCTCGGACGCTTCCTGAATACTGTTGGGACTGGAGAAATCCAGCGTCAAGGGGAAAGCTTCAGGAGAGGTAAACAAACCGTCCAGCGTTGCTGCAAAAGCCAGCGAATGAGCGTTGCCCGCCAATTCTGGCTGCGCAAACAGGCCCGAGTCAATTTGCATCGATGCCAGCAATGAATCGGTATCAAACTCAGCCACCTCGTGCACCGCATTACCAACTTCACTGGATAGCTCGCCAAACATGTCTTGACTTAATGCATTCAAGTCGAGCACCTGGGCTTGAATATCGGCAATCAGCTGAGTCAACTCGGAGTAACTAAGTTCACCACCCAAGGCGTGCTTCACGCGGGGCATTGCACTCAAAAGCTCAGCGTTCAAGGCTTCAAATGAGGCTTGTTCATTCATGGTATTCAGAATTCCTGCAGTGTCTGCGTTGGCAAGCAATGCCGGGTCAACACTGGCAAGGCTTGAAGAACTCTCGAAAACGCTGACGTCACTGACGCAAGCCTGAGAAATGCACCGCAATTCACCAAAGCCGAGAGAGGGTGCACTTGAAAATTCTTTGGGATCGAGACCGTCAAACGAAGAAAAAGCAATATTTGATGAACCAGAGGATGACTCAAAAGTGTCAAAAAACTCGATTGTCGCCCTGCTTATGGGTGCGAGCAGCCCACCAGCGGCATCGCTGTGATCGGTCTGCACTGACAATTGAATGACGGAATTTGACATAAACCCAATTTTTTCGTGACGTACTACCATTTTATACGATAGGCCACTCAAATTGGATTCAAAACACCCCCCTATCAAAAAAGGGGGTGAGTTTTATTTGTTTTGGTCCAGAGAACCCAACAAGCCATCCAGTGCACCACCTTCTGAGCCTGCACTGGAGGAAATCCCGCTGCTGAGCGAATCCAGCAAACCTGAATCGGATTCGCTTGAAGAACTGCTTAAACCAGACAGCAAGCCACCACCGCCGGTGATGGGGTCAAGAATAGGCTCCAACAAGGGATCAGTGATATCGGTCACTGGATCAAGAATCGGATCCACAATTGGATCAACCACTGGGTCTGTGACATCGGTAATCACATCCACGATTGGATCAACCACTGGGTCTGTGACATCGGTAATTACATCCACAATTGGATCAACCACTGGGTCTGTGACATCGGTAATCA
Organism: Limnobacter sp. SAORIC-580; assembly: GCF_013004065.1. Classification (GTDB taxonomy): domain Bacteria; phylum Pseudomonadota; class Gammaproteobacteria; order Burkholderiales; family Burkholderiaceae_B; genus Limnobacter; species Limnobacter profundi. The sequence goes on from NZ_CP053084.1 coordinate 2,011,898, forward strand.
CATCCACAATTGGATCAACCACTGGGTCGGTGATACCTCCAACCACATCATCAACGATATCTGTGACTGGGTCGGTGATACCGCCAATGCCGTCAGTGATGCCACCCACAATGTCGGTAACAGGGTCCGTCACTGGCGACAAATCCAGATCAGGCAAGGAGCCCACCAAAGAAGCAATGTCATCAAACGTTGAATCCAGATTCAACAGACTGTCCAACTGCGGGTTGGCACCTACGTTGATCGTACCCAACAGGTCGGTCAGTACCGTGGAAACCTCGCCAGCGTCTTCAAAAATACTCAAACCCAAATCACTGCTGGGCAGACCATTTTGCGCCGCAAACTGGTTCTGGACATCGCCACTCAGGTTGTCAAATACAGGCTCAAAAGTGGTGTTCAGCAAATTGATTTGATCAAGTACGGCATCGATGGCAGTTTGCAGGCTCTCGGGACTGGGGTTTTGGCCCAAACTGCCGATCAGGCTGTTCAATGCATCGTCGGGGTTTATTCCGCCACCACCTTCCAGCATGGCCATAAGCTGAGCAAACTCTGCAGAGACCGGCACCAATGAACCATCGGGATTGGCGACAGGCTTGAGCAAAGTGAAATCTGAAACCTTTGAAAGATCAGTGGGCTGTGACAAAGCCTTGTTGCCCAAACCGGCCAAACTTGCAGACTCACCCACGGTGGTTTTACCAAAAGTAACCGGGGCTGCGCTGGCCACTTGAGCCGCCATGCCCATGGCACTGGATGCACCACTTAAATCGGCTGCTGCCACTGCACCCAAAAGGCCTGCACCTGAATACGCGGGGGACAATCCCGAAAAACCGCCACCAGATGGGTTCGATTGATGCAATTGACTTTTCGCCGCACTGCCAGGAAAACCGGAGTTGGCGCTTAAACCGTCGAATTCGGATGTGTTCAGGGTGGATTGCAAAAACTGCATGTTCAGAGCAGACGGATCAGCAAGTTGCTGTTCAGCACGCTCTACAGCCCGATCTTCGGCCGTGCTCTTCATGTTTTGAATGTCATCGCCCATTTTTGTCATTCCTTTGGGAATCGCCCCACTCATGCCAGTTTCTCAGGGTTCGAGCCCTGCGAATGGATGAATTAAGGCAGTAAAATGCCCCTGTTTGACCAGTGTGAGCACTTTACTGACAAAAATCAAGACTTTACCGATAAAACCTGGGATCGAGAACAGGCGCTGGTTTCAGGGTTGGCCGCAGTTCTTTTTCAGTCGTACTGCCCTGCACGCGGCTGCGTTCCGAGCTTTTCTCAACCTCAAGCCGCTGCGCCGGGGTCAGTACAAATCCAGCTGCCTTCTCCACTTCGGTCTGGCTAACATCCAGGCCAAGCTTTTCCGCAATTTTTTGATCAGCCGGGCTGCTGGCAATGTCGGCCGTATCTTTCAAGCTACTCTCCAGGCGCTCGCGCTCGGGAGTTTTCGAGAAAAACAACTCAAACCAATCGCCCTCTGCACCGGGGGTTGGCATCATCAAGCCCATGGCATGCATCAAGCGGAAACTCGCATCCCGTGCATCAAACACTGCGTTAATGTATGCAATCAAAACGTTGAAGTACTCAACTTGGGCATCCAGCATCACGATCACGGTTTCACGGCCAAAATCACGAAGCCTTTTGCGGTTTTTGAATACCTGCAAAGAATCGGCATAAGCGCCGCGCAAGGTCACCGATCGCGACTGCCCGGCTGACCATTTGCCCCACTGAAAGCGGACACTTTCCTCGACCCGCAATCGGGCTGCGGCCAGTTGGGCACGCCGGGTATCAATCGTGGCTGCCGCCTGATTCACTCGAGCGACCTGTTCGCCGCCTGAAAAAGCGCTGTACTGCAAACGCAGGTTCACGGAGCTGTCGGTTCTGTCACCAGTAAAGGGGTCGGGTTCACCAAAAAATTGCTGAATACCCACCAGGTTCAAAGACGGGTACAGGCTTGCATCCTCAGCCGTGTAGTTGTGTCGCGCTTTCACGATCTGGCTTTCAGCTACACGAATTTCCGGGTTGGAAAACAGCGCTTTCGTGACCGCTTCATCTACCAGCTGGGGCAACATGTTGCGCTGAATTTCCAGTTCCGGCACGTTGTAGCCCTCGGGATAAACACCGAAGTAACGGAAGTAAGTGGCACGGGCCTCTTCAAACTGTCCTTCAAAATTCACCAGCCGGTCACGGGTGACCGCCAAACGGGCTTTCGCAAATTGTGCATCGGTAACGCCGCTTCCGCCCAACTCAACCCGACGCTCCTCAAGGGCCAGCAATTGGGCGACGGCTGCCTCTGCGGCTCGGGAGGCTTCCACCAACAAAGCATTGCGCGACAAAGTACTGCTGGCCAAAAAGCCTTCGAGCACCACGTCTTGAATTGTTTTTACAAATTGCCCATCTGCGATAGTCCCATCGGTTTCAGCCGCTTTTACTCTCGCAGTAATTCGACCCGCGGTGTACAGGGGCTGGGTCACCGTAATGTCGGTCGATTGCCGGTTGGTCACTGTTGAACTAGAACTGGCATTGGCACCCACAGTAATTCTGGGGTAATAGGCAGCGCGGGCACCATCTTCAATAAATTGCGAGGCATTCACATTGATGCGTGAAGTCACAATTTCAGGGTTGGTGCGCAACATGTTCAGGAAGCGAATTTTGGTGAGCTCTTCCTTGCTCATTTTTGCTGCCTCTGCCGGAGCTATGCGTCGGGCACGAAACTCGTTGTTGTCGTTGCCTACATTGGCAGAAGGCTGGTCGCTCGCGGGCAGATCTTGCGCACCCACGGGAAATGCAAGAAGGCCCGCAATCAGCACACACAGTGCTTTGCGAGCCCATACGCCCCCCTGGGTCATGTCCAATTGTGTTGTCATGTGTTGCTTTATGGTTCTCTGAAGGCTTCTTGCTTCAGCTTCAATACAGGTTTTAACAAATAATAAATAAAGGGTTGCGAACCCACGTTAATGTCAACTTCAGCGGTCATGCCCGGTGAAATGCGCAGCGGTGCATCGGGCGTGCCAAAAAATGCCTTGTCTGTGCTCACAATCAAGCGGTAATAGGGGCCGGTTTCTTCCGTACCAGGGTCAGTGTCCGCTGCAATTTGGGTCACCTTGCCGGGCAAAGTGCCATAGCGCAAAAAGTCATAGGCAGACACCTTCACTTCCGAAGGTTGATCCATGCTCACATAACCGCGGTCTGCGGGTGAAAGTCGGGTTTCAACCACCAACACCTCATCGACTGGCACCACTTCCATGATGGGCTCACCCTGGCGAACCACGTTGCCCACGGCCTGTAACTTCAAGTTTTTCACCACGCCATCGATGGGTGACCGAATCACGGCACGGTCGCGCTGATCGCTGGCTCGATCAATTTCATCTTTCAAACTGGCCAACTGGCGTTCAAGCGTTGTTAATTCATCCGCAGCCCTGCGGCGGAACTTGCCATCTTCTTCCACTCGGCGAGCACGGCTTTGCCCAACAGTGGCCTGGGCTGATGCAATGGTTTGCCGCATCGAGGCAATTTCAGCGGTCAAACTGTCGTAATCACGTTTCTTGGTCAAATATTCAAGCTGAGACACAAGGCGTTCGCGAACCAGTTCTCGGGTAATTTCCAGTTCACGCAGGGTAGTCACTGCGCGATTCTCCAAGCCTTCAAGCTTGGCTTGCAATTCGCCCACCTTACCCTGGTTGCCCAGCATCTGGCTGTCATTCACGCCCAGAATACCGTTCAATTCAGTAATGCGGGCAATGTAGGTGGACTGCTCGGTGCGATACAAATCGGGATAGTCTGCAATAATTTCTGCGGGATATTCTGGTGCCTTGCCCGAAGCCTCGCCCAGCAAACGCGCACGGCTCATCTCCAATGCGGCACGCCGGCTTTTCAATTCTTCAATGTTGATGCCCGAAGTGGCCAGGTTCAGTTGAACCAACATGGACCCTTCTTTCACCAGATCACCCTCTTTCACAGCCAGGTCCTGAACAATACCGCCTTCCAGGTGCTGAATACTTTTGACCCGGGTCGATGGAATCACCTTGCCCGGCGCAGTAACCACCTGGTCAACGCGGATGAACAAGGATGCGAACAAAGACAGCGCAATCAAACCCAGCGCAAACCTGCTTTTGGTGTCGAACCCACCACCATTGGGTTTGTAAAGGGCGGGGACCTCATAGGGCTTCAGATCATTTTTGCCGACTTCGGCCAATGCATTGTTCGACTTCATGATTTCTCGACCTTCGCTCATCACGCTTGAGCGGCCTTGCCGCCCGCATCCGTATTTGCCTGTCCTTCAGCGCCATTGGCCCCCAGCGTCTGCTTGGCAGCCTCGGAAGTCACTTGCGACGCAGCTTTGGGCGCGGCTGGCACGGGCTTCGGTACAGAAATGCCATACAACAATTTCAGCATTTCCGGTGTCGCACCAACGTGCAACTTTGAAGCCTTGTCCAGATAAATGATCTTGTCGCAAATCGACATTAAACGCACTGAATGCGTCACCATGATGATGGTCTTCACGGTGGCCAAGCTTTTAAACACGGCCATCAAGTGGGTTTCTGCCGCAAAATCCAGGTCGTTCGTGGGTTCATCCAGCAACAACACGGGCGCGTCCGACAAAAACGCCTGGGTAATGGCAACCCTTCGGCGTTGCCCACCCGACAAGCGGTTACCCCCCTCGCCCACTTGCGTCATGTAGCCATCTGGCATTTTTGCAATGAACTCATGCGCACCAGAACGCTTGGCAGCCAACAAAATTTGCTCGTCACTGGCATCGGGGTTGGACCGGCGCAGGTTCTCAACAATCGTGCCTTCAAACAATTGCGATGTTTGGGGCAAAAAGCCAATCCACTTGGCAAGTTCCTGCCGAGAGAACTGTGACAAATCGTATTCGTCCAGCAACACACGGCCGCTTTGAGGCTCATAAAGACCACGCAGCAATTTCAACAAAGTTGATTTGCCCGCGCCGTTGTCACCTGCCAAGCCGTAAATGCCACGGGGGCCAATTTGAGCCGAAACCGACTTGACCACTTCCTTTTGTGCACCAACGTGCTGATAACTTACATTTTCAAGGCGCAAAGCGCCCGAAGGCATGGGCAGGTTCAAACCAGTGTGTTGCTTCTCCTCATCTGCGGCAAACACTTTGTTCAAGCGGTCTGTGGCTTCACGGGAATGTGCAATCGAGCGCCAGTGACCAGTCAATGCAGCCAACGGGCCAATCGCCTTGGCAGCCAGCATGTTCGAGGCAATCAGTCCACCCACCGTCATCCATTGGTTAATCACTGCGTAGGCGCCCACAGCCGTAATGGCCACGTTCACACACAGCATGATGGAGACCGACAACTCGCGCTGGTCTTCCATTTCACCATTTTTCTGAAATGATTCCTGAACCCAGGAGTTGTAGCTTGACACCCAGGCCCGCTTGGCAGAATCGTCCTGCACCAAGCTTTTAATCGCTTCACGGCCCCGGCAAACCTCGGCCAGCACTTCATCCCGGCGGCGAGCGCGCGAAAATTCCTCCACTCGGCGCTTGCGGAATTCACCCGAGCTGTACCAAGACAAGGCGGCCAAACACACCAAGCCAATCAGCACCACGGGCAATACAGGCATAGCGATAGTGGCGATCAATCCAATGGCCAGAATGGCAAATGGCAGATCAAGAATGGTCATGGCAACCGCGCCACTCCAGACCACGCGCACGGTGTCCACATCTTTAAACAGGGAATACCAAGCCGCAGTTGAACGGGCCTCCAACTGTCGCAATGGGATCGACAGAATCTTGTTCATCAATTTGCTGGCGATTTGCCCGTCAATTTTTACCGCAGCCACACGCAGAACTCGAGCCCGGAACGAACGCAAAATCAGATCTGCTGCAAGCAAAATACCCATGCCGATCAACAAAGCGGTCAGTGTATTCAGGCCCGAGCGGTAAATAACCCGGTCATATACCTGCAAGGAAAATACCGCAGGGAATAAGGCCACCAGATTCACGAAAATCGACAACAACGCCGCACGCTTTAGCAAAGGCAAGGCGCTGCGAATGACCCCCTCAACTGTTTTTGAGTTGGATGCGTCGACCGCATTATTCCCATCGGCGGCGGCATCTCCCGATTTTTCCGGCTTCAAGCCGAAATTCCAGAGCGCTTCGAGTCTTTCTTTGAACAAATATTTAACCGACATTGCGAGTCCCTAGGTTACACAGCGCCTGCCGAACCAGCCATGCGCAACTGCTGCGCCTTGAGTCGTTCAAGCAATACCAGGTACGAGGCGATCAAACGGACAACAGCAGGGCGCATGCCGGCCAACTGTTCGCGAGTCAACTTGGCCAACGGGTTTTCCAAGCGGGTATGGGCATCGGGCTGCGCATCGATTGCACGGCATACCCGCTCAAATACATTGCTAAGCGCGGCGTCCACTTCAGCTTCAGTCATCGCGGAATACAACACTTGTGGCTTGGCATCAATCAAACTCAAACGCTCTTGCCAGTTCAGTACCGATTTGGCCAACACGGGGTCCAATCTCAACTGTCCTTCAAATGCGGTGCGCTCGGCTCCACGCATCACGCCAAGTACGTAGTCGGCAGCCAACCAGTTTTTGTCGTCGTCAGTCATGCGGCCCCCTTATGCCATGTATCCGGATTGTTCAGCGTCCTGGCGACGCGAATTGTTCGCAGCCATGGTTGCCAAGCCTTCGGACTGAAATTCGTCATATACGGTTTTCAACTCGATCAAGCCCCTGCGAACCCAGGTTTTAACGGTGCCCAATGGCACGTCCAGGTGCTCTGATATCTCTGCATGGCTCATGCCGTGGGTATAAGCCAAAGTAAGCACCTGGCGATATTTGCCTTCAAGGCGTTGCACGCAGGCCTGCATTACCCGGCTGGTTTCCTTGTCATCGCTGCTCGTTGAATGAGCTTCAAACACCAATTCATTGGGTTCGTCGTCCTGGTCAGAAAACTGGTCCAGGGAAATTGAATTCACGGTGTGGCTTTGCTGGGCGATTAGGTCAAGTGCCCTGTTTCTCACCACTTGGTGCAACCAGGTTTCGGGTGCAGACAACTTGTTGTTGAAAGTGTGGGCGTATCGCCAAAGCCGGATATAGGCGTCCTGAAGCACGTCTTGAGCCATGCCGGGCTCCCGAACTATGCGCAACGCAACAGCAAACATCTTTCTAGACGTGAGTTGATACAACTCCTCAAACGCCTTTCGATCGCGATTTGCAATTCGTTCAATTAAAGAAGCGAGCTCTTCTCTCAACCTGGCTGTCCCCGAGATGAAGTCATCTGTGTGTGTTTGATACGTCCTGTCACTGTTAATTTACAGTCGAGCCAGACTTTGGTTTTGTCAAAAAGGCCAAGTTTTACTGCTCAAACCACTGAATAGGGCCACCCAACACGGGGGATGTAACTCCTAAGTATCCCCTAGCTAAGGGATACTAGCAAAAGTTCCGATTCCAGAACAGTACTTGCATTGTCTATTTGCTTACATAGTAGGTCGAAATGCAATCCCCCCCAAAGTAATTAACCCGCTTGAAATTACCTACGGAGCATTGAATCCAAAATTTATCACCTGAAGTACAAATCGAATAAGCAGCAACCCAAACAAATCCAAAAGCGGGGCAAACGATGACCTTAATACCGAGCTGGCCGAGCCAGCCACACATGGGTGGGACTATGAAGAATGAAAAGGGCTTGGCAGGTCGACCACTAACGCCCCGAGAAACGGGCATTCAAAATACCCCACCGGGCAGGACCATCAGCCTTCAGCCCATGTTCGTCACCAACCGGACAACCCTTGAAGAAATCGACAACCACCTGGCCAGCGCTGAAACGCGAATCGTGGTGATTACCATTGAAAAAGGCAACAGGCATGGCGAGGCCGTGGTTCAACACATTGGTGCAAGCTATTCCGATGTTCGAGTTGTATTGGTGTGCGAAGGCAATGCGCAAGACATTCTGGCGATGGCATTCAAACCTGGCGTGTGGGCTTGTGTAGGCCGCCAATCGTCAGTAGAAACGCTTCGCGAGGCAATAGACACCGTTGCCGCAGGCGCCCGTTATGTGGCCCCTGAACTGGTGAATAACAAAACAACCCCTTCTTACGGCTCTTCCGAGCAGCAAAACCTGGGGGGCCAAATTAATCCACTGGCCGACCAAGACGAAGGCGCCCAATTGACCCGCCGTGAACGTCAAGTGCTTACCTTGATTGCTCAAGGCCGTCCTCGCCGTGAAATCGCAGAATTGCTGAAGGTTTCACCGCGCACTATCGACGCTTACCGCGCGCGTTTGCTGCAAAAGTTGAATCTGGATTCCAGTGTTCAACTGGTGAAGTACGCAATTTCCGCGGGCATGGCCAGCTAAATGTAAGTTGGGCAAACCTCAATAACAGCAGATTAAAACCCCGCAACGCTGCGGGGTTTTTTATTTGTGCGGCTAAAATAGGGGTTTAGCGCAACTAAACCCTCCCCCAAACATGAACAAAAAAGCTCTGGTGCTGTTTTCAGGTGGACAGGACAGCACTGTTTGCCTGGCCTGGGCACTGTCCAAATTCGACCATGTTGAGACAATTGGTTTTGATTATGGGCAACGCCACCGCATTGAACTGGAATGCCGTCTGACTGTATTGGACAGAATCCGTGAGCAGTTTCCCGAATGGGCGCACAAACTTGGCGAAGACAGAGTGATTGACCTGAGCTGGCTGGGACAGATTTCCGATTGTGCACTGACGGAAGAGCGTGAGATCGAACTGAACGAGACAGGCTTGCCCAACACCTTTGTGCCGGGCCGCAATCTGGTGTTCTTTTTGATTTCATCGGCTGTGGCTTACCGCAGAGGTTTGTCTACCCTTGTAGGCGGCATGTGTCAAACCGATTTTTCGGGTTATCCCGATTGCCGTGAGGACACGCTGAAAGCCCTGCAAGTAGCCACCAACCTTGGCATGGCAAGCTCGTTCCGGTTTGAAACACCACTGATGTGGATCGACAAGACCGAAACTTTTCAGCTGGGCGAGCAGCTGGGCGGCAAAAAATTGCTGGAAATTATTGTTCGCGACACCCACACCTGCTACACGGGCGACAGAAGCCACGAACATGAATGGGGGTTCGGTTGTGGTGAATGCCCGGCCTGCGATTTGCGCAAACGTGGCTGGAAAAACTACATTTCACAACAGAATCAATAGCTTGAAACAGAAAAGGGCAACACCGCCGAAAGCCGCAACAGGCTTGGGTTTGCACAACTTTTAAGCAAGCTGAAAATAAATGAAATTATTTTGCAAAAACGTTTGACACAAAAATTTTTCTTGCTATAATTTCGTTCTCTCAACGACGTCAAGTTGTTGAAATGCGGGAATAGCTCAGTTGGTAGAGCGATACCTTGCCAAGGTATAGGTCGCGAGTTCGAGTCTCGTTTCCCGCTCCAAATTCCTAAGGGGAAGTGATACACTTCCCCTTTTCTTTGCCCGCCATATTTTGGTGGAACACCCTTGGCGGGGTGGCAGAGTGGTCATGCAGCGGACTGCAACTCCGTGTACGCCGGTTCGATTCCGACCCCCGCCTCCAAGTTTTCAAGCCATCAGCCCGGGTGGTGAAATTGGTAGACACAACGGACTTAAAATCCGTCGCTTACCGTAAAAGGGGCGTACCGGTTCGATTCCGGTCCCGGGCACCACAGGCAACACTCTTCACACAAACAATCGCGCGTACAATAGCGCATTGCGTCTAGAACTACCTCAAAGAACAACACCGTGACTCGCCGAATTCTTGTTACCTCTGCCTTGCCGTATGCCAACGGTGCCATTCACCTGGGCCACTTGGTCGAATACATTCAGACCGATATCTGGGTTCGGTTCCAGAAAATGCAAAGCAACGAGGTGTACTACGTGTGTGCCGATGACACCCACGGCACTCCAGTCATGTTGCGTGCGCAAGCCGAGGGCATCAGCCCCGAAGAATTGATTGCTCGAGTCAGCACAGAACACCAACGCGACTTTGCCAGCTTCCATGTGGGCTTTGACAACTACTATTCCACCAACGCACCCGAGAACAAAGCCCATTGCGAGACCATTTACACGCGCTTGCGTGATGCGGGTTTGATCCAAACCCGTTCGGTTGAACAGTTCTACGATCCAGTCAAGGAAATGTTTTTGCCCGATCGCTTTATCAAGGGCGAGTGTCCAAAGTGCGGTGCGAAAGACCAATACGGTGATTCATGCGAGGTGTGCGGTGCCACCTATCAGCCCACTGAGCTGAAAAACGCCTACTCCACAGTGTCTGGTGCTGCCCCTGTGCGCAAAAGCTCCGACCATTACTTCTTCAAGCTTTCAGACCCGCGCTGTGAAAATTTCCTTCGCCAATGGACTCAAAGCGAAGGCCGCCTGCAGGTGGAAGCCAGCCGCAAAATGCAGGAATGGTTGGGTGAAGAAGGCAGCGGCAAACTGGCCGACTGGGACATTTCCCGCGACGCACCCTACTTCGGTTTCGAAATTCCAGATGCGCCCGGCAAATATTTCTACGTGTGGCTGGATGCACCTGTAGGCTATTTCGCCAGCTTCCAGAATCTGTGTGAACGAATCGGCTTGGACTATCAGGAATTTCTGAAAGCAGACACCAACACCGAGATGATTCACTTCATCGGCAAAGACATTCTGTATTTCCACGCCCTGTTTTGGCCAGCGATGCTTCAGTTTGCCGGTTTGCGCACGCCCACCAAGGTGAATGCACACGGCTTTTTGACAGTCGATGGCGCAAAAATGAGCAAAAGCCGCGGCACGTTTATTACCGCCGAAAGCTTCATTCAACAGGGCTTGAACCCGGAATGGCTGCGCTACTACTTTGCGGCCAAACTCAATTCCACCATGGAAGACCTGGACCTGAGTTTTTCAGATTTCACCGCCCGCGTGAACAGTGACCTGGTCGGCAAATACATCAATATCGCAAGCCGAAGCGCGGGTTTTCTGGTGAAAAACTTCGAAGGCCGCGTACTTGATTCCGCCATGCAACACCCGCTGCTTGCAGACATTCGCGCACAGGCTGCCGCAATTGCTGCACATTACGACGAACGTGAATATGGCAAAGCCATTCGCGAAGTCATGGCCTGCGCCGACAAAGTGAATGCCTACGTGGATCAGGAAAAGCCATGGGAATTGGCCAAGAACCCGGACAAGCAAGCTGAATTGCAAACCGCTTGTTCGATTTGTCTTGAAGCGTTCCGCTTGCTGACACTTTATTTGAAACCAGTGCTGCCAGTACTGGCCGGCAACGCCGAGAATATTTTGGGTGTCGCGCCAATGACCTGGGCCGATGTGAATACTCCGTTGAGCAGCGCGACACCTGTGCAGGCATTCAAACACCTGATGCAGCGCGTGGATCAAAAGCAAATCGACGCTTTGATAGACGCCAACAAACAATCTTTGGCGCCTACCTCAGCATCCCCTGTGAAAACCGCCGCCAAAAAATCTGCCACGTCAGTTGCAAGCACCGCGTCAGGCGAATACATCAGTATTGATGACTTCACCAAGATTGACCTACGAATTGGTTTGGTGAAAGAGTGCAAGGCAGTGGAAGGCTCCACGAAATTACTTCAACTCACGGTCGATCTGGGCGAAGAAAAACCACGCAATATTTTTTCGGGTATCGCTGCGCACTATCAGGCAGAGCAACTGACAGGGCAGTACGTTGTGGTGGTGGCCAACCTGGCACCACGCAAAATGAAATTTGGACTTTCTGAAGGCATGGTGTTGTGTGCGGCATCGGATGACGACACCGCATTAAGCACCCTGACAGCGTTGGGCAAACTTACGCCAGGAATGAAAATCAGCTAAAAGGAAAACATGGCCACCCCCCAGTTTCTGAAAACGCTCAAGCCATTCAAACCACGTATTGTGGACAGCTTGCAGGGATACAACTCCCAGCGTTTTTTGAAAGACCTGGGGGCAGGCATTACCGTAGGGGTAGTTGCGCTGCCGTTGGCCATGGCCTTCGCAATTGCCAGCGGGCTTGAGCCACAAACCGGCCTTTTCACCGCCATTGTGGCGGGCTTCATCATCTCCGCCTTTGGCGGATCCAGCGTTCAAATTGGCGGCCCTGCCGGTGCATTTATCGTGGTGGTGCTCGGCATCGTCAACCAATATGGCGTAGCCAACCTGATCGTTTGCACACTGATGGCTGGGGGGCTACTGTTCCTCATGGGCTTGACTGGCCTAGGAAGCCTGGTGCGACTCATACCGGTCAGCATTGTGATCGGCTTTACCAACGGCATCGCGGTATTAATTGCACTGTCTCAAATCAAAGATTTCTTTGGTTTGAACATTGATGTGACCCAAGGCAATTTTTTTGAAAAGAACTGGGCCTTGCTGCAGGCTATTCCTGGCCTCAATTGGTCTGCATTCGCGCTTGCCAGCATAAGCCTCGCGTTCCTTTTCCTATGGCCCAAATTGTTTGCTGTGCTCAGCAAAGAACACTCTGAAGGCACGTTTCCGAAAATTCTTCAAAGTGTTCCCGGCTCTGTGATATTGCTGGTTGCTGGCACCCTAGCTGCCTACATTCTTGGACTTGACATTGAAACCATCGGCAGCAAATTTGGCGAAATTCCACGCAGCCTTCCAACGTTGACCCTGCCGTCCATCGAGTTGGCCAGCGTTCAAACGCTAATTGGCCCCACCTTGACCATTGCATTTCTGTGCGCCATCGAATCGCTGTTGTGCGCGCGTGTGGCCGACGGCATTACCCATGAGAAACACGACCCCAACCAGGAATTGATGGCCCAAGGTTTGGCCAATATCGCCTCGCCCCTGTTCGGCGGCATGCCGGCCACGGGCACCATCGCCCGCACAGTCACCAATATCCGTTCAGGTGGAAACTCCCCTGTGGCCGGAATCATTCACGCATTGGTGCTGTTGATCATTATGCTGGTCGCCGCACCACTGGCGTTTCACATTCCATTGGCAGTGCTCTCGGCCGTTTTGATGTTCGTGGCCTACAACATGGGTGAATGGCGTGAATTCCCAAAATTAAAGCAGTACACCACCGTGTACAGGGTCATCATGTTGGCCACTTTCCTTCTCACAGTGATTGTCGACCTTACGGTTGCAGTTCAGGTGGGCTTGGTATTGGCAGGCGTATTTTTTATCTACCGGGTTTCAACTCTCACAGAATTCATTCCGGTTTACCTGAAAGACGAAGACAGGGCACGAGGAATTGCGGCCTATAAAATTTATGGCTCCCTGTTTTTTGCAGTGGTGGGGAAAATTGAAAACCTGATTCTGAACACCGGAAAATCGACCAAAATATTGATTCTCGACCTTCACCAAACCATTTCAATTGACACCACCGCGCTGGAATGCCTAGAGGAATTAAATTCGGAACTGCAGCGTGCGGGCCATACACTGATATTTTGCGGCCTGAACAGTCAAGCCTTGTCCCTGTTCAAACGCAGTGGTTTTGCGGCCCAGCTCCAAACTTGGCAAATACAGGATGACTTTTCCGCGGCAATGGCACACGCCCAAGCAATTTCCGTCGAGGATCAGGCTGGCGCCTGATAAAATAGAAAATATCCTTTTAAACCATTTATTGGCAAACCACCATGCAATACGAATCTGAAGCCACCCAGTTTCTGGCTCAACTCAAAAATGAGCGCCCTCACCTGGAAAATGAGCAGCAAAAAGGCCGAGCTCTGTTGTGGGACAAACAACTGGACAAGAGGCTTCAAGAAGGCTTTAAGGAAGCCAAGGTTGCACAAAAACCCTATGTGTATCAAAGCAAATAAAGTGCAGCCACTTTGAGCAGCGAACTCGACGACATCAGCGTACTAAACCCCAACGACAGCACCCCCAACACGGTGGATGGTGTGGGTTTGGCCCGTCTGTATGGCGCACCGCTGTTCAACATGCCCAAAGACCTGTACATACCACCAGACGCACTGGAGGTGTTTCTGGAGGCTTTTGAAGGCCCGCTGGATTTGCTGCTTTACCTGATCCGCAAGCAAAACTTCAATATTCTAGACATTCCCATGGCGGAACTGACCCGCCAGTACCTCACCTACATTGAAGAAATTCGTACCCGCAACCTTGAGTTGGCTGCTGAATACCTGCTCATGGCCGCCATGCTGATCGAGATCAAATCTCGAATGCTGTTGCCCGTGATTCCCAAAGACGGTGAAGAAGAAGCGGAAGACCCGCGCGCCGAGCTGGCTCGCCGGCTGATTGAATACGAACAAATGAAGCTGGCAGCCCAGGAGCTCGACAAGGTGCCTTTGGTGGGCCGGGATTTCTGGATTGCTCACGCCTTCCACGACCCAAATACTGTTGAACGTTTTCCTGATGTAAACCCAGAAGAACTGCGTGATGCCTGGCAGGCAATTTTGCGTCGCGCATCCCTGGTGAAGGCGCACACAATCTCTCGAGAAGAATTGTCGGTGCGTGAGCACATGACCATGATTTTGCGTCGTCTTCAAACCCAAAAGTTCGTTGAGTTTTTCGACATGTTCGACATTGAACGTGGCGTACCTGTGGTGGTGGTCAACTTCATCGCCATGCTGGAGTTGACGCGCGAAGGCCTGGTGAAAGTAACTCAAGCAGAGCCATTTGCACCAATCTACGTGCGACTGGGTTACGAAGCAACGGGCGGCACTGGGGCAGACAGCATCGTTCCGGCATAGGTCATCGGACAATATTTGTATGCTGAGCGACTTGCGAGCCTTAGCTGCGAGCAATGTGAGGTTTGGGTACTACACAGCCTTGCCGGCTTTGCAATACTTCCCGGCGGCTTCGCAGCGCGGGGCGGTTCCGCCAGGAACCGATGCGAAGATGCTTAAGCGTTTCGCATGTCCCAAGCCAGAGGCATCAAGCCGGATTGAGAAGTATTGCTGAGGCAAGGTGGTGTAGCACCGAAACCGCAAAGATCACTAGCCGCAAGCCAAATCAAACGGCTGGCTTAGCCGAAAAAGTCCTTTACCTTGTCCATCCAGCCCTTAGCCCTTGGTGAGTGCTTGTCACCATCGGCTGTACAAGACTGCTCAAACTCTTTCAGCAGTTCTTTTTGACGCTCAGACAAACGCACCGGTGTTTCCACCACAATGTGGCAGAACAAATCACCCGGGTAGGATGAACGCACACCCTTGATGCCCTTGCCACGCAAACGGAATGTTTTACCTGTTTGCGTACCTTCAGGAATATCAAATGACGCTTTACCTCCCAAAGTGGGCACCTCAATGGTGCCGCCCAACGCAGCAGCAGCAAATGAAACCGGCATCTCGCAATGCAAGTCATCACCATCACGCTGGAAAACTGCATGCTCTTTCAGGTGTACTTCCACGTACAAATCACCAGCGGGGCCACCATTCACACCAGGCTCGCCCTTGCCACTCAAGCGAATGCGCATGCCATCGTCGATACCGGCGGGCACCTTCACTTCCAGGGTTTTATTGGTCTTCTTGCGACCCAAACCTTCACAGTCGTGGCATGGGTGCGGAATCATCTTGCCGGTGCCATGGCACTTCGGGCAGGTTTGCTGCACGCTGAAAAAACCCTGGGTCATGCGCACAGCACCCGATCCACCACAGGTAGAACAGGTTTCAGGCTTGGTGCCCGGCTTGGCACCACTTCCAGAGCAAGTACCGCAGTTGTCCCACACCGGCACGCGGATTTGGGTATCAAAACCCTTGGCCGCCTGCTCCAGCGTAATTTCCATGTTGTATTTCAGGTCTGAACCACGGTACATCTGCGACTGGCGAGAAGCACCACCGCCTGCGCGGCCACCAAAAATATCACCAAAAATATCGCCGAAGGCATCTGAGAAATCCGAGAAGCCACCTGCACCGCCGCCACCCATATTGGGGTCCACACCCGCATGGCCGTGTCTGTCATAGGCCGCACGTTTCTTGGGGTCAGTCAACATCTCATAGGCTTCTTTGGCCTCCTTGAACTTGGCCTCCGCATCCTTGCTGTCTGGGTTGCGGTCGGGGTGATACTTCATGGCCATTTTTCGATAGGCTTTTTTCAGCTCATCGTCCGTGGCATTTTTTTGTACACCCAAAATCTCGTAGAAGTCCCGTTTTGCCATGTCAGTCTCAATTCATGCAGCCGTTCGCGAAACACTGCTTTTATTCGTACAAAAAGGGCTTCACTGAAAAACCGCAACATATGCAGCCAGCCAGTGTGCCCTTGGTTTTTGGCGAGGCACCCACAAAGGCGCCTCGCTGCCAACATTACTTGTCTTTCACTTCCTTGAAGTCTGCATCTACTACATCGTCAGCATCGTCTTTCTTGGAAGAGGCCTGCTGCTCAGCACCACCTGGGTTTGCACCTGCCGCGGCTCCTTCTGCAGCTTGTTGGGCCTGCATGTCTGCGTACATCTTCTCGCCCAATTTCTGGGCTGACTCGGCCAATTCTTTGGTGCGTGCATCAATGGCGTCTTTGTCTTCGCCCTTGGCAGCTTCTTCCAAAGCCTTGCATGCCGCTTCAATCTTTTCTTTTTCACCAGCTTCCAGTTTGTCGCCATACTCGCCCAGCGACTTGCGGGTGCTATGCACCAGTGCATCTGCCTGGTTCTTGGCCTCCGCCAACTCACGGCGCTTGGCGTCATCGGCCGCATTGGCCTCGGCATCTTTCACCATTTTCTGGATCTCATCTTCACTCAAACCAGAGTTGGCCTTAATCACAATCTTGTTCTCTTTGCCGGTGCCTTTGTCTTTTGCAGACACATGCAAAATACCGTTGGCATCAATGTCAAAGGTCACTTCAATCTGCGGCACGCCACGTGGCGCGGGTGGAATACCTTCCAGGTTAAATTCACCCAAACTCTTGTTGTCGTTGGCCATCTGGCGCTCACCTTGGAACACCTTGATCGTTACGGCAGGCTGGTTGTCATCCGCGGTTGAAAACACTTGGCTGAACTTGGTCGGGATGGTCGTGTTTTTCTCGATCATCTTGGTCATCACGCCGCCCATGGTTTCAATACCCAAAGACAACGGTGACACGTCCAGCAACAACACGTCTTTGCGATCACCACTCAATACGGAACCCTGAATTGCAGCACCAGCAGCCACGGCCTCATCGGGGTTTACGTCTTTGCGAGGCTCTTTGCCAAAGAAGTTTTTAACCGCTTCCTGTACTTTGGGCATGCGGGTCATACCGCCGACCAAAATAATGTCGTCAATTTGTGAAGTGGACACACCTGCATCTTTCAAGGCCATTTTCATGGGCTCAACTGTGCGGGCAATCAGGTCTTCAACCAGCGCTTCCAGCTTGGAGCGGCTCAGCTTGGTGGTCAGGTGCACGGGTGCGCCGTTGGCCATCGCAATGTAGGGCTCGTTGATTTCAGTTTGCTGCGAGGAAGACAATTCAATTTTCGCACGCTCGGCGGCAGCCTTGATACGCTGCAAAGCGATTGGGTCTTTCGACAAATCAACGCCATTGTTCTTTTTGAACTCGTCGATGATGTGGTCAATAATGCGCTGGTCAAAATCTTCACCGCCCAGGAAAGTGTCACCGTTGGTAGAGAGCACTTCAAACTGCTTCTCGCCGTCGATGTCGGCAATTTCAATGATCGACACGTCGAAGGTACCACCACCCAAGTCGTACACTGCAATTTTGCGGTCGCCCTTCTCGGCCTTGTCCATGCCAAAAGCCAAAGCGGCTGCGGTAGGTTCGTTAATGATGCGCTTTACGTCCAGGCCGGCAATACGGCCAGCGTCTTTCGTCGCCTGGCGCTGGCTGTCATTGAAATAAGCCGGCACTGTAATCACGGCCTCGGTTACTTCTTCACCCAGATAGTCTTCCGCAGTTTTTTTCATCTTGCGCAACACTTCGGCAGAAACCTGAGGTGGTGCCAGCTTCTGGTCACGCACACCCACCCATGCATCGCCGTTGTCAGCTTTCATGATGGTGAATGGCATCATGTCGATGTCTTTCTGCACTTCGGCGTCTTCAAACTTGCGGCCAATCAAACGCTTTACCGCGTACAAGGTGTTCTTGGGGTTGGTCACAGCCTGGCGCTTGGCGGGTGCACCCACCAGAATTTCGCCATCTTCCATGTAGGCGATGATGGAAGGGGTTGTACGCGCACCTTCCGAGTTTTCGATCACTTTGTAACCACCGCCTTCAAATACCGCAACACAAGAATTGGTGGTACCCAAGTCAATGCCAATAATCTTTCCCATGAATTTCTCCGTGATTTCTAAATTCAGTAATATTCGGTTAAAGCTGATATGGGGCTAAAGCCCTTCAGTTCAAGGGGTTTTTCAACCCAGCTTCAAAAATTTATTGCGCCGCCTATTGTGCAACTGAGACCAAAGCGGGTCGCAACACACGGTCATTGATCAAATAACCCTTTTGCAACACCGCCACCACATGGTTGGGCGCAACAGCGGGCTCAACAGAGTCTCCCGGCACCATGGCCACCGCCTGGTGCTGGTTGGGATTAAACTTTTCGCCCACGGGGTTAAGCACCATCACCCTGCCACGCTCAAATGCGGCTTCCAGCTGACGAAGGGTTGCAGCAACGCCGTCTTTCAATGCTTCCGGGGTCTGGTTTTCTACCGCCAGTGCCATTTCAAGACTGTCGCGAACCGGCACCAAGGATTCAGCAAACGATTCAATGGCGTACTTGTGTGCCTTGGCCACGTCTTCTTGCGTGCGACGACGAAGGTTTTCCATGTCAGCCGCCAGGCGCAAGTACACCTCCTTGGATTTCTCTACCTCATGGTGTGCATTTTCCAATGCCGCCTTCAGCACAGAGATTTCGTCTTGGGGCGCTTCTTGCTGAACAGCCTGTTCGGTCTCATTTTGGGTCTGCGCGCCTTGCTGCTGACCTTCTGGTGCCTGGGCAGACGTTTGTTCGTCCGTGGCCGGCTTTCCAGTGGGTTCTGACATGTCTTTTCCTCCATTAAAATTCAAAAGAGGCGACAGGCCTTTACCGGTCGCCCCTACTCTTGGCGGTAAATGAGGGCTTGAACGCGAAATTCAAGCCCACAAAGTAAAAATACGCAGAATTACGCTGAATTGTTGGCAGAAACTTATTGCGCGCCCATTTCAAGCGCCAATTTTCGACTCTCGGCAAGTTCCTGTGCCATGGATTCTTCGTAACCCATGTCAACTGGCCAGCCCTGCATGTGCTGCGCAGTAATTTCAGACAGCATGGCTGCCGCCAGTTCACTGTCATTCAGGCAAGGAATATAGTGAAACTCGCCTCCCCCCGCATGCTGAAAGTCTTCCCGGCCTTCCTGATTAATTTCCTCCAGCGTTTCAAGGCAATCGGCCATAAAACCTGGGCACATCACATCAATACGCTTGGTACCAGCTTGCCCTAAGGCTTCCAGGGTTTTATCGGTGTATGGTTCCAGCCATTTGGCTTTGCCGAACCGGCTTTGGAAAGTAACCCTGTAATTGCCCTTTTGAAGCCCCAGTTCTTCGCCCAGTAAGCGCGCAGTTTTGTAACACTCGCAATGGTAAGGGTCGCCCTTGAGCAAGGTCATTTCAGGCACACCGTGAAAACTGAACAACAGCACATCACCCTGATCAAAATTCGGGCGCCCATTGACTTGCCAGTGTTTGCGCACGCTCTCAGCCAGGGCATGGATATAAGCCGGGTGATCGTGATAGTGCTTCACCAAACGCAATTCGGGAATGTTGCGCACCGGCTTGGCCCAGTCAAACACCGCATCAAACACCGACGCAGTAGTAGCCGCCGCATATTGAGGATACAGAGGGAACACCAGCACACGGTCATAACCATCTTTGCGAAGCTGATCCATTCGACTGGCCACCGAGGGGTTGCCATAACGCATCGCCAAATCAACACGAACATCCCAGCGCCGGGCCTTGAAAGCCTCGCTAAGCACCTTGACCTGCCTTTTACCAATGGCCAATAGAGGCGAGCCCTCGTCAGTCCACACCGTGGCGTATTTGGCTGCGGATTTTTTGGGGCGAATCTGCAAAATAATACAGTTCAAAATGATCCACCACACCAGCTTGGGAATTTCAACCACACGTGGGTCAGACAAAAATTCCTTCAAATAACGCCGAAGCGATGGTGTGTCTGCATTGTCTGGAGTGCCAAGGTTAACGAGTAAGACCGCGGTTTTCTGGGGCGTGCCGTGACGAAATGGAGCTTCGGTGCGCATGGATACTACCTAATGAACATCAAGGCTGAAAGTATACCCAAAGCTGACTGCCGGGGTGGCTTACCCTACTCCGGATCCGACAAAGCCGAAGAAACCAGCTTCGATGTGATGTCCACAATCGGAATCAACCGCTCGTAGGCCATGCGTGTGGGGCCAATCACGCCCAAAGTGCCAACCACCTCACCGTTCACATGGTAAGGCGCCGAGATCACGCTCATCTCCTCCATGGGCACCAAGCTGGAATCACCACCGATGAAAATTTGCACACCTTCGGCCCTGTTGGAGCTTTCAAGCAGGCGCAACAACGCAGTGCGTTGTTCAAACACGCCAAACATCTTTTTCAGGCGCTCCATGTCCGTCGACAAATCCGATACATCCAGCAGCTTTCGCTCTCCCGACAGCAACACACCATCGGCCTGGCTTTCCTCAGATTCTGTACCCGCATTCACGGCAGCTTGCATCAACTTGCTGATGTCCTGGCTGATTTGGTGCAATTCCTCCGACAACCTTTGTTTGGCCTGCTGAAAACTCAAACCTGCAAAATGCTGGTTGAAGAAATTCGCCGCCATGGTCAATTCACTTTGTGTGTAAGGCTTCTCGACAATCAATATTCTGTTTTGCACATCACCATCGGGCGTCACGATAATCAGCAACACCTTTCGATCCGACAAACTTAAAAATTCCACGTGTCGAAACAAAGCCGCCTTTTTCGGCGCTGTAATCACCCCGGCAAAAGAGGACAAACTGGAAAGCAGGTTCACCGCCTTGTTTAAAACACGGTTGGGGTCCTCACGCAGAATTCCTCCGCTTAGGGCGGATTGCACATCGATTGCCAAAGGTTTTACGGTAAGCAGGGAGTCAACAAACATGCGGTACCCCTGAGGCGTGGGCACTCGACCCGCCGAAGTGTGGGGCGATACCACCAGGCGCAGTTCTTCAAGGTCCGCCATCACGTTTCGAATAGTGGCCGGGCTTAAATCGAGCGTCGAATACTTGGACAAAGCCCTCGAACCCACCGGGTTACCCTCAGTGATGTACCTTTCAACCAATGTTTTCAATATGGAACGGGCGCGTTCGTCTATCATCAATGTCACTTCAAATGCGGGTTGCGATACGATTGGGCTTAGGATTAAAACCAAGGCTTCACTTTACGACAAAAACAGGGAATCAAGAATGCCGAAACAGAAAGGGATGTGCATTGCTGTGTTTGCCAAACATGGCGCCTCCCCAAAACAGGCCATTTGGCGAAGTGTGGTTGACCTGCTGGCTGCCAACGCCTTCCAAGTGCTGGTGTGCGATTCCATGTTGAACAGCGGTTCTTCCAGAAAATCAAAACCTGAATGTGATGAAGCCAACTTCGAATTTGCCAATTTGGCCCTGATCAAGAAAAAGGCGAAAATTGCGGTCATCATTGGTGGCGACGGCACTTTTCTGGGCACAGCCCGAGAATTGGCCGACTGCAACATTCCCTTGATCGGCATTAATCAGGGCCGTCTGGGATTTCTCACCGACATTCGCCTCGACGACATCAACCCCACCCTGATCGACACCATCAACGGTCAATCGGTCTCGGAAAACCGGGCTTACCTTGAAGGTCAAATTTTGCGACAAGGCAAAGTGGTGGAAAATCACATTGCTTTAAATGACATTGTGATCAGCCGCGGTATCGTGGGCGGCATGGTCGAACTTCGCGTAGAGGTTGATGGTACGTTTATGTACGACCTGCGCGCAGACGGCCTTATTATTTCGACACCAACTGGTTCCACAGCCTATGCCTTGTCGGCCGATGGCCCAATTTTGCACCCAAGTCTGGCCGGCTTGCTTATCGTACCGGTAGCGCCGCATGCGCTTACCAACCGGCCAATTGCGTTGCCCCAACACAGCACCATCGATATTCATGTCACCGGCGGCAAGCAAACCGGCGTGCACTTTGACATGCAGTTCAATGGCCGCGCCAAAGTGGGTGACCAAATACGGATCAAGGTGTCACCACACCCAATCCAGCTTTTGCATCCGGAACGCTATGATTACTTCGCCATGCTGAGGCAAAAACTGCACTGGAGTGCAAGCCCCACAGAAGCCCCCCACAAAACTCGAGGACTCAGAGACAGCGGCCATGCTAAGTAGTTTGACCATTCAAGATTTTGTTATTGTCGACAAGCTCGACTTGCATTTCGCCCCAGGCATGTCGGTGTTGTCCGGCGAAACTGGCGCGGGCAAGTCCATTTTGATTGATGCGCTGTCGCTGTGCCTCGGTGCGCGCGCAGACGCCTCGCAGGTTCGGGAAGGTTGTGAACGCGCCAATATCACCGCGGTATTCGAGTTAAACCCTGCGGCCAAAGCCATTCTCGATGAACAATCCATCGACTGTAGCGAGGGCGAAATGCACCTTCGCCGGGCCATTGAATCGAATGGCAGGTCAAAGGCCTACATCAACGGGACGCCGGTGCCTGCCAGCACGCTGAAAGAATTGTCTGAAACCTTGATCGACATTCACGGGCAACACGCGTTTCAAACGCTTGCAAAGCCTGGGGAACAACTGCGCTTGCTGGACGACTTCGGCCAACACGGCGACCTGGTCCAGGCCACTACCCAAACTTATTCCCGATTGAAAACTGCGGAAAAAACCCTGAAACAGGCCCAAAGCAGCCAGGAAGACCGAGCAGCGCGCCTTGAAAATTTGCAATGGAAACTGGACTCACTGAGCAAAGTGGCACCGAAGGCCGGCGAATGGGAAACACTCAGCAGTGACTTTGATCGGTTGAGCCATGGCGCCGAATTGATCGAGGGCACGCAACACGCAAGCGATGTGCTGTCGCAAAATGAAAATGCCCTGCTCGATCAACTTACCCAAGTCATCGAAAAGCTTAGCCACTTAAGCACCCGCGACCCGGCTCTGGAAGGCGTGGTCAAAACACTGTCTGAAGGCGAAATATTGATTCGGGAAGCCAGCTACGATTTGGGCAATTACCTGAAACACAGCGACCTGGACCCAGACACACTGGCTGAAGTGGAAGCACGCATGTCGCTTTGGCATGAAACCGCCCGCAAACTGCGCATTCAGCCGGAAACCCTTCACACGGAAATGGAAAGCGTACAAGCCGAAATCAAGGGGCTTGAGGAAGGTTTCGATGTAGAAAAGCTGCAGAAGGAACTGACTGCCGCGCGGCAAGCTTATGAAACACAAGCCGATCTGCTTAGTACAGCGCGCAAAAAAGCTGCTCTGGCTTTGTCAAAACGCGTGACTGAATCCATGCAAACACTCAGCATGCAAGGTGGCGTTTTCGTAGTTGATGTGGCCAAAGGTGAGCCCTCTGCCAAAGGCAGCGACAACATTGAATTCCGCGTGGCCGGGCACCCGGGCGTTACACCCCAAGCCATTCAGAAAGTGGCCTCAGGTGGCGAACTTGCGCGTATCAGCCTGGCGATTACGGTGAATACCGTTGAAAGTACACCTGTACCCACCCTGATCTTCGATGAGGTGGACAGCGGCATTGGTGGCGCCGTTGCAGAAACCGTAGGGCGTTACCTTCGCCTGTTGGCCTCGAACAAACAAGTGCTTTGCGTAACCCACCTGCCTCAGGTGGCCGCACAGGGCCACAACCATTTTCAGGTCAGCAAAGACATTTCAGCGCAAACCACGCGCTCAAAGATTGTGCAACTTGAGGCCAAAGCCCGGGTGGAAGAAATCGCAAGAATGCTGGGCGGACAAGTGATCACCGAGGCCACGCGCACTGCGGCGCATGAAATGATTGCCTCGGCCAACGGTTAACTTCACTGGCGGGTGTGCTTTACCAAGACCTGATTATTTGCGCCTGTTCTCACAATCTTTCTTGGTACATGAACCGTAAAGGGAAAGTGCATGATCGTGAAGTTCAAACCCGCGGTCTTTGGCAATCATCTTTTGGCGACGCTCAATTTCTTCGTCAAAAAACTCTACAACTTTGCCGCACTGCACGCACACCAAATGGTCGTGGTGAGCGCCTTCATTCAGCTCAAACACCGACTTGCCCGTCTCAAAATGCTGGCGAGCCAGTAAACCTGCCTGTTCAAACTGCGTTAAAACCCGGTAAACGGTGGCCAGACCAATATCCAGGTCTTCTTGCAGCAGCAATTTGTAAACGTCTTCAGCACTCAGGTGACGATGCTGCCCGCTCTGGAACAATTCCAGAATTTTCATTCGTGGCAGCGTTGCCTTTAAACCAATGCTTTTGAGATCCGTTGCTGTAGTCATGAGTTTGGTACCATTCTGAGGCTTAATCGAGTTCAAGTAGCTTATGATAACGCCTTTGCAGGATATGTTAGCGCACCGAATAAGGTACTCTGTTCCCACTTCACATGCGAATTCACAAAACAATGCGTATTTTACGACTGAATTTGATTCTTTGCTCGGCCATGGCCCTAGGGGTTTCCGCGTGTTCAATCATTCCGGACAACTACGTCCCCTCTTTCGTCAAACCCTACAAGTTTGATATTCAGCAGGGTAACTTCATTACCCAGCAAGACGTGGCCAAGCTGCAAGTGGGCATGACCAAAGAGCAGGTGCGCTTTATTCTGGGCACACCCTTGTTGAATGACGCCTTCCACGCCAACCGCTGGGACTACGTTTACCGTTTGTTGCGCGCTGATGGGCAAACCACACAGTCGCGTTACACCGTGATTTTCGAGAATGAACGCGTGGCCCGCCATGGGGGTGAAAACCTGCCTGTCAGCCCAACCGATTTGTTGGGCCCAGACAGCACAACCAAAGTGCCAACAGAACCCTTGCCCTCAGAAAAACCGGCCGATGACATCAAGGATTCTGAATCTGCGGTGGGCGGCACAGAACGCGCACCCGTACTTAAATAAATAGCCATGACCAAGCCAATTCAAATTGCAATTGCCGGCGCCAGTGGGCGCATGGGCAAAACATTGATAGAAGCCATTCTGAACCACCCCGGCTGCGAACTCGCAGGCGCTTTTGATCAAACTGGTTCACCCAGCATTGGTCGCGATGCTGGCGACTTCATGGGTATTTCATCGGGAGTGCTGGTTACTGACAACACAGACAGCGCCTTGGCCAATGCCGATGTTTTAATCGACTTCACCCGCCCCGAGGGCACTTTGCACCACCTGGCCTTGTGCGAGAAACACGCCGTGAAGGCCGTGATTGGCACCACAGGGTTCGAACCGAAACAACTGGAAGCGCTGAAAAAAGCATCCAAGAAAGTGGCCATGGTGTGGTCTCCCAACATGGCTGTTGGCGTGAACGCCACATTCAAACTGCTGGAAGTGGCTGCAAAAATTTTGTCACAAGGCTACGACATCGAAGTGATTGAAGCCCACCACAGCAAAAAAGTAGATGCCCCTTCGGGCACTGCCTTGCGCATGGGCGAAGTGCTTGCCAAGGGCCTGGGGGTTGATCTTCAAGACGTAGGCGTTTTCGCCCGGGAAGGCATTACCGGCGAGCGCAAGGCTGGCACCATCGGCTTCTCGACCATTCGTGGTGGCGATATTGTGGGCGACCACACTGTACTATTTGCCGGCATTGGCGAGCGTATTGAAATTACGCACAAATCTTCAAGCCGCATGACTTATGCACAAGGCTCAATTCGGGCAGCCCAGTTTTTGATTGGTCATGAAAAAGGTTTGTTTGACATGCAAGACGTGTTGGGCTTGAAAACTTTGTTTTAACCTAAAGCGAAACTGTAGTAGATTGCCGTAAGCAACTGTATAGTCTAGTTAAAATACCAACAACAGCAACCCTCGGGAATTATTACCCGAAGATGGAGCCAGCCAATGACGCAATCACTGCTTGCGAAACTCGACGAACTTCAAGTCAAAGTGTCCAGCCTGGCCAAAGCCCTTGATCAAAGCCGCCTGGACAACAAGTCCGCCAGGGAACAAATTGAAGCCCTGCGCCGGGAAAATGAATTGCTTCACAAAAAAGTGAATCATGCACAAGGTCAAATCAACCAAATGCTGAATCAATGGTTCCCTGAACTTGAATTGAACTCGGAGGAATAATTGGAAGCACTTGACGTGAAAATCATGGGCCGGGAATTCCGCATTGCCTGCAAGCCCGAAGAACGTGCAGCCTTGCAGCAAGCTGTCAATATTGTAGAAACAAAAATGTCCAGCATCCGCAACACCGGCAAGGTGGTGGGGCTTGATAAAATCGCAGTCATGGCGGCCTTACAAATCGCGCATGAATCGCTCGTTGGTAGTAACCCTTCCAACCCTGTTTTAGGACTGGACATTGAGACGATTGAGCGTAAAATCGAGGCTATCGAACAAATGGTTGATGGCAGCCTGAACAATGCGGCTGCTGGCAAGCCCAAGAATGCCGATTTGTTCGAATAAAGAATTTTGTTTTATCTCTGCCGTGTCTGTATTGGTCAGTATTCCGTGAACCAATATCTGTGATCCCGGTTGCGGACTTTTCAGGGTTGGTGTGATTCCCTCTTTGTCAGGGAAACCTAAAGACCCTAACACTGCGACCCACTTGAACCTTAGGTTCAGGGATCGGGCCAGTATGGCATCGGCAGAGACCCCCACACCGGGGCGATTGAACCTACGTTCAGTCGCCTCTTTTTTTATCCTGTCCAGATTCAAACCAAAAAAAATTTAATCACCATGTTCGATCCGGTTTTTATAGTTTCACTGCTTGTTTTGGGTGTAGTCAGCGGCGTGTTGGCTGGCTTGTTGGGCATTGGTGGCGGCATGCTGCTGGTGCCCTTTCTCACTTTCCTGATGGTTAGCCAGGGCGTTCCCGTCGAACATGTGGTGCACTCCTCCATTGCCACCTCACTGGCCATCATCATGTTTACCAGTATTTCGAGCATGCGTGCTCACCACAAGGCTGGCGCGGTGCGATGGGACATCGTGAAGTTCCTCACCCCAGGTATTCTCATCGGTGGGTTTATTGGATCAAAAGTGGTGTCTTATTTGCCCACCAAAGAACTGGCATTCGTATTCGGTGCTTTTGTTATTTTTTCCGCTTACCAAATGTATGCCGACAAGAAACCCAAACCAAGCCGCACTTTGCCGGGGAAAGCAGGTCTTGCGGCTGTGGGTGGCGTAATTGGGGCAGCCTCGGCAATTGTAGGCGCCGGGGGTGGGTTTCTGTCGGTGCCCTTTATGGTGTGGAGCAACATCAACCTGCGCAATGCTGTGGCAACATCCGCTGCCTTGGGTTTCCCGATTGCCGTGTTTTCAAGTGCCGCTTACGTAATCAACGGGCAACATTTGCAAGGCATGCCAGCCGGGTCACTGGGCTATGTTTATTTGCCCGCTGTGGCCTGCGTGGCAGCGATGAGCGTGCTATTTGCCCCTTATGGTGCAAAACTGGCGCACACCCTGCCTGTCAAAAAGATCAAGCGCATTTTTGCACTGCTGCTGGCTTTCATTGCCATGTCCATGATTTACAAGGCAGTTACCGGCTTTTAATTCAATATCACTTGCTGCGTTTGCTGCCCTTGCCTGCTTTTGCCTGGGCAGCTTCCAACGCAGTCATGGTTTCAAGCCCTGTGGGCTTGTTTCTTGACCAGGCCAACAAGGCGAACCCACCCAGAATCATGGGCACACACAACCATTGCCCCATCGACAATCCCAGAGAAAGCGTACCCAAAAAGCGGTCTGGCTCACGGGCATACTCCACCACAAAACGGGCGGCACCATAGCCAATCAAAAACCAGGCTGACACTGCCGCACGCGGGCGTGGCTTGCTGGCAAACCACCAAAGCCCAATGAACAAGGCAATACCTTCCAAACTCATTTGGTAAAGCTGTGATGGGTGGCGTGCAATTGCATCGCCCGCCTGCGGAAACACAACCCCCCACCAGCCATCGGTCGGGCGCCCCCACAACTCACCATTGATAAAGTTGCCAAGACGACCCAAGGCCAATCCGATTGGCACAGCGGGCGCCACAAAATCCATCACATCAAAAAACTTCCAGTCTTTGTACCTGCCGTAAATAAAACACACCAGCAACACGCCGAGAAACCCACCATGAAAAGACATTCCGCCTTCCCAAATTGCGAGAATTTCGCCAGGGTTGGCCATGTAGTAGTCAGGCTTGTAAAAAAACACATAGCCCAATCGACCACCCAGAATGACACCCAAAACCGCCCAGGTCAGCATATTGTCCACATCGGACATTTTGATGGCCGGGAACAAATGCAAGCGGCGCTTGGCGAGCATGATGAAGGCAACAAAAGCCAACAAATACATCAAACCGTACCAGCGAATGGCCACAGGGCCGATCGAAATGGCAATGGGATCGAATTCAGGATGTACAAACATGGAAAACCCGGAATGTGAAAAACCGTTCAATTGTACTGCCCTAGGGACTACCCTTTGATGAATGAACGTCTTCCTGCGCCCAGCGGAGCATCATAAAATGGTAAATTCTCGTTTTGAATCCAATTCCACCTGCGAGCTTTTGCAATGAGCATCAATCGACGTTCCAAGAACATCACCCAGGGCGTGGCCCGTTCGCCCAACCGCGCGATGTACTTCGCCATGGGTTACAAAGACGAAGACTTCAACAACCCCATGATTGGTATTGCCAACGGTCATTCCACGATCACGCCTTGCAACAGTGGCCTGCAGCCATTGGCCGATGCAGCGGTGAAAGCAGTGAAAGAAGCTGGCGGCAACCCGCAAATTTTCGGAACCCCAACCATCTCCGATGGCATGAGCATGGGCACCGAGGGCATGAAGTATTCACTGGTCAGCCGTGAAGTGATTGCTGACTGTATCGAAACTGCGGTGCAAGGCCAGTGGATGGATGGGGTTCTGGTCATCGGTGGCTGCGACAAGAACATGCCTGGTGGCATGATCGGCATGGCCCGCATGAATGTGCCCGGCATTTATGTTTATGGCGGCACCATCAAGCCTGGGCGTTACAAAGGCAAAGACCTGACAATTGTGTCTGCCTTCGAAGCGGTGGGTGAATTCACTGCTGGCCGCATGAGCGAAGAAGATTTCAAGGGCATCGAGAAGAATGCATGCCCAAGTTCTGGTTCTTGTGGCGGCATGTACACAGCCAACACCATGAGCTCGGCATTCGAGGCATTGGGCATGAGCCTGCCCTACTCCAGCACCATGTCAAATATCGATGCGGAAAAGGTCACTTCGACTGAAGAATCAGCTCGCGTGCTGATCGAAGCGGTGCGCAACGACCTGAAGCCCCGCGACATCATTACCAAAAAGTCGATTGAAAATGCAGTGGCTGTGCTGATGGCCACTGGCGGATCGACCAATGCTGTGCTGCACTTCCTGGCCATCGCCAAGGCAGCGGATGTGGCCTGGAGCTACGAGGACTTCGAACGCGTGCGCCTGCGTACCCCCGTCATTTGCAATTTGAAGCCTTCTGGTCAGTATGTTGCAACCGACCTGCACGACGCGGGTGGTATTCCACAAGTCATGAAGATTTTGCTGGACGCCGGCCTGCTGCACGGCGATTGCATCACGATTACCGGCAAAACGATTGCTGAAACACTGGCAGATATTCCGTCGGTGCCCCGTGCAGATCAAAACGTGATCATGCCCATCGAGAAAGCCCTGTACAAGCAAGGTCACCTGGCGATTTTGAAAGGCAACCTGGCGCCCGAAGGTGCTGTGGCCAAGATTACCGGCTTGAAGAACCCTGTGATTACCGGCCCAGCCAAGGTATTTGACGACGAACAAAGCGCGATGGACGCAATTTTGGGCGACAAAATCAAAGACGGCGATGTGATTATTCTTCGCTATCTGGGCCCCAAAGGCGGCCCAGGCATGCCCGAAATGCTTGCCCCAACCTCGGCAATTATTGGCAAAGGTCTCGGCGAAACAGTAGGCCTGATTACCGACGGTCGTTTCTCGGGCGGTACCTGGGGTATGGTGGTAGGCCACGTGGCACCGGAGGCTTACGTTGGTGGCCCAATTGCACTGATCAAGGAAGGCGATTCCATCACTATGGATGCGCACCAGAAATTGTTGCAGATCAATGTTAGCGACGAAGAATTGGCGAAGCGCCGTGAAAGCTGGGTAAAACCCAAACCACGTTACACCACGGGTGTACTGGCCAAATTCGCAGCCTTGGCCAGCAGCGCCAGCAAAGGTGCCGTCACCGATGGTGATCTCGACCTGTAAACTTGCAAACGCTTACCTAAAAGGAAAACCCCGGCGCTGGCGTCGGGGTTTTTTGTTTTGAAAATGTCGAATGCGTGCCTCTAGCTGGCGCTTTCTAAACTGCTGTCGGCGAACATCCAGACCAAGCCAGGGTTCAAAAAGTTCAAACCAGCAAATGGCCATGAGGAAGGGCAAAGCAATGGAGAACCACTCCCAATTGCTTACGGGATGAACACCGCCTAGTTTCATTGTGAGCAAAAGGATGCCCAGAAGGATAAAAATCATGCTGTTTCACATGACAAACAACTGCGTTGTCTGCCAAAATGACGCCCGAGACGTTATTAATGTGATAACTGTAACAAAGTGAGGAGTTCAGTATGATCAAGCAAATGGGTGTCTTGGCGATTGCAGCCACCATGGTTGCTCTACCGTTGTCAGCCAGCGCCGACGAAGCATTGGCCAAGAGCAAAGCCTGCTTGGCCTGCCATCAGGTTCAGAAAAAAGTAGTTGGTCCGGCTTTTAAAGACGTTGCCGCCAAGTACAAAGGTCAAGCAGGTGCAGAAGCAATGCTGGCCGGCAAAATCAAGAACGGTACCAAAGGCGTTTGGGGTCCTGTTCCCATGCCTGCTCAAAACGTGACCGAAGACGAAGCCAAGAAATTGGCCGCCTGGGTACTGGCGCTGTAATTAGTTTGCAAGCAATTCAAAAAGCCAAGGTGTTGCGCCTTGGCTTTTTTTCATTCCAGATTAACCATCAAGACCCGTCAAACTGAATGTTCTGCTTTTTCACCAAAGCGTGCATTCGTTCCATTTCCTGCCTGATTTCAGCAGCATGTTGAGCAGGTGTGTTTCCCACAGGCTCTGCACCGCTGGCCCGCAGGCGTTCCTGAACTTCAGGTAGCTTGAGAACTTTCACTGTGGCGGCGTTCAACTTTTGAACAATGGAATCGGGAGTGGCAGCAGGTGCAACCAACCCATACCAAACTGGTTCATTCACTGCCGTTAATCCCAACTCTTTAAAGGTGGGTACATTCGGAAGTGATTCAAGCCGGTTAGGCCAGGCCACAGCCAAGGCGCGCAAGCGATCTGCCTTGATGTGCGACATGGATGAAGGCAGATTGTCGAACATCATGTCCACAGACCCGCCCAGCAGGTCATTCAGTGCAGGGCCGGCACCGCGATACGGCACATGCAAAATATCAGTGCCTGTTTCAACCTTGAACTGCTCACCCACCATTTGCTGAATACTGCACTGCCCTGATGTTGCAAAACTCAACTTGCCCGGGTTCTTTTTCACATGCGTCAAAAACTGTTTGAAGTCTTGCGCGGGAAACTTTGGATTCACGGTTAAAACATTTGGAGAACCCGCCATATTGGTAATGGCCTTGAAGTCTTTGACCGGGTTGTAGGGCACTTTCGGGTTGCAGGCCGAGATTACCGCATGTGTTGACAGTGTAGACACACCCAAGGTGTACCCATCGGGTGCTGCCTTGGCCACCAGGCCAGCACCAATGCTGCCACCGCCGCCACCGCGGTTGTCGACGATCACAGATTGTCCCAGTTCTTTACCCAACTTGTCCGCCACAATTCTGGCAACAATGTCAGTAGTTCCTCCCGCCGCAAACGGCACTACCAGTGTGATAGTTTTGCTGGGGTAATTGTCAGCGATGGCTGAGCCTGTTGCACAGGTCAGCAGCATTGCAGTGAATAGTGTTTTTTTGATACCGCAGAAAATCATTCATCATCTCCACTTGTTATTGGCCACAACCTGAGGCGGTTGTGGCTCAACACTTAAGTGGTGGATGATCAACAGAAGTTCGTGACTGTTAAAAATTAGTACTGATTAAATTTACAAAATAAAAATGTATCCCCCATCGGTCCAACGCTGCTGGATTAATTCACAACCTTGACCGGAAACTTTCCTTGAGGGCCATAAGAATTCAATGTCACCGCAGCATTCAGCACATCACCGACTTCATCAAATGCAATAGTCCCGATCACTCCCTCGTGCCGAATCTCTTTCAACTTCGGAAGATACTTCTTGGGGTCTGCTGACTTTGCATTTTTCATGGCCATGCCCATGGTCATGACTGCATCGTATACAAAAGGCGCATAAACCTGAATGTCCGCCTTGAACTGGGCTTTGAATCGTTTCTCGAATGCGGGTCCGCCCGGCATTTTGCTCAAGGCCATACCGCCCTCGGCGCAAAGCACATTCGAGCCCACATTGTCTCCGCCCAAACGCATTAATTCGGTTGTACAAATACCATCACCGCCAATCAGCTTTGCCTTGATACCCAATTGCTTCATCTGGCGCAGCATTGGGCCTGCCTGTGCGTCCATACCCCCGTAAAACACCAGGTCAGGATTCACACGCTTGACCGAGGTCAAGATGGCCGCAAAGTCAGTGGCCTTGTCATTGGTGTAGTGGCGCTCCAGCACCTTCACGCCTTTGGCTTCAAGCTGCTTCGTAAAAATATCAGCCAATGGCTGTCCATAACCGGTGCGGTCATCAATGACCACCACCCGCTTCACTTTCATTTCGTCGACTGCATACTTGGCCAAGGCAACGCCCAACACGCCATCGTGCGCAATCACTCTGAACACCGACTCAAACCCTTGCTTTGTTACTTTGGGTGTGGTGGCTGAAGGTGTAATTTGGGGAATTCCGCAGTCATAATAAATACGGGATGCGGGAATGGTGGTGCCGCTGTTCAAGTGCCCTACAATGCCGTTTACTTTCATGTCACACAATTTTTGCGCCACGATCGCACCAGTTTTTGGGTCAGCGGCATCGTCTTCTGCAACCAGCTGAAACTTGGCGGTGCCACCATCCACCTGAATTTTCATTTTATTCAAATCGTCGATCGCCAACCTGGCGCCCGATTCATTGTCTTTGCCGTAGTGGGCCTGTGGTCCCGAGAGCGGGGCAATGTGCCCTATCTTGACCAACACGTCCTTGGCGTGGACAGCACCGCCTGCCAAAGTCATCAACACCGGTACGCACAACAATGAATGTTTTAAATACCGGAAACGGGAAAGGTTCATGGCCACCTCTAACTTGTTTTTATGATTAATTCCATCAATGTAGCATCTAAACCGGGAATGGGTTCAGCTGTCAATTAACTGACTTCTTTCTGAAGAAATACGCGAAACCCAAACCCAATTTGCTCTATTCTTTTTCCGACAACCCTTATCTCAATCGCATTGGCGTACATGGATATATTTGCTCAACAACTGATCAACGGCTTGGTACTTGGCAGTATTTATGCCTTGGTGGCGCTCGGGTACACGATGGTGTATGGCGTGTTGGGTTTGATCAATTTCGCCCATGGCGAAGTGGTTATGATCGGTGCCATGGTGGCCTTTAGCGCCATCACTTTGTTTATGGGTGTTTTCCCGGAAACTCCGGGCTGGATTCTTTTCCTGGTGGGTGTGCTGTGCGCTGTGCCTGTGTGCATGCTGGTCAGTTTCTCAATTGAACGCTTGGCCTATCGCCCCTTGCGAAATGCACCCCGGCTTGCACCCTTGATTTCGGCTATCGGCGTTTCAATCATTTTGCAAACCTTGGCCATGATCATTTGGGGGCGCAATTACCTCATCTTTCCGGCCACCTTGCCCACAGACCCGATTGTGTTGTACACCTTTGCCCCAGTCCTCGATAACGACTACGAAAGAATTGTATCCATCACACCGGTACAACTTCTAATTGTGGTGGTATCGGCTGCACTCATGTTTGGCCTTACTTACACAGTGAACAAAACCCGCTTGGGAAAAGCCATGCGCGCCACCTCTGAAAATCCCCAATTGGCAGGTCTCATGGGTATCAATGCCAATTCAGTGATCGCCGCTACATTTGTGATCGGAGCGGCTTTGGCCGGAGTGGCCGGGGTCATGGTGGCCGCCAACTATTCAGTGGCCCATTTTTACATGGGCTTTTTACCCGGTTTGAAAGCCTTTACTGCCGCCGTACTTGGCGGTATCGGCAACATTTACGGTGCCATGTTGGGCGGCCTGCTTTTAGGCGTTGTCGAAAGCCTGGGGGCTGGTTATCTGGGCCAATTGACCGGTGGTTTTTTGGGCTCGCACTATCAGGATATTTTTGCCTTCGCCGTATTGATTTTGGTGCTTACTCTTCGGCCATCTGGTCTGTTGGGTGAAAGGGTGTCGGACCGCGCATGAACAAACTTGCCAACCGCCATCAACAAATTATCGGTTTCCTGCTGGTTGCTGTCGCATTGGCTGCCCTTCCCTGGGTTGCAGGCTTGATTGGCAACAGCTGGGTTCGAATTTTGAACATCGCCTTGCTGTACGTCATGCTTGCGCTGGGGCTCAATATTGTCGTGGGTTTCGCCGGTTTACTCGATCTGGGTTACATCGCCTTTTACGCGGTGGGCGCTTATGTTTATGGTTTGTTGGCATCGCCACACTTAACGGACAATTTTGAAACCATCGCAGCCCTGTTCCCCGATGGCCTGCATCTTTCAATTTGGTTAATGATTCCACTGGGAGCACTAACCGCTGCGCTATTCGGCGTGTTGCTGGGTGCACCCACCCTTCGGCTACGGGGCGACTATCTCGCCATTGTTACCCTGGGTTTCGGTGAAATCATTCGCCTGTTTTTAAACAATCTGAATGCACCAGTCAATATCACCAACGGCCCCCAAGGCATCAACATGATTGAGCCCGTTCAAATTGCGGGGGTTCGTTTTTCACGCACTGTCGATTTGTTCGGCATCGAGGTGCCTGCGCTCCACCTTTACTACTATTTGTTTCTGGCGCTTACCCTGCTTATCATCTTGGTGTGTATGCGCCTGCAAAACAGCCGAATCGGCCGCGCATGGACTGCAATACGTGACGACGAAATTGCGGCAAAATCCATGGGAATCAACACCCGCAACATGAAACTGCTGGCCTTTGCCCTGGGTGCCTCTTTTGGCGGCGTAGCAGGTGCCATGTTCTCTGCATTTCAGGGCTTTGTCAGCCCAGAGTCCTTCGGCCTGATGGAATCAATCATCGTACTTTGCATGGTGGTACTAGGGGGCATGGGTCACATTCCCGGCGTCATTTTGGGCGCACTTTTACTGGCAGGTTTTCCGGAAATGCTGCGGCAAGTGGTTACACCCGTTCAAGAGTTTTTATTTGGTACTGTGCTGGTGGATGCAGAAATACTTCGCTCCCTCATCTACGGACTCACCATGGTGCTGGTGATGCTGTATCGCCCCAATGGGCTTTGGCCACAACGCAAATGAACGCTCCCTTGTTTAGCGCCTCCAACCTGAGAAAAAGCTTCGGCGGTATTGCTGCCGTGGATGATGTCAGCCTGTGTATTCAGGCTGGGCAGGTGATCGGGCTGATTGGCCCGAATGGCGCAGGCAAAACCACCTGTTTTAATTTGATCACCGGTTTGTACACACCCGATGCCGGGCAACTCGCATTCAAGGGCAAGCCCTACAAACCTGCTTCGCCCCACCATGTTGCGCAAATGGGTTTGGCCCGCACCTTTCAAAATATTCGTTTGTTCAAAAGTATGACAGCGCTTGAAAATGTGGCAGTGGGCATGCACGCCAAAACCAGTCAGGGTGTATTGGGCGCCATACTTCGTACCCCAGCACAACGCCGCGAGGAAATAAAGGTTCAGAAGCAAGCCATGCATTGGTTACATTACGTGGGCATTGGCGCCTACAGCAATCACCTGGCCGGGCAGCTTTCCTATGGCGATCAGCGACGCCTTGAAATAGCACGCGCCCTGGCCAGCGAACCCGCCCTGCTTGCCCTGGACGAACCCGCTGCCGGCATGAATGCCACCGAAAAATTAAAGCTGCGCGAGTTGCTGCTTCAAATTCGACATGATGGCAAATCAATACTGCTGATTGAACACGATGTCAAACTGGTGATGGGTATTTGTGACGAGGTTACCGTGCTGGACTATGGCAAAGTAATCGCCCAAGGCACCCCCACACAAGTTCAGCAATCCCCCGCCGTCATTGAAGCTTATCTCGGGGGGCTGCACCATGCTGAATCCCGTGAGTAACAAGATGCTGAACATTCAAGGGCTGACTGTCGCCTACGGCGGAATTCAGGCTGTGAAGGGTTTGAGTTTTCAGGTGCATGCGGGTGAACTGGTGTGCTTGATTGGCTGCAATGGTGCGGGTAAAACTTCAACCATGAAAGCCATTGCAGGCTTGTTGCCTTTTGAAGCGCATGCAGCAACCTTCAAAGGTGCAATCGACCTGACTGCCCTGCCTGCGCATGAAAGGCTACCAAACGGCCTGGCTTTGGTACCCGAGGGGCGCGGAATTTTCAGCCGCATGACCGTGCTTGAAAATCTTGAATTGGGTGCAAATGCGCGCTTGCAAGCTGGTTGCCCACAATCCGAGATTCACGCTGATCTCGAAAAAATGCTGATGCTATTTCCGCGCATCAAAGAAAGGCTGAAGCAATCCGCCGGGACATTGAGCGGTGGAGAACAACAGATGTTGGCCATGGCACGCGCCCTGATGGGCAAACCCGATTTGCTGCTGCTGGACGAACCCAGTATGGGATTGGCCCCAATGATGGTCGAAAAAATTTTTGAAGTAATACAACAGGTGCACCGAGATGGCATGACTATCTTGCTGGTGGAGCAAAATGCGCACATTGCCCTGCAACTGGCCAACCGTGCCTATGTAATGGACTCTGGTTTGATTGATTACGAAGGCAGGGCCTGTGAACTGATCAACGACCCGAGAATTCGCGAAACTTATTTGGGGCAGGTGTCGCCATAAAGCGTACTTCGCCTATCAGGCATCTGCCATTGAGGTGAAAGAGTCTGCAAAAAACTCGTCCTCGGGCAAGCCACACTGAGCGGCGAAATCACGCTGCGCTGACTCAATCACAATGGGCGCACCACAGGCATACACTTGGTGTGCGCTCAAATCCGGAAAGTCCTGCATAACCGCCTGGTGCACAAAACCTGTTCGACCCGTCCAGTGACATTCGTCTGTCGCATCAGATAGCACCGGCACAAATTTGAAATTTGAGTGCTCGCTGGCCCAGAAGATGGGCAAATCCAGCATATACAAATCGGCCTTGGTTCGTGCACCCCAATACAACACAAACTCACGGCTGTTGTTCTTGAAAAAGGCTTGTTCCAGTAACGATTTAATTGGGGCGAACCCAGTGCCACTGGCGAGCAATACCACGGGTTTTGTGGAATCGTCGCGCAAGAAAAATGTACCGAAGGGACCTTCAAAACGCAAAATTTCCCGTTCTTTCATGGTGCTGAATACATGGTCAGTGAACAAGCCACCGGGCATATGCCGAATGTGCAGCTCGATCCCGCCTTCCTGATAAGGCGCATTGGCCAGAGAGTAACTGCGGCGCGAACCATCGCGAAGCATGAATTCTATGTACTGCCCAGCATTGAATTGCAACACCTCATTGGCCGGCAACTGCAACTTGAGAACAGCCACATCGGTCGCAGGTTTCTCGATGCTTTGCAACCGGCAAGGCATTTTCTTGATGGGAATGTCACCCAAACCGGACAGTTCCCTCACCTTCAATTTCACTGGGCCCAGCGGTTTTGCGCAACAAGTGAGCACCTTCCCCCGCACGCGTTCCTCCTCACTCAGGGCGCGCGACTGGTAGGTGCCATAATCCACCCGACCTTCGATCAAATCGGCCTTACACGATCCACATGCGCCGTCTTTGCAGCCATATGGCAAAATGACATTTGCGCGCAGTGCCGCTGACAACAAAGTATCGTCGGCCTCGCATTCAAACTGTTTTTGACTGGGAAGAATTTCTACGTTGTGAATCATCAAACTACTTTCCGTGACATCGACAAACCCGGCGGGCTATTTTTCAAACGCAGTTTGCCCCGGCGCTTTCGGCAAAGCAATATAAGCGTTGCGGGCTGCGGGCAAGTGGGCTTGGTCTTGTTACAAACCTTTCCAGATCAACATTTTACAGCGACTTATCGCCCTGGGGCGGATACCGCAGCAAAGCGCGCTGCCATCTTGGTACACAACGCTCGGCCACTGGCCATTGATTTGAATTCGAAGAGCGACCTGTTGCGCCTAATTTCAATGGGTCACCGAATCATCTGGATGGCGCCGCCCGACTCATCCGTAAACACTGACAACACACTGAAAAAACTGGTGCTGTGGGCAGCCACAAGGGCCAGGGCTCACGGTAAACCTGCACCGCGAATCAGCTATGTGTCCACCACCGGCGTTTATGGCAATGCGCAAGGGCAATGGATTAATGAATACACACCACTGAATGCCCAATCAGAAAGGGCCATACGCCGTGCTCATGCAGAAACCCACCTGCGTTTGGGTTTAAAACATGGTGTGCATGTGCACCTGCTGCGTGCGCCCGGCATATACGGCGATAACCGACTGCCAATTGACCGCATCAAAAACCGCACACCCGCCTTGCTGCCTGATGAAGATGCGTGGTCAAACCACATTCATGAACTCGATTTGGGCCGTTTAAGCCGATGGGTCAATTACAAAGGCGGTGCCTTTGAGGTGCTGAACGCCTGCGACGCAAAACCCAGCAAAATGGGAGACTACTTTGACCTGGTGGCCGATGCTTACCAGCTTCCTCGCCCTCCCCGCTTTTCTCGGGAAGAGGTGAAACAAATGGTGAGTCCCATGATGTGGAGTTTCATGTCGGAATCGCGGCGTATTGAATCTTTGAACCAGAAAAAACTGGGATTTCGTCTTCGCTATCCCAGCGTTGCTGATTTTTTAGCCGATAAAGATTGATCCAATACGGACCGCTCGTTCAGGCAAACATTTTGTCGATGTTTTTGTCGATTTCCGCTTGAATCTTTCCCTTGAATGCTTTCAGCATGAAGCCCAGGGAAATATCGACAGTGACGTCTTTGTCAGTCACGTCCAGCTTGCCCTTCACACCTGAACGCGTGAAATTGAGGGTATTGCCTTGCCATTGACTATCCAGCTGGAATTCTTTTTGAAGTTGGTCTGCCAGTTTTTGCGCAGTTTGCTTGGCTTCTTCCAGGGTCAAATTGTGTGCTTTGCGGGCATGAATATCAGACATGTTGGCTCACTCTTAAAGGTGTTATGCCTGCATATTAACCCAGCCACGGTTTACACGGTAGAGAACCAAAAATCGAAAGCCATTTTAGAAGAAGGTGTCAGGTCATTTTCAAAACCCACCACACGCTTGGCAAAACGCATTTGGGAATCAATAATGCGCTTGAAAATCCGACTGTTGGCTGATTCGCGCGCAATAATTTTGCGCCACGCAGTCAGCTGTGCCTTCAAAATATCGTCCGGGGTGACGTAATAACGAACACCCTGCTTGCGGCGCATTTCCTCATAATCGGTTGAAAACCGGTCAGAGGCCTTCCAGCTTAAATCTGCAGAAGAAGCCTGCAAGGCATATCGAATAATCGAGCGCAGGGCAAAAGGCAAGCTGTCAAAACGCTGCTTGTTGAAAATAACTT
Organism: Limnobacter sp. SAORIC-580; assembly: GCF_013004065.1. Taxonomy (GTDB): domain Bacteria; phylum Pseudomonadota; class Gammaproteobacteria; order Burkholderiales; family Burkholderiaceae_B; genus Limnobacter; species Limnobacter profundi. The sequence continues at coordinate 2,051,542 of NZ_CP053084.1, forward strand.
CAAATACTTCGCTGCTTTGGTGAAAGCTGCGAATCATGCATACCGACGACACACTGGGAAAACCCAAGGCACGATCGGAACTGGGGTTGTTAAACTCCGCCGCATCAATCAGGCCTTTGTCCAGCCAAGGCACAATATCGGCGGGCTGCAAGGCTGTGGTGGTTAAGCCAAGTTCCTTGAACACTTCAGCGGCCAAACCCACGGCCCGAAAACGCATCTTGTCGAGGTCTTTGATGCTCTCGATCCGATTCTTGAACCAGCCCAAAGGCTGGGGTGTCAATGGCCCGTACATGAAGCCTTGAATATTCAAGTTCATTTCTTTTTGAACCAGTTCGTCATAGAGCTGTTGACCACCGCCGTACTGAAACCACGCCAGAATCTGGTTCGAGCTCATGCCAAAACTGGGGCCGCTGCCGAACAGGGAAAAGGCAGCGTGGCGATCATGCCAATAAGTTGGAACTCCATGACCACCGTCAAGCTGCCCTTTGTGCACAGCATTCTGAATACCGAAAGCTTTCACAATGCTGTTGGTGGGGTACACATCAATGCGCAACTCGCCGCCCGACATGTCGTTCACCTTCTTTGCGAAATCCTGGGCAAACTCATTGAAAATGTCTTTGGTGGGCCAAGTACTTTGAAACTTGAAGACGACAGGTTTTGCGGTTTTAACGAGCGATGCAGACTGGGAAGCCGCAGGAGTGGCTATCGCACCAGCCGCTCCTGCAGCCAAAGCTTTTTGTACAAAGCGCCGCCGGGAATCGTCGCGCATGCTTATTTGCCGACCAGAATCAAATGCACCCTGTAAGGGCCATGTGCACCCAACACAATGGTTTGTTCGATGTCGGCAGTGCGTGACGGGCCAGATACAAAATTCAATGCTCTCGGCATAATCCGCCCTTCTTTTCGTAGCATTTCAAATGCGTCTTCCATGGTGTGTACCACTTGCTCTTCCCGAACAATCGCAATGTGAGTTTCAGGCAGCAAGTGCGTGCTGGCAGGTTCGTCGGTTTTGCTGGCAAAAACCAGGGTTCCGGTTTCCGCCACCGCGCACGCCACAGCGCTGATACCGATCAGATCATCGCCTGTCGGGGCACCCAAACGCGCCTCATGCGGCAACACGGACCAGTCCAACTGATTCAACGACGGCCAAATAGCCACAGTGCCGTTCAATTCATTCTCGGCAAGAAAGGCCGCACAGGCTTGGGCCACCTCCGCAGTCGACTTCACCCGTTGAACAGTGCAAAGCATCGCCCGGGATTTCTCCTCAAACAAAGCCACCACGTTCTCAACCGGGCTTGGTGCAGGTCCTCGGGTTTTCCTGGCCAGATACCCCTTGGCCAGGGTCATCTCGTTCTCGTGCATGGTGACAGGCCGGGACTGGAGGCTGCGAATCCGGCTCAGAATTTCTGAACGAGCCGCGGTGGTATCCAGGTCGTCGTCGTTGAAAGATTGGCTCAAAGTGCACCCTAGGCAGATATTCGTAGTAATCATTATAGAAAAACCACGCCACTGTCGCCCCTAGGGTATGCCCCATGCCAGTTGGTGAATTCGAGCGGAGATTCAGGTGCAATGCAGTCCAATCGATTACAATGTCTCGTTATCTTGTCTAGCCAATCATTTTCACCATGACACACGTAGTTACCGAGTCTTGCATCAAGTGCAAATACACCGATTGTGTGGACGTATGCCCAGTCGACTGTTTTCGCGAAGGCCCCAATTTTTTGGTAATCGATCCAGACGAGTGTATCGACTGCGCCGTTTGCATTCCTGAATGCCCCGTCAACGCGATTTATGCCGAAGAAGATGTACCTGCCGACCAAGTGAAATTCATCGACATGAACGTGGAACTGGCCAAAGATTGGCCAAGCATTACCCGCATGAAGGCGCATCTGCCCGATGCCGATGACTGGAAAGATGTGAAAGACAAGCTGCAATACCTTGAGAAGTAATCGGCTCCAAGGTAGTACCCATCGAGTAGCACCATGAGTGAAGTTGAAGACAAATACACCCGGGAAACAATTACCAGCTTACGAGTCTGGGTACCGGGCAAATTGTTTTCCTTCACTTGTACCCGCCCAACTGGCTTTCGCTTCACCGCGGGCCAATTTGCAAGGCTGGGTGTTGACAACACCCTGCAACTGCCCGCTGAGCCAGAAATTATCTGGCGTGCCTATTCCATGGTTTCCGGTCCGTTTGACGAACATCTCGAGTTTTTCTCGATTGTCGTACCCAACGGGGCTTTCACCAGTCACCTAAGCCAGCTGAAGGTGGGGTCTCCCATCTACATCGACAAAACCAACTTCGGCTTTCTCACCACCGCCCGCTTTGAAACCGGCAAAGATCTCTGGTTGTTGGGCTCGGGCACAGGTCTGGCACCGTTTCTCTCGATCCTTCATGACCCTCACACTTGGGAACAGTTTGAAAACATCGTGCTGGTGCACAGTGCCCGCACAGCTGAGGAACTGGTTTACCAAGACATGATCAACGGGTTTGTTGAACATCCCGTGTTTAGCGAATTAATCGAGAACGTCAAAAAACGATTTGTTTACGTACCTGTGGTCACCCGCGAGAAGATACCGAATTGCCTGGATGAACGGATTACCGCACTACTGGAACAAGGCATCCTGGCCAAACACACAGGCTTACCCATGAATGTTGAACGCAGTCGATTCATGATTTGCGGCAACCCCGAGATGGTTACTGACATACGCAAGGTACTGAAATCAAAAGGCTATTCACCAGCAAGACGAAACACCCCAGGTGAAATCGCGGTTGAAAACTATTGGTGATCGAAGAATCATTCAAACATGTTGCGTTGCAGCAATGTTTGCAAGATAATCGTCAGGAACCTGACACATAATTGTCAAATCAAGACAATCGCCTAATAAAGCCGGAGGCACTTTCAATGCTGTATCAAATGCACGAATTTCAGCGAGCGCTGTTAAACCCCATGACCATCTGGGCAGAAGCAGGTTCTAAGCTATACAGCAACCCATTCAGCCCTTTGGCGCATTTGCCCATGGCACGTCGTATTTCAGCGGGTTTCGAATTGATGTACCGCTTGGGCAAGGAATATGAGAAACCTGAATTCGGAATTACCACAGTCAAGTGCGGCGATCGCGAAGTATCTATTGCTCAGGAAATTGTTGAAACCAAGCCATTTTGCAAACTGATTCATTTCCGCAAAATGATTCCCGCCGAATCCAAACCCTTGAAGCCACAACCCAAGGTATTGGTATTTGCGCCCTTGTCTGGTCATCACTCCACCCTGCTGCGAGACACAGTCAAAACGCTGCTTCAAGACCACGATGTGTACATCACCGATTGGGTTGACGCGCGCATGGTTCCCCTGTCTGAAGGCGAATTCCGCCTGGACGATTATGTGCATTACTGCATCGAATTCATTCAACTTCTGGGTCCCGATGTTCACCTGATCTCAGTGTGCCAACCCACTGTACCGGTGATGGCTGCCGTGTCGCTGATGGCATCCAACAAAGACCCCAAACAGGCCAAAAGCATGACCATGATGGGCGGCCCGATTGACACCCGTGAAAGCCCCACCGAGGTGAACAACCTGGCCACCAAAAAGCCCTACTCCTGGTTTGAAAACAATGTAATTTACAGCGTACCCCACACCTACCCAGGCTACCTGCGCCGCGTGTATCCAGGCTTTTTGCAGCATTTGGGTTTTGTCAGCATGAACCCGGACAAACATGCCCAAAGCCATTACGACTTTTACATGCACCTGGTTGAAGGTGATGGGGAAAGCGCTGAAAGCCACCGCCAGTTTTACGACGAATACAATGCCGTGCTTGATATGCCGGCTGAATATTATTTGGACACGATCAAAACCGTGTTTCAAGATCACGCCTTGCCACTTGGCACTTGGGAAGTTCGAGGCCAGCAGGTCAAACCCGAAGACGTAAAAACAGTGGCGCTATTAACCATTGAAGGCGAGTTGGACGATATTTCTGGTCCAGGTCAAACCAAGGCTGCGCTCAAGCTGTGCAAAAACCTGCCTGTGGACAAGAAAGAACATTACGAAGCCATGGAATGCGGACACTATGGTATCTTCAGCGGTCGCCGTTGGCGCGAGAAGGTTTATCCGAAAATCCGCGAATTCATAGCCAAGAATGCATGAGCAACTTGTACATCAAATAGACGATCTACTTCCTCAAACCCAATGCACTCAATGTGGGTTTGAGGGCTGCTTACCCTACGCCAAGGCCTTGGCGAGCGGTGAGGCCGATTTAAACCGGTGCCCCCCCGGCGGCGAGAGTACAATCGTCGCGTTGGCTGCCCTGTTGAATCTTCCAGAAAAACCAGTTGACCCCAGCTGCGGCACTACCATTGAGCGTCACATCGCCAGCATTCACCCTCAACATTGCATCGGCTGCACTTTGTGCATCAAGGCGTGCCCTGTTGACGCAATCGTGGGAAGTAGCAAACGCAGGCATGCCGTGCTGGCCGAGCTTTGCACGGGCTGCGAGCTGTGCATTCCGCCTTGTCCCGTCGACTGCATCGATATGGTGTTCATGCCTGAATTCAGCGCTTGGGATCAAACCCAGGCGCATGCTGCCCGTACTCGCATGCAAACTCGCGAAATACGCTTAGAACGGCAAAAAGAAGAACAGGCAGAAAGACTCGAAGCCAAAGCAATTCACAAACTCGACGAGCTAGACGACACTCCCAGCCCCGATGCAGCAGCCAAAAAAGCGGTGGTACAAGCCGCACTGGCCAGGGCGCGGGCACGGCGGCAGGCACAAACACCATGAACAAAGAAAAGCGTACCGAGATTTTCAAACGGTTTCAGCAGGCCAATCCCGAACCAAAAACCGAGCTGGAGTATTCAACGCCGTTTGAACTGCTGGCTGCAGTGTTGCTGAGCGCACAGGCCACCGACAAAGGCGTGAATATCGCCACGCGGAAACTGTTCGCTATCGCAAATACACCAGCATCCATCGCGGCGCTTGGTGTAGCCGGGGTCGAGGGTTACATCAAAACCATTGGTCTTTTCCGATCCAAAGCCAAGCACCTTGTGCAAACTGCCGAAATTTTGCGGGACCAGCACAATGGCGAGGTTCCGGCTGACCGGGAAGCACTTGAAAGCCTTCCGGGCGTTGGTCGCAAAACAGCAAACGTGGTATTGAACACCGCATTTGGACAGCCCACCATGGCTGTCGATACGCATATTTTCCGGATTAGTAACCGCACAGGTATAGCCCCTGGAAAAGACGTACTGGAAGTTGAAAAACGATTGTTGAAGCTGGTGCCCCAAGAGTTTATGTTAAACGCCCACCATTGGCTGATTTTGCATGGTCGCTATGTGTGCAAAGCACGCAAACCCGAATGCACTCGTTGTAGTATCGTGGACTTGTGCGAATTCAAAAAGAAAACAACATGACCCACGCTATTTGCGTTCAGGTGTTCAGTGATGCCAGTCTTGAAGACGCGAGTACGCTGATTGAAAGTGCTGTCGAAAAAGCTGGACTTCGCCGCCACTCCGACTACATCAGCCGGGTCATTTTGGTGTGCACTCCCCATTTCGCGCCGCTTTTGCAGGACCTGGCACAGATGTGTGTCAGCAAAACCAACTGTATGAATGTGTGGGGAGGTTGTGCCTCTGGCCTGTTGGGCCAGGGCCAGGTGTACAGCAACGAGCCCACAATATTGGTCGCTGTGTTTGGCAAAGAATTTGAAACCCCACAAGGCAATATTCCTGCACGGCACACTGCCTTGAACCTGTGCATGGTTGAGCACGAGCAGGTACTGACCGACCACTGGACATTGGCCGACTGCGAGCCTGATTCTAGCGTCGTGCAGGCAGACACCTTGGGCTTGTTGTCGTACGGTGCCAATTACGCAAAAATGCCACGCGTTGAGCACGGTCGCATTTGCGGTGAAGCTATTTGTGCAACCCAGCTGCTGGTGCAAACTCCCTTGATTCTCAACTCTGAGGGACTCACATTTCTAGGACCCTATCAAACAGTGACCGAAAGCAACGGCCTGTTTCTGATTCGCGTAGGCCATGAAAAAGCGGCCACAGCACTTCAATGCCCGGGCGAGCAACCGCGCCCGGTGGGCATGCGTTTGCAGGTGGTGCACGACAAAGGCGAAAGCTGGATACCCGTGATGGAAATTCATGCCGACGGTACCCTAGGGCTGGCTGCGCCGGTCCTCAAAGGGCAAAAGGTTCGACTGGCCCACCGTACCCCCAAGGCCATCGACAGGGAAATTCACGATTGGATGCCTGCGGTGACTGCTCATTTCAGTGCCAAGGCGCCTGACGTAGGAATCCTTTTCGCGGGTTTCGAACGCAGCCAAATGTGCCATGCCGATGACAATGACATCGCCACTGTGTTGTCCAGTTTTCCCGACACTGAATGGATTGGCGTATTTGGTCAAGCAGCTTGGTTAAACCAAGGCGACACCGTGGTAACGCCACCCAGAAATAACAGACTGAGTCTGTGCCTGTTCAACAGCCCACAGATGGAATACACGAGGTAACTTTTTCATGTTCAACCCAACACGCGACCAGGCAAGGCTGTTCTTTTTGAACAGCTGGAAAAAATACCACAAGGAAGAACCACTCAGTGAAGCGGAAAGCCTTGCACTGCAATGGATGACCAAGCACCCGGAGTATTTTGAAGTTTTTGATGCTGAACCAGAATCGATTCTTGCAGCCGATTTCTCAGTAGAAGCGGGCCAAAGCAATCCGTTTCTGCACCTGTCCATGCACTTGGCCGTGGCTGAACAGGTGAGCATCGACCAGCCACCCGGCATTCGGGCAGCTTTCGCCAAACTGTGCGAGAAAATGGGCGATGACCACAAAGCGGCTCACCAGGTGTTTGAATGTCTGGCTGAGCAAATTTACCAGCAACAGAAAAATGGTGTCGCGTTCAGCAGTGAAAATTACATTCAATGCATTTTGGAACACAGCGGGGTTTAATCCGCGCCTGTTCGTCATAAAAAAACCCGCTTCAGCCAAAAAGGTGCAAGCGGGTTTCTTATCAGGCACAGTCCATCAAGACTGGCATCCAATTTACTTCTTCAGGTACAAATCACCTTCAAGCGAAGCAAAAAATGCAGACAAATCCTTGATGTCTTGCTGGCTCAAGCCTGCAGCCATGCCAGCCATAATGGCATTGTTGCGGCCACCTTTCTGATACTGCTTCAAAGTATTGGCGATGTAGTCAGCATGTTGACCTGCCAGCTTGGGGTAAGAAGGATCCATGGTTTTGTTCCAGTTGCCTTCTACAGCATGGCAGGCAGCACACTGAGCTTCAGCCTTGGCCTTACCTGCTGCAATATCAGCAGCCTGAACAGAGAATGACGCGGCAAACAAGGCTGCGGCGATAGCGAATTTAGTTTTCATATTGAGTTGTCCTTGTTGCAAATCACTTGGCTTGTGCGTAGTACGCGGCCAGGTCAGCGATGTCCTGTTCGGTCAGCGTTTCAGCGATACCGCGCATGGTGGGGTGCTTGCGATCGCCTTTCTTGTAGGCATTTAGCGCTGCCTCAATGTACTTGGCGTTCTGGCCCGCGATATAAGGCACGTTGTACACCTCGGGGAAGCTGGCCTTGTAACCGGGAATACCATGGCAGCCAATGCACATGGACTTCTTCGATGCCGCTGCCTCGGCGTTGCCTTCAACAGCCATTGCGGGGTTAGAAAAAGCCACCGCAGCCAACAGGCCGGTTGCGCTGATTGCGCTCATTGCGCGCATTGCGCGAACAGTCAAACCGATACGTTTCATCTCGCTCTCTCGTCAACAAATGTAATTGGTGGTCAGCCGCGCCGTTTTGTGTAGAGGGTGGCGCTGGGCAAAAACCTTGCTATTTTACGGTTGATCCGCGGCTTAGTCTATGAACTGCTGGCCGAAAGCGCCAAATTGGATGAAAAATTCAGCAAATAAGCCCCGAAAAGCACTTACACTGGCGATATTGAATTACAAGGAATTACAAAAATGCGTTTTGAAGGTAGCAAAACCTACGTCGCAACAGACGATCTAAAACTCGCTGTCAACGCAGCGATTACGCTGCAACGCCCCTTGCTGATCAAGGGTGAACCGGGCACCGGCAAGACACTGCTGGCTGAAGAAGTGGCCGCATCGCTTGGCCTGGAACTGATGCAGTGGCACATCAAATCCACCACAAAAGCCCAACAGGGTCTTTACGAGTACGACGCTGTCAGCCGATTGCGCGACTCTCAATTGGGTGAAGAGCGAGTAAAAGACATTGCGAACTACATTGTAAAAGGTGTGCTGTGGCAGGCGTTTGAGAGCGACAAGCCCGTTGTGCTGCTGATCGATGAAATCGACAAGGCCGATATTGAGTTCCCGAACGACTTGCTGCGTGAAATTGATCGCATGGAGTTTTACTGCTATGAAACCAAGCAGCTAATCAAGGCCAAACACCGCCCGATCGTGATCATCACCTCCAACAACGAGAAAGAACTGCCAGATGCTTTCCTGCGTCGCTGCTTTTTTCACTACATTCAATTTCCTGACAAAGCCACCATGGAAAGCATTGTGGCCGTGCACTTCAAGAATCTGAAAAAAGAATTGCTGGATGCAGCAATGGCCAGCTTTTTTGGTATTCGAGCCCTGCCCGGTTTAAAGAAAAAACCGACCACATCGGAGTTGATCGATTGGCTGCGCCTGCTGCTGGCCGAAGATATTCCTGCCAGTGCATTACAAGCCAAAGACGGCAAAGACGCCATTCCACCCATGCACGGCGCATTGCTGAAAAACGAGCAAGATATTGAATTGTTCAACCGTTTGGTGTTCATGGCCCGCCAGGGTCGTTAATAAAGGCTTTTGCTGTGTTACTGGATTTTTTCTTTCAACTTCGCGATGCCAAAATTCCCGTGACCGTGCGGGAATACCTCACCCTGCTTGAGGGAATGAAGGCTCAGTTCATGACACCGAGCCTGGACAATTTTTACCATTTGTCCCGCCTGACCCTGGTCAAAGACGAACGATTTTTTGATCGGTTCGACCAGGTGTTCGGCAGCTACTTCAAAGGGCTGGAAAAGAACATGGATTTGTTCGCTCAGTTGCCGAAGGACTGGTTGGAAAAGCGATTCAATCGGGAGTTCACGCCTGAGGAAATGGCAGCCATTGAAGCCATGGGCGGACTGGACAAGTTGATGGAACGCTTGAAGGAACTGTTGAAAGAGCAAAAAGAGCGGCACGAAGGCGGAAGCAAATGGATTGGCTCGGGCGGCACCTCGCCTTTTGGTAACAATGGCTTCAACCCGGAAGGCGTGCGTATAGGGCAAGATGAAAGCCGAAACCGCCGCGCGGTGAAGGTTTGGGATCAACGCCTTTACCAGGATTACGACGACGAGCTGGAAATTGGCACACGCAATATCAAGATTGCCCTGCGCCGCCTGCGCCGGTTTGCGCGTGAGGGCGCGCAAGAAGAACTAGACCTGGACAACACCATTGAATCGACAGCGCGCAATGCCGGCTGGCTGGATTTGAAAATGCGTCCGGAACGCCACAATTCAGTGAAGGTATTGATGCTGCTGGACGTGGGCGGATCTATGGATGATCACATTCGCCGTACTGAAGAATTGTTCAGCGCCGCGAAAAGTGAATTCAAGCATTTGGAGTTTTATTATTTCCACAACTGTGTGTACGACTTTTTGTGGAAAAAAAACCACCGTCGTCACAGCGAGCGTTTTCAGACCACAGACATACTGCGCACCTACAACAGCGATTACCGCCTCATTTTTGTGGGCGACGCCACGATGAGCCCCTACGAAATACTCCAGCCAGGGGGCTCAGTCGAGTACAATAACAAAGAAGCTGGCGCAGTGTGGTTGCGTCGTTTTCTTGATCGCTTTCCAAAAGCCGTCTGGCTTAACCCGGAACCCGAAGGGCTTTGGCAATATCGTCAAAGCGTTGAAATCATTCAAAATATCATGGAACACCGCATGCACCCCCTCACGGTCGGTGGGCTTGAAACTGCAATGCGATACCTTAGTAAGTAATCCTTGTATTCCTTTTTCTGACCCTCCCCGTTATTAGCAACACAAACACATTTCGTGTGGAGAAAGAAAATGGAAACCAAACGTACCCATCCCCTGATTATTGCTGCTGCTGTTGCCATTATTTTGGCCAGCGGCATAGCAATTGCATCCATGACTGGTCTGCTGCCAAACAGCAACGCAAATATGAGCGACCAGGAAATCGCCCAGATGGAAGAAGAAGCACGTCTGGAAGAAGAAGCAAAAGCCAAAGAGGAGGCCGCCGCCAAGAAAGCTGCTTCGAAGCCTGCCGCTTCCAAGCCAGCGCCTGTGCAAACAGCCGCAACGTGCAGCACCTGCGGTCGGGTTGTTGAAATTCGCCAACGTACCATTCAAGGTGAAGGCTCCGGCATCGGCGCAGTGGCTGGTGGCGTGGTAGGCGGCCTGCTGGGCAACCAGATTGGCGGCGGTAGCGGCAAGAAGGTGGCCACCGCAGCCGGCGTGGTTGGTGGTGCCGTGCTTGGCAATAAAATTGAAAAAGACCGCAACTCGACTACCCAGTATGATGTGGTGGTTCAATATGACGCTGGCGGTTCCGACGTGTTCAGTTTCAGCAGCCCACCCAACTGGCAGTCTGGCGACCGCGTGAAAGTTGTGAACGGTCAGATCACCTCTAGCCTGTAAACCCGCTCATCTGTTTACAGGATTTGTTTGGTCACCCAGCAATGGGTGGCCTTTTTCATTTGAATGGCCGGTTGTGGAACCAGTTGAAATTGTGGGGCACTCAATTCAAATTTCCTTTTGAATGGAATCTCCACATGACAGCATTGAATGACCCCGATTTGATCAAGGCATTAGCCGCCTGGGTGGGACAACTGAAAAGCCCCTATCATGAGGACAAACAAGTGAACAAGTACCCTGTAAAGCTGATGTCAAGTTCACCGAATGCCTGGCTTGAAATCAAGCAGATTGACCAAGGCATGATGGAAATAACCTGTATTCATCGGGTGATGGAGCAAGACGAGCACAGCGACCTGGAAGGAATTCGCAAGGAGTGCAGCCAGTTCAATGCACTAATGGAACGAGTGCGCCTTCCTGCATATATGTGGGAAGACAGCCACAAGGCAGAATTTCAGCTGCGGTGGCAAGAAACCCTGGTAACCCAGGCAGACCTGAAGTACGTGCAGCGATTTTTTGAGCAATCACTTTACCTGGCCAACGCCTTGCAAAGCAGACTGGGCTGGGCACTGAATAATCAGGCCCAGCCACTTAGCCATTAATTACTTGTCAGCCCTAGGCTTTTACGGTCAGTAACAACATGTTCAAGCGGCGAACAAAACCGGCTGGATCTTCCAGCTGGCCGCCCTCAGCCAACACCGCTTGATCAAACAGCACGTTCACCCATTCATCGAAATGATCTTTCTCGATTTTCAAACGCTGAATGAAGGGGTGCTCAGGGTTTAGTTCCAGAATCGGCTTGGTGTCGGGTGCATTCTGGCCAGCCTGCTTTAGCATACGCTTCAAATGCTCGCTCATGCCCATTTCGTCAGCCACGATACATGCCGGGCTGTCGGTTAAACGCAAGGTAACACGGGCCTCTTTGATGCGGTCTTTCAGAAGGTCTTCGACCTTCTTCAATACATCCTTGAACTCGTCTTCAACCTTCTTCTTGGTTTCCTTGTCTTTTTCATCCTCAAGGGCACCCAAATCAAGGCCACCTTTGGCACAGCTTTGCAGCTCCTTGCCTTCAAACTCCTGCAGGTAAGACAACATCCACTCGTCCACGCGGTCGCTAAGCAGCAGCACTTCCACACCCTTTTTCTTGAACACTTCCAGGTGCGGGCTGTACTTGGCCGCAGCATAGGTGTCAGCCGTCACGTAGTAAATCTTTTCCTGTCCCTCTTTCATACGGCCCACATAGTCAGCCAGCGAAACAGTTTGTGCCTCGCCTTCGCTTTGTGTGGTCGCAAAACGCAGCAGTTTGGCAATGCGTTCTTTGTTGGCTGGGTCGTCGCCCATGCCCTCTTTCAGCACCTGGCCAAACTCTTTCCAGAAACTGGCGTATTTCTCGACTTCATTGGCGGCCATGTCTTCCAGCAAGCCCAACACCTTCTTCACAGACCCTTCACGAATGGCTTTCACATCACGGCTTTCCTGCAAAATCTCGCGTGAAACGTTCAAAGGCAAATCAGAGGAATCGATCACGCCTTTCACAAAACGCATGTAAGGGGGCATCAACTGCTCTGCGTCGTCCATGATGAACACACGCTTCACATACAACTTGATACCTTTCTGTTGGTTGCGGTCCCAGAGGTCGTAAGGGGCCTTGGCGGGAATGTACAGCAGCGAAGTGTATTCCGAGCGGCCGCCTTCAACGCGGTTGTGCGTGTAGGCCAAGGGGTCAGCAAAATCGAAGCTGATGGTTTTGTAAAACTCGTTGTACTGCTCAGCAGTGATGTCGCTTTTCGAACGGGCCCACAAAGCATTGGCCTTATTTACATTTTCCCACTCGCCCGTGGCTTTCATCCCGCCCGCTTCTTCGTCCCATTCTTCTTTCAGCATCTGGATGGGCAGGGAAATGTGATCGGAATATTTGGTCAGAATACCCTTCAATTTCCAGCCAGAAAGCAATTCGTCTTCATCAGCCTTCAAATGCAGAATAATTTGAGTGCCACGGTCTGCTTTCTCAATGGCTTCCACGCTGAATTCGCCATCACCTTTCGATTCCCATTCAACGCCCTCTGCGGCCGGCAAACCGGCCTTGCGCGAGCGCACCGTGACTTTGTCAGCCACAATGAACGCCGAATAAAAACCCACGCCAAACTGGCCGATCAAGGCAGCGTCTTTTTGCTGATCGCCACTCAATTTGCCAAAAAATTCTTTGGTACCACTTTTGGCGATCGTGCCCAGGTGTTCAATGGCGTCTTCGCGGCTTAAGCCAATCCCATTGTCTTCAATCGTGATGGTGCGGGCTTCCTTGTCAAAGCTCACACGAATTTTCAGTTCAGTGTCGCTCTCGAACAGCCCAGCGTTGTTGATGGCTTCAAAGCGCAGTTTGTCGCAAGCGTCCGATGCGTTGGATACCAGCTCGCGAAGAAAGATTTCCTTGTTGGAATACAGGGAATGAATCATCAAATGCAGAAGTTGCTTTACCTCTGTTTGAAAACCCATTGTTTCCTTCATTGCACCCATGTTGTTTGCTCCCTTCATCTTCTTGGTTTGGATGTTGGGGAAATGGGGACGGATTCCTGAATTTCAAGACGAAAAAAAAGCCCCGGAGGGCTTTTTTTAATTGGTTTTGCGAAGAGAATCTGCCTTGAACTTGATGTCCAGTTCCTTGCCTTTTCTGCCGCGCTTGCCCAGCCGCTCAGCCAGAAAGGAGGGTTTTAAAATCTCCTCCCGGTCTTTGCCGCCGCGGCCTGTGCCCGAAATCACCAGGCTATCCGACGGACCGAAAGCAACAGCGGCCACCAAAGAGTCTTTGTCATCGAGTGGCAACAGCTGTACGCCGCGCCCGCCACCTGAGAGTTGCTTGAGCTCGTCCAGCATGAAGACATGGAAACGTCCGCTTTCGGCAAGCACGGCCACCCGGTCGTCGGTGGCCTGCAACAGCACCGGCGGCAAGAGCTTTTCACCCGGGTTCAGGCTGATGAATTGCTTGCCCGCCTTCATGCGGCTCTCCATATTGCCAGCCATGGCCAAAAAGCCGTAGGCCGCGCTGCAAGCCAGAAATACGGGCTGGGAAGCAGGTGCGGCTAGCGCGTGGCTCAGCGTACCGCCATTCAACTCCACAAGGCTTTGTGCGGGTATGCCATCGCCCCGGCCACCTGGCCATGCAGACACGGGCACACTAAACACCTTGCCCAGTGCATTGCCGGCACCAAACAAGTAGGTATTGTCGGTGGTTTTGCATTCAAAAGCGGCGTACAAGGCGTCGCCCACTTTAAAACTGAACTGGGCGGCGTCGTGACCGTGGCCCTGGCGGTTTCGTATCCAGAATTTCTGGGAAACAATGACCGTGGTCGGTTCTTCAACCACTTTCACTTCCACGCTGGCCTTCTCGGCCTCTTCAATCAGCGTGCGGCGATCATCGCCATAGGTGTCGGTGTCTTTGCGAATTTCACCAATAATTCGGGTTTTCAGCTTGCCCTCATCGGCCAGCAAAGCCTCCAGGTCGGCTTTTTCCTCACCCAACTTGGCCAGTTCCTGCTCAATCTTGATTTTCTCAAGGCGGGCCAATTGGCGCAGTCGAATTTCAAGAATGTCCTCGGCTTGACGGTCGCTCAGTTTAAAAGCTTCAATCAGGGCAGGCTTGGGCTCATCGCTTTCGCGAATCACCTTGATCACTTCATCAATATTCAACCAGGCAATCAACCTGCCTTCCAGCACGTGAATACGATCATTGACCTGCGCCAAGCGGTGTTGGCTGCGTCGGGTTACGCACACTTTGCGGAACTCGATCCAGTCCAGCAACATGGCAATCAAACCACGCTGGCCCGGGCGGCCTGCGTTGTCGATGCTCACCAGGTTGATGGAAGTATTGGTCTCCAGGCTGGTGTGGCTGAGCAAGAGGTTTGAAAACTCCTCTACAGACACATTGCGGCTTTTGGGCTCGAACACCAATCGCACGGCGTTCTCTTTGCCCGATTCATCGCGCACGGCATCCAGCATGGCCAGCACTTGGGCCTTCAAATTTTGCTGCTCAGTGCTCAAGCCCTTCTTGCCAGCCTTTACCTTGGGGTTGGTCAATTCTTCAATTTCTTCCAACACCTTGGCAGTGCTGGTGTTGGGTGGCAATTCTTTCACCACCAACTGCCACTGCCCGCGAGCCATTTCTTCAATTTCCCAGCGGGCGCGCACTTTGATGGAGCCCCGACCACCGGCATAAATTTCTTTCATCGCACTGGCGGGAGAGATAATTTGCGCACCACCCGGAAAATCGGGCGCGGGCAAATGGCCCATGATGGTGTCCAGGTCAGCGTTCGGGTGTTTGATCAAATGAATCGTGGCGGCGGCTACTTCCCGAATGTTGTGCGGAGGAATGTCGGTGGCCATGCCCACCGCAATACCGGAAGCACCATTGAGCAACACAAAAGGCAAGCGCGCTGGCAGCAGCTTGGGTTCCTGAAAGCTGCCATCGTAATTCGGAATGAAGTCGACGGTACCCATGTCCACTTCGTCCAGCAACAGCTTGGCGATTGGCGTCAAGCGGGCCTCTGTGTATCGCATGGCGGCAGCGCCATCACCATCCCGGCTGCCAAAGTTGCCCTGACCATCAATCAGCGGGTAACGCAAGGTAAAGTTTTGCGCCATGCGCACCAATGCATCGTAGGCGGCCTGGTCGCCATGCGGGTGGTATTTACCCAAAACATCGCCCACCACACGGGCCGATTTCACAGGCTTGGCGTTGTTGCCCAGGCCCATTTCATTCATGGCGTACAAAATTCGCCGCTGCACAGGTTTTTGACCATCCGCACACTCAGGCAGCGCCCGGCCCTTCACCACGGAAATGGCGTAATCCAGATAAGCGCGCTCGGCGTACAGACCAAGGGTAATTGTTTCAGAATCGTCGCCAGAAGGTGGCGTTGCATCCAGAGTGAGTTGTTCCATGCGGTGCTTCGAGGTTTCTTATTTTGTGAATTGACGTTGACGAAGGGTTTCAAACAGGCACACCGAACTGGCCACCGACACATTCAGGCTTTCAACACTGCCAATCATCGGAATTTGTACCAGTTGGTCGCATTTTTCGCGGGTCAAGCGACGCATGCCATCGCCTTCAGCACCCAGCACCCAGGCAATGGGGCCATTCAAATCGGCGTCGTACAGGGTATCTGTAGCCTCACCGGCAGTACCAATGCACCACACGCCCGCTTCTTGAATTTCTTCCAGTGCACGGGCCAGGTTGGTGACGGTAATGACGGGAATTGTTTCAGCCGCACCACAAGCCACTTTCGACACCACCGGGGTAATACCCACCGATTTGTCTTTGGGCAACACCACCGCGTGCACACCAGCCGCATCGGCACTGCGCAGGCAGGCACCCAGGTTGTGGGGGTCGGTCACGCCGTCCAGCACCAGAAGCAAGGTGTTCTTGCCATGGGTATCAATGATTTCAAACAGGTCGTTGCTTTTCACCAGTTCCTTTGCAAACGCCACCACGCCCTGGTGCTGTTTGTGACCGGCTGCTTTTTCCAAACGATCGGAATCGACCGCACTTACTTTGACGCCAGCTGCTTTCACCTTGTCGATGAACTGCTGCATGCGTTTGTCTTTGCGGTGTTGGTCCACCAACACCTCTTCCACGCTGGCTGGGGCTGTTTTAACCCGGGCCGACACGGCATGAAAACCATACAAAATGGCCAATTGGTACGCTCCGCTTATCTAGATTTTTTCGCTGCAGTGCGCATTTTAGACCCTGTGGCAGGTTTGGTACGGCTGACACGCTTGGCTTTTTGAATTTCTTCCTTGCGTTTTTTCTCGGCAGCAGCTTTGCTGCGCGATTCATCCGCGGCCCGCTTCTTGTTCACACCACGCGTGGTTGCTCCCTCTTCGGGTGGCAACACAGGAGCGGTTTTTCCTGCGTCTTGCACAGCCTGCTGCATTTGAGCGGTATTGGTGCGACGGCCCTGCTGGCGCTGCGGCCGGTTACCCGCCTTGCCATTGGGCTTGGCTGAACCTGGATCACGCATCAGGCTTTCAAACTTCACGCCTTGTACCAAACGGAATTCAATGCGACGCGCATCCAGATCAACCCTGGACACCTGCACATTGATCGGATCAGTCAGACGGTAGCGAATACCGCTGCGCTCGCCACGCAATTCATGCAGGCTGTCGCTGTACTGGAAGTATTCCGTGCCCAATTCAGACACATGCACCAAACCTTCCACATACAAAGCATCGAGTGTAATGAACAAACCAAAGCTGGTTACACCTGAAACATGACCCTGGAAGGTGTCACCGACGCGCTCTTTCATGAAAAAGCATTTCAGCCAGGACATCACATCACGAGAGGCTTCATCAGCACGACGCTCAGTGGAAGAAAACCAGTTACCCGATTGATCCCAACGGGCTATTTCCTCAGCCTTGTCCACACGGCGCTTGGGGTCGAAATCCTCGAATTCACGTTCATCCAGTGGCAGCGGCACATAACGCTTGCCAGCCAACAGAGCCTTGATGCTTCGGTGGACCATTAAATCGGGATAACGGCGAATGGGCGAAGTAAAGTGCGCGTAGGCTGGGTACGCCAAGCCGAAGTGACCACTGTTGTGCGGGGTATAAATGGCTTGCTGCATTGAGCGCAGCATCATGGTTTGAAGCAAGGCTTGATCGGGGCGCCCCTGAATCTTTTTCATCAGGTTCGCATAATCCATGCTGGTGGGGTCGTCACCGCCATCCAGCGTCAAGCCCACTGAGCGCAAAAATGCACGCAGGTTTTGCAATTTCTCAACCGTTGGTCCCTCATGCACTCGGTACAAACTGGGGTGTTTGCTGCGTTCCAGAAAATCGGCTGCGCACACATTGGCGGCCAGCATGCATTCTTCAATCAAACGGTGTGCATCGTTGCGGCGCTTGGGCACAATTTTGTCGATCTTGCCATCGGGGTCGAGCATCACCTGGGTTTCAACCGTGTCAATTTCCATGGCACCGCGACGCTGGCGCGACTCAAACAACACCTTGAACAGCGTGTACAGGTTTTCGACATCGCCGTACACGTGGCCCATTGCTTTGGCGGTAAGGCTTTGCGGATCCGTGAGCGCATCCCAAACCTGGTTATAAGTCAGACGAGCCGCAGAGTGGATCACTGCGTTGTAAAACTGGTAGGCCTTGATCGCACCTTTGGGGCCAATAATCATGTCGCACACCAACACCAAGCGATCCACGCCGGGGTTCAGCGAACACAAACCGTTCGACAGTTTCTCTGGCAACATGGGAATGACCCGGCGCGGGAAATACACGGAGGTGCCACGCTTGGTGGCCTCCTGGTCAATCGGTGTGCCGGGCAACACATAATGGCTTACATCGGCAATGGCCACCAGCAAACGCCAACCGCCTTTGGTGTCGTTTGAAGGGGTGCAATAAACCGCATCATCAAAGTCGCGGGCGTCTTCTCCATCAATGGTTACAAAAGGCACATCGCGCAAATCAACGCGGCCTTTCAGGTCTTTGTATTCCACTTCATTGGGAATGCTTTCAGCCTGGTTCATGGTCATCAGGTTGAATTCATGCGGCACATCAAATTTGCGCACCGCAATCTCGATTTCCATGCCGGGATCGTCCAGCTCGCCAAGAACTTCAGCCACTTTGCCGATTGGCTGTGAATGACGCGTGGGTTGTTCGATAATTTCGACAGTGACTACTTTTCCAGGTGTGGCATTGCCCACATCTTTTGGCGACACCAGAATGTCGTGCTTGATGCGCTGGTCTTCAGGAATAACCAGCAAAATGCCGCGCTCAGACACCAGTCGTCCAACCAGGCGATTGGTTTTACGTTCCGTGACCTCAACAATGGTTCCTTCGGGCTTGCCACGGTGGTCGGTGCCGGTAATTCGCACCAGCACGCGGTCGCCATGCAGTACTTTTTGCATCTCGCGCGGGGAAAGAAAGGCGTCTGGTCCGCGATCATCACGAACCAGAAAACCGAAACCGTCACGGTGACCAGCCACTCGGCCGGCTACGAAATCAAGCTTGGTAGAAAGCAACAACATGCCCTTTCTGTTGGGCATTAATTGACCATCACGCTCCATGGCGTTCAGGCGTTTTTCAATAATGGGGATTTGATCTTCGGTGAGTTTAAGGTGCTCAAAAACCTGTTCGCGGGTTAAGGGGGCTTGCGCTTGGCGCAGTACAGCCAGGATGTCTTCACGACTTGGAATTTTTATTTCTGTTTTATGCATTGACAAATTTATTTATTTCATTAGAATTCACGGCTCGCACCTGTGCCCAGGTGGCGGAATTGGTAGACGCGCTAGGTTCAGGTCCTAGTGGTGGTAACACTGTGGAGGTTCGAGTCCTCTCCTGGGCACCAGCAGTTTTCTCTTCACCAGTTTTATCTTCACTTACGCGTTTCAACGCAGTGTACAGCACTTTCCCCGCTTTAATTCTGAATTTCCAAAGCGCTTTGCGAATTTGCATTGCCGCTGGTGTTTGCAACACAAATTCGCCAAAAATTTCACTTAAAAACCATAGCCCACACTGAAAATCAGGCTGCTGTCTGTTTTCTTAACGCCAGGTGGCGGCATGTTGTCATAGTCCAAATTCACTTGCGTGGCCACATTCACATTTTCAACAATGGGAACGCGCAAACCTACTTTGGTTTTGAACAGGGCATCGGCTGTGTCCTCAAGGCTCACGGACAGGTCGTTGTTGTTGAAAAACACCAGGCGTTTGTTCCAGAATTTCCGTTCATAGTTCAAACCCAGACTTAATGAGGGAAACGACTCATCGGGCGCAACAATATAATCTTCATTGATGTAAGCCAAACCATATTCAGTCGATAACTTGGCGCGCTCGGTTTCAAAAAACTGATAACCATAACCAGCACCCAGCGAGGTTCTCAAATTCAGGTCAGCCAACTTGTCCTGCTCGCCCTTGGCGTTCACAAACAAGTAATCTTTCTCACTTAAAAATGCATCGTACTGGGTCAGCAAATATCGGTTTGACGTGGTCGTCACTCCTGCCGACTCGGCCTCGTTCACTTCGGCCGCAAGGGTGTACCTGTTCTCTGGTGTTCTGGCAATGAACTCGGTATCGAAGTTCAAGGCATCGTCTTCAGAATTGCCGCGATTGAACACGCCCCCCAAATTGGCCCTGCCACTGTATTTCACAGAGCGATCAACCACAGGTGGGTTAAACATCGCAACGTCAGCCCTTTGAAGGGGTCTGGAGCGCCCCAAATCACCTTGATCAATCACCAGCTCACCCTGCTGACTCAAAGTCACCTTGCCCTTTGCGGTGCTGCCGTCCTTCAGCTTCACTGTGACGCCATCATCCGACTGCAATTCAAGAACTTGCTTCCACGGCAGTTCAACTTCTCCGAACAAGGGGGACTTGAAGGTAAGAATGTTGTCGCTTAGCTTCACAATCTCGCCGGTAAGACGATCGCCGTTTTTCAACACCACATTGGCTGCGATAACCGGGCTACTGAACAGGGAAAGTACAACTGCGCAGGCGGGTGCAAATTTGAACACAAGGGGGAAATTTTTCACGTTTACTTCTTTTAAGACAGGCATTGTCCCGATGTCTCCTTAGCAGGTAAATGGACCCATAGGATAACACATCGATTTTTAAGCCTTTTTAGACCACAAATGAGGTACTTATGAGAGGAGTTAATACAAGATGTTCAGAGGGGATTCAGAGAAAGTCGCGGGTTTCAAAAGGCTGCACAATCCAGACATCGGACTCAAGATATTCAGCGGCAAAATCAGGTTTGAAAACAGAGCCTGGCTTTACCCAAACCACCGCGGTTTTCATCTCGGTGATAGTGGGGCAAATTGTGCGCAGGTACTCACACAAGGCCTTTAAGGTGTGCCCAGTGTCGGCCAGGTCGTCCACCAAAAGCACCTTGCCACTCACCGGCCCAACTGATGCGATACTGGCAGAAATCTGCAATTCACCCTGACTGGTTCCTTCGCCACCACGATAAGACGATGCAGCGATGACAGCCATGGGCTTGCGCAAAGAACGAGACAAGCCATCCGCCAGAAAAAGACCACCCCGAGAAACCCCGAGCACGCAATCAGGCTGAAAACCCGAGTTCTTGACGGCATCCACCACCCGATCAATCAGGTGGTGGTACTGGGCATAATCGATGTGTAGCTTGTCGCTCATGCGCCAGAGCTTCTGATTCAGGCTTTGTAGGGGTGACGAAGCACAATGGTTTCGTCACGGTCCGGGCCAGTCGAGATCATGTCCACAGGCACACCGCACACTGCTTCCATACGCTTAAGATAAATCTTTGCCTCTTCTGGCAAGTCATCAAACTGCTTCACGCCGAAAGTGGTGCCTTTCCAACCCGGGAAAGTCTCGAAAATTGGCTTGCAGCCTTCCACTTTGTCGCTGCCGAAAGGAAGAATGTTGGTGGTGGTGCCGTCGGCCAGTTCGTAGCCCACGCACATTTGAATGGTTTCCATGCCATCCAGCACGTCAAGCTTGGTAATACACAGGCCAGAAACACCGTTCAACTGAATGGTACGGCGCAAAGCCGCAGCATCAAACCAGCCACAACGACGTGGGCGGCCTGTTACAGAACCAAACTCATTGCCCTTCTTGGCCAGGTACATGCCCTTCTCGCAAAACAGCTCGGTGGGGAAAGGACCTGACCCAACGCGTGTTGCGTAGGCCTTGGTAATACCCAATACATACTGCAAACGCTGCGGGCCAACACCTGCGCCAGGCGAAGCCGCACCGGCGATACAGTTGGAGCTGGTCACGAAGGGGAAAGTACCGTGGTCGATATCAAGCAAGGCGCCTTGCGCACCTTCGAACAACAGGTTTTTGCCTTCCTCATTGGCCTGTTGCAGCAGGGTTGGCACGTCAGCCACCATGTTCTTGATTCGGGGTGCCAGCGCCATGGCTTTGTCGAATACCACTTGAGCGTCAACAGGCTCAGCCCCCAAATATTGGGTCAATACAAAGTTGTGGTAATCCAGCACCTCATCCAGCTTGGCGCGGAATTTCTCGGGATGAAACAGATCCTGAACTCGCAGTGCACGGCGTGCGGCCTTGTCTTCATAGGCAGGGCCAATGCCACGGCCAGTAGTACCTATTTTTGCATCGCCACGCTTGGCTTCGCGGGCTTTGTCCAGCGCAATGTGGTGGTCCAGAATCAATGGGCAGGTTTCGCTGATTTTCAGGCGACTTTCCACTGAAATGCCACCGGCTTGCAGTTCGTCAATTTCACTGAGCAAGGCCTCTGGCGACAACACCACGCCATTGCCAATGTACACCTGCACATCAGGGCGCAAAATACCAGAGGGAATCAAACGCAAAATCGTTTTCTTGCCACCAATCACCAGTGTGTGGCCCGCATTGTGACCACCCTGGAAACGAACAACGCCTTGGGCATGGTCAGTCAACCAGTCCACCACCTTGCCCTTGCCTTCGTCACCCCACTGGGTACCAATCACAACCACATTTCGAAAACTCATTTCAATTTCTCCTGATTCATGCCAATCGGCACCACTTTCCACACGGCGTTGGCCTGTACAAGCTGCCGATCACATACAAACTCTTCTTCCTCTTGGGCGGTATTTGGCAGCGACTGAAGCACCACCTCGCCCTGACTGCGCAATTCGCGAATCACAGCCATTAATTCAGTGTCATAAACCCAAGGAGCGCGAATGGCTGTTTTGGGCTTGGAATGCACAGCCTGCAAAGACACCAGTTCGCGCAAATCCACAGAGAAGCCGGTGGCAGGACGGGCTCGGCCATACACGGCACCCACATCGTCATAGCGGCCACCACGCAGCACTGCGTTGGGGCAACCCTCTACGTAAGCTGAAAAAATCAGACCGCTGTGATAATCAAAACTGGCCAGGTCCGCCAAATCGAGAATGAGTGCAGGCATGGCCGACACCGTTTCCTGCAAGCGCGCAATCAAAGTGCGCAACTCATTGAGTACCGCACCCACCTTAGGGTTGCGGGGCAAGATCTCGGCCGCCCGGTTCAGCACGCAATTGCCGCCACCGACCGAACCATACAAACTCAGCAAAGCCAATACATTCGCCTTGCAGGCACCAGAAACGCCGGCCAGCAGCGTCTCAAGGGCAGGTCTGTCTTTTTGAGCAAGGCAATCGTGCAAATGACGAATCAGATTGTCGGTCAGCCCCTCACCATCCACCACAGCAGCCAGCAGGCCAGCATGGGACAAAGCCAGGCGGTAGCCCTTCAAGCCCGACAAGTTCAATGTGTCTACAGCCAAGTTCAATATTTCAAGGTCGGCTTCAATACCGCCACAACCATAAAGCTCAGCACCACATTGCAGCGGTTCACGGGTGTTATGCAAACCCAAGGCCTGCGTGTGCAACACTGGGCCGCAATAACAAAGACGGGTTACGCCCTTCCGGTTCAAAATGTGGGCATCAATGCGGGCCACTTGGGGTGTTGTGTCAGCCCGCAAGCCCAACATGCGCCCACTGGCCTGGTCCAGCAACTTGAAAGTTTGCAAATTCAGGGAAGCATCGGCATTGCCGAGCAGCGACTCGGTGTACTCCAGCATGGGTGGCATCACCAATTCATAGCCGTATACGCGAAAGCGGTCCAACAGGGACCGTCGCAATTCTTCGATTCGCCGGGCCTCGGAGGGCAATACATCGGCGACAGACTCTGGCAAAAGCCAAGCAGACATGACTATTCCAACTCTTAAACGAGTGTTCTAAAACAAAAAAAGCGTGATACCGATGAGAATCGCCACCAGCCCCACAAATCGTATTTGACCTTCTGTGAGCGAGGCAATCTTGAGAAAGGTCTCTTTCCATTGTTTTGGAAAAAGAAAAGGCATAAAGCCCTCGAGAATGAACACGAGGGCCAAAGCCAGCCAAAAGGTCTCGCTCATATCAATTTTCCCTGAGCCAGACCTTTCAAGCGAAGGTGATTAACCAACGCAAGCGCACGAAAGCCCAAGTTATTGCGTTTTCTGCAAAAACTTGAAGAAATCAGACTGCGGATCAACCACCATCACATCAGACTTGGATGTCAAAGACTTCTTGTAGGCATCCAGACTGCGGTAAAAGGAATAGAACTCGGGATTGCGACCAAAAGCGGCATTATAAATCGAACCGGCCTTTGCATCACCCTCCCCCTTGATAGTTTGTGCTTCTCTGTAGGCTTCAGCCAAAATTACAACCACTTGGCGGTCTGCATCCGCACGAATTTGCTCGGCTTCCGCTGCACCTGTGGCTCGCAAATCGTTGGCTACACGCTTTCGCTCGGCTTCCATGCGACGAAACACAGATTCACTGACTTCAGGTAGCAAATCTACGCGTTTCAAGCGAACG
The DNA here is from genome assembly GCF_013004065.1 of Limnobacter sp. SAORIC-580. GTDB lineage: Bacteria > Pseudomonadota > Gammaproteobacteria > Burkholderiales > Burkholderiaceae_B > Limnobacter > Limnobacter profundi. The sequence goes on from NZ_CP053084.1 coordinate 2,075,512, forward strand.
TCCAGAATTTCCACACCAATTTCCGCAGCTTCGTCCTTGACCTTTTCCACCACCGTGTTCATCACAGTGGTGCGCTCGCCGGAAACCATTTGGGGCACGGTGCGCTTCGTAATTTCCTCGTTCAAGGCAGACTTGACCACTTGAGACATGCGGCTTTGTGCCAGGCGGGAATCTCCGCTCAAGCGAACAAAATACAAACGAGGATCAATAATTCGCCACTTGATATAAGAATCAATCAAGAGGTTTTTCTTCTCGGAAGTAATGAAACGCTCTGGTTCGGGTGTGTCAATGGTTTGAATCCGCTTGTCCAGAAAAATAACATTCTGGAAAGGCGCTGGCAGCTTGAAGTACAAACCAGGCTCCTGGCGCACTTCCTCAACCTGACCCAAAGCAAACACAATGGCGTATTGCCGTTGATCGACAACATAAAGGCAGGTGTTGGCCACAAAAAAGCCGATCAACGCAGCCGCTACTACTACAAAAATCTTAGGCATGATTAACGAGCTCCCCGGTCACGATTGCGCATGGCATCGCGAATGCTAGTGTCAAATCCATCATTGGCAGCACGTGGTGCAGATGGGCTGGTTTCTGCGGCTTTGGCAGCAGCGGCGGCAGATGTCGCACTGCTTTCAGCGCCCGAGGAACCAGTTTTCTCAATCAATTTGTCCAAAGGCAAGTACAGAAGCTGGCTGTTTCCCTTTGAATCAACAATAACCTTGGTTACGTTGGTATAAATTTCCTGCATCGCGTCGATGTACAAGCGATCACGTGTAACTTTGGGAGCTTTCTCGTATTCGGTCAAAATTGCCTTGAAGCGGGCTGAATCACCCTCGGATTGGGCAACCACGCGTTCGCGATAACCATTCGCTTCTTCCAGCAAGCGGGCTGCATTGCCTCGGGCACGCGGAATCACATCGTTTGCATACGCCTCACCGTCGTTTTTCAAACGCTCGCGATCCTGGCCGGCCTTCACGGCATCGTCAAACGCTGCTTGTACCTGTTCCGGGGGTTGAACACCCTGAACCGTCACGCTCGATACCAAAATACCGGTGCCGTATTTGTCCAGGATTTCCTGCATCACTTCGGCCGTGTTCAGGGCGATTTGCTCTCGGCCCTCGTACAGCACAAAGTCCATTTTGCTGCGACCCACCACCTCGCGAATGGCCGTTTCAGCAGCCATTTTTACGGTTTCGTCGGGATCAATGGTGTTAAACAGATAATCACCTGCATCTTTCAGGCGATATTGAACCGCAAACTGAATGTCGATGATGTTTTCATCTTCAGTCAGCATCAGCGCTTCGCGCAGTACCTTGCTTTTCACGTCGTTGCGATAACCCACTTCAACAATGCGCACCTGGGAGGAGTTCACCACCTCGTGCGACTGAATCGGGTAAGGCATGCGCCACTGGAAACCGGGCATTGAGGTGTGGTGGTATTTACCAAACTGCAATACCACACCTTCGCGACCTTCCTGAACAATGTAAAAGCCGCTCGCCAGCCACACCAGCACCGCGACAACGATCACGGCAGTGAAGCCCTTGCCGGCATTTTCCATGCTTGGACCGCCACTGCCGCCACCGCCGAGTGGGCCACGCGGGCCACCGCCATTGCCGCCCTTCTTGCCGAACAGGCGATTCAGCCTGCTGTTGAAGTCGCGCCATAGTTCGTCAAGATCGGGGGGGCCGTCCTGACGGCCACCGGGACGGCGATTGTCTTGATCTTGAGGCTTTGCGGGTTCATCGTTGTTTTGATTACCCGATGAATTTCTGCCCCAATCCGGATCATTCATTGACATGCTTGTTCCTACTGCTGAAAAATTAGTTGTTGACGTTCAGGCCCACTGCAATTCATCTGACTGCGTGTCTGCACCCCGACTTTGAGCATAAAAGTTGCCAGCAAGTTCAGTCAGACATTCACGCAATTCTGCAATGCCAAGCCCGTAGCGCGCACTCACCGCCACGGACAAAATCTTACCATCGCCGTCGCGCTCGACTTCCACGGAACGCTCGCAGGCGTCTATTTTGTTCCAGATGATCACCTGTGGAACATCCCCCGCTTCAATCTCTTGCAACACTTTGTTGACTTCGTCGATTTGACTGTGCCGAACCGGCGAGCTCACATCGACAACATGCAACAACACATCGGCATGCACCGCACTTTCCAGGGTAGCCTTGAAGGCGTCTACCAGGGAATGTGACAAATCGCGAATAAAACCAACGGTATCCGACAAGGCCATGTCCACCTTGGGTGCAAGCCACACGCGGCGTGTAGTCGTGTCCAATGTGGCGAACAGTTGGTCTGCGGCATACGCCTTGTCGCTTGCAATGGCATTGAACAAAGTGCTTTTACCAGCATTGGTATAACCCACGATCGCAACCGTGAACTGCCCGCGCCGCTCGCGTTGACGGCGCTGGGTTTGACGCTGTTTCTGAAGCTTCTCGAGCCTGGTTTTCAGCTGCTTGACCTTCACGCCAATCAGACGGCGGTCTGTTTCAAGCTGGGTTTCACCCGGACCACGCATGCCGATACCACCCTGCTGGCCATACAAATTCGCGTTGCCACGCACCAAGCGCGAGGCCATGTACTGAAGCTGGGCCAATTCAACCTGCAATTTGCCCTCAAAACTGCGTGCCCGAATGGCAAAAATATCGAGAATCAGACCAGTGCGGTCGATTACACGACGCCCAAGCGCATTTTCAAGATTTCGCTGTTGAGCAGGACTCAGGCTGTGATTGAAGATGACAAGTTCGACTTCTTCGGCCTCGCAATGCGCAAGTATTTCCTGCACCTTGCCGGAGCCAATGAATGTGGCTGAGTCGGGGGAACGCCGTTTGGACACGAAAACGCCAATCACCTCTGCACCCGCAGAGGTGGCCAGTAGGGCAAGCTCATCGACACTTTCGCGGAACTCGTGTTGACCTAGGTCAAGTGCAACCAAGGAACTACGCGTCATTTCAAACCGCGGAAAAATTGGCAAGTGAAGATAAGCTTACTCCTTCACCTCGGGGGTGAATGTCACTGAACGGCCGGGCACAACAGTTGAAATTGCGTGCTTGTAGACCATTTGGGTTACGGTATTACGCAGCAGAACCACGTATTGATCGAAAGACTCGATTTGGCCTTGAAGCTTGATGCCGTTGACCAGGTAAATGGACACGGGTACATGCTCTTTGCGCAGCAAATTGAGGAAGGGGTCTTGTAGTAGTTGCCCTTTGTTACTCATAACAGCTCCAGACTGTGTTGATATTATTAAATGTCAGAGCTTTTGGCTCGTCACGCTTAGTTTACAGAAAGCGCTTATGGGTGCCAAACGTAAGCCCTTCTTTTGTTGATATGGACACTCTTTTTTCACAAAAAGTTCAAATCCAACGCCAGAGAGTGATTCCCGTTGACATCACCCGCTTAACAAGGAGTTAACTCAAGCCATTGAGACAAGCGGGGACGCCGAATAAACTCCTCCTGAAACTCGGTCAGCTTCGCGGTGGACTGGGGCAAGCGAGCGGCCCATTCTGAGGTCAGGGAAGGATCGTACCAAAGCGCTTTTGCCACCACTTCGGCGCTGATATTGGCGGGGTCGCAAATCAGGGCAAAGCGATCATCACCCCGCACAATCGCCAGAAGACCGATCACTCCATGGTCAATCAACAAGCTCAGGATCTCGTCCAGTTGGTCGGGCGGCACCTTGGCAAACACCCGCAACTCTTCCATGGTCATGCCCGGCTTTTCCTGCTGCCGCGACTTTTCCAGTTCAACCAAAACACTCAAACCTTGCAACCACCTTTCACCGGGGCGGTTACTAGGGTTCCAATAACCAGTGCGGGCCACAGGCAAAGCCGCAACGGTGCTGGCCCCCAGCAACACAATAATCCAACTCACGTAAATCCAGAGCAAAAAGATTGGAAATGCCGCCAAAGCGCCATACAAAGCCGTGTAACTTGGAAAATGCGTGATGTAGGCAGCAAACGCCCGCTTGGAGATTTCAAACAAAACCGCAGCCAGTACCCCGCCCACCAAGGCGTCTTTCCAATGCACAGCCCTATTCGGAACAATGCGATAAATAAAGGCAAAAGCCAGCACCGTCAAAGTCAACGGTATCAGATTAAGCGCGGGAAACATGCCGCCCAACACAGGGTTCACACCCGCCATGGTTTCACCGATCAGTGCAGTGGATACGCTGATGCTCAGCCCGATCAGCACTGGCGCCAGCGACAAGACCGCCCAATACAACACCACCTTGTTCATGGTCGAGCGTTGACGCTTCACGTTCCAGATTTGATTGAATACCCTATCCACCGTGAACATGGTGGTTAATGCAGTAATCACCAGAAACACAATACCAATTGCGGTCAGCCCCTTTGCTTTGTCAGAAAACTGGGTGACATAAGTCAAAATGGTTTCAGACAAGGTTTCGGGAAAAAAGCTGTCGATCAAATAGCCCTGAAGCGACAACTGCAAACGGTCAAACATCGGAAATGCCGTGAATATGGCCAGCACCACCGTGGCCAATGGTACCAAGGACAGCACCGTGGTAAAGGTGAGGCTGGCAGCCACCTGCGGCAAGCGCTGTTCGCTGATGCGCTGGCTCACCAGGCGTGTAAACGCGATCCACCAGCGCAAATTCAGCGGTGACAGTTCAACATCGGCCACGCTGAAAGCACGGCGGGCACCACGCATAAAGCGTGCACGGCGTGTTTGACTCTCTTCGGTCGATTTGCCGATGGCTTTGAAACTCTTGGTCTCAGTTGTTTCGGAAGGTGCGGCTGAACTCATGCGCTTCGATACAATAGGGTTTCCAACAGTCCCCATGATAACCCCTAAGCATGATTGAAGTATTGGTCTTGTATTACAGCCGCCATGGCGCAACTGCGCAGCTGGCCCGCGAAATTGCACAGGGCGTAGACTCCGTGAAAGGTGTTTCGGCAAGAATTCGAACAGTACCCGCGGTATCTGCGAACACAGAAGCCACTGAATCCGACATTCCCGAACAGGGCCCACCCTATGCAGAGCCGGCTGACTTGAAAGAATGCGCTGGCCTTGCCATGGGCTCACCGACACGGTTTGGCAACATGGCCGCCCCCATGAAGTATTTTCTGGATGGTACGGTTGGAACCTGGCTGGCTGGCGATTTGATCAACAAACCCTTTTGCGTGTTTACCAGCACTGGCAGTTTGCATGGTGGGCAGGAAACCACGCTGACCAGCATGGCTTTGCCCTTGATACACCATGGCATGCTTTGGCTGGGCATTCCCTATTCCGAGCAAGCTTTGAATGACACCCGCACTGGCGGCACGCCCTATGGCGTGACCCATTGGGCGGGTGGACAAGGCCAGCACCCAATTTCTGAACATGAAAAAACTCTTGCCCGAGCGCAAGGTGCACGCCTTGCCAAAGCAGCACTGGCACTACAACACATGGATAAATCTTGATGAGCAGCACCCCCGAAGTTGATTTGACCCGCAAGAAGGCCTACTGGGCAACCGTCAGCAGCCTGTTGGCATTAATTGCCCTGTGCGTGGCTTGGGAGCTTTTCGTTGCACCCATTCGCCCCGGCGGCAGCTGGCTTGTGCTGAAGGTTTTGCCTTTGCTGCTGGTGGTGCCCGGCATATTCAAACAACGCGTGCGAACCTACCAAGCCACATCACTGCTGCTGTGGCTATACTTTGCAGAAGGTGCCACACGCGCAACTTCTGACCCGGCGCTAGCCTCGCAGTTAATGGCCGGGCTGGAAGTGCTTTTGACCATCGTGCTTTTTGCCAGCGTCAGCGTGTTTGCCCGTACCTACAAAGTACCCAAAACCAAGGTTGCTTGAACGCATGAATGAATTTCTTGAACAATTGCGCAAACAGGTTCCAGGGCTGCTGATTAATACTGAGGCAGCCTACATTGCCCAAACCTGTACCGACTGGCGCAAACGCTACTGCACCACTGCGCTGGCTGTTCTGGAACCCCTGAGTACCCGACAGGTACAGGCGATTGTAAAAACATGCGATGCATTCAATGTGGCCATTTCAACCCAAGGCGGCAACACTGGCCTGGTGGGTGGTGCGGTGCCCGTGGCAGATAACAACGCAGAAAAACGACCGCATGTGGTTCTTAAAACAGGGCGCATTCGCGAAGTACTGAAGCTGGATGAAAACAACTTGACCCTGACCGCGAGTGCAGGTTACACACTGCACGAAATTCAGGAGTACGCAGAGGCACACGGCTTTCTGTTTCCCCTCAGCCTGGCCTCAGAGGGCACCTGCACCCTGGGCGGCAACCTGGCCAGCAATGCAGGGGGCGTGGCCGTACTGCGTTATGGCAACACCCGCGAATTGTGCCTTGGACTGGAGTATGTGAATGCACAGGGCGAGTTGTGTGGTGATTTGCGGGGACTTCGCAAAAACAACACTGGCTATGACCTGCGCCATTTGTTGATTGGCTCGGAAGGCACTTTGGGAGTGGTAACCACTGCCTGCATGAAGGTGTACCCTGCCCCCAAAAGCCGCTGCGTTGCGTGGCTGAATGTGGACAACATTCAAACTGCTGTAGACGCATTGGGCTTCGTACAAAGCCGCTTGTTTGGTGAACTCAGCGGCTACGAATGGATGAACGCCAATGCAATTGATGTGGTTCAAACCCATTTTCCTGCCCGTGCGCCAACCTGCCCAGGCGCAGTAGACCATGTGCTCGCTGAATTCACCTCATTGGGTTCCGAAACCGCCTTGCGTGAACAAGTCACCAGAACACTCGAGGCGATGTTGGAAGAGATACCCGGGGTACGCAACATCGCCATTGCCCAAAGCGGGCGAGACATTGAAACCTTTTGGGCCTTGCGAGAAAACATATCCGAGGCACAAGCCAAAGCGGGTTTGAATGTGAAACATGATGTGGCGTGTGCGGTGTCGCAGCTGCCGACATTCCACAACATGGCCCTGAATGACATAGCAGAGCATGGTGTCGATGTTCAGCCAGTGCTGTTTGGCCATTTGGGCGATGGCAACCTGCACTTCAATTTGTCAGCCCCAACAGGCAGCGACTCTGCAGAATTTCTGAAACAACACCAAAGTTTGCTCAACAATTTGGTGCACGACGCGATTCTGCGGTGCGGCGGCACCGTATCGGCTGAACATGGCATTGGGCAGTTGAAAGCCGAACTACTGCGAGATATTACGAGTGCCAGCAACTATGCTGCATTCAAAGCCATCAAACAGGCCATGGATCCTAAAAACCTGCTGAACCCCGGCAAGCTGGTTTTGCTGTAATGCCGGCTCAGGCTGCGTGCTTGAGCATCATCGCCAGCGCATCTTCAACCACCTGCCAGTTGTTAGCCTTCAGCCGGGTTGAATCGGACAGCACCTGTCGATAAAGCCTTCCACCTGCTTGGCCGTGAAACAGACCCAACCAGGATTTCGTAATGCTTCGAATGCTTTCGCCCTTGCACAATTCCTGCTCAGCATAGCTGCGCAATTCGTCAATGACTTCCAAACGGGTTTTTGGGGCAGAGGACGCCTGGCCAATTACTTCGTCAAATCCGGCCAATAGCCACGGGTTGGAATAGGCCTCTCGACCAATCATGCAACCGTCGGCCCATTCCAAGTGGGTTTGAATCGACTCGAGGGTTGTAATTCCCCCGTTCAAAATGATTTGAAGGTGCGGGAAATGTTGTTTCAGGCGTTTTACCACCTCGTAACGCAACGGAGGAATGTCGCGGTTTTCCTTTGGTGACAGGCCTTTCAGCACCGCATTGCGCGCATGCACAATGAAGGTGTTACAACCCGCTTCACTGACCTTGCCCACAAAATCATAAAGCATGGTTTCGCTTTCATCGTAATCAAGCCCAATCCTGTGCTTCACGGTCACATCAATCGAGCAGGCATCCCGCATGGCTTTCACGCAGTCGGCCACCAAGTCGGGTTCCGCCATCAGGCAAGCGCCAAACGATCCCTTTTGGACACGCTCCGAAGGACAACCCACATTCATGTTCAATTCATCGTAACCCGCCTGTTCAATCCACTTGGCACAACGTGCCATGTGCTCGGGGTCGCTGCCACCTATTTGAAAGGCCACGGGGTGTTCTTCGTCGTTAAATGCCAAAAAACGTTGGCGATCACCAAACACCAAAGCGCCCGTGGTTATCATTTCAGTATAAAGCCAGGTGTGCTGGCTGATCGCACGGTGGAACCTACGGCAATGCCGATCGGTCCAGTCGATCATGGGGGCAACAGAGAGAATTCTGGGTTTGAATGTCATGGTCTGGATTCTACAAACAAAAAGGGCGAGGCCAAAGCCACGCCCCTTTTGAATCTGGCCTTTCAGCCAAACAAAACTTATGCAGCGTCGCGACTTGCGCGCTTGCGCTCGTGTTCTTTCAGGAAGCGCTTGCGAATGCGAATGTTCTTGGGAGTAATTTCTACCAATTCGTCTTCCGCAATAAACTCCACCGCATATTCCAGGTTCATCTGGATTGGCGGTACCAGGCGAACGGCCTCGTCAGTACCCGATGAACGAACGTTGGTCAGCTGCTTGCCCTTGATGGGGTTCACAACCAAGTCGTTGTCGCGGCTGTGAATACCAATCACCATGCCTTCATACAGGGCTTCACCTGGGGACACAAACATGCGGCCACGGTCTTGCAGTTTCCACAAGGCGTAGGCCACCGCATCGCCATCGTCCTGAGAAATCAGCACGCCATTGTGGCGCTCGGCTGAACCGCCTTCGCGCACGGGTGCATATTCGTCAAACACATGGCTAATCAGGCCGGTACCGCGTGTCAGGGTCATGAAGTCGCCCTGGAAACCAATCAGGCCACGTGCCGGAATTTTGTATTCCAGACGAACACGGCCTTTGCCATCGGGAGACATGTCGAGCAAATCACCCTTGCGGCGACCCAATTCTTCCATCACGCCGCCCTGGTGTGAGTCTTCCACATCCACGGTCAACATTTCATAGGGCTCGCATTTCACGCCATCAATTTCCTTGAACACCACGCGTGGGCGGGAAACAGCCAATTCATAGCCTTCACGACGCATGTTTTCCAGCAAAATGGTCAGGTGCAATTCACCACGACCCGACACTTCAAACACGGTGTCATCGTCGGTGTCTTTCACACGCAGAGCCACGTTGGCTTTCAATTCACGCTGCAAGCGGTCACGCAACTGCCGGCTGGTTACAAACTTGCCTTCACGGCCGGCCAATGGCGAGGTGTTCACCATGAAGTTCATGGTCAATGTGGGCTCGTCAATCGCCGGAATTTCCAGGCCTTCCACTGCGTCAGTGGCGCAAATGGTGGTACCAATGCCGATTTCCTCGATGCCGTTGATCAGGCAAATGTCGCCAGCCTGAGCTTGTTCTTCCTGAACACGTTCCAGACCACGGAATTTGAGAACCTGGTTGATTCGACCATTGAATGGTGTGCCGTCTGGCCCGTTAACACAAGTAACCTGTTGACCCACACGCACGGTTCCGCGCTTGATTCGGCCAATGCCGATCTTGCCCACGTAGCTGTTGTAGTCAAGCGAGGTGATCTGAAACTGCAATGGACCATTGGGGTCATCATCACGCACAGGTACATACTTCAAAATGGCTTCAAACAATGGGCGCATGGTGCCTTCACGCACATCGGGTGTGTCGCCTGCATAGCCGTTCAGGCCACTGGCATACACAATCGGGAAGTCCAGCTGTTCGTCGGTTGCACCCAGTTTGTCGAACAAGTCGAAAGTTTGGTCAATCACCCATTCAACGCGCGCACCTGGGCGGTCTACCTTGTTCACCACGACGATAGGCTTCAAACCCAGGGCCAAAGCCTTGCGGGTAACAAAACGTGTTTGGGGCATCGGGCCTTCAACGGCGTCCACCAACAGCAAAACCGAGTCAACCATCGACAACACGCGCTCCACTTCACCACCGAAATCGGCGTGTCCTGGGGTGTCAACAATGTTGATGTGGGTGCCTTCATATTCAACCGCGCAGTTCTTGGCCAGAATCGTGATGCCACGTTCTTTTTCAATGTCGTTGCTGTCCATCACGCGTTCTTCGAGCTTTTCGTTCTCGCGGAAGGTGCCGGATTGGCGAAGAAGTTGGTCTACCAATGTGGTTTTGCCGTGGTCCACGTGGGCGATAATTGCAACGTTACGTAATGCGCGTGTCATAGATTTACCTGAATCAATCTGTCGGGTCGAAGCAAGGCGCCCTTCCCATCCGTTTCTAAAATGCCTGTTCCCATGAATCGGGAATTGCCTTTGAAGGCTGTATTGCTAACTTCGGTGTTCACATCCTGTGCAGACGTTTCTCCGTACACCCGCACTCGCCCTGGCTTGGCATCAACCAGGCTCAGTGGCAACCGTTGCCCGTGCGAAAACCGCCGCGCAAACTCATTGTTCAATTCGACTTTGCCCAGGCTGCCCAAAAGGGCATCTACCGGGAAAAGCACCGCATCCAAAGCGTCAAAGGGGGTTTCCGATTCACCAAGCACCTTAAGTGCATCCAGGGTGTACGCGCGTTCCACTTTCAAGTCACCAATTGCTGTTCTGCGCAATTCCGTGAGATAGCCCGCTGTGCCCAAGGCCTTGGCGATGTCTTCGCCCAAGGTGCGCACATAGGTGCCTTTGCTGCAATTCACTTCCAGTTCAATGGTGCAACTGCTTTCACCATGGATTGTATTGTGCTCGACTTTCATGACATCCAATTGATGGATCAAAAGGGTCCGAGCGGGTCTGTCCAATTCAATGCCTTCGCGAGCATACTCGTACAAAGGCTTGCCGTCTTTCTTTAATGCAGAAAACATGGGTGGCGTCTGTTGAATTTCACCAACAAACTGCGCGCACACCTGTTTTACTTCATCCAAGGTGATGCTTTCAAGGGCGCGGGTGCTGACTTTCGTCAATTCTCCCTCAGCGTCACCTGTGTTGCTTGAAAAACCAAGCCGCACCTTGGTGCGATAGGTTTTGCTGGCATCGATTACATCTGCTGCAAACTTGGTGGCCTCACCGAACATCAATGGCAGCAAACCGCTTGCGAGCGGGTCTAGCGTACCGGTGTGACCGGTTTTTTCAGCCCTGTACAAGCGCTTTACAATTTGCAGGGCTTGATTGGACGAGAAACCAGTTGATTTATCGAACAACAGCACACCCGACAAGGCACGCTTTTGTTTCTTAGTCTCCGCCACCGTCGCCACCACCATCCGAATCTGTGGCACCACCGCCCTCGCCTTTCAGCGCCCGGTCGATCATTTGAGACATTTCAGCCCCACGCTCCACCGATTGGTCGTGTTTGAAACGCAAGGTGGGCACGGTGTGAATGTGCAGCTTCTTGAAAATCAAATTGCGCAAATAACCCGAAGAATCATTCAATGCTTCTTCAGTGGTTTCGGCTGAACCAGTCAACACCGAGAAATACACGGTTGCATAGGCGTAATCGGGCGTCAGTTCCACATCTGTGATTGTGACAAACCCAAGCCGTGGGTCTCTCAACTCACGGGGAATCAGCTCAGCCAGGTCTTTCTGGATTTGCTCGGCAACCCGAATACCTCTGGCTGGTGCTTTTTTCTTGTGACGCATACTTTCCTTTTCAAACCCGGGCAGCAATTACAGCTGTGTACGGGCCACTTCCTTCACTTCAAATGCTTCCAGAATGTCGCCAACCTGGATGTCGTCGTAGTTGTGCAGTTGCAAGCCACACTCAAAGTTCTGACGCACTTCTTTGGCATCGTCTTTGAATCGCTTGAGCGAGGCCAACTGACCTGTCCACACCACCACGTTGTCGCGCAACAAGCGAACGCCAGCACCGCGACGAATAACACCATCGGTCACCATACAACCAGCGACAGAACCCACTTTGGAGATCTTGTACACTTCGCGGATTTCCACGTTACCAATGATTTCCTCTTTCTTGTCGGGCGTCAGCATGCCGGTCATGGCGGCCTTGATCTCGTCTACTGCGTCATAAATGATGTTGTAGTAGCGAATATCCACACCGTTGTTCTCGGCTGTTTTACGGGCACCTTGATCGGCACGCACGTTAAAGCCGATGATGACAGCTTTGGAGGCCACTGCCAGGTTGACGTCTGATTCGCTGATGCCACCCACTGCCGCGTGCACCACTTGCACCTTGACTTCGTCGGTTGACAGCTTTTGCAGGGCATGTGACAGCGCTTCTTGCGAACCCTGTACATCGGCCTTCAAAATCACAGCCAGGCTCTTGACTTCGCCCTCGGCCATTTGCTCGAACATGTTTTCAAGCTTGGCTGCTTGTTGCTTGGCCAGCTTCACGTCGCGGAATTTGCCTTGACGGAACAGGGCAATTTCACGGGCCTTGCGTTCATCTGGCAACACAATCACTTCTTCGCCTGCCGCAGGTACATCGCTCAAACCCTGAATTTCTACAGGGATGGACGGGCCGGCGGAGTCAATGGAACGACCGTTTTCGTCAACCATGGCACGTACTCGGCCAAATGCAGAACCTGCCAGCACCACGTCGCCTTTCTTCAAGGTACCGCTTTGAACCAACACGGTGGCCACTGGGCCGCGGCCCTTGTCCAGTCGGGATTCAACCACAAGGCCCTTGGCCGGTGCTTCCACCTGCGCTTTCAATTCCATCACTTCAGCTTGCAACAACACTTGTTCCAGCAAGTCGTCAATGCCCTTGCCGGTTTTGGCCGACACGGGAACCATGGGTGAATCGCCGCCGTATTCCTCAGGGACCACAGAGTGTGTAATCAATTCCTGCTTCACACGCTCTGGGTTGGCATCGGGCTTGTCGATTTTGTTGATAGCCACAACCAAAGGCACATTGGCTGCCTTGGCATGGTGAATCGCTTCAATGGTTTGGGGCATCACGCCGTCATCGGCGGATACGACCAGAATAACGATGTCGGTTGCCTTGGCACCCCGGGCACGCATGGCAGTAAACGCCTCGTGACCTGGGGTATCCAGGAAGGTGATCATGCCGCGTTCCGTTTCAACGTGGTAAGCACCGATGTGCTGCGTAATGCCGCCAGCTTCACCAGAGGCCACTTTTGCACTGCGAATGTAGTCAAGCAGTGAAGTTTTACCGTGGTCAACGTGACCCATCACGGTAACAACTGGCGCGCGCGGCACTGAAGGCGCCTCGGAATGTGCGACACCAGCTTCTTCGATCATGGCTTCAGGATCGTCGAGTTTGGCTGCAATCGCTTTGTGACCCAATTCTTCAGTCACAATCATGGCGGTGTCTTGGTCGAGTACCTGATTGATGGTCACCATTTGGCCCATCTTCATCAAACACTTGATTACCTCAGCAGCCTTCACTGACATTTTGTGCGCCAGGTCGGCCACAGTAATGGTTTCTGGCACGTGAACATCGCGAACCACAGGTTCAGTTGGCTGGTTGAAGTTGCTTTGTTCCTGGCTGTGGCGGTTGTTTTTGCCCTTGGGGCCCTTCCAGCCACCAGCGCCTGTGCGGCCAACACCGGTTTCACCGCGTGTTTTCAAACCACCACGGCGGCGGCCTGGTTCTTCCTTTGCACCCGCAGCGCGAACACCTTTGCGACCACGCTCGGCGGCTGAATCCTCTTCAGTGACAGCAACAATGGCTTTCTCAGGCTTCTTGATTGTAGCAGCCGGCTTGGGAGGCTCAACCGGCTCCTCGGCCTTCATGACTTTGGATGGCTGGGACATCATGCGGTTAATTGCCGCAACCTCAGCTTCTGCCGCTTTGCGTGCACGCTCTTGATTCGCGCTGGCTTTTGCTGCGTCCTCAGCGGCCTTTTTGGCCTTTTGCTCGGCCTTCAACGCATCGGCAGCACGCTGTTCGCGAGCCTTCGCTTCTTGGGCACGTGCGGCTTGCGCGGCTTCATCTTTAACGTCAGTTTCTTCTTCAGCCTTGGCAGGCTCGGCGCTTTCGGCCTTGGCTTGTTCCACAGCTTCGTGAGCAAGGCGCTCTTCTTCGGCACGCTGACGCGCTTCTTCCTGAAGCTTCAGTTCGCGCTCGCGCTCTTGCTCAAGCTTGGCTTGTTTTTCTTTCAGTTCTGCTTCCTGGCGTGCCTTCAACTCGGCCTGGCGCTGGGCTTCAGCGTCGCGGCGGGCTTGTTCTGCGGGTTCAAGCTGAGCTTCCATGACTGGCTCGCTTTCACCGGCTTTCTCGGCACGCTGAACGAACACACGCTTCTTGCGCACCTCAACCTGCACCGTGCGCGCGCGGCCGCCAGGGCCAGCCTGTTTGATTTCACTGGTCTGCTTGCGGGTGAGGGTAATTTTCTTCTGACCGCTTTCAGATCCGTGCGCCTTTCTCAGGCTTTCCAAAAGCTTTCCCTTGTCCGCTTCAGTAACTGCATCTGCCTCAGAATTTTTGCTCACGCCAGCAGACTTCAGCTGCTCCAAAAGAACATCGGCGGGCATTTTCAACTCTGCTGCAAACTGTGCGACTGTGGTACTGGTCATCTACTATTCCTTCAAATTCCCTTGCTGACCGGGCCGAGTGGCCCGATTCGACTCTACTCAATGCGGTTTGTATTATTCAAACCAGTGTGCTCGCGCTTTCATAATGATGTCGCGGGCGCGGTCTTCTTCAATTCCTGCAATTTCAACCAATTCATCGACTGCCAATTCGGCCAGACCTTCGCGGTCAGAAATTTCAGCGGCTGCCAATTTGCCAACCAGATCGGCATCCACACCTTCGATGGACATCAAATCGCCTGCACCCTCAACCATTTCTTCACGGGCAATTGCCTCGGTCAACAATGCATTGCGGGCACGGGTTCTCAGTTCTTCGACAGTGTCTGCGTCAAATGCTTCAATTTCCTGCATTTCAGCGATGGGTACGTAGGCCACTTCTTCAAGACCGGTGAAGCCTTCTTCGATCAGAATGTTGGCCACTTCCTCGTCCACATCCAGCTTGCTGGTGAACAATTCACGCAACTTGCCGATTTCTTCTTCGGAACGCTTGGCCGATTCTTCGGGTGTCATGATATTGATTTGCCAGCCGGTGAGGTCGGAAGCCAAACGCACATTCTGACCGCTGCGGCCAATGGCTTGTGCCAGTTCAGCTTCGTCCACCACCACTTCCATCACGTGCTGGTCTTCATCCACAACGATGGATTGAACAGTAGCAGGCGACAAGGCGCCGATTACAAATTGGGCTGGATCTTCAGACCACAACACGATGTCCACACGCTCGCCGCCCAATTCCTGGGTAACGGCCTGAACGCGAGAACCACGCACGCCCACACAAGTGCCGATTGGATCAATGCGACGGTCGTGAGCCAACACTGCGATCTTGGCACGCATGCCGGGATCGCGGGCAGCACCCTTGATTTCCAGGTGGCCTTGCTCAATTTCAGGCACTTCCATGGCAAACAAGGCTTTAATGAACTCGGGCGAAGTGCGTGACAGAATGACTTGCTGGCCACGGGCCATGCGATCAACCTTCCACAGGTAGGCGCGCACACGGTCACCGGGACGCAGGCTTTCGCGAGGAATCATTTGATCACGGGGCAAGCGGGCTTCGATACGGCCACTTTCAACAATGGCGTCACCACGCTCCATGCGCTTAACCTGACCAATCACGATTTTGTCGCCACGGTCGAGAAAGTCTTGCAAAATTTGCTCACGCTCGGCGTCGCGAACG
This sequence comes from Limnobacter sp. SAORIC-580, assembly GCF_013004065.1. GTDB lineage: Bacteria > Pseudomonadota > Gammaproteobacteria > Burkholderiales > Burkholderiaceae_B > Limnobacter > Limnobacter profundi. The sequence continues at coordinate 2,091,094 of NZ_CP053084.1, forward strand.
CGCTGCAGAATGACCTGCTTGGCTGCTTGTGCACCAATTCGACCAAACTCAACAGGCTCAAGTTCTTCTTCGATGAAGTCGCCCATTTCGGCTTCAGCATCGTGTTTCAAGGCCTGGTCTAGAACCATTTGATAGGCGGGATCGTAGAAATCTTCTTCTGTGACCACTTCCCAGCGGCGGAAAGTGTCGTAGTCGCCTGTGTCGCGGTCAATAGACACGCGGACATCCACTTCTTCATCGAAGCGCTTCTTGGTTGCGGAAGCCAATGCCAATTCGAGCGCACCAAAGACGATGTCTTTGTCCACATTCTTCTCGCGCGCCAACGCATCAACTAATAAAAGCAACTCACGGCTCATTCCAGGGCTCCTAAAACTTTAGATGGGGGACCAGACGGGCACCCGCCAAATCAGTTATTTCAAAATCAAGCAAATAGGGTTCGGCATTTTTACCGTCGGGGGTCACCAAGACACCCCAGGTTTGCTCTTTGCCCTTTTGCAATACACCTTTGAACTGTTTTTGATTGTTGATGGCCCGTTTGAATTTCAAGGACACCTCTTGCTCCAAAAACCGTTCGAAATCTTTTTTGCGGCGTAAAACGCGATCAACGCCCGGCGAGGAAATCTCGAGCCGTTCGTAGTTGACATTTTCGACGGTGAACAGGTGGGTAAGCTGGTGGCTGACCTTTTCGCAATCTTCGACGGTAACGCCAGTGGGTGAATCGATCATGATGCGCAACAGACCATTGCCCTCGCGCTCAATATCGGCCACTTCAAGGCCCAGAGAGGCGATCACGGCGTCGGCTTCAGTAACCCAGGATTCTGACCACACGCCAGACCATGAATTGCCAACAAATTCTTCAGGATTGATCACTTCGCCTTTCAACGTTCTTAACCTTTACTTGTCTGTTCGCTTCGCTTGTTCACTTTATTTGCGTACTTAAAACCGCCTCGCCAAAAAAAAATGGGCCTGTAAGCCCACTTCATTTGAGACACCCTTTTTGGAGTGGGCGCTCAGGCAGCCTCAGAGAATAACCGAAACTGCCTTTATTTTCAAGTAATTTCAGGTGCGGAGAACTACGCGGCCGGTGCCTTCCGGCGTCTACGCTGCTGGGGTTTCTGGGCTGCGCCATTTCCACCCTCATTGCCGCGCCCGGGGCCGCGCCCGGCAGAAGGACCACCAGACCGCGGACCCGCATTGCGTGGCCCTGAGGGGCGCTTGCCTGTGCCAGCAAACTTTCCAGCTGGGGCAGCACCATTGCCATTGGCACCTGTTCTGTTGCCATTTCGGTCACCACCGCCACCTCGCCGGGCTGAGCCCCCGGCAGAAGACAAGTTGTTCTGGTTGCTCAACGCGGCGGCTGCGGCAGCGCCAGACACGGTGAGGTAAGTTTGGGTTGGCGTGGTAAAGGCCAAGCCTGGGTCTATCAGGGGTTGACCGTTGCGACGCTTGTTGTTTTTCGAGCCAATGTTCTTTTTGTCACGGCGAATGGCACCTTCTTGGGCAGACTCATCCACCTTCAAGCCCAATGACTGCATATAGGACATGGCCTCAAGTGCTTCCATTTCCATGTGGCGGCCACGTTTCAAGGTGGAGGGCATCAGGATGTCGCCAAAACGTGTGCGAATCAGGCGACTTACGGTCAGGTTACAGGCCTCAAACATGCGGCGAACCTCTCGGTTGCGCCCTTCTTTCAAGCCAACTTTGTACCAGCGGTTAGCACCCTCACCGCCTGCAGCATCCACATAGAGAAACTTGGCAGGACCGTCTTCAAGCTGAATACCAGTGAGCAATTGCTGGCGTTGTTCTTCAGAAAGCTCACCCAGAATGCGCACAGCGTACTCACGCTGCACTTCGTAACGCGGGTGCATTAAACGGTTGGCCAACTCGCCCGAGGAGGTGAACAGCAATAAGCCCTCGGTGTTGAAATCGAGACGCCCCACTGCAATCCACTTGCCGTTTGAAATTTTCGGCAGTTTCTGAAATACGGTGGTGCGCCCCTGGGGGTCGTCCATGGACACAATTTCGCCGGCGGGCTTGTGATAAATAAGTACCCGAGGTGGCTTGGATTTGTTTTTGCGCTGAATCAGCTTGCCATTGACACGCACCTGGTCGGTGGGCAACACGCGCTGGCCCAGGTGGGCAGGTTCAGCATTGACAGAGACACGCCCAGCGACAATCAGCTCTTCCATTTCACGACGAGAACCCATACCGGAATCGGCCAATACCTTGTGCAACTTGGGCGCCAATTCGGGGTCTAGCCGCACATTCAGCTTGCTGCGGTTCTTGCCTGCGCCGCCACCCTCTTCAGACTTCAGGCCTTCAACCTGATCCAGCACTTCGCCCCATTCCAGATCATGACTTTCGCTGTCTATGCTGACTGCCGCCTGCTCGGGAATTGGGTTGCTGTCGAGTGTTTCAGTTGCTTTGCGCTTGTTGGTTCTCATCGTTTTCCGCTGTTTCGCTGTCATCCAGATCAAATGGAATGACTTTCTGTAATTCATCAGCCAGCTGTTGGTCTTTTTCATCGTCCAGTGCTGGCAAGTCGCTTAGGCTGGCCAAATTCAGGTCAGCCAAAAACTGGGGCGTGGTTGCCCACAGTGCTGGGCGCCCCGGCGCATCGCGGTGGCCGATTGACTCGATCCAGCCGCGATCCTCGAGCGCCTTCATGACCTGGGTAGACACGGTGACCCCACGAATGGACTCGATGTCGCCCCGGGTGACCGGCTGCTTGTAGGCAATAATTGCCAGGGTTTCCATGGTTGCCCTTGAGTACTTCGGGGGCTTCTCGGGATTCATTTGTTCGAGGTAACGTTTGACGTCCTCTCGGGTTTGGAAGCGCCAGCCCGTTTTGACTTGCACAAGTTCCAAACCCTTGTGAGTCCAATCTCGACGCAGGTCTTCCAACAAGGTTGTGACCACGGATGCATCAATTGCATCATCGAACAGGCGCATCAATTCCTTGACGGCAATGGGCTCGACCGAACACAGCAATGCTGCTTCTAATATGTTTTTAGCGCGCTGGGGATCCATCCAGGCGGACTCACTTTAAGAAATTCAGGTGTTGATAGGGAAATAGTGCCGATTGGTCCTGCAGGCCGATGTGGCTGTTGCCAGCGGGGTGCAGGGGCGCAGCGTGAAACGAGTTGCGCGACAGGCATTTTATAAACCGATGGCGCATTGTAACCACGTTATCCACCGCTCAGCAACCACTTGATCACACAATTAATTTCAAAAAAAACGGCTCACCGAGGCAAGCCGTATCTGAAAGTAACCCACGGAGGGTCGGAGACATTCATAGAGTGCTGGAACAAAGTGCACCGAACATCCCCACTGTGGCTTACCCCGAGGCTTATGGAACTTATCCACACTGGGCGGGGAAAACCTTCCCTATTCGCTGTGGATAAAATTTTCAGCCTGTTGATTTTGTGCAGTTTTTGGTTGGTTGATTAAAAACTGAGCATGGGCTCTAGAGACTATCAACTCTTGCTATTTCAGCTTTCCCAGCGATAGCCAACACCCGCTTGGCGGATGCGGTTCCAGATAGCCTCTTTCTCCTCGTCGCTTTTAAACAGCCAACCATCGACTTCGTCCAGAGTGCGACCACACCCCATGCAAATATCGTCTCCAAGGTTGGTTGAACAAAAACCCACGCAAGGGGTATCGGCTTGGGGCCACACAGGCAGGTTGGCGTATTCAGGTTTTGACATGATGCTGCTTTAGTTGGGGTTGGGACGGTACTGCTTCTTCAGGCGAATATAGAGCACTTTGGTGACGTGTGCGACAACCGAGCCATCGGCGTGGGTGATGTCGGTCTCGAAGGTGTGCAAAACTTTTTCACCAGTGGCCGCTTTGGCTTTGATTTCTTCCAGTGTTTGATCATCAACTTGATACACGCCTTTGACCAAGGCGTTACCCGGTGCAACAAACCGAATGTTGGCCTCTTGATCCCACACATGGTAGCGACTGCCCAAGCGCTTCATGAGAATGAGCATGTAGAAGGGATCGGCCATGGCGTAGAGAGAACCGCCAAATTGCGTACCCATGATGTTCTTGTTGCGACGCGTGAGTGGCATGTGCACTTCGACTTCTTCGAAATTGGCACTGATGTGATGTACATGAATGCCTGCGCCGCGCAAAGGTGCGTAAAAATTCATGGCCCTGCGCATGAATTCGGGCTTGTCAGAGAGGTTTTTCAGAAATTTTTTAAACATTTTTTACCGCGAGTTTTTCTTGTGGTTTCAGTAGGATAAAGGTTTTTCAGCCACGGTTTAGGCGTTTGCATGCGTTTGTGCACTTGCACACAAGGGGGAAACCCGCTATAGTTTCGTTCTTACCAGACGCGGGGTGGAGCAGTCTGGCAGCTCGTCGGGCTCATAACCCGAAGGTCGTAGGTTCAAATCCTGCCCCCGCAACCAAATACAGAAAAAAGGCCAATCATCTCGGTGATTGGCCTTTTTGTTTTTCCGACATCAGACTTTGTAAATTCAAAGCGAATGCCAAGGTGTAGTCGATCCAGCTTAGTTCTAAAACAAGTGGAGTAGAGCTACTCGCATCAGGTCGCCAATGGTCTATGTCACATCAATGTTGTCGAATCCTATTAATTGATTGATGGATTTAAATCATGGTTGATGTACCTTCAACGCTTCAAAAAGTTAAGTAGATCCTGATTCAAGCGATCTTTGTGAGTGTCAGCCAAGCCATGGGGAGCACCTGGATAAACAATCAGAGTGGAACCCTTGATTTGCGCTGCAGATGCTTTGGCCGATGCGTCCAAAGGAACGATTTGATCGTCATCGCCGTGAATGATCAGCGTGGGAATGTTGAATTTCTTCAGGTCTTCACGAAAGTCTGTCGCAGAAAATGCAGCGATAGAGTCATAGGTGTTCTTGTGACCTGCCTGCATGCCCTGAACCCAGAATGACTGAATCAGTCCTTGTGAAGGTTTTGCGCCTTCGCGATTGAAACCAAAGAATGGCCCCGACGCAATATCCAGATACAACTGCGAACGGTTTTCCAGCGATGCTTGTCGAAGCCCGTCAAACACGCTCATCGGAAGCCCACCGGGATTACTTTCAGTTTTCAACATCAATGGCGGAACCGCTGCCACCAACACGGCCTTTTCAACGCGTTTGGTGCCATGCCGCCCAATGTAGCGGGCCACTTCACCACCGCCTGTTGAGAACCCTACCAGGGTGACACGCTTCAAGTTCAAGGCTTCGATGACGGCCAACAAGTCGTCGGCATAATGATCCATGTCATTGCCATGCCAGGGTTGACTGGATCGACCATGGCCGCGCCTGTCGTGGGCAACAACCCTGTATCCATTGCTGGCCAGGAACATCATTTGCGATTCCCAACTGTCAGAATTCAGCGGCCAGCCGTGACTGAAAACCACGGGCTGACCATCGCGAGGGCCCCAGTCCTTGTAATAAAGCTGCACATTGTCTTTGGTGACGATCGTGCTGGCGGATTGGACAAAGCTGCTCTTACCTTGGGTGTTGCCTGCCACAGTGGCAGGTTGGGCGGCATTCACAGTTGCTGAGAATAAGGCAGTTGAAAAGATTGCTAAAAAGTTTTTGAATGCGTTCATTATTGATCTCCCACGTTGCACTGATCCAGATTTTTCCCATCGAGCGAGCTCATCGGGCGCTGAACGCTTCGATCAAGAAACTCAACCATCGCATCAGCGATTTCCTTGCCATGCGTTTCGATTGCGAAGTGACCAGTGTCGAGAAACTGAACTTCCGCCTTGGGATTGTCGCGCTTGTAAGCGTTTGCACCGGCCGGGATAAAAAATGGATCATTGGCACCCCAAATCGCCAATGTGGGTGGCTGATAGCGGCGGAAGAACTCGTGCAGTGCACCGTACTGTTTAATATTCTGGCCATAGTCAAGCAACAGATCCATTTGTGCATCAACGCCGATACGTTCCACCGCAGCATGTGCCAGCTGGTAGGTTTCGGGAGCCACCAGTGAAGTGTCTTTCACACCCTCTGTGTACTGCCACTTGATCATCTCGTACGTGTTGAAGCGACGCAGTGCCTCCCGGTTGGCTGGCGTTGGATTGGCCCAAGCCTTGCGCATGTCGGCCCAACCTTCGCTGAGCCCTTCCTCATAGGCATTGCCATTTTGACTCACGATCGCAGTGATCTTCTGCGGATTTTTTACAGCAAGACGCCAGCCGACAGGGGCACCGTAGTCGAATACATACATGGCGTAACTATCCATACCCTTGGCGACTGTGAATGCGTCGATTACCGAAGCGAGGTTGTCGAATTGATAGGCAAATGACTTGCCTGGCAGAACATTGGTTTGACCAAAACCAGGCAGATCGGGGGCGATGACATGATATTTCTCTGCCAGTTTCGGGATGAGCTCACGAAACATGTAGGAAGACGCGCCGAATCCGTGCAACAGCAAAACTTTGGGTGCAGTGTCAGGCCCGGCTTCTCGATAAAACACATCGACATCCTGAATATTCACATACCGGTGATGAACCTGCTCTGTGGGAGGTGCCGCACTGGCGGCGAAAGTTGCAGTGGCCAGCGTAGTTGCGGCCAATAGTGCGTGAATGCTAGTCATGGCTATTCCTTGTCGTAAAAATTAAATGATCAGCTGCTTGTTTGAAATAACCTGTATAATTTGATTTATACGGTTACTTGAACGGAAGTGTCTTCCAAAAAAAGTAACCTGTCAAACTATTTTTTAAAGGTTACTTATGGAAAAGACTGAAACGTCGATAAACAACAATCCCGGAGAGATCCCAATGGTGGGTGACCACCTGGCTCTGGACTTACTGAACACAGAAATGCGAGTTGGCAATGAGTCAGTGGATTTATGGCGAAGTGGTGAGGATGTTCACGCATGGCTTGTGCGATGTGGTTTGTTGGCGAGCGCGTCCATCGCAGCAGCAGCAGCAGCAGCAGCAGAGAAACAGACATTACTCAGGCAGGCGAGAGAACTTCGAGCACTCGCTCGTCAGCTGATTGAACAATGGAAGAATGGACAGATGGGCGATGTGCAGCCGCTGAACAAGTTTCTTGATGCCTACCTCAGCGCCCCACAGGTGATACCAACCGACGCCGGTAGACTTGTATTGACCCGAGTTGCCAAAGCCGATCCTGTTGCTAATTTGCTGGGGCCAGTGGCTGAAGCAGTCGCGCAATTGCTGACCGATGGCGAGCTCGATCTTGTTAAAAAATGCGCCCATCCTGAATGCATTCTTTGGTTCTACGACCGAACAAAATCGCATAAGCGTCGCTGGTGCAGCATGGCATCTTGCGGAAATCGACACAAAGCTGCCCAGTTCAGAAAAAAGGTGGGAACAACTTGAGTGAATGATTGCAATCTGCTTACGTGGTTTTTTTAGCGACTCGAGCAATCACTTTGATTTCGAAGTCGAAGCCGGCAAGCCAGTTCACTCCCAATGCGGTCCAGTTCGGATAAGGAGATTCGGGAAATACTTCATCCTTGACCTTCAGGATTGTGGGGAATTGATTCTCTGGATCGGTGTGAAAGGTGGTTACGTCGACGATGTCGTTCAGCGAACATCCGCCAGCTTTCAACGTTGCCTCAAGATTGGCGAATGCCAAGCGAACCTGAGCTTCAAAATTTGGCTCTGGTGAGCCATCTCCAAGGCTTCCGACTTGCCCCGATACAAACAGGAGGTCGCCAGATTTAATCGCAGCAGAGTAACGGTGTAGCTTATACAACTCATGGCGATCAGCTGGAAAAATTGCTTGGCGTGTGCGCATCGGTGTTACCTCGAAAGTTGATTGGTAACGGAAATTTAAGTGATATTTTTGTTTGAATAAATTGCTAAATAACAGCAACACTGTTTAAATATTTCAAACAATTATTCGGAGAAGTGAGTGGACCGATTTGATTGCATGAGGGTTTTTGTGCGCGTGGTGGAGGCAGGCAGTTTTACAAAGGCGGCCGAAACCTTGGACATAAGTAGAGCCACTGTGACCCAATCAATTCAGCAATTGGAAGCACACCTGCGCATCAAGCTACTGAACCGTACCACCCGCAAAGTGAACGTAACCAAAGATGGTGCAGCCTACTTTGAGCGTGTGGTCAAGTTACTGAATGAACTTGAAGACATCGAACACAACCTGCCTGGTTCTCCTGGTTCTCCCCGTGGCCTGCTCCGTGTGGATGTTCCAAGCCCTTTCGCCAACATCATTTTGGTGCCGGCACTGCCAGATTTCTACGCACGTTTTCCAGACATTCAACTTGAATTGGGAGCCAGTGACAGAAAAGTAGATTTGATTGGCGATAACGTCGATTGTGTAGTCAGAGGTGGAGAAATTACAGATGGTGCTTTGATAGCACGTCACGTTGGTAATTTGCGGTTGGGTGTTTACGCTGCGCCATCTTACTTAAAGCAATTAGGAACACCTTTGCATCCGCAAGAACTAATTGAATCTGACCATAGAATTATCCGTTATCGCTGGGCAAATGAATTGCCATATGGATTGCGTAAAGATGGAGTAGACGCAAGGTTACAAGGACGCTCCATGCTGGAAATAGATGATGGCAACGCCTACCTGACAGCGGGTTTGGCTGGATTAGGCGTGCAGTGGTTGCCTGAGTACATGGCCAAACGACACATCAAAAACGGTGAACTGGTGCGGCTTTTCTCGGACTGGCAGTTCGATTCAATGCCTTTGTACGTGGCTTATTCTCCCAACAGATATGCCAGCAAACAGCTTCGGGTTTTTATCGAGTGGATCACTCATCTGATAGCGCAGCACGCAAGCGCACCACAGTAAACGCACCACCTCTCCAAATGCAATAAAGCGCGATAAGCAGCAGTAGCGCATAAATCATTTCACCATGCTCTGCCGCAAGAAATCCATACTGATAACTGGCAGCTGGAATGTTGATCAATGCATGAATCAGGATAGCTGCCATGAGCCAAACAAGCTGCCTTTTAGCCACAGCCAGAGCTCCGATAAAAGTCAAACCAACTTGTATCACGATGGCAAAAACACGTTCAATCAACAAGAAAATAGCTGTCCACTCCGTAAGGCTTGCCAATTGCTTCTTGATGACATCCTGCGCAGTGGAATCAAGATCCAGTGTCTGAAGTACTTCCGGACTGGAGTAAAAATACAGAAATTGCGCGTGGGCGATCACGCCAAGAAGCACTGCCTCGCACAGGGCATAGCCCAGCGCAAATTTAGCCAACCACGGAAGGTCCAAATTGCTGCGCACGCTTCTAACTTTCAAACAAATGTATTTCCCGGTCTCCTCAAAAAGACCTGCAGTAAGACAAGCCATGACTAGTCCGACCAAAGCCTGCTGGCTACTTACGGACTGCCCAGGTAAAGCAAACCCTGCCGAGCTCAAAAAAACAGGCTCTAACACCCTAGCAAACAACACGAACGCCATGGCACCTAGCCAATAGGGTTTAGATCCGGAAGGCAATCGACGATTGAGCTGAACAATCAGACAAAGACCGACTGCACACAATGTCAACATCGACAACATATTGAGAACGATCACCATTATTCTTCAACCACCGGTAACAAAATTGTGGACAGCTCATAAGCCATTTGATGTGGCTGACCTGAAGGCTTCAGCAGCGGCTTAATTGCCTCTAGCACTTTCTTCTGAAATTCATCCAGTTGATTTGGGGTGGCATAGAAAATCGCTTTGCTGAACCCATGTCGATAACTCTCTTTTTCCTGGTTCGAATCCAGAAACCTGTCAAAGCTGTTCAAAACCCCAGCCAGGTAAAGATTGAAAAGTTTTTTGAGTTCGTCCGAAGATGGGTTTGCTTGGGCTGTTGCACAAGATATGCGATAGGTAACCTCGGTGGCACCGCGCTTCTGATTTTCCTGTTCTACCTCAATCAAACCTGCGTCGAACAATGCTTTGATATGCCGATACAGTGTAGCCGGCGCAATTTCGGGTAGGTCCTTGTGGATTTGCTGAGGAGTCGAAGGCTCCGAGAACAGATACGAGAGGATTTTCATCCGCACAGGATGCAGCGCCACTTCCAGATTGGTCATTGATTTACTTCTGGGGTTACATTATTATCAATAATGATAACAATATGAAATGTTCTCGGCAATCCTCTGAAAATAGACTGGCTCCGCGAATGGGCTTAAACAATGTATATCGGCGAACTCTCAAAAAAGTCTGGTGCATCGCGCAAGGCGATTTATCTTTACGAGCAAATGGGATTAATCCCAAAGCCAACACGCAAAGGCAGCTACCGCGTTTATGCGGACGTGGCTATCCATCAAATTCAAACCATTCGTTGCGCACAAACCCTGGGCTTTAAGCTCAAGGAACTCGTCGAGGCTTTGGCGAGCAACAACAGCGCCCCCCGCTCAAGCATGGCACTGATGCTTGAGCAAATTGAATTGAAACGATCGGCCCTTCATTCGCAAATCGAAACAGCACAGGCTCAACTGCTTTTGTTAAATCAACTAGAACATGAATTGCTTCACTCCCCGGAATTAATGAACTGCGAACTTACTGTTGACTCTTCCCCTAAGGGCAAGCTTTAGACTTTTTGTGATTCAACAAAAAGGAGCTTGTCATGCGCCAACGCATCTTGATTATTCTTGGCCATCCAGCCGAGGCCAGCTTGTGCGGTGCCATCGCCGATGCCTACCAAAGTGGAGCGCAGGCTTCAGGTCAAGATGTTCGCTTGCTCAGCCTTGGCAAGCTGAATTTCGATCCGATACTGCGCAATGGTTACAACACCATTCAAACACTTGAACCTGACTTGCTCGCTGCGCAAGAATCCATTGCGTGGGCCGAGCACCTTGTGTTTGTTTATCCAATTTGGTGGGGTTCCATTCCAGCCATTCTTAAAGGCTTCTTTGATCGAATATTCCTGCCCGGATTTGCATTCAAGTTTAAGAAAGACGCATTGATGGTCGATGGCCTGTTAAAGCAACGAACTGCACACCTGATCGCAACCATGGACACTCCGCCGTGGTACTACCGGCTGGTGTATCGCATGCCCGGGCACAACCAAATGAAACGAACCATTCTTGAGTTTTGTGGCATTAAACCAGTGGAAATTACCAGCTTTGGTCCAGTGAAAAACTCGCAGGCAAGCACACGCGAGAAATGGCTGGCGAGTGCTTACCAATTTGGATTAAACGGCCTTGCCAGATAAGTCGGCAAGCGCTTTTAAACTCAAAGCCCAAGGTCGCTTAACCCTGGATGGTCATTCGGTCGGGGGCCGTGCGGCCATTGAAACAAACGCTCCGATTCCTTGATTGGAATATCGTTGATGCTGGCGTGGCGAACCTTCATAAATCCGTTCGCATCAAATTCCCAGTTCTCGTTGCCGTAGCTTCGAAACCAGCGACCCTCAGTATCGTGCCATTCATAGGCGAATCGAACCGCAATTCGATCATCTGAAAAGGCCCACAATTCCTTGATCAAACGGTAGCCGTTTTCAACTGCCCATTTTCTGGTTAAAAAATCGACGATCGCTGCCCTGCCCTGAAATATCTCGCTGCGGTTGCGCCATTTGGAATCTTCTGTGTAAGCCATGGAGACCGCCTCTGGATTTCTGGAATTCCAGGCGTTTTCTGCCGCCCTGACTTTCTGAATTGCAGATTCCCGATTAAAGGGTGGCAGTGGTGGTTTGGTGTTGGTGCTCATTCATTTCTCCGTAATTGCGCCCTTAGTGGCGCGGTCATTTCGTCGATCTCCGCAAGTGTGAATCGCGGCGTAATGTGCTGCGGGCAGTTCCAATCGAAGGCCTCCACAGAAATAATGAATCCTCTCTCTACAATCGCTTTGTAGCCGGGTGTAACAAGCCGCTCGATCAAATCAGGCTCAGTATCGCGATCAATAAAGCGAACACGACCAAGTAACTTCAGCCGCCGCTGATTGGCATAATCCATCAGGATAAGCGCAACACGGTTGTCGTGACTCAAGTTACCTACACTGACGTATTGAACATTGCCGCGATAGTCCGCGAAACCCAAGGTGCGCTCATCGAGAACTTTCAGGAAACCCGCTGGGCCACCTCGGTGCTGCACGTAAGGCCAGCCGGTTTCGCTCACACTGGCCTGAAAGAAATGATCACGCGATTCAATGAATGTGGTCTCTCTTTCCGTCAATTTGTCACGCCGATTGGCAGACTGATCCATGGCCGCATATCGTTCCCGGCTACCTGCCTGGATTTGTAGTTCGCGCACGCCCTGCGTGAACGCAATTTCTGCAAATGCATTTCCCATCAACGATCTCCTTGAAAATTAGAAACCCGGAAGGATTGGGTGAGATAAGTGTCATCCATTTCCATTTTTATTTGAATAAGTCAAAATAGAACTACTTAATTTCCAATATGGAAATAATTAAATGGACAAGTTTAGAACCCTTGAAATATTTATTGCGGTGGCAGAAACCGAGGGCTTTGCGGCTGGCGCGAGAAAATGCAGGCTTTCAGCACCGGTGGCCACCAAGGCGATTTCTGAATTGGAAGCTTCGCTGGGTGTTCGCTTGCTGAACCGCACCACACGGCAGGTGAGCCTGACTGATGCTGGGCAGCGCTACCTGGTGGATGCACGTCGCATTGTGGAGGAACTCAAGGAAGCTGATGCTTCAGTAATCGGCCTGCATGCCAAACCAATTGGCACATTGAGTGTAACTGCGCCGGCGCTGTTCGGACGTTTGTTTGTAACCCCCGTGATGGTGGCATACCTGAAGCAATATCCACAAATGAAGGCGACACTGCTTTTTCAGGATCGTATTGTGAATTTGGCGGAAGAAGGTATTGACCTGGCCGTGCGGATTGGTCACCTGGCTGATTCGAGTTTGAATGTAATACCGCTGGGACATGTGAAACGGGTCATGGTGGGCTCACCCGATTACTTGAGGCGCCATGGAACACCCAAGCAGCCCAAAGATTTGCAACACCACCAATTGATTGCAGCTGTGCAAATGAATCCGGTGCAGGATTGGCGGTTTGGCAACATCGACAACAGGGTGTCTGTAAGGTTGGAACCCGCACTCATGACCACAACCAATGACGCTGCGATTGAGGCGGCGGTTCTCGGCTTCGGATTGACCCGTGTACTTTCTTACCAAGTGGCCAATGAAATTGAACAAGGCAGACTGAAAGTTTGCTTGAGCAAATTTGAACCCGATCCATTGCCTGTGCAAATCGTGCACCGTGAGGGCCGCACCTCGACTGCGAAAACACGCGCTTTTATTGACCTGGCAAGAGCAATGCTGAGTACTTCGCTTGCAAAGCTCTGAGGGTCAACAAGGCGTCAAGAACCTCTTGACCAAATAGCGTTAACTCATACTCTACTCGGGGCGGTTTTTCGTTGAAAACCTGCTTGTTCAGAAGATGGTAATCGACAAGTCGTTGAAGACTTTGATTCATAACCTTGGTACTCAGCCCGTCGATATTGCGTGTTAGTTGGCCAGGTCTGTTCACGCCTCTGCCTATTTTTTCCAATAAATGTAACGACCACTTGCACGCCAGGCAATCAAGCAACATTTCGCGAAATGCTGAGGTCTCATCAGTCATGGTACTAACCTTTTTTCACACAAACACAAGCCCACTTACCTTAAGGTAAGTACTTGAAGTTATTTAAAGACTCGTCGATTATGCCGCAGACCTGAATCAATTTTTAGTTGGACGATACCGCGATGTTCAAGATGTTTGACGAAATAAATGGACCCGATGGAGCACGAGAAATTCTTGAAAAAACAAAAGCTGAATTCAAGATGATCCCGAATTTGGAGAGAACCATGGCCGGTGCCCCTGCACTACTGGAGGCTTACTCGACCACATGGAATATTTTCAAGACAACAACGCTGAGTGAGGTGGAACAGCAAATCGTGTATCAAACCGCAAACTTTGAGAATGAATGCAACTACTGCGTTCCATGGCACACACTACTGAGTCGGCAAGCAGGGATGAGTCCGAGCGACATTGAAGCACTGCGCGCAGGTGCTCAACTATCCAATCAAAAACATGAACAACTTAGACGCTTTGCGCAGGCTTTGATACGCACCAAGGGCAAAGTAGTGAAGGCAGACTTGGCCGCCTTCTTCGATGTGGGATACACCGAACAAAATGCGCTTGAAGTCATTTTGGGAATAGCCATCAAAACGATGAGCAATTACACCAACTCAATTGCAGGAACGCCACTGGATAAGGAAGTGGAGAAATTGCTTTGGAGAAAACCTTTAATTGGTTAATTACTGGCAAATCTCCAAAATCGAGTACAAGTTTCGAATTTCTTATGAGGATCGGAGTTCGACCTCAAATATTCGTCATCTTGCAGTTGCGCATTGTCCATTTGAGAACATAGCTAGTGGATCGTTATTTTAAAACCCTCGTTGTCTTCTGGCGCCTGAAAATAAGCAGTAATCGCATAAAAGGTTCTCTCGGTGTCAAACTTCGCTCGCTCGGGTTCAAGTTCGCGTCGTTTTGAGAGCTGTTCGATGCAAACGCTGTCAGGTCGGTCGAGATAAACCAATTCATGTGGACAGCCGGCCTCATCAATCACTTCTCGAAACCACTGTCGCTGAGTGCGCGTATTACCGGGAAAGTCCATCACCACATTCACTCCCATTCGCAAGAGGCTGACAACCTGAGACCGCAAGACCGATTTCAAACGCCTTGATAAGCGAACATAGTCATTAAGTGAGTGAATTGAATCTGGGTACAAAGCCGCCAGCCATTGATCTTCAGAAAGCAAAAGCGAATTTGATTGATCCGCCAGTCTGCGCGCCAAAGTTGATTTGCCAGCCCCCATCTTCCCACAGAAAAAAGTCAGTCTTCCTTTGTTTGTCATGACAATGATTCAAGTTTACAAACCCAACATTTCCATAAAAATTGCAGGCTTCTTGTAGCCCATAATTTTTTTGTTCACCTCGGGCTTGGGCCCCATCACCAACACCGCTGGGGTGGCAAACACACCCAGCTTTCTGGCCAATTGCTTTTCAGAATATACGGTGCCGTCGATCCAATTCACGGGTAGGTCGCCACGCACATTGATGGCAATGACATCGAACTTAGCTTCAATCCTCTCGCGGTTGGGTCCTTCTGTAAAATTCTCTTTCAGCAAATACGCGCAGTAGGGGCAATCATCTAGGTGAAAGAAAATGAGCAGCTTCTTTCCTCGGGTTTGCGCGTCTTGAATGTCCACTGGAATTTAAAGAAATGTTTGCTTGAACCAGCCCGGCAATTCGTAATGCAAGGGCTTAGGTTCTATGTCGCGAGCAGTCGCACTGAAGGTAAAAACGGTGCAAAGCGCAAACAACAAAAAACGACAAACCGACAGGCTACAAAAAGTTTTCATCGCGATGATTGGCTCCGCTTAACCACCACAACTGGCCTTAACCCACTTGCTCTTGAGGGTTTGCTGAATCTTGCGTTGCTGACCGCCTTCAGTCATTTTGGCGTCGATCTTGGTTTCATATTGGGTGGGCGACAGAAAGTTGACAATCGCAGTGCCTTGCGTATCGGGGCATTTGAATTCGACCTTCATGGATTTAGCGCTTCGGCTCACTACCTTGTTTTTACAATCGCCATCGTCCTGTACGGGCACATCATTGGCTTTGGCTTGCTCAGGAGTGATACAAAACCGAACCGAACCAGCTTTGGCGCCCATGGATACGCCCATTTGCGCCATCATGGCCTCCATTTGCTTGCGCTGGGCCGGAGGCATGCTTTCCATTTGTTTCATGGCCGCCTGTGCTTCGGGGTCCATGCCCTGAGAATCAAACTCCATCTCCCACAAACCAGGTTTTACTTCTGCGGCTACAGCGAACTGCGCCGGCAAAACAAGCAAAAAAGCACTGATCCACTTCTTCATGAGACCACCTTCCGCGCCAGTAAAACCTCAGTGTAAAACGAGGTTTTACTGAACGGGAGCAAGTTCTGCAAGAATTTGGGGCCAAATGCTGTTGCATCGCTCTCTGAAAATATCAATGTGCCCCACTTTGCTAAGCTCGAACGCTTCAGGCCTGATTTCAAGCCGTTTTTTGCTGGCCTTGGTGAACAGGCGCATGATGTCTTCTACATTGGGCAGGGTTGCAATTTCATCATCGCTGGCATGCACAAAGGTAATCGGCGATTTGAACTGTTCAAACCAGTGTTGTTGCACACCTTCACCAAATTCATTTTCTATATAGCCAGGGCTGGAACACCACTTGGCCCATTGCAGGCCAACCCCCTTGGGTAAATTTTCACCCCAACCAAAACGCTTGGCTGGCACATACCCCAACAAAGCAGAACTAATCGGGATCACCCATCGCAGCATGAACTTGGCACCATTGCGCTTGTCCTTGCGAATGTTTTTCACATGTCCGGAAGAAGCCGCCACGGCCAACACACCACGTACTTTGGCATGGTTGTGCATCAAGCCAAACAACTGCCCACCTGCACTGTGCCCGACGAGGTATGCGCTACCCTGCCCAGTTAGTTCAAGCAGAAAATCCAGAGCCGCAGGCATGTCATACAAGCCCCAATCCTGCTTTTTCACCTCGCAATGCTTGACATGCGACTCCTGCAAAGATTTCCCTATGCCTCGATAATCAAACACCAACACAGAAAATCCCTGTTCGGCCAGCCAGCGCGAAAAGGGAAAATAAAACTTTTGAATGATTCCCGTGGCGGGACAAATCAAGACTGGCTTGTTGTGCGTGCCATTAACCGCTGGAAAAAACGTGCCGGCCAGTGGCTGACCCGCGGCTGGAATACTCACTTCAAACGATTGACTCATGGGCTCACCTTTTTGAATTTTTGGACAACAGGGGCATGGCGATTGGCCGCATCGGGGAGCCATCAGCGCCCTTCAGTTTCAGCGACGCGCCGATAAACGCAAACTCGTACACCTTGTCACTTGCGAGTGCTTCCAGATCAAGCAACTCCAGAATAAAAGCACCCTGTTGCGCCAACAAATAGGTGTGTACCGGCACGTAATTGCCAGCCACCTCGGAAGGAAATGCCTCGAAGCTCAAGTTGTCAGCCCCCAAGACCATGGCCCCGCCCTCTTCCACCAAAAACCGGGCGGCATCCATGCCCAAACCAGGCGGGTTGCTCATGTACTGCTCGGCCTTCTCGTACAATTTCATGCGCCCAGTACGAATCAGCACCACATCACCTTCTTGAAGGTGTGTGCCTTGCGCTTTCAAGGCTGCCTGCAAGTCTTCCCGGGTGACTCGATAACCTTCTGGCAGCATATCCACACCTCTGGCCGCAGCCACATCCAGAAGCACGCCGCGTGCAACAATTGGGGGAATGGTCTCTGCGCCGGTTTTCAGCCAACCACGGTCACCCAAATGTTTATTCGCCTCAAAGTGGTTCCAGATCTTGCCATTCAAACCAAAGTGATTAAGTGCATCGATGTGGGTGCCCGTGTGTGAATACATTGAGAACGCCGTTCCTGTGTAACTCACATGATCATTCTGATCACTGCCGACAGACAAAGGGTCGTCCACCCGGGTGCCATTTGGTGTGTGGGTCATCCAGATTTGATAGCGAGGGTCCCCTGCCGCATGCCAGCCGGGCATACCAATGAAGTAGTCCACAGACAAATCATAAACTTTGCTTGCATCAACCTGGGCCATGACCTCTTGCTGAGATTGCGCTGTCATCAGGTTAAGGCGACCAATTTCATCAGTCGGCCCCCACGGGCTGGTACCAACCACAGGGCGCGTGCCTTCCACCTTTGGTAAAGCCATGTGTTGATGCCCACCCCCCGCTTGCACTGCACCCATCATCAACGCAAAGCCACTGAACATTAAAAACCTCTTCATGCTGTACCACCTACTGATTTACTGTTGGATACCCAATACACCCCTACGGCGATCAGTGCCGCACCAGCCCAAACCCAGAGCGAGGGTGTTTCATTGAAAAACAAAATGCCGATCAACAGGGAACACAGCGCAATCACATATCCCAACTGCCCCACAAACACGGGCGTTGTGCGGCGCTGCAATTCAAAGCTGATCAAATAGAAAAAGCCCGACACCACAGCGATGCTCATCACAGTGAACAGCGCTTGTGTGGGCAAACCCACGGGTTGAGTCACTGCGTAGACCGGGAGGAGCAGCGCCCACTGGGAGGTGAGTAAACCGGCAGCCATTTGAAGTGGCTTTCCGTTGGCGGGCCATGCCCGTGTTCTGTAAACATTTCCAATTGCGAGCAACAAGGGGGACGCGCAGGCCAGCAATACCCAGATGAACATCTCGGGGCTGGGCAAACTGTTTTTGGGCAACAAAATGGCAAGTACTCCTGCAAACCCTAACACCAGCCCGAGGCCGCTGGTGAAATTTGCTTTACCACGGAAAAGTACCAATACAATTGCGAAGGTGAGTAAGGGTGAAAGCGAAGCCACCACACCGACCAGGCCAGAGGGAATGTAATTCAGCACCCAATAAGTAATCAGGTACGGACCAGTAAAGCCCATCAAACCCGCCAGGGTGTAGTACCGAACATGGTCCTTCCGCAACTTCGGCAATTGGCCAGCCCACCATGCGCTGGGCAATACAATCAATACGCTTCCTGAAATTTGCCAGAAAAGAAGCTCGATGCCTTCCACACCCGCTTGAGTGGCCAACTTGCCCAAGGCATAGGTCAGGGAGATTAAAAGGCCGCAGGCCAGCAACAACAACACGTTCATTCGTACACAACCTTTCAGGCAATCTGCCTTGACATTCACCTAGGCAGTGTATTTGCAATCGCAAAATTGATAATCTAGGCAATCAGCAACTTATTGTTTCCTGTGGAGCAACAATCGTGAATGAACTGGTCGACCTGCGTGTGTTTGTAGAGGTGGCGAAACGGCTCAGTTTCACGGATGCCGCTACAAACCTCGGAATCAACAAATCCGCGGCCAGCAAGGCGGTTTCCAGAACGGAAGAACGGCTTGGAGTGAAACTGATTCAACGCTCAACCCGCAAACTCAGCCTGACCGAGGAAGGACAGAAACTGTTTGAAAAGGCCAATGGTGCATTGTCGAGTATTGCGGAGGCTGAGCAGGAAATCACCCACAATCAGCAACAGCTCAAAGGAAAGCTGCGCATTGCTGCGCCAATGTCGTACGGCTTGACCACCTTGATCAAAAAAATTCCGGAGTTCATGAACAAGCATCCGAAACTCACGGTTGAGCTTCATCTTGAAGACAAAATATCCGAAATCATCGGGGAAGGTTTTGATATTGCAATACGAATTGCAGAGCTGAAAGACTCGGGCTTGGTGGCCCGAAAGCTGGGGGATATTCAGCACGTCACCGTGGCTGCCAGCACCTACCTGAAACAGTATGGTATGCCCAATCATCCGGCTGACCTGAGTGCGCACAAATGCTTGATCTACACCTACCGCAGCACCCCGAAACAATGGGTTTATTTTGATACGCAAGGCGAGGAACACAGCGTGAGCGTGACAGGCTCATTCGAGTCCAACAATAGCTTGGCCATTCGGGAATGCTTGCTTAAAGGGTCAGGGATCGCACTGATCCCCGCTTTTATAGTTCAAGAAGACATTCAGGCAGGGCGACTTGATGTAATACTTCAAGACTACAGTGGTTTTACGCGGAATTTATATGCGGTTATTCCGGACAGAAAACACATCAATTCCAAGGCACGGGCCTTTATTGATTTTCTCAAAGAGAAAGGCTGAATCTCCAACGAGAATCAGCCTTCCCTTACCAATTGAATAACAGATTCAAAAGAGCTTAAGGTTTGTTGGCGTTGCGGCGCTGCTCTGGAGTCTGGTTCATTAGCTCCTTCAAAACCTGTTCACGCGACTTGCTCATTCCCTTGCCGGTCATAATGAAAATCATACTTCCGTCAGCAGAACTCTTCTCAACATAACCCTTTTGAATTGCAGAAAGGTACATAGAGTAAACCTCGTCTTTGCTCAAGCGCATGCTGGGCGGCAGTGAATTCAACATCGTCGAATCATTGGCTTGATTGGATTGCGCGGTGGTTACGGCGGGGATAATTGCAGCGCTGGCTGCAACCAATGAAACTATCAGGGCAAATCTTTTCATCATTAACCTCAAAAGAATGTAATAAGTTCAATTACCAGAGCACTTCGTACTGCCACTTCAAATTTATTGGCGGCTCATTCTCAAGAGGTCAAAGCAAAAAAACTGACCAAACCTAGAAATCGAGAGAATCCAGCTTATGGTGGGCTGGGCAATCGTGTTCGGGACAAACTTCGTCATCACACAAGCGACATACACTTACCGCATCCATTTCGCTGTTCACCGAGTCTTCAATCAACAAAGACAATATCTTTTCCAATTGCTTTTGATGCGTGGCCGACAGCTTTGAAACAATCGGCTTCAAGGTCCCCAAACGGGTATCCAGCACATCGCGCAAATGTTTTTTCCCAGACACGGTGAGTTCGAGGTTGACAACCCGTTTGTCCTCACCTGCCAGCCTGGAAACCCAACCGGACAACTCCATTTTTTCGGTTAAGCGAACCATGGCTGAATGGGACAAACACAGACCTTTCGCAAGCTGCCCAATCGAACACACCCCGAACATTCCAATCACATTCAATGCCGCACTAGCCGTGCTGTTGGCGTTGGGATGAACTTTCAATTCTTCTTCAAGCCGGTTATTTACCAGCCCGGCCACTGCTCCCAGCAAGTTGGCTGTTTTCAATGTTTTTGGAGAACTATTTATATGCATAATACACATATCTCAAGGAAAAACAACATGGTGTTCCCCACACATCATATGAAATCGTTTCCAGCATATTCACGGTGTGGGCCCATCAACCTGATGGTTGATATTTAACGGTAACAAGCGCGTCATGTTACCGCGTGGCTGGCAGATGGGGAACAGGGATATACAGCAGCGCCGAGCAGGCAATTGAGTGGTATTAGCAGTCGAGACCACCAAAACTGTATGAAACGGCCTCGGTGTCAAGCCGATCAAGTACATCATCCCAATCAAGATTTTTTACTTCGCCAGACCAATCTACCCGAAGGAATCGAGCGCAGCTCAACACACTCGAGGCCTCGGCCATGGCCAATTGATGCGCACTTGAACGAATAAATGCTGATTTGCTGTTTTCAGACTCCCACAGAGTGAGGGTCCACGCCTGATTACCGAACAACTGCCGACGCACTGAATATGCCAACAAACCAGGCTGCCCTTGAAGTGATTTCACAACCGCCTCACTGCGTGAATAAAAGGGCCCAGACTTACCCTCTTTTACAAATGCATGAGTTACGACCAACTTCGCGTTTTGGGCTATGGCCGCTTTTCCCTGGGGATAAACAAAAGGCGTTGAAATTGAAAATGCGGTGAGTGCAAGACCGGCCGCTGCCAAAGAAGTAACTTGAAGCAATCGGTTCAGCTTTAGCATGAAACGCACCCTGAATGTTGACAGTGTCAACAAAGAATATTCCTCAATGTAGACACTGTCAACAAATTCTGATTTATGATGTGCGCATGACAGAAGACGACCTGAAATCCCGTTGTTTGGCAAAAGCCTTTGACGAACTTGACAGTGGCCGCATCAGTGAGCTGAGCCTGCGTGCGATTGCGCGCGATTTGGACGTGTCGCATCAAGCACCTTACCGCCACTTCAAGAGTAAAGACGACTTGCTCACCGCCCTGAGTTGCGAGTGCTTCAAGCATTTCTCAGAACATTTGAATGCAAGGACTCGGGGGGAAAATGAATGGGAGGGGCTCAGGCTGATGGGATTGGCCTACATTCGATATGCGGTTAGCTATCCCCACCGTTATCGCCTGATGTTCAACGAACATCACAATGGGTTTGCCCTGACTGGCGAAGCCTTGAAACAGGCACAGCATTCCTTTTTGCTGTTGCGCGATCAACTCGGTTTGATTGCAAAACTAAACCAGAGCGCTCAGCACATTGACCCGCAGGCCGATGCGATGTTTATTTGGTCAAGCCTGCATGGTTTGGTGTCGCTGCTTGAAAACCCCCTGACCGACAAATTGCCAGTCAGGGAATCGGTTCTGAAAAACCTGGTAGACCATGTACTGGATCGAATCGGGACTGGTATTCAGCCCCGATCCGACGCTTAAAAAATCCCGTCAATCGCATCAACAACAATGGCGGTGCCCACTGCAATCAACAACAGATCGGTGCCCAGTTGCACATATTTGTGGTTCAAGGGCGGCGCTGGCAGGCGAATGCGCAATTCATTGGGAATGTCGTAATAGCGAACGTCGCTGCCCAGGGCGCGGCCCTTTTGCCACTGCTTGGCCTGGCCCGGGGGCTGGCAACCATTGCCCTTTTTGGCCAGGCCGGGTGGGCACTTGCCTTTGGCAACCTGGCCACCGTAGTAGTCACGCACTATCCGGGTTTCAGCGCCACCAAAGTTAAACGACACTGACACACCGCCCTGCCCAGAGTCACGACCCCCGTCAACACGGTTGCCTTTCTCGTTACCACCGCCTTTGCGGTTTTCCTTTTGCCCGCGTTGCTCGCTTTGTTCCTTATTCTTTCCCTGGTTGCCATTCCCTTTTTCAGGTTTCTCGGCGTAAGCACTGCCGCTGGCGATCAACAATGCGGTAGATGCGACAGTCAAAGTGCGTAGTATCGATTTAATTGACATGGGTGACCTATAATTGGTTGTAACGCATTAGTAGTACCACCACGATGAACAACAAGCAATCCTTACTCGCTACTTTGCAACAAAGCCGCGAGCGTGTTCTTGAATTGCTCAACAGCTTAAGTGCTCAGCAAACCAAAGTGCCCTATTTACCGGGCATTAACCCGCCTATTTGGGAAGTTGGGCACGCCGCTTTTTTCTTCGAGCGATTCATTCTGCAAAACCTGGACAAAGTCCCCTCGTACAACCCGGCACTCGACGACATTTGGGACTCGTTTGAACTGGCCCACGAGGACCGCTGGCAAGAAGGGCTTTTCCCAGACAAACCCGACACCCTGCGCTACTTTGACGACACCTTCAACAAGGTGAAACAGCGAATTGAAACCAAGGCGCTGACCGACAGCGACCTTTACCTGTACAAGTACGCCATTTTTCACCTGAACATGCACATTGAGTCGATGGTGTGGGCGCGCCAAAGCCTGGGCTATGCGCCGCCGCCTTACGCATTTGAAAATGCGGGCAAGAGAAACACGCAACCAATCGACCAGAACGATGTTGAAGTGCCTGCGGGCCGCTACAAAATTGGTATGCCGCCTGAGTCGGCACATTTCGCGACAGAAGATTTCTGCTTCGACAATGAAAAGCCAGAATTCATCGTTGACATGAAAGCCTTCAAAATTTCGAAAACCCTGGTCAGCAATGCCGAGTTTCTGGCTTTCATTCAGGCAGGTGGGTATGAAAATGACCAACTTTGGAGCATGGCAGGCCTGAAGTGGCGTAACAGCTCTGGCGCAAGGCACCCCCTATTCTGGAAAAAAGAAAACAGCATTTGGCTGGAACGCCACTTTGATCAATGGCTGCCTGTTCAGGCCGAACTGCCCGTGAAACACGTGAGTTATTGGGAGGCACAAGCCTACTGCAAGTTTGCCGGGCGACGCTTACCTTCCGAGTTTGAATGGGAAGTGGCTGCCTTGGGCAATCGAGAACAAGGCACCTTCAACAAGTTTCCATGGGGCAACACCATGGAAAGCGACCGGGTGGACATGGACAGCACGCACCTTGCGAGGCTGCCAGTAAGCGCCCTGCCCGAAGGCGACAGCCCGTTTGGATGCCGGCAAATGATCGGTACCGTGTGGGAGTGGACCGACAGTCTGTTCTTCCCCTACAACGGATTCAAAGTAGACATGTATCCCTTCATGTCCACCTTGCAATTCGGAGACCACAAAGTGGTTCGGGGTGGCTCTTGCGCAACTTCGTCCATACTCATTCGCGGCACCTACCGCCAAGCCTATACACCCGATCGAAACGATGTTTTCGTCGGCTTCAGAACCTGTGCCCAATAAGGCCTTATGACCAATCCTTACGAAACCGACGAGCTTTTAAACCAGTACCTGGCCTTTCACTACGGCATCGACTATTTTGATGTTCCGAATTACCCGGTGCGCTGCGCCCAGCTGTGCCTGGAATTCATGGGCAATCGACCACGCCGCAAGGCGCTCGACCTGGGCTGCGCCGTGGGCAGAAGTACTTTTGAGCTTGCCTTGGGATTCGACACTGCTGTCGGTGTTGATCTATCCGCCCGTTTTATCGATGCGGCCGAAGCGCTTCAACAAGGCAATACCCTGAATTACTTTCTGCATGACGAAGGCGATTTGGGCAGAGCCATGCAAGTGTCGCTTGCCAATTTCAATTACAGCGATTGCAGCCAGCGTGTGGAATTTGCGCAAGGCGATGCTTGCAAACTTGGTGAAGAACACACGGGTTACGACCTGATATTTGCTGGCAACCTGATTGACCGGGTGAACAACCCCACCGAATTCCTGAACGACATGCCCAAGCGCATTGTGCCCGGCGGCTTGTTGGTTATCAGCTCACCCTACACGCTGTTGGCTGAATACACCCCCAAGGAAAACTGGATTGGTGGAATTGAAGAACATGGCAAACCAAAAACCATGCTCGAGGGAATGCAAGCCGTGCTTGCACCCCATTTCAAGCGGGTTCGCGACCCTATGAATGTTCCATTCGTCATTCGGGAAACTGCCCGCAAATACCAGCACAGCATTGCTGAAATGACCGTGTGGGAAAGAAAGGGCAGCTAAGCCAACGGAATCAGCGTGACGGGTACACCATTCACTGCGGCGTTTCCGCTGGGCTCGTCAAGCCATTGCTCATCGGTCAAATCGTTGCAACTCACGCCTGCATGGGCAGCAGCCACTTGCAAACGTACCCCCGATTTGTCGTGGCCCCAACCGTGCGGAATGCTCACCACGCTGGGCATTACATCGTTTGAAATTTCTACAGGCAATGTAATTTCACCCACTCGGCTGCGCACACGCACGTTGTAGCCGTCTTGCAAATTCAAACGCGCAGCATCCGCAGGGTTGACCATGGCGGTGCATCGGTTCTTGCCTTTGACCAGGCGCTCGGAGTTGTGCATCCAGGAATTGTTGCTGCGAATGTGGCGCCTGCCAATCAGCATCATCTCTGCGCCTGTCTGCTTGTCGGCATTCAGTAAATCAGCCACATAATTTGCCGCTGCCTGCAGCACCTGCACAGGTGCCAACTGAATTTTTTTATCAGCTGTTTGCAAACGGTTAGGGAAACTTGGGCGCAATGGCCCCAAGTCAATGCCCTCAGGGTGCTGCTTTAATTTCTCCAAACTCAACTTGTGCTCACTGGCCATGCCATAAGGCCCCATTTGCAAACCCATGTCGAGAATCATTTGTGGTGGCATGGAAGGCCGTGCAGGCTTACCAATTTTGGTGCCGTAGCAGGCCGCCAGCCTGTCCATCAGTTCCCAGTCGTCCAGGCTGCCTTCCGGTTTGGGCAGGGTGGCCGCACTGTATTTGGCCTGGTTGCGCACGCCAAATATATTGAAAATCAAATCGTAGTGATCATGTTCCAGAGGCGATGTCGTGGGCAAAATAACATCGGCATGGCGATTCGTTTCGTTGATGTACAGGTCAACTGACACCATGAACTCAAGCCCGGTCAAAGCCTTGTCAAGCTGCTGGCCGTTGGGTGTGGACAATACCGGGTTGCCTGCAATGGTGACCATGGCCTTGATCTGCCCTTCACCTTCGGTTTGAATTTCTTCGGCCATGATGGCACTGGGAAACTCGCCCAAGGCCTCGGGCTTTTGGCTGACCCGGCTGTGCCAGCGGCCATAACTGCCCGGCTTGCTGTTGGGTGCGGCAATCAGGTCAAGTGCGGGGTTGGCCACCAGGCTTCCACCCACACGGTCGGTGTTGCCTGTCACAAAGTTCAGCAACTGAATACCCCACTGCGCCAAGGTGCCATGGCGCTGCGTGCAAGCACCCATGCGGCCATACGCAACCGCCTTTCCCGCGTTTGCAAAATCACGGGCAATTTGGCGAATGGTGTCAGCCTCAATACCGCATTCGGCCTGCGCCACTTCAGGTGTTACTTTTGAAATCGCACCCAACGCCGCATACAAACCCTCACTGTGGTGGGCCAGGCGATCCATTCGAGTCAAGCCTTCGCCAACGATCGTGTTGATCAACGCAAATACAAACGCAGCATCGCTGGCGGGCTTGATGAAATGGTGCGCATCAGCCACTTCCGCTGTTTCGGTCTTCCGAGGATCAATCACAATCAACTTTCCGCCACGCGCCTGCAAAGCATTGATTCGCTTGGCCACATCGGGCACGGTCATCAAGCTGCCGTTCGAAGCGATCGGGTTGGCACCCAGCATGAGGAAATAATTGGTGTGGTCAATGTCGGGAATCGTAATCAGCAATTGGTGCCCAAACATCCAGTAACCCAACAGTTGCATGGGCAACTGATCAACCGATGTGGCTGAAAAACGGTTGCGTGTTTTCAGCAAACCCAGGAAATTGGCGCTGTGGGTCATCAAACCCCAGTTGTGCACATTCGGGTTTCCCTGGTAAACACCCACGGCGTTGGCACCATATTTTTGCTGCACCTGAAACAAGCCCTCGCAGGCCAATTCAATGGCGTCGTCCCAGGTGGTTTCTACCCATTGCCCATTCACTTTTTTAACCGGGTGCTTTAAACGGTCGGGGTCTTCCTGAATGTCCTTCAGTGCCACTGCCTTGGGGCAAATGTGCCCGCGGCTAAAGGGATCTTGCTCATCGCCCTTGATTGAAACAATCTGATTGTTGTCTACCTCGATTTTCAGGCCACAAATGGCTTCACACAAATGGCAGGCGCGGCGATGGGTTTGCAAGTGTTGTCTCCCTAGAAAATCAATCGGTAGCCAAGCACCCCCCGATCAATATCGCTCCATTGAAAGGAAAAACCAGTGACTTGATGCGTAACCGAAAAATTGATTTGTTTTTTATCTAATGGATTATGTCTCGGATTGGAGTCCAATTGTAAGTGAGTTCGAAAAGCAGTAGAGATATGCAATAGAGATGCCGTCAAACCCACTGTGCCGCCATGCTCCGTATCTACTTGCGTGACCGGCACGATCCCGAGCCACAAGGGCAAGTCGAGCACTCGGCCAAAACCACCTCCCAAACCGATCTGCAAATTGGCTTTCGCTCCGTGGTCCCATCGAATACCACTCGCCAAAATCTTGGACTTTCCCCAACCATCCGCAGGCAAAGTTCGATTGTCGAAAAACGTCACACCAAAAACGCAATCGGTATCCTCTTGCCGCAAGCAACGGGCCCTAACCTTGGCAACTTCTAGTCTGCTGGGTTTGGGCAAGGGATCATTCAGCCAGGAATTCTCTGAAGTAAAAGCCAGGTAAGAAATATCCAACACTCGAGAAGATCCGTCAAACTGCAACTTGCCCCGTGATACTGGTGCACTTGGCGCCGCAACTCCCGAAGAAGGTTCGCGGTTATACATCACCAGCTTGGCAGCCCGATCCAGATCTGAATGTACGCTGAAATCCACCAAGGCTTTGTTGGCTCTGAAATACTCAAAACCGTCCTTTTTATTGGCCTGCGCTTGCGGCACAGACTTGAACTCTGCAAACAAACGGTCTGCTGACTTCACAACAAACTCGCCCTCTCGGTCTCCATAATTCAAATAAACATCGAGAGGTTGTCGAATACGCCAGTTCTCACGTAAACCTTTCTGGAACTGCGTAAGAAGCAACTCGATGTAGTAGGCACAGTTGATATTCAAAAAATCGTAATCAAAGAGTTGTCCCAATGACTCGTTCACCCGAACCTTGAGTTCCTGAATTGAAATCTCATGTCTCAAAGGACGGATGTAAACATCCCTTCCCTCTTGATCGTAAAGTCTCAGCTTGTCAGAGTAGGTTGATATTTTGTAATGCCCGGGCACCGTGCTAACCACGG
This sequence comes from Limnobacter sp. SAORIC-580, assembly GCF_013004065.1. GTDB lineage: Bacteria > Pseudomonadota > Gammaproteobacteria > Burkholderiales > Burkholderiaceae_B > Limnobacter > Limnobacter profundi. The sequence continues at coordinate 2,118,941 of NZ_CP053084.1, forward strand.
TTTTTATCATCGCAAAGTCGATGTCTTTCAAGTTGCCGTAAAACTCAACAACCGGATCGTCGGGTTCAGGTTGGGTCGCGTGATGAAATACGATGAACACATGTCCGAAAACACTTTCTGGATCATTCAAGTTTGCTGCTGAAAACGCAATACTGGCCTTGGGATAATCATCAATTCCGCCGGCCAATACTGGGCTGACGCCCAAGAGAAGCAAAACCAAACTCTGTAGTTGCAATAGCCTGAAACCGGCTAGTAGGAAAGCAAACATGCAAAATCGAAAAGTGTTGCAGGTGAGTAATCTTCGATGAGTGCCCTTTTGAAGACGAGCCATTCGTCAAAGGTCTGTTCGGGCTTTCGGGTCTTCTTGTAAAGTGACCTAAGGTAAGGTCCGTGACCAACAGACCACTCCCGGGCAAGTCGTGAAAAATGCATCAAGATCCATGCATTGACGCCCGGGATACAATCGCTCGTAATTACTTTCCCGACTTGGTCAGGTCAATATTGAAATTGCCATCGCCCAATTTGTACATCGCGCCAGAGCTATAATCAGTCGTGGAGCCAAAGGGACCACCGCTCAACAAATTCACCCAAAAGGTGGGTTCAATACTGGTTTCGACAGCAACTGTTTTCTCTTCGTAACCTTCTGCACGCAAGGTAATGACATTGCCCTCTGCACCTTTAGGCTTGCTGACTTTTCCGATAAATGGTGTTTTACCCACTTCGGCGCCATTAATAAGGACTGTGGCACCTCTTACATTTGAGTTCACGGAAATTTGCTGGTCTTTGCCAGACATGATTGATGCACAGCCAGTGGCACCCAATACCGCAGCGCCGAGTACAGCGCGAGCAAGAATTTTATTCATGTTTTATACCTTGTTAGATTTAATATTAATCTTCCCGAGCAGGAAGTGATTTCCGTTCAACAATATCTAAAGTTTTTTTAATAACCTTACCGAGAACGGACGAGGGATACTATTGGTATCCAAAATCAAAGTAAATAAGAAAACATACACCCCCCCTTTTTTTAGTCCCTCAATGGAATTAGCCATGATCAACGCATACGCAGCTTTCGAGGCCAAAGGCCCGTTGAAACCCTTTCAATACGATCCGGGTGAATTGAACGCATTTGACATCGAGATCGATGTGGACCACTGCGGCATTTGCCACAGCGATGTCAGCATGCTTGACAACGACTGGGGCCGTGCCAAATACCCCATGGTGGCAGGCCACGAAATTATTGGTCGGGTAAGCCAAGTGGGCAGCCATGTCAGCCACCTGGCCATTGGTGATGTGGTGGGTTTGGGCTGGCATTCAGGCTACTGCGAAAGTTGCCGTATGTGCATGGGCGGCGACCACAACCTGTGCAGCACCGCCAAAGGCACTATTGTTGGTCGCCATGGCGGGTTCGCTGACAAGGTGCGCGCGCAAGCTGTCAGTGCCGTGAAAATTCCCGCAGGTGTCAACCCTGCTACTGCAGGCCCGCTGCTGTGTGGTGGCATTACCGTTTACAACCCGTTGGTGCAATTCAATATTTCACCGCAAAGCAAAGTCGCGGTGATCGGCGTGGGCGGCTTGGGCCACATGGCGGTCATGTTCCTGAAAGCCTGGGGCTGCGAGGTCACCGCATTCAGCAGCAACGCCTCTAAAACCGACGAATTGCTGGGCATGGGTGCACACCACGTGCTGAACAGCAAAGACCCCGATGCCTTGAAGAAAGCGGCTGGCTCATTCGACCTTATTTTGTCGACCGTGAACGTGAAGCTTGACTGGAACGCCTACATTGCCACCTTGGCTCCCAAAGGCCGCCTGCACTTTCTGGGTGCCGTGCTGGAGCCTTTGGACATTGGTGTGTTTGGCTTGATGGGGCAACAACGTTCCATTTCGTCTTCGCCTGTGGGCAGCCCGCGCGTAATCGCCGACATGCTCAAATTCGCAGCCCTGCACAATATTCAACCCATCGTAGAAACCTACAGTTTTGACCAAATCAACGAGGCTGTGGACAAAGTACGCAATAGTAGCCCCCGCTTTAGAGTGGTGTTGTCGCGATAACACCCCCCTTCTCACCCCCCACCCCCACCCTTTGATGTGATTGATTTAGTTGAACATTAAGAGGAATCTGGGTGGGAGGGTTCTGAATACACCAAGAAACGGCGAAAGACCGAAAAAAGCTCAGAGAGGACTGCAGGAATTTGCAACAAACTTATCACGTGAATGAAACATAGAGGGAAATTAAACCCTTTATAAATCATGGATCTTTGATGATCACCTCATGTGGATACTTAGAATTTGTCGCAATTTTTGTAGGTACTGTTACATGAAATGACAAAAAATGTGATTTTTTTCAAACATTTGTTCAGTCAACACTTGTTCGCGCAATAAATTCGAGCAAGTATTCATTAACTCAACGAGTGAACAATAAAAATATGGTCGCACAAACAAAGCCATTCGAGAGTACTTCTGCCATGCTTGCAGGGCTGTCCTCTGGCAACTCGATTACAAACAATATCGCTTATTTCAGGGCAAATCACCCGGTTGATCCATGCGACTGTGAATACAGCGAATTGGCCGCGCACATTGAAGACACGGGCCTACTCAACCTGAGCTTGCCATTTATTCTGCAAGGTCTGGCTGAAACAGAAGGAACAACCTGGCATTACTTTCGCGGCCTGATGAAAGCCTATTCAGAGCTACGTCCCAAAGTAAAAACCATTGAGTCCACGCCTCGACTAATTGGTGAACTGTTGAAAGTGTGTATCCACGAATACGACGCCATCAATCAAGAAGCATTCGATGAAGCACAGGCCTGCAGTCTGGCTGTGCTGGAAACTGCGGCTTACCTTTTGGTTCATTACAGCCCGCATGAAGGCAATCAATGGCTTGACGCGATTTATCAAGATTGATTTGCCTCTGACAAAAACCCCCTGACGCAGCAGAAAAAATTTGGGATTGCTGCAAAAGAAAATATTTCGTATATTGATATATATTCGAATTTATAAAATTTGCAAACTCGCTGAAAACCGATCCATACGAAGAAGGTAAAACGAATATGGAATTTGCTCTTGGTCTAGCCATTGTGTTGATGGCATGGAATACAACCGGGGAAACGAGTGGGGAGACAGGCGCCACAGTTGTGATGGAGGCACCCACACCTGCCATGGTGGCCGAGAAACATGAGGACCACCTTCCTTATTTCGCTGATGAGTTGCTATCGCGCAATGTTGAGCTGGCCAGGCACAGCGCCCCAGACCCCCTGCCGCAAGCCCGAAGCTTCGTAGCAGTTGCTCAGCCCAACCTCGAACCCAAATCCCCAAGCGCCACTTCAAACAAACCCAGCAACATACAGCTGGCCATGCAAGCCCCCTCCTCCGACGTATTCATTGTTGACCTGCCGCCCAAAGTGATTCGGGAAGCCGAGCAATTGGCTGCCCTGCCGGTGAAACAGGAGAGCGCAAGGCTGGTGGTGACACCGCGTGCCATTCAATGGGAATTGCGGGTTGAAGACGGCAGGCTGGACAAAGCCATTCGCCGTTGGGCCAAGGAAGCGGGTTACACATTTCGCTGGGATGCCGACCGTTACGTGATGATTGCAGCCGGCACCACCTTCTCGGGCACCTTTGAATATGCAGTAGAACAAGTGCTTGAAACACCCGGAATCAAGAACAGCGAATACCCCTTGGAAGCCTGTGTTTACAACAACGAGCCGCCATTGCTGCGAATTACCCGCTTGGGCGATCAAAAAGAAGAGTGCCGATAAAACATGAAGACACCACTGAACAGAACACTGGTATGCACTGCTGTTGCAGCATTGCTAAGCCTTGGAACAGCAGCTTGCACAGGCCCACAGATCAAGGCTGAAGTACAGGCCGACAATGACAACGGTTTGCGCAAAGTTGAGCAGGTGAACACCAGCTTGCAAACCAACGGTTCCTTTCGTGGTGGTCGGCAATACGCCGAAGAACAAGCCAAGCAACAACAAAATGCGAAGGTGCTGAAACGCGCCAGCAAAAGCTGGATTGGCGGCACCTTCGTGCATGTGAATGACGACGACAAGTTGCCCGCGATTTTTCATGAAACCTACAAAATGAATTTCGCGGACAAAGGCCGCCCTGTGGATTTGAATACAGTGGCAGCCCGCCTGACCCAAATGGTCGGCATTCCTGTGCGCATTCAGCAAGACGTATTCAACACACCAGTCAGCGCCGAACCCCGCCGTGGCGCACGCCAGTTACCACCAGTAAGCGCCCCTACCGAGGCGGCACCACCGGTATCCACGCCAGTCGCAGTGGACAGTGTGGCCCTGGCGCCCCGCACCACCGTGGGTGCCGTGGCGATGAACTGGGACGGTACACTGATTGATTTTTTGAACAACACCACCGACAAACTGAGCTTGTCCTGGGAGTACCGCGACAACTCAATTGTCATCATGCGTTACACCACAGCCATGTATGAGCTGGCCTCTTTCCCCAATGGCTATGAATACGCCATGAGCAGCGGCACGCAAGGCCGGGTGCGGGGCAATGAAGTGCAAAGCAATTCGAATTTGAGCGTGTCCGAGAAAGGGAAAATTGACGGCCAGGCCAGCATACTGGAAGTGATCAACCGCATGGTGGCCTCGGTGCCCGGTTCCGAAGTGATCGTAGCCGAAGGCACTGGCCGAGTGATGGTTAAAACAAGCCGCGACATGCAAACCCAGGTGCGCGACATGATCCGCGCCGAAAATGCAAACATGCTGAAACAGGTGCATGTACAGCTTGATATTTACTCGGTCATGTCCAAGAAAGACGACCAACAGGGCGTGAACTGGGATGTTTTTTTCAGAAGCCTTTCTCAGCGCTACGGCATTGGCGTGTTGTCGCCCGAATCGCTGGTGGCCCCTGAAGCAGGTTTGATTGCACTGACCATTCCGGAAGCCTTGCAAGGTTTCATTCCCGGACAAAACCCGCCTAACAGCCCTACCAATCAACGCTTTGGTGCCAGCTCGGCCATTGTGCAAGCTTTAAATGAAATTGGCGACAATGTTCAACACCGCCCCATTTCCCTGGTGGCATTGAACAGGCAGTGGGCACGCAAAGCAAGGCTGACTACCACGGGTTATTTGTCGGAAACGAAACCCGCCTCCTCAGGTGCTCTGGGTGGCGGCACAGGTGTACCCGGCTTGACCACCGATGAAATTACAACTGGTGACCAGTTTGCGGCCATGCCGTTTATTCTGGACAACAACACCATCATGCTGAAAATGGGCATCAGCTTGTCTGACCTCACCAGCCTGCTGGAAATTACCACTGGCTCTGGCGAAACCCTGCAACGGGTTCAAACGCCCAACACCAGCAGCATTTCTGACCAGTACACCATCGCACTTCGCCCAGGTGAAGTGATGGCCATCACAGGTCTGTCACGCGATGTATCCGGTTTCACCGAGCGCAAGCTGACCGAGCAGGCACCATTGCTGGCCGGTGGTTCGCGCAACCTGTCCACCATGCGAGAGAACTTCATCGTTCTGGTTCGCGCGGTGGTGCTGTAAGCATGGAGATGCGCCATGGCTGAGCAATCTGCAGTAGTTCATCAGCTGGGGAAAAAAGCCTACATTGCCGGCTTGAACTGGCAGCCACTGGCACGCTCAAGCTACAGCAAACGCATTGCCGATATTCGGGAGTATGCCGACCGCATTGATGCCACCAAGCATATTTTGCTCAAGGGCCATCAGAACGAATACCTGGGTCTTTATAACTACGATCCTGATATCTCGGATGAAGAACGCACCGGGCAGGTGTACAGCCTGGCGGCCATGTTGGCCACACAGAATGAGCAGGAACACGCCATCTATGCCATTCGCATAGAGGAAGGAAGCAAGAAAGGCCAAATGGCCTTGATGGTGATTGAACAGGGTGCGCCCACCATGGACATCATCGGCAGCGATGCCGAGGTAGTCAGCACTGTGAACACTTACACCAATGGGTCAATCGAAAGTTCGGAATACCATGTTTACAGCAACGCCCCAGAGCTGTTTCCGAGTGCCCTGCCCCTGGACATTGCAGCGCGCTTGGGCAGCTTCAGCAACAAACATGCGCTGATTGGTTTACCCACCGATTTGATCAAAGCCTCGGCGATGCTTGCCGTGGTGCTTCTGCTGGCTGGTGGCGTGTATGGCGGCAACGAATACCTGGAAGCCAGCGCACGTGAAGCGCGCATGAAGCAGGCGCAGTCAAGCATACAAACCCCGCAATATTTGAAAAAACTGGCGACCGATCAGCGCAATGTGGGGCTGGCCAATACCGATGTAATTGAAATGCTGAACCTGTTGAGCGAGCAACCTTTCATGGCGCGAGGCTGGCTATTGGAAAGCATTCAGTGCAACCTGGGCAAGTGCAGCAGTGAATGGCAATCGCAAGGCGGCTACACGCAAGAGTTGGTGAGCTTTTTGAACAACCAGCAAAGCAGCCCCGACCCCAAAGACGTCAACAAACTGAAGTTTTCGTTTTCATACGACATGGCCTCCCGGGGCATTCAGCAGTTGCAGGATTTGCCCAAAAAACAGGAAGCCAGCGAGCTGCTTTACCTGGAACAACAGGCTTGGCAAAAAGCGGGCATTCAGTTCAAGGTCGACACCCAAGGCCAAACCTGGCCCACTGGCTTCAAGAGCATTCCACCCAATGTGTCGGTGAACCGGCATGCAACTGAGGTGACGGGCAGCCTGACCCTCATGAAAGACTTTCTCGATCGATACCCTTCCGGAATTTACTGGAATCAGATTTCCATGAAGATTGAACCCAAAAACCTGGATGCCGCCGTGATGGTGACATTGAAGGGAGCACTGTATGCGTACTAAATATTTACTGGGCGGCCTGCTGGCGACATTGGCATTGAGCAGCCTGCATGCGCAGGAAAATGCAACACCCAAAGTTGAAGCCAAGGCCGAGAACAAAACCGCAGTGACACCGGTTGAGAACATCAAGCTCAATGGGGTAACAGTGCCTTTGAACATCAAGACACTGGCTGAAATTCAAAGACTGCAAGAAGAGCAAGCCATGCGGGAAGAATTACAAGCGGCGCTGAAAATTGGTGGCAGTGTAACAAGCACGGCAAGTAAACCATTGGCAACACCCACACCCGCAGCAGTTGCGCCAAGCAAAGCCACAGCAGCCCCAGTGCGAGCCACCAGCAAGGCAGCATCTGCAGTTTCAGCCAACACAGTACTCGGCGTGTATGGCACAACAGGTGCAATGACCGCTGAAATTCAAACAGCAGGTCGAAGCGTACGTACGCTTCGCGAAGGCGAACAACTAGGCAAATTCAATATCAGGCGAATCACACAGAACGGACTGGAATTGGTCGCAAGCAACGGCAACACGCAGCATGTCTCCGTGGGTGCGCAAGTGAGGTTTTGATCATGAAAAGAGACCTGGCACTGAATGTGTTGGCCACGCAAGCGGACAAAGCGCTGAAAGTTGAAAAACTCAGTGAATTGCCCGCGTTTTCGCGCGTGCTGACCGACGGCAGTGCGGGGGCTTTGCTGAAGCTACCCGCTGCAGTTGAAAAACATGTGTGTGCCATTGAAACTGGTGTGAAGCGCGCGATCATTTTGTATGATGCGGAAAAACTCGCGCAGATTCGCCCTTTCATTTCACACCTGCGCGGCAAACTGATTGCCGAGAAATTCACGTTTGAGCGACCCGAAATTGGTTGTGGTGGTGGCGTAATCGAGCACTTGATCGAGAACTCCCGAACCAAAATCGACAGTACCGAAGGCGAAGAAGACCCGGCTGTAGCGCAGTCCAAAGCCAAAGAAATTTTTGAATCCTGGGTGGCTTTGGCTGTGCAGGAACGCGCAACCGACATTCACGTACAAGTGATCAACAACATTGCGGAAGTGAAACTGCGCGTGGATGGTGAACTTGAATTTTTGCGTGACCAGCAAGGCGGCGTGTACACCCCGCTGCAAGCAGAGCGTGCCGTAGCTTGGGCCTACAACAATGCATCGGGCAAGGGGTCGAACAGCAACAGTCAATTCTCGGTGGGCGAAAACCTGTACTGCATGATCGCCGCCCGCGAAGTGGGTGGCAAACGTGTAGCCATGCGCTATCAATCCATGCGAGGTTGGGCCGGTATCAAAGTGGTGTGCCGCTTGCTATACGTTGACATTGATGCACCCACTCTCAGCTATGAGCAATTGGGTTATGCCCCTTCGCACATGAAGCAGTTAAAGAGTGCGTCCAATACACCCTCTGGTACCATTATTTTTGCGGGTGTTACAGGTTCAGGCAAAACCACCACGCTGAAAACTTTCATTGAAACGCACCCCGGCAACGGTACAGATGCGTTTTACTCGATTGAAGACCCGGTGGAATACCCATTGCGAGGCGTGCACCAAATTCCGATTCAGCGTGATTTGCTTGACCGCAAAGGCTCAGCCGCCAAATACGCCGAAGTGGTTGCAGGCCTTATGCGTGCCGACCCGGGCTGCGTGTTGATGGGTGAAATTCGCGACCCGGCCACTGCAATTTCAGCGCAGCAAATTGTTGAAACAGGCCACATGGCTTGCGGTACGGTGCATGCGCATTTGATTTCCGGCATTGTGCCGCGCCTAACCAACGAAGAAATTGGCATGAGTCGCGACGTGCTGACCAACCCCAATATTTTGACATTGCTGGTGTACCAGGCCTTGGTACCCAAGCTGTGCCCACACTGCAAAATTGGTGGCCGCCTGTACCAACAGGGCATGCCCGATTCAGAGCATGTATTTGAGCTGCTCGACACACTGGAAACACGCTTTGAACTGGGGCGCGACCTGTTCTACTTTAAAAAACAAGGCGGCTGCCCCAAATGCAAACACCGCGGCACTGCGGGCTTGAGCGTGGTGGCTGAAATTCTGACCCCCGACCGGAAGTGGCTGAACCTGATTCGCCAAGGCAAAGACTACGAAGCGATGATGTACTACCGTTCAAAATCGGATGGCAATTTCCGATCAGCGAACATGGACGGAAAAACAGTGTTTGAACACACCTTGTACAAGGCATTGCTGGGCGAAGTGGACCCGCGCCACTGCGAACGCTTTGACAGCTTTGACCGTTTCGAAATCATGAACGACGCCGACCGCGCCGAAACTGCGGCTTACACCTGAACATGACATTCAAAAAGAAACTCAGCAACTTTTTCAATGCCATCAACTTGATGGACTTTCGCGGCAAGCGCGAAGCATTTTACGAACAGCTCGCCAAGTCGATTGAAAACAAAGAACAGTTCAAAACCTTTCTGGAAGAAGAACTGAAAATTGCCCGCCACAAGCGAACACGCAACAGCAGCCGGGAAGCGGCCTTGAAGCTGATGGTTCGTAAACTGAGTTTGGGCGACGACTTTCTGATTAGCCAAATTCTGGGCACCGTAATGCCACAAAACGACCGCATGATGCTGGCCGCCGTGGACGAAGCCAAAGACAAACCGGGCACCTTGCGTGCATTGGCCGCAGCGATCAAATCGCAAAAAGAAGCCAAAAGCGTGATCTGGAAGGCCATTTTCCCGCCCATGGTGTTGATACCCGGTGTGGCAGGTTTCAGCTACGTGCTGGCCACGCAGTCCATTCCAATTATTGTGAAAGTGGCACCGCCTGAAGTGTGGACACCGTTCAATATGTCGGTGCGAATCGTGTCGGAAATTGTGGCTTCTCATGGCGGTTTGATTGTGGCCAGTGTTATTGGTGCTATCGCCGCATTTACTTATGCCCTGCCCCGCTGGAAAGGCAATTTGCGAAGCCAATTGGAGCAAGTGCCGCAGGGCTGGGGCTTCTTGCTGTTTCCAGTGGCGCCGTTCTTGCTGCCGCTGTCGATTTATCGCGACTTTCAGGTCAGCCTTCTGGTCACCTCGCTCGCGGTGCTATTGAAAAGTGGAGCCACTTTGTCGTCGGCACTGGACACACTGAAACGCAATGCCGACCCCTGGATGCGCTGGCATTTGAAAAAGATCATGAACCACTTAAATGTGGCCCCTACTGATTACATACCTGCCTTTAGCAAAGGGCTGATGAGCCCGAAACTGCTGGCCCGCCTGGCCACCACCATTCGCAACAACCCACAGTTCGACAAGATTCTGATTCAACTGGGCACCGAAGGTGGTGAAGACATTCGCAATGAAATTGGCAACACCGCCAAGGGTTTGAATGCCGTGTTATTGAGTGTTGCTGCGGCTGTGGTGGTGTTTTTGTACGTGGGGCAATTGTCGATCAGCCAAAGCATGACCGAGGAACTGGACCCTGTGAAAAGAATGCAACGCATGCGTTGAAATAAGTGCTTGACACCACAACTGATTGATCTACAATCAATCCGTCTGTTGGTATATATACGGAATGCTTGGGCCAACATGTACTACACAATTTCCCTTCGGAGAGGAATCAAAAATGATTACATCGCACACACTGAATGCCCGCCGCAAACAAAGCGGTATTACCCTGATTGAAGTATCAATCGGCCTGATCATTGCAGCGATTGTTGCTGCCGCAGCCTTTATCGCATTTCAGAACAATGCACGCCGTACCGAAGTTCAAGACAACATCAAGCAGATTACGGAAATCGTCAGCGAGACCAAGCAGAAGGTTGGTATCAATGGTGGGGCTGCCGGATACACTGGACTCACAGCAGAACTGGCTGCAACTCTAGGTATTCTGCAAGAAATCGGTCAATTAAATAGTTATGGTCAGGCTATCAATCTCACCGAGGGAACTGACGCTGTAAACGAGGCAATACTTACGTGGAACGGCGTTGAAGGCGATCAGTGTACTGATATCGTTCTCGCAGTCGGATCTGCAGCAACGAACGTTGCAAATGGTGAAGTCGGAACGTGGGATTTAGAGACAAACGGTCAAATGAGTCTCGCTAACGCAGGCGTGGTATGCGGAAATGATCCTGAAGTCGTTGCAAATCTGGCAATCACCTTCGGCCGTCGTTAATCACATCTCATGTAGCACAGCAAGGGGGCAACACTGCCCCCTTGTTCATTTGAATCAAGGCGAATTACCATGCTTGACTCACTGAAACACCGTAACACCAAGCACACAGGCTTTCTCAGCATCGAGCTGGCGCTGGTGCTGATCATCAGTGCCATCATTGCCTTCGCTGTGGTTCAGCAACAAGCACGTTCTGCAAAATCCTCTGTCGCGAAAATCCAGGCTGATCAACTCAACCAGGTCGGCGACGCATTGAATTCCTACACCGACTTGTACCGGCGCGGCATTTCTGCCCCCGGTGATTTACAAGTGGATTTGAACAACGACGGCATCACCGATGTCACGATTCCCGAAACCCCGGTTACAGGCAACGAAGGAAGTAAACTGACGCCCACCATTGAAAACCTGATTGATGTGGGCCTGTTACCTGCAAGCTTTGTGAACCGCCCTGCTGCATCGGATGGACAATTCATTACCCGCCTTTCAATTTTGCCAGCGGGCTGCTCTATGGCAGCAGACAATTGCCGCATTGAAGGCTACATCACCCTGAACCAACCAGTGACAATTGGTGGGCAAGACGGCTCCGCTGGCGAATTCGACAGTGACATTGCAGGCGACATGCTGAGCTTCATGGGCGGCAACGGATTCACCACTCTACAAGCCGATACCCCCGCCACCAGCGCGGGCGGCAACTTCACTGTGGCGCTGGATATTGACGGCAATGGCACGACCGATGCCAACACACCCGCGGGCATACCCGGCGTGCGCGTAGGCGCACTGGCCTCCCGATACGATGTGCGTAACCCGATTGCCGATGTTGATTTTTGCCGAGGCAACCGAACCCTGAACTGGGTGAACAGTGGCAATTCCTGCACCACCGTTATTTTTAACGACACACCAGTGGGCTATCGCTTTGTGGCGGTTGATGCCGACACTGGCGGCGGCGCAGGTGGCGGAGGCAGTGCCTTCATTCGCTGTGTGTACAACCCAAATGCCAACCCGCCCGCGCAATTGTCCATTCTCAGCAGCTGCTGCCAAAACGGTAACCAGGCCTGCACCCCACCTGCGGTGCCTTGATCATGAACAGGCGCCAGTTTATTGCTGCTGCAAGTTCGATTTCGCTGACTGCACACCTGGACAAGCTGGCTTGGGCCACGCAATCCCCCAGCTACACCTTGCTGGACATTCAACGCGGCCCGGATCGCTTTCAAATTGATTTCAGCACGCCTGAAGGTTACCGCACAGCCGCCTGGATGCTTCGCGATATTCGAGCCAACCGGGTGGGCGTACCCAATATTGAAATGTTGCAACTGGCAGCATGGGCTCAAATTGTTTTGGCTGAACACCACGCCTACACCGTGTTTGAAGTAACCTCGGGTTTGCGGACCCATCACACGAATTCCATCATCGAGGGTGCAGCCCGACATTCACGTCATTTGCCCGATGAGAGCGGACAGTTTTACGCCATGGACATCAAACCCATTGGTGTGAATATTGATCAATTGGCTAAAACCCTACAGTACCCCGCATTCGGGGGGGTTGGTGTTTACAGAAGCCATGTTCATTTCGATATTCGCGACTACGCCACACAATGGCGGTCAAAAAAATGATTAAATTCATCAACTTGAGTCACTTCAAGTCAACCACAAAGCGACATGATACGTTGTCCATTTGTGTTAAATAATGATTTTTAGATCAAATTACAATTTGAGAGTCTTGATTCCGTATCATCATTAACCCACGAGATTGCTTTATCACGCGCCATGCCTCAAATTAACAACAAGAACAAGCCACGCACAGGTGCCTACCTGAACCTGTTCAAGCAAAAATACGGGCTAACCGTGTCAAAAATGTGCGCTTTGTTCGGTATCAGTACCCAGGCGAAATTTAACTCAATTGTTCGCCCACCCGAGGGCAATTCTAGCGATGAACCGCTCGATCCCACGGTTGCTTTAATTTTGAGGCTGTACGAAACCCATGAGTCGCTGGTTCCTTTGAACAATGAGCTCAGCCTGGAAGACACCTACAAAATGTTTCAAAGGGTGTTCGGAAAAACCAAAGTCAGCGAAAGCACTTTTGGTCAATTGTTGGGCCGTAGCGCAGGTTCCGGTTACCGGTGGTTGAACGGTTCAGGCAATGCCACACCGCAAGTGGGCATCGTGCTGGAAAGGCTGCACCACATGTTGGCCAGCGGCATGGAAGAACCGGAAGTTTGTTATTTGTGGCTGGACATTGTTCATCAGGAATACCGGGCGCGTAACCAAGTGCCACCGCTAAACGATATAGACGCAGTGAAGTTGTTGATCCAGAAGTACCCGCTTAAATACAAACACATGGCGTCATGAACAAAACATGGATTACACCGAGGTCAAACTGATTGCTGTGTGGAGCGGACCCAAGGCCCCACCCAGCCAGTTGAAACTTTCTGATTACAAATTGCCCGTGGCAGGTCGCATGCCGAAGAACTACTTCAATGCACTGTACGGCAACCGCAATGCCTACATGGCATTGGGTGAACTGTTGTCGCAAGCTCAAAAAGCAGGTCATTACTTTTCAACAGCCACCATTACCGTGGGCATTGAAACGCCACGCAAGCCGGGCGTGGTGCACCTGGAAGACCTGGGTGAAGAAAGTGGCACGCAATTTGTAAATTTGTCGCGCGTATCCAAAGAAGTGGTGTCAGAAGTGGCTGACATTTACCGTGCGTGTAGCGCCTTTAAAAAAATGCCTGAGGGCGAAATAGACTGGCGCAAGCCTTTTCGCTTCATGCCAGAATGCCCTGAGCACTTGCCTGTGGTGTTCGATCTGCTGCAGTGCTCAGTGCTGGTTCACCCAGTGGCTTTTACCACCACACCCGAGGGCAAGCACCACTTCATTGCCAGCTTTGATCCCGATCGGGTCAAAATTCTGGATGCTCAACCCAACCGACATGAAATAGGCCCACACCCAGAGCAAATCGTTTTTTAAATGTGGTACTGGGGTGTTTTGTGGTTGGGTGCGTTGGGGCCAGCCTGTTGAGGCGGCAATATGGTGATGATGGGCTGGGTCAGCTGATTGCTGAGTGAAAACGCCTGGGGAACCATGCCGTTTTCATCGGCATGCATGTAAATAATCGACATGACTGCGGCGCAGAAGCTGATGACCAGTATCGCCACCATGGTAAAAATCACCGCGAGTATTCGTGTTGCAAGCCTTGGCCTTGTGGGGTTGAGTCCGTTCATGCTGCATTCCTTCACACCTTGGCATTTAACATTACAACTTCTGTACAAAATTACAAGCCATTCTTGCGCTGAAAAATTTGCCACTGGCGAATAATTTCATGCAATGCAGCAAGGCCGTCGGTCAATGCTGCGGGCCCAGGCTGCAAAATCAAGGGCGATTTAACCTCGAAAATTTGCTGGTGCTTCACTGCACTCACATTGCCCCACCCTGCCCGTGCCGCCACGGTTTCCGGGCGAAATTTTTTGCCGCACCAAGAGCCAATAATGATGTCAGGATTGCGGCGAACAATTTCACTGCTGTCGGCAATAATACGGTTCTTGCCCAGGCTTTGCGTGGCAAGCTCGGGAAAGCAATCGTCGCCCCCGGCAATACCAATCAGCTCGCTCACCCATTGAATGGCGCTGATCGGCGGCTCGTCCCATTCTTCAAAATACACCTTGGGGCGCACAGGCCATAGGCTGGCTTGAGCGCGTATGCCTTCCACTTGCGCCTGAATTTCAGCAATCAGTTGCAGGCCCTTTTCCGCCGCACCCACCATGGCGGCCACCTGGTACATCATGCTGAATATCTCGGGCACCGAACGTTGGTTGAACACCGTCACCTGCACGCCATGGCGAATCAAGGCACTGGCAATGTCGGCCTGCAAATCAGAAAAACCAAACACGCAATCCGGGTTCAAAGCCAAAATTTGATCAATCTTGGCAGTCAAAAATGCACTCACCTTGGGTTTTTCAAGGCGGGCTTTGCGTGGGCGCACAGTGTAGCCAGAAATACCTACAATCCGGTGTTCTTCACCCAGCAGGTAAAGCCACTCGGTGGTTTCCTCGGTGAGGCAAACAATGCGTTCGGGCAGTTGGATCATTTGCACAGGTCTTCAGTGCCAAACCGAAAGCGTGCACCGGTGTACTGTTCAATTTCTGCAATGGCCTTGCAGGGGTTTTCGCCACGATCAATCAAATGCTGTGCTGCATAGTGGTTGGCCCGTGTTTCAACTTGATCAAGAAAGCCTTTAAATTCAGGGTCTTGACCATAGGCGCCCAAAAGCGTCATGAAAGCATTGTTCATCAGTTCGGTGTCTTTGGCGTTGGTTTGGTGAATGCGTTTCAACAAATCATACCCACGCCGAGGGTCGTCGTATTTCAGGTGCACCAGTTCATGCACAAAAACATAACGCAGTGCTGCGTCGCTAAGCCCCTCGGAAAAAGCCTCGTCAATCACGATCTGGGTTTTGCCTTTGGCAAAGGCAAACAGGGGGCTTTTCTGGAAACCCATGCGGGAATACGGCACATCGTACTGCTGGCGCAGTTCTTCAAACATGCTGAGGGTGTCGGCGAAATCGCGTTGGGGCGGCGTGGTACAACTGCTCACCCAGGGAAGCAGGAATAAAACCCAAATCCAGCGAAACGGCGTAAGGCGCATTCGGTTGTGAAGACTATGTTGTGAGTATTTTGATGACAGCGTATCGAAATACTACTATCAAATAGAAAGGCTGGTGAAAATTTGTTCAACGCTTTGGCAGCCCTCAAGCCGACTGGCTGCACCTTGGTTTTTTGCGTTACACTGCCAGCCCTTTTTCAATTTCAGCGAGCCAAGCCATGTGGTTTAAAAACCTGTTCATCTTTCGCCTTACCAAATGGGAAGAAACCCCCGAGTCGCTGGAAGACAAACTGGCCAAACAAGCCCTGCAAGCCTGCGGTGGCATGGACTTGCAAACGCGCGGTTGGGTGGCCCCAAAGGCCGAGGGCGAACCCTTTGTGCACCGAAGCGGCCAGCAGTTGCTGATTTCATTGGGCTTGGAGAAAAAGCTGTTGCCCAGCACGGTGATCAATCAATTCACCAAAGCGCGCGCAGCGGAAATTGAAGAACGCGAAGGCTACAAGCCCGGCCGCAAGCAGATGAAGGAAATCAAGGAAGCCGTGACCGACGAATTGTTGCCACGGGCTTTTGCCATTCGCAGCCGAATCAATGCATGGATAGACCCGCAGGGCAAGTGGCTGGTGATTGACGCTGCAAGCCCGGCCAAGGCCGATGAACTGGTCGGCATGCTGATGAAAAGCGTGGAAGGCGTGGCCATGGCTTTGGTCAAAACCAAAATATCGCCCACCGTGGCCATGACCGCCTGGCTGGCCGAGAACGACAACCCGCCCCCTTTTACCGTGGACCAGGACTGCGAGCTGAAAAGCCGTGGTGAACAGGCCGCCACTGTGCGCTATGTGAAGCACTCGCTGGAGTCTGAGGAAATTGCAAAGCACATCAAAGGTGGCAAGGACGTGACCAAACTGGCCATGACCTGGGCTGACAAAGTTTCCTTTGTGCTGCATGAAAACCTGCAGGTGAAACGGGTTGCGCCTTTGGATGTGATTAAGGAACAGGCCGCCCTCAGTGCCGACGACGACGCATTTGACTCCGACTTCGCCCTGATGACCGGTGAACTGCGCAAACTGATTCCTGGTTTGATCAATGTACTGGGTGGCGAGCTGACTGGCGCGAATTAACAAACAACTTGGTAATTTGCTGACAGTTTTTAAATATTGAGTGCACAAGTGTTAACTTTCGCCGCGACGAAATTCAAGATTTCGTTGCGGCTGTACCTCAACAATCAAGAACAATTATTAAATATTTAAATTTGGGTTTTTCGGAAGCGAAATCATCAGTATGATTCCCACATCCTTTGAACCAACTGGTAAAAACCAATCTTCAATGACCACACGAGTTGACCCCAACAGCCCGATCCACTGGCCCGGCGCAATCACCCTGTTCGGAACCACCATTGCTGCACTCATTCTTGTACCCGCTTACGCTTGGTTCAACGACTACAGCACGGCTGCCTGGGTGTCATTTGTGGTGTTGGCCATTCTGAATGGCATTTCGATTACCGCCGGTTACCACCGCCTTTGGGCACACCGCACCTACGAAGCCCACTGGACCGTGCGCTTCGTGTTGATGTTCTTCGGCACCATGGCTGTACAAAACAGCATTTTGATTTGGGCTTCGGGCCACCGCACGCACCACCGCCATGTGGACGACACCGAGCACGACCCCTATTCTGCCAAGCGTGGCTTCTGGTTCTCGCACATGGGCTGGATGATTCGCAAATATGAATCCGGCAAAGAAGACCTCAGCAACTCGCCTGACCTGCTGAAAGACCCACTGGTGATGTTCCAGCACAAGCACTACACGGCGCTGGCCTTGGGCATCAACTTTCTGTTCCCTGCCTTGATTGGTTACCTGGTTGGCGACTTGTGGGGCGTGATGCTGCTGGGCGGTTTGCTGCGCCTGGTGTGGTGCCACCAAACCACCTTCTTCATCAATTCGCTGGCGCACATTTGGGGCCGCCGCCCTTACACCGACGAGAACACCGCGCGCGACAACGATTTCCTGGCGATTTTTACGTACGGTGAGGGTTATCACAACTACCACCACCTGTTTCAATACGACTATCGCAACGGCATCAAGTGGTTTCACATCGACCCCACCAAATGGCTGATCGCTGGTTTGTCGTTTGTGGGCTTGACCAAGAACCTGAAGCGCTGCGACAAGTTCGCCATTGAAAAAGCGCGCATCGCGATGCAATTCAAGCGTGCCGAAGAAAAAATGCAGGCACAGCCCACCGCAATGCATGCGCATGTTGAAGCCATGAAAGCCCGCCTTGCGCAGGAATATGAGCACTACAGCAAGGCCTTGCAAGACTGGGCGAAACTGAAAGAAGCCTGGTACCAAGACACGAAAAACGCCATCAAGAATGGCGAAACCCTGGCGGCCTACAAAGCCAAATTCAAAGCCATGGAAGTTGAAATGCGCCTGCAGCGCAAGCGCTTGCAAGCACTGGTTCGCCAGGTTCAAAAACCTGCATTGGCTGCTTGAGTAGTTAGATAAAACGCGCCAAGGTGACTGCAACCTTGGAGCCTGACCCAACAGCACTTACCCAAAGCCTGGCGATTAAACCGCCGGGCTTTGTTGTTTTTGCGGCGGCCTCGTCGCGGTGCGCGCATTCATCCAGTTGAAACTCAATCAACTGCGCTTTCAAATCCTGGTGGGTTCCCAAAGCCGTCAGCTTTTCGATTTGTTCCTGATAGTGCAAGTTCACAAAAGTTTCCACCGCAGCAATGGTTCGGTACACCGCAACCGGCCCGAACAAGGCTGGCAAAGCCCCGGTGAGGAAGCCTGCAATGCGCCAGGGCACCAACAGCCAGCTTCGGCGAAATACCGGCAGCAACGTGTTCATGGCGTTTAAATGGCGCTGCTCAGTTTGCAGGTGTTCACTGGCAAATGCGCGAACTTCAGGGTTTCTTGAAACAGCCAAAATGCCTTTGTAAATCCACACTGCCCCGGTTTCACCGGCGTGGTCAGTGCGAAGGTCAGCCACCAAAGTGGGCGGCAAATGGCTGGTGTCGAATTTCAAAATAAAGCGTTGAATGGCAGGGCGAACGGGCAAGAAGCCGTTGTACGCCTTTTCCATGACCCACAACATGCCCGGTACCTTGGCCAGCCATGCCAACACCCGCCAACCCGGCAACTGCGCCCACACATGCACAAAAGCCGCAGCACCACTGAGCAATTCGCCTTGCGCCGTGCGCGTGTGAAAACGCGCCATGAGCTGTTCTTTGGGTTGCCCTTGGGGCAGTGGCGTGTCAGGCTTGGAGACATCCACCCAGGCAATGGGCTGATCGGGCGTGATGTTTTGATACACCGCGATTTCACGGCGGCACATGGGGCATGAACCGTCGAAATACACTTCAACACATTGGGATTGGTTTACAACTTGCGGGTCTTTAACTGCCATGACCGTACTGCCTTGATTGAAACTGCTTTGGGAAAAACCACTTATCCCAGTTTAACCGTGTACTTCACACCGTCAAACTCGATTACATCGCCACCCACAATTTTCTTGCGCTTCTGGGTTTCAATTTGGCCGTTGACCAACACATGGCCATCGGCAATCACATTCTTGGCCTCGCCGCCGCTGGACAACCAACCCTGAAACTTCAGGATTTTGTAAAGCTCAACGGGTTCTTTGTTGATGATGACTTCGTTCATGGCGTGTATTCCCTGCAATCAATGCCCGAAGTGTATCAGCCTTCGAGTATCCACCTTGCCGCTTTCTCGGCAATCATCAGCGTGGGGCTGTTGGTGTTGCCGCTGGTAATGGTGGGCATCACACTGGCATCGGCAATGCGCAGGTGCTTCACACCAATCACTCGCAAGCGGGAATCGACCACAGCAGCGGGGTCGTTGGCCGCACCCATTTTTGCCGTACCCACCGGGTGAAAAATCGTCGTGGCAATGTCGCCTGCCAAACGCACCAATTCCTCGTCGGTTTGAAACTCCACGCCGGGCTTGAATTCCTCAGGCTTGTATTTCGCCAAGGCGGGTTGCTGCGCAATATTACGCGTCACCCTGAGGGAATCGGCCGCCACTTTCTGGTCTTCCTCAGTGCTGAGGTAATTCGGCGCAATGGCGGGTGCTTCGTCGAACCGACTGCTTTTAATGTGCACCGAACCGCGGCTGCTGGGGTTGAGGTTGCACACACTGGCCGTGAAGGCATTGAAGTTGTGCAGGGGCTGACCAAATGCAGGCAGGCTCAGCGGCTGCACATGGTACTGAATGTTGGGGTATGGCCGGTCGGCGCTGCTTTTGGTGAATGCGCCCAGTTGCGAGGGGGCCATGCTCATGGGGCCGCTGCGCTTAAATACATATTCCATGCCAATTTGCGCCTTGCCCCACAGGCTATTGGCCAGTGTGTTCAGGGTTTTAACGCCCTGCACTTTGAATACTGCGCGAATTTGCAAATGGTCTTGCAGGTTGGCACCCACGCCGGGTTTGTCCAGCTTTACCTCAATACCGTGTTGCTGCAGCAGGCTGCCCTGCCCTATGCCCGATAATTCAAGAATTTGTGGCGTGCCAATGGCACCCGCACACAGCACGGTTTCACGCACGGCTTTCACCGCCACTTCTTCACCGCCCTTCACTACCAGCGCGCCATTGCACACCAGTTCGCCACTGGCGTTGCGCTCGATGATTAAATTTTTAACTTGTGCCTGGGTCCACACTGTTAAGTTGGGCCGCTTCATGATTGGGCGCAAGAAGGCTTTGGAGGTGTTCCACCGCCAGCCGCTGCGCTGGTTCACTTCAAAGTAGCCCACACCAAAGTTATTGCCACGGTTGAAGTCGTCGCTGGCGGGTATGCCTGCCTGTTGCGCCGCTTGAGAAAATGCTTCCAGAATTTCCCAACGCAGGCGCTGCTTTTCCACGCGCCACTCACCCTTGCCACTGTGAAACTTTGGCAAGTCTGTGTCAGCCAACTCGGCATGCGGGTTGTCGTAACGCCAGTTGCTTTCATGCGCTAGAAAATCTTGCAAACAATTGTTCCAGTTCCAGGCCTCGTCGCCGGTTTGGGCAGCCCAGCTTTCATAATCGCGGGCCTGGCCACGCATGTAGATCATGCCGTTGATGCTGGAGCAACCACCCAAGGTTTTGCCACGGGGGTAAATCAGGGCGCGGCCGTTCAGGCCGGCATCGGGCTCGGTGCGAAAGCGCCAATCGGTGCGGGGGTTGTCGATGCAATACAGGTAACCCACAGGAATGTGGATCCAGTGGTAGTTGTCTTTACCGCCCGCTTCCAGCAACAGCACTGAATTGTTGGGGTTGGCACTGAGCCGGTTGGCCATCAAGGCCCCAGCTGTGCCCGCCCCCACTACGATGTAATCAAAAGTCCGCATGTTTACCCCGAATCGATTACCCAATAGTAACCAGCCCACAAATTGGATTGAACCCCGCGTTGCTGCAATCGACTTGGGGTTTTCCAGAGTTTTGCAAAAAAGTTAAAGATGTCTTGATCAATCGCCTGTGCTTATGACCATTCCAAACATGTCAGAATCACACTCAATTCCTTTACAATCGACTGTTTCGCATTAACTACCCTGCCCGAGGTTTCTAAAATGACAGAACGCACCACCGTGCATGGCTTGAAAGTAGCCACACCCCTGTACAACTTCATCAACAATGAAGTGCTGCCCGGCACCGGCATTGATCAGGCTGCCTACTGGAAAGGCTTCGACGAAATCGTCAGCACACTGGCCCCGAAAAACGCCGCCCTGCTGGCCGAGCGCGACCGCATTCAGCTGGAAATGGACGCCTGGCACAAAGCCAACCCCGGCCCCATCGCCGACATGGCCGCCTACCAAGAATTTTTGAAAAAGATTGGCTACCTGGTTGAGCAGCCTGCCAAAGTGCAAGCCACCACCGCCAATGTAGACAGCGAACTGGCCACCCAAGCTGGCCCCCAGTTGGTAGTTCCAATTTTGAATGCACGCTACGCCTTGAATGCTGCGAACGCACGTTGGGGCAGCCTGTACGATGCACTGTACGGCACCGATGTAATTTCTGAAGAAGGCGGTGCAGAACGCGCTGGCGGCTACAACCCCGTGCGCGGTGCAAAAGTAATCGAGTTTGCACGCAACTTTTTGGATCAGTCTTTCCCATTGGAAGGCGCATCACACAAAGACGCCACTGGCTACGCCATTGCAGGTGGCAAGCTGCAAGTTGCCTTGAAGAACGGCAGCACCGTTGGCCTGAAAAACGCCGCACAACTGGTGGGTTACCAGGGCGACGCCGCAGCACCTTCATCGGTATTGCTGGTGAACAACGGCATTCACGCCGACATCATTATTAACCGCGCAACACCGATTGGTTCAAGCGACGCAGCCGGTGTGGCCGACGTGGTGCTGGAAGCAGCGCTGTCTACCATTCTGGATTTGGAAGACTCTGTTGCTGCCGTAGACGCTGAAGACAAAATTGTGGCCTACAAAAACTGGCTGGGTATTTTGAAAGGCACCCTCACAGAAAGCGTGAGCAAAGGTGGCAAAACCTTCACACGTGGCTTGAATGCTGACCGCGTGTACACCGGCGTGAATGGCGAGAAAGTGACCATGCATGGCCGCAGCATGTTGTTCTTGCGCAATGTGGGCCACCTGATGACCAACCCCGCAATTTTGTGGGGCGGTGACAAAGAAATTCCCGAAGGCATTATGGACGCGATTGTGACCACCACGATTGCGCTACACGACCTGAAAGGCAATGGCGTTAACGGTATTCGCAACAGCCGCAAAGGTTCGGTTTACATCGTGAAGCCGAAAATGCACGGCCCTGTTGAAGTGGGCTTTGCTGCTGAATTGTTCACCCATGTAGAAAAGCTGCTGGGCCTGCCCGACAGCACCGTGAAGCTGGGCATTATGGACGAGGAGCGCCGCACGTCTGTTAACTTGAAGGCTTGTATTGCTGCCGCAGCCAGCCGTGTTGCTTTCATCAACACTGGCTTCTTGGACCGCACTGGCGACGAAATGCACACTGCAATGCACGCAGGCGCCATGATTCGCAAAGCCGACATGAAGAGCAGCGCATGGATTACCGCCTACGAGCGCAACAACGTGCTGGTTGGTTTGAGCTGTGGCCTGAAAGGCCGCGCACAGATTGGTAAAGGCATGTGGGCCATGCCCGACCTGATGAAAGCCATGCTGGAACAGAAAATTGGCCACCCCAAAGCCGGTGCCAACACCGCCTGGGTTCCAAGCCCAACTGCTGCAACATTGCACGCCATGCACTACCACCAGGTTAGCGTGGCCGCTGTTCAAGCCGAGCTGGAAAAGATTGATGCCGACGCAGAACGCCCAGGCATTTTGGCCAATCTGTTGCAAGTGCCAGTGGCCACCAACACCAACTGGAGCGATGCAGAAAAGCAGCAAGAACTGGACAACAACGCCCAAGGTATTTTGGGCTATGTGGTTCGCTGGGTTGACCAGGGTGTGGGTTGCTCCAAGGTGCCCGACATCAACAACGTGGGCCTGATGGAAGACCGCGCCACACTGCGTATTTCCAGCCAGCACATTGCCAACTGGATTCACCACGGCATTGTGAGCAAAGAGCAAGTGATGGAAACCATGAAGCGCATGGCCGCTGTGGTTGACCAGCAAAACGCTGGCGACCCCGCGTACAAGCCCATGGCTGGCAACTTTGAAACATCCGCCGCATTCAAGGCCGCATGCGACCTGGTGTTCAAAGGCATGGAACAACCTGCCGGTTACACCGAGCCACTGCTGCACGCATGGCGCTTGAAGGTGAAAGCTGCTTGAGTTGATTAAGTAGTTTGATTTGAGAAAGCCAGGTGCTGAAAAGTGCCTGGCTTTTTTGTTGAAACCTAACCCGTAGTAGGTAGCATTTTGACAGTACAACACCTTGCCTCTACATTGCTTTTCCAGATTAAAAAAGGAGAAGCTGAATGCAAGAGCATGTTGCCCAAACTGGCAAGGGTATTGCCCACCGTGCCGACAAGGTGTTTGAAATTATGGAAGGCAAGCCCTACAAATGGGGCGGTAAAAAAACAAACGGATTTGATTGTTCCGGGTTCGTCGCCTATGTGTTTGAACAACTCTTCCCAGAACGCGCTGCTGCCTTTAGAACTAACGTTGCGGGCTATATGGCATCGCCTCATTTTGAACAGGTTGACACACCACAGGCTGGCGACTTGATCATATTTCCGGAACAAGTCACTGGACCTTACAAAGGGGTCAATCACATTGGCATTGTTCAAAACGAACACGGCTGGGTGGGTTCGCAAAGTTCTACCGGTGTCAGCTTCGTGTTGTTCTCAAAACCGGGATATTGGTCCAAGCGACCGAAATACTTTCTGCGCTACAAATATTCGTCCACGCAGGCCATCGCGAGTTATCTGCAAAGTATCGGTCAATAAGGAAATGGACATGATTAAATTTGCTTTCGCCGCAACGCTGATGCTAGGCCTTACATCGACTCACGCTTCAGAGAACTCAACCGCTGATTTGCTGAAGGCTTGGATATTGCTGGAAGTTCGCTGCCCGATTGGATGTTTTGAAACCACGACCAATCAATTCAAACCGCAGATTGGAAAGAGTATCGATTTAAAAGCAGCACAAAATAAAACATCGCCAGTGGGTGCCTGCGCTAAGGGGCACTTGCACTTTGTGCTTGAAGAACTGCCGTTGAAAGATGTGCTGACTCGAATGAATACCACCCTACCTCCAGAGGCTGTAGATAGCCAAGGCAAGCCCTTGCAGTTTTCACTGGAGAACACAGACCTCGGATTTTCTGCTTACGGTGAGCAGCTAACCGTGGTTAAAACTGGAGTTTTGGAATGTAAAGACCCTGCCTGGAAAGGGAAATGGGAGCAGAGAAAGTTTGTGGTGTCGATTGACGCGCACCGAATGGTGACGCTGGAGGAAGATGGAGCGTTGGGGGTTTATTACGCTTTAAAGAACAAATAAAACGCTGAGCGGTTGATTGATTAGTGATAAGCATGTCTATAAAATATACCAATATTTGGTATCGGAGGCCTCCCATGGCTAAAAACACAAGTGTTTCTCTTGGCCCACATTTTGATCAATTCATTGCATCACAGGTCCAGAATGGCCGCTATGGCTCGGCCAGCGAAGTGGTCAGAGCAGGGCTACGTTTGCTGGAAGAAAACGAAACTCAGCTGACGCAACTGCGTCGCCTACTGGAGGAAGGCGAGCAAAGCGGACTTTCCGACTATTCTTACGACGATCTAATTTCGCAGCTGGACAAAGAAGCGGAATGACAAAGCCATTCCTTCTGACTGTCGCGGCCCGCAACGACCTATTGAATATTGCTCGCTTTACTGCAAAACGCTGGGGAAACCCGCAACGAAACAAATATCTAAAACAACTCGACGACACTTTTCGGTTACTTGCTCGCCAACCAGAAATCGGTATCGATGCATCGGGAATAAAGCCCGGATACAGAAAATTCGTGCTCGGTAGCCATGTCATTTTCTACCGCGATGGAAGCAATTCAAAAGTCGTAGTGGTTCGTGTGTTCCATCACCGCATGGATGTGGATAGTCACCTTTAAGCTTCTTTCAACGAGGCTTGTTGCTATTTAGCTTGCGCAAACGAGATACTCGAAAAGCAAAAAAGTACGGCAGTAAATATTGATCGCATATGAATTTCAGGAAGTATGTTGGACAATTAATTTATAGATGCGTTTAAACAGAACGCCAAGCAATAAGCTACCAAAGGCACCAACTAAAAACCAAATCCCGAAGAAGCCAAGAGCGTATTGGTAATCAACGGTACTGCCTGGGAAATAAAACTCAAGCTGTGCGTTGTGTAACAGGCCGATAAACAACATAGCGCAAGCAAGGGCTACTCCACATGCAATCGACACAATCAATCCTTTGTGGCTTATTAGTTTCACCAGCCTGACTGATAAGTTCATTGATTCGATACCTGTTTTGTGAGCAGCACTTCTTCAACTCTTGCAGAAGTTATTTTCAAATTAACCTGAAAAACCTTCTTGGGGAGCTTAGGATTTGCTCGAGTCGAGAATCGATGATATTCACGGAACGTAAGAACCAACTCGGCTTGGTCAACTGTTGTTTCAGGCGTTTTAGGTACAACCCAATCGGCCTTTACAAACTCCCCTTTCGCTTGCAATGTGTGTACTTGAACTTCCGGTAGTTCATCGAAAGTGGCAACAGTGATCAGGTGATTATTTTTACAAGTGGCACCAGTTTCAAGCCCACAAGTTTCATCGCGAGCTGGCGTTGCAAACAGGCGCAACATCAAGCCCTTCTGCTGCCCAGAGCTGTATTGATTCAGTTCGATCAACTGCCCGTACGCCAAGTTTTTCAAGAGGGTTTGTTCTTCCACCTCAGTTGCCCAGCTTGAGTTTGCGAACAATACCAAAGCGCTGCTTGCCATTATCTTTTGAATCTTTTTCATCGCTCAGTTCACTGAGATATGTATGTAGTCGGCGACACTTGGCAATCAAAATTGCCATCGCAAAATATGCTCAGCAAAAAATACAAAATGACTATGAGTGTAAGAGGTGCAAGCGTGACACCAACACCAACAATATAGCGCCGCATATTGCGCACTTTATTTTTGAAGATGATCACTGCACCACTTATGACAGCGATGGGATGCGCCAATATGCTAAAGAAGAATAGCCACAGGAGAACATTGCGTTCAGAACCGGGCGCATCAAACATCATTGGTGACATCATCAATACACCTGCCGCAGGAAGGAGGGAGATGAGCGCCAAGACTGAAATGATCGATGACACGATTCGAATAAATATCGGTAGCATGATTTTGTGAAAATAAAGTTCAGGTTGGTTTCGCCCCTCCAAGACATGCGAACCCGTGTTCTAGTTACCGGCCGACTTGAGGCTTCTGTACACATCTCCGATATGGAACCCAAGAATCGAAATTTTTCCGTCAAGCAAAAAAGTAGTTGGGTAAGAAGGTAGAGCTTCATAGGCCGAATCAGAGATGCAGATGTAGTTTGGAATCGCTGACTCGAGCGATTGACCTTTAAGCCGGTATTGACATGTATATCGACCTCCACCTCGTTCCTTAACCAAAAGTACTGATTCGCTGTTTTGACTTCCAAATGCAAGCGTATAGAAATCTGCCAACGCATGAACGGTGACCATCCATATTGCTCCGAAGATGACAATTGGTAGAAAAGACAAAGCAAGAACTTTTTTCAACTTAGAAGCTCCCTCTTGCGTTTTCATGCGACCGGTGCCGAACCCCCAATAAAGATAAGTCGTCAAAAGTAATGTTGCAGTGACAGACAGGTAAGTACCCCAGCGAAGCCAAAATGTAGAGGGAACAAAGCTTGTCAATGCCCCGTAAACAGACAGTCCCATTGAAGCCATGATGAAGAATAGCGCCACTTCTTCAGGGGGCATGGAATTGTCCTGTTCAACATGACGCACTGCCGATTTCAATTTCACCGCTCCTTGGTGCATGTAATTCGCTTTGCCCAAAAGCGACGCTGGTAATAAATTGTGGGGTTTGAATTAAAGGATCAGAGTTTGAGTAGCGCGAGGGGTACAACAGTTCCAACGTTGTGTTGACCCTCAACTTGCATGGCTAGCTGAGTGAGATCAAGAAACCAGTTACGGCCTTTGCGAAGCACGCCGGAAGTGCTCAGAACTCACCTGGTGGTAGTTGTTCTTCGGTGGGTCTATTGTATTGACAAGTTAAAGTTGATATTCACTTATGAGCAGGGGATGTGTGTAGCTCAACACCTAATGCACGGATCAATTTGAAAACAGTGTCATACCTTGGTTTTGCGCCAGGAGCCAAAGCCTTGTACAAACTTTCCCTCGCCAATCCCGTGTCTTTTGCAAGTTGGGTCATTCCTCGAGCTTTCGCCACATCACCAATTGCTATTAGAAAAACATCGGGATTTTCATCTTCTAGCGCTGCGTTCAGATAAGCTGCGATCACTTCCTCGTTATCGAGATATTCGGCTGCATCGAATTTCGCAAGTTTCATCTTCATGCCTTAACCCTCGTAACATTTAAGCAAAGCTTTGGCCTGTTTAATGTCACTTTTCTGTGTCGATTGAAATTATTCGAGCTTTCCCAATCGGATCACGCAATGCTTTAAGCCACGCATCAAATTCTGATGTGCGTTGAAAAGAATTCATAAATCTAATTGTATCCGAACGGATACATTGAGACAAGGATGACTTCGGAAATACTAACGTAGCGTTGAACTTCATGACCCGGCTTGCCCGGGCAGGACATAACTACCATGCGGTGCCTTTTTAACGAGTTTAAAAAGGCACCTTAAAGAGAATGAATGGGGGGTTACAAATTGCGGGGTGGCGGTAGCTTGGTGTGATTACACCGCGCGGCAAGAAGACTTAACTTTTTCGCACTTCAGTTTGTGCTGCAAATGTAGAGAGGTAAAGTTGCTCCACCTGCTCTCTAGCCCAAGGCGTTTTTCTAAGAAACTTCAGGCTGGATTTAACGGAAGGATCGTTCTTGAAACAATTGATTTTGATTCGATTGGCGAGCTCATCCCAGCCGTAGTGCTCAACAAGCTTTACCACGATTGTTTCAAGCGTGACTCCATGCATGGGGTTCTTGGATTGCTCGGTATGCATGCTGGGCTTTTATCCTTGAAGCGATTGCTTTTTATAAGAAGTGTCAGGCAGGCAATTCATACGAAACCTTGGTGCCCGCAATACTGACTATTCCTTTCGTCTGTAACTCTAGCAGCAATGACTGAAGCTCTTCATCGGATAGTTGCTTTTGAAACATGTTGCTAATGGTGCTTGTCAGCGTTTTGACAGCGCGTGGCTTGGCTGCTCCCCTGCGCTTTAAATCAGCAATGATTACAGCAATTTTCTCGCTAGGTGATTTGGAGTTTGACGCCTTGACAATCGGGATGTCAGTGACATCTTTGGAACGACACGCGAGGATCTTTTTACCCTTGAGGTGATTGATCAGCGGGTCGAAGCCCGTGTCTTTGGAAACAATGTGGAAGCAGGCCTCTGGCTCTTTGCTGGCCAACAAGCCAATGTAGTACGCAATGT
This sequence comes from Limnobacter sp. SAORIC-580, assembly GCF_013004065.1. GTDB lineage: Bacteria > Pseudomonadota > Gammaproteobacteria > Burkholderiales > Burkholderiaceae_B > Limnobacter > Limnobacter profundi. Next base: position 2,147,487 of record NZ_CP053084.1, read on the forward strand.
GAAAGTCGAGCGCGTTGGAACCATTGCCAGAAATCTTGATGTACTCGGCACGCTCCCCCATTTGCTGAAGTGCCGATGCCACCTCGAAGGTGACCTTGGCTTGATTGGCACCGACGAATACGATCACTTTGAAGTGCTCTTTGCTGAGCACCGCCATTGCTTCTGGCTGCACGTTTTCGTAATCGATAAGGACGTAGTTTGTTCGCAATTCAAATCCTGGTTTTAGGCTTTGGTCTTTATAAGTCGGCAGGCTAGTTCTATAGGCTGATCGACCTCAATTAGACAGGCATTTCTGGATTGAATGCGACTTCCCAAAGGTGACCATCTGGATCTTGAAAGTAACCCGCATAGCCACCCCAAAAAGTTGAGCCTGCGGGCTTAATGATTGTTGCACCCGCTGTGCTTGCCTGCTGCATAACTTCATCGACCTCAGCTTCAGAGGCCACATTGTGGGCAAGACTAAAGCTGCCGGTACCTCCACCCGTCAGTGGCAAGCCCGTGTCGGCGGCTAAACTTGTGCGCGGCCACACTGCGAGTTTCAGGTTGGGTTGAAGATCGAAAAAGGCCACCGCACCGATCTCGAACTCTGTACCCATGATGCCATTGGTGGGTAACCCAAGACCATCACGATAGAACGCGACGGCACGTTGCAGATCTTCAACGGCGAGGGTGATGAGGCTGATGTGTGGGCGCATAAGTTAGACGCAGGAAATTCCAGGGCAGATCAGGTGGACGAACAACTTCTCCATTCCAACCAAGGCGGGCACTTCAACGCGATGCGAATTGCACCTATTAATTATTTTTTGCTGGGATTCCACTTGCCGTTTAATCCAATCGCACCAGGAGGAATTTTTTCAACTCGCATCACGTTCATCGAGTTATTGGGTGTGAAGGATAATCTCTTTTCTTTGCGATCAAGGTCGTCGTTGTAATTGATTTCGCAAGGCCCCCAGTAGGCCTCATATCGAGAGGTCTGTGTGGCGCCAGGAACGTACTGAGGTGCTCTGCGTAAGTTGCATTGAGCGGAGTATCTGTAAACGGTTTGAGCGGAAAAGCCGTGAGTGGGACGGGCAGGAATATCACGGGTACCTAAAAATCGAATGTCCTTGGCAATAATGTCTCCGGCTTGATACTGTCGCTCAAGATTTCCTTCATGTGGAACATTCAATATCATCTGATCTCCACTGACAGTAGCCACCAGCATGTGCCAAAGAGACTCGGGTGAACCGTCGGGGAGTTTTTTGCCAGTCTGTCGGTAACTTTGCCAGTCGCCTTTCAAATTATCCAAGCCGCCATCGGCTGTTGCAGAAAAAGAAATGGTGAACGCGAAGAGAAAAATTCCGGTCGTAAGAGGCTTTTTCATGTTCAATATCATCTGACTGGGGTTAGAGGAAGTAAGCCATCAAACTACTATATAGCAAGCACTGACATTTGGATCGTGGAAGAGCCCTGCCCGCTAACAAACTGATGCAATGAGCAGTTAACTCCCTTCAAAATATTCATTGATGCCGAATAGTGACTTAACGTCGGAAATGACCAAACCAAAACTTTTGTGGCGAAGCCACCTTTTGCTGTTGTGGGTCCGTATCGATTGACAAGCTATGTCGCAACACTGCCTCGCTGCAAAGGCTTCCACACGTACAGAAACCAAAACACCGGCATTGAGAGTATGTTCCCCATGAACAAAACGACGGCCCAAAGCGCTTTTTTGTCTTTTGGCACATGCTCAGTCCTGAACAAGTAAATGATATAGACAATGAGTAGCCCCCCGATAAGGGCCATGGTGCCAAGATGGAGTCGGAAGAGCAGATCAAATTTAGCCTGCATCTCTTCTTGTGTCATCTGACCACTCATCGAGTCGAACGCTGCAAAAAAATAAAATATATATACGATAGGTAAAGCCGTTGCGATTGCCAAAAGGATTGCAGCGCTTCGATTCACATAGGCCTCCGCTGTGTCGCGTAACGTTCAGAGTAACAGGCGTTGCTTGGCCTCATTGTGGGGCGTCCTGTTGACTGCCAAGCTGGGCATCTTTGCTATTAGACGCGACTGGCGACCAATTCTCCAGCTGTTGCTTGCACGAGTCCAACTGCTCAGCCGACAACATCTGTTCTAGTTGCGGAATGACCCGATTTAGATGACTTTGTAACTGTCGTTCTCCTGGCTTCGCATACTTTCTCGCGCGCTTCGACCAAACACAGGCAGCAACCATGTCTTTTTCTCCAATTTGGCCAGAACCATGCATGTTGGCCATATTCCACATGGCTTCGGCACTGCCGAGATCAGCTGCCTGTGAATAGAGTTCAAAGCCTTTGCGACGATCTTGTTTCACTCCCAACCCCATATCGTAAAGGTAAGCCAAGTTATTAGTTGCAACGGCGTGCCCTTGTGCGGATGCCTTTTCGTACCAAGCCAACGCCTCGGAGTAGCGCTTCTCTGCTTGAAGCCCACTACCAAAGCTATTTTGGGCCTCTGCGTTACCGTTTTCAGCAGCCATGCGATACCACTTCATGGCTTCCTTTCCATCACGCGGTGCTCCTTTCCCAAAATCGTAGGCGACACCAACGCGAAATTGGGCATCTGTATCGCCGGCCTCAGCTTTCGCAATCAAAGACTTGGTTTCACTCGAAAGAAACCAATCCGCCATTGCAATGTTTGAAAAGGTAGCTAGAACTACGAAACACAGGTGAACTAATGAAGTTTTCATGCGAGACCGTATCGATTTTTGATTAAGACGCATAACGTGAAGCTAGCCTTCGCCAGAGTATGTAGGGAACCCGACGATATAACTGTTCGGCGTCGGGTTGAGCGTACGGTTAGGAGTCAACATACGTCAACAAAACGGGGGCTGATTCGATCTGGCCATTCTTAGTTGATATGTAGATCAGTGTACCGGTCATTTGCAGGCCGCTTTCTTCGTAGATGCGAGCAACGAGGGAGCCTGTGTCGATTGACCTTCTTGCCGTTGGAGCTAGCGAGATGTTTACATATGAATTCGCGACGGCCCCCACAAGCCGATAGGTCATGACTTCGGTCCTGTCTGTATTTTCGTAGGTGAAACTTCCGCTAACGCGATCCCCATTTTGCTTAAGCTCGAGCATCCCAAAAAATTTACTATTTTTTTGATTATTAAAGTAAAGCTTCCAACGACCATCAACTCGAACTCCCCGATATATTTTGTCCTCGAACCAAGGGAGTACGACCTTTTTTAATACCCAGCCAAGGCCTAAAAATACAAAAGTTGCGATGAGGCTACTAACAATGCCGAGGGTTACGGTTTCCCAAATACTCACTTAAGGCTCCTAACGTTTGAGGTGACCAGCATGCAGCGGCGTTGCCCGGCGCGTCCGTGTCTAACGACCTGTTAGGTACCGCTCGGCACCTTCATAAGCGACCAGATTGTCAAAGCCGTACTAACTATCGTGAAGACACCAAGAATAATGGTGTTCAACCTGAGAAGTCTGTTAGACAGCACGGTGTTTGAGTCAGTGAACCGAATTATGGCCCATGAGACATCTTCCTCGCACATCAACGCGAGCGCCATGCGCTGCTGCTCGTATACCTTGCTCCCAATTTGAGAGTCAGTGTAGAGGGTGCGCAGAAGTTCCTTTTTGGTTTTGTCCTTAATGTATTTGTCACCATCCATAATTTCTCCTCCCTGTCTTTAGCGATGCCTGACTCCCGCATTTACTTGGTATTGCCAGCGAAGCTGATCGACGCCCTGGTAAACGGAGTGAACAACAGTTAGGTTGTTGATATGAGCAATATCAATAGCGTTAAACAATTATGCCAAACCTGTTAAGGGCCCAGCTAACGTTCTCACGGCTATTAATAAGATATTTGCCATTGCGATCTTTTTCGATGCGAAGTGACAGTTTTTCTCCACGCGCCACTATGCCCGCTTCCACCAGGCGGCGTATTTCGTTATTGGGGAAAATTAGGAAGTTATTTGTATATGCGGAGCCGGTAAATGCTCTTAGTACGAGAATGTAAAAAGTGGATGAAGAGTCTTTAGCGTCGTAGCTTCTTTGGTTTAACGAGAAGGAATACTTGTTTGCATCAGAGAGATTTGCTGTTTTTACTTGGATGTGAAAATACTTATTATCTTTGCTTGCCACGATATCTATGCCATCGTCTACTGCCATGTAGGATGAGTTGAAGCCGAAAAACAGAAGTTCAGACATCACCGCAAATTCGCCAGCTTTTCCCGTGTAGCTCGAGTTTATACGTGGCTGCTCAGGAATGACGATTTCTTTCGGTATAGAGCTACGTGGAATTTTTATCTTGTAAATTCCACGGCGAGCTCCGCCTTTTTTGTTTTTGGGCTTTAAGAAAATTGATTCTCTTTTATTCTTTGACAAGTCAGAAGAAAGAGCGGCAGAAACCTTTATGGGAAGTTGATCTGCTGGTATTTGGATGTGCGGATACTTTGAAATTAGCGCAGCCGCAATTTCATCTATATGCATTTCCTTGCGCTCATCTCGAAGCACTTCCGCTATCTGTTCAATAAGTTTCATGTACTTCCTTTTTGGTTGAAACGAGGAGCCTAACGTAAAGGCGAACTGCGCCTTGCCGCAACGTGTTCGAGTCGACCGACAAGTTAAGTGTCATCCTCGAACCTTAGCAAGAAGTGGCTCGCGTCAGCCACAGCGCGGCGAATCCTAACATCGCGCAATCCAGGATTCGCGAAAATGGCTTGGCGCAAACCTTCCTCATGCTCAGATGCCATACGTGCCCCCGTGATCACGCCCGTGACCGCCGAGGGCGGAACGTTGAAGAGAGCTACTGGGTACGGCGCTGCTGCTACTGTTTCGGCCGCGTCCATCAATGGGCGAACGATGCGCCACTCACGCTCATATGCCCAGTGCGAGCTCTTTACCAGAAAAAGTTCGATGACACTCATCTCAGACAGCGGGGCACTCGGCCGACTATCACGGTAGTACACTCGACGGATGCGGCGCAGGTCGTCCACCTCAGACTTCTGCTCATGGAACCACGGATGCATCGAATCAAACTCCACCACAAAGCCAGTGTGACTCGATGCATAGTGCGCCCACATGAGCAGACTGTCGGGCACTTCGGATAGACAGAACGCGCCGAGGACTTGATCAATCTTTCCCGTAATGAAAGCAGCAGCAACGGTCCCGACCGCTTGGAGCGTGCCCAGCATGTCCGACTGCTTTGATTGCGCCAAATGTTCAGCGAGTGCCATCACCTGGGCATAGGTCATTCGCGTCCGCACGTGCTCCGGCTACTGCTCATATATCCTAGTCATTTCCTCCGGGAGCACCCGATTCACGACAGAAAGAAATTTCTCTCTCGTGGCGAAGGAGGTGATCTCGGGTCGACCTTCAAAGGGATCGTTGAACGTACCAAGCTGGCTGTACCGAACTCTTAGATCAGTAAGGAATGTGCAGCGCTCTGCTGCGAAGTACTTATACAGTAGTGGCGGACAGTCACGCAGCAAGATGATACCTAACGACCAAGCCGCGCGGCGCAAACGAAGCGTGGCGTAGTTTGCGTCCGAACGAGTGCCTTGTTATCTTTCTTCATCTTCGATATGTACGATTGCATCCGCCTCAAACTCTGTGACCGTCTTGGTTTCGATGCCGAATTTATAGATTGGGTGGCCTTTGAATAAAAAGAGCGGGTTACGTTCTTGATGATAACGAACTGTTTCGAAGTCTTCGGGGGTTAAAAACACCGTAACAGTGTTGCCGCCGGAACGACGAATGGCCACGATGTTGCTCGCTGGATATAGCTTGTAAACGCGCCCCTTTATTTCTTTGTATGAACCAAGATATGTTTCCCCTTTCAGCTCCACTAGATAATCTTTAGTGTCGCTTGTGAATGCGGCGACTGTCTCTTGTTGAAGCAGTGGAGAGCCTAGTGAGATCCCTTCAACACCACCAGAGGTATCAATACGGTTAACGATGTTAGCAACTTCCGTGTAGATTGAGCCGATAAATATCTTTTTATTGTCATCCTTTTCTTTATGAATGCGATCAAGGACATTACCTGTGTAATAACCGACCACACCTGATACAACGTACTGGATTATTTGTTTTAGGTTTTCTTGAACTGTTGGATCGGCCAGAATTGGGACCAAAGCAAAAGCATCTGAACTTCTGCGCCTTTCACCAAGCTGAAGTGCTAGGCCAGGGCGTTCCTCTTTAGCTGGGAACGCCCCCTTCTTTAATCGGCCGTTTTTTGCTAAGTAAGCCTTATGGATGATTCGCTGAATGGCCAACAGAGACTCCGATAGATCATAAATGCTTACTCCATGAGTTTTTAGTTGCTCACCCGTGAACCGTATCGAGAGCAGACCATTTTCGTATATTTCTCGTTTACTCAACGAACTCTCCTTATAAAACTAACGTTTGATGTGAGGGGGCGCGGCAGCGGCGAAGCCGCGAAGGGAACCCACAAGCGCAGCTTGTGGGCGGTCCTTATCGACGGAATTGTTAACCAAGAAATCGGTCATTATGCGAGACTAAATATTTGCAGGATGGTGCCAATAGCAAGGACGAATATAGACGCGAAGCCCAGCCTATCAAGTGTGGCCGGAAAATGATTCGCTTCAGCGAGAATCGCATTCTCGGCACTTCGTTCCTCAAGCAGACTTTCTATTTGCTCATGAAAGTTATGACTAGCTTCACTTTGAAGTTGAGTAAGCAGGCCTATTTGAAAATCAATATTTGCAATGCGGTGCACTGCTATTGACGAGTTTTCCTTAGCTTTCGCTGACCAGAAGAAACTTAGACCGCCTAGCAACGCGGCACTGTAAACTGTAAGAATGCCTAGTTGCGCTAGTCGTAATCTGACCTCAGCGGACAACTCAGGGAATCCAGACCGCCCGAACCAAAAAAACGTCGTATACCCGATTGCGTAGAGGGCGAAAACGCCTAGCATTTTCCCAGGCTTAGGTAGTTTATGAGGATGCGCCATGGGTATGGGCTAACGACCAAGCTCAGACGCGGCCACGCTGAAGGCGTGGACATCGCACCGGAGCGTCATATTAGGCAGGATCGGTAACGTGCTCACGTATCCACTTCCAAGCCTCTTCACTAAGCCAACCTTGATAGGCTTTTACCACCTTAATGACCAGGAGGCGATCGTTTTGATCGGTGTGCTTTAAAAGGCGTTCCGACAACTGATCTGCTGTTTCTAATGTGTATATCAACCAAGTTGAATCAAGGTAGTGCCACCAACTGGATGACCTCTTTAGCTCCTCGTACAAAGCGCTGTAGTTCTGGCCGGTTTTATTTAGGTCATACGAGACGCAATAAACGGTCATGTAACTCTCCTTTTTTGAGGACTAACACCTCCTAAACCCACCCCGCCCCCCGCCGTAGCCCAGCGGAGGCGTGGGGGCGGGTGCAGCGCCTTCTGGGTAGCCTTTAGCAACGAGCCTGACTGAAAACGCAGGAATTTCTTGAACAAACATATATCCAGCCACCTTGAGCACAACACCACCCGTTATTGCACTGCCTGGGACATTGGCAGCCGCTTGGAGGATTGAGCTTTGCATCTGACACAGACGCGACCTGCATCGCAGATGTGCCAATGACATGGACGCCCACAATCATTCTTCGATCAAGTGCAATTTCGGCACCTACTCGAATTTTCAGGCGAACCGGCGTCCCCGGAACTCCAGATATTGGCGCATCCATTTTTGCAGACTCCACAACGTCTGACGTTTTAATTATCCAGACATCACCGTCATCAGATGCAAGAGAAAAATTCTGACCGTCATCCGATGCAGAGACGACGTGACCTTCGACGACCACACCATCACCGTTAAAAATTACGGGCTGGTCGAATTTAACCTTCGGGAGGTCTGCGTGAGAGCATTTCGCGCCTCTGTTTGCTGCAATTGCATTATCTATTTCTTTCATTTTGTTACCCCCCCCCACTGAATTAAACCACGAACGTTTATCAAATATCTGTAATGTCATGGCGTCATTGCCCAACGTTCGAGTTCACCCGAATGCGCATGCGGGCGAAGCCCGCCGTAGCACTTCAGGTGCAACAAAAGGTTAGACCACACTGCCCTACTCTTCACCGCGAGCTGCAGCGTCCATTGCTTGCTCGGCCGACATGCCAGACTTGAAGGCAGTAAACCCACCGTGGCCTCCGTCGATGGAGAAGCAGAGCTCGCGAATTGTCTCTACCGAGTGTCCAGTATCACTGGCAATCTGGTGGTAGAGATATTGCTGGATTGGCCGTGTTTGAGCCTTGAGACGCGCGTTGATGTAGGTCTCGAGTTCGGCGGCAATACGATTGTGATTGGCCGCCTTCTCCTTCTTTCGAGAATCAGTGCCTCGATAATCAGCGCGTGGAACATGAATAGGGTAGGTAACCAACGAATGCCTCCTGTGCGTGATGACGTGCGGCCTAATATTTGAATTCACCGGACTGCGCGGCTTTTCGCGCGGGTCCGGTGGAATAATGGGTTAGGCCTGCTGACACAATGGGCCGACCGTCTAGATACATCTCATTCAACACGCACAATATTCTTTTCACTAAACAACCGCTGGCAGATGTCGCGCAACACAGTAGCGAGCCTTGTTAAAAATACTGGATCAACTTCAAGTGAGGTTGACTCATAGTAGTAACGCCAGTCTTCAAATGATTTATTCGCTTTGGAAAGTTTCATCCTCATTTCCAACGCAGTTAAATTCAGCTCGACAATAGTCTCGTTCTTAACCAGTTCTGGAAGCTTGTTGTAAAGCTTCAGCAACTCGTGCGTACGAACAAATTTCCGGTCAGTCGCCAGTATTGCTTTCATTGCCATTTCGAGCGCAAATGAAAGCGACACAACATATGGGACTATGGTCAGTTCAAAATTCGTGGTGTTTGAGATAGGGCGCTGTTCGTTAAGTCGATTGGCCGCGATCAGGAACGCGTTGGCATTATCGAGAACTTTATGAGGATCAATGTTTTTCATGGTCTAGACCTAACGTTGGAGTTGACCGGCGCCTTGCCGCAACGTGTCCGAGTCGACCGACCTGTTAGACATCACTCCCCCCACTTCCTGGATAGAACGCCGCCCTCATACTTTGCTGTGATCGCTCGGAACGCCTCATCTTCCTCCTTAGTAGGCTCCATTTCCCCTTGGACCTTCCATGAGTAGAGCAGTGCCAAGAAATGGGTTCGAACTGCCGTCGAGTCCGCGAGAAGCTCTTCCAGCTGGCTGTTAATCACCAACAGCCCCTCCTTCGTTTTCAGAGTCCAGCCTTTTGGTTTGGAGATGTCATGGATGAAGACGTTACGCCTCAAAAGAAAGCGCTTGAAGAGCACGTCGACTTGACTATTCAGTTCCGCTCGCTTGCGCAGCTCTGTAAGGAACGCACCCAATGGGCGATCCATGTCCTTCGACGCTAGTCGCTCAGAAAGCGCCACTAAGTAGTCGCTCTCATGCGGCATGGCGATCTTCATGACGCGCTTTATGACTCTCTCGGTTGACTGAACGTTGAGCAGAACGTAGCCAATCTTCGCGAGGATCTTTGTGACGAGCGTGGCGTCCATGGTGATGTCTAACGTGGAAGGTAACCGGACTGCCGCAGACAGGTCCGGTTGACGGAAGGGTTAGCCACATTGCTGAAATTAAAGACCCACATTTGGCCAACGCTCAATATTTTTAAGTGCAAGGGTCGCCCCATCTGAGCCCAGTGAATCAGCCACACGCGCCCAATACGCAAACTTTTCACGAGATACCTCCGCCCCGTTGAGTCCATAGAGATAGTGAGACATCAATGAGTGAGCGGCAACGAGATTACCTGACTCAGCGAGCTCACCGAGCAATTCAAGAGCTCTTCGGTCTCGGACTTCATGGTCTTCTGATCCGAGGCCCATTTGGTAGGCGGAGAGGAGTTCGACCTTTGCATCATGATCCTCAGGGTGCAGGGATTGCTCGGCTTGTTTAATCCAACCATCACTTCGTTCCCGGGTTCCTTGATCGAACTCATAGTTGGCGAGCAAAATCATCGCCTCAACGTCACCACTTAAAGCATACCGAGTCATGTACGCGACCGCCTGCTCGAGCTCTCCAGACTTCAATAGGGCCTGGGCGTGGTTACGTCGAAAGGAAAGAGCATTCATACGGCTAACTACCAACGTAACCGGCGTCGGAGCCCGGCAGGGCGGAGGGTACAAGAAAGGACCATGAGAATGCCGAAAGCATAGCCCTTGATTGCGTCCGCGTTGACCTGACAGTTAGGCTGGGGAGCGAAGGCACGGCGTTACATCTACATGTTCATACCGGTCTGGTGATAGGTGCATAACCGAATGCAAGAACATTGCAGATACTATCGTGCCTAGCGTGAGGTGCATTGCACCTGCGATACAACGGAATCCTACTCAGCAGTGTCAGTTTCATCCGGGTCGGGCGGAAGCATAGTGGCAGCGTGTTCGTCGGAAAAGCGTTTGCTATCCTGAATTACTGAATCAAGTCGGATGCTCATCAAGGCAATACAGGCTCTGAACCTTGCGCCCGTTGATTCATCGTTATCAAAAAATTGTTCAAGCATCTCCCGCAGTCCCCAATTGCCCGCAAAAGGAGCAACCAATTCCCGCACTCTGTCCCTGTGGGCTCCGGCATCAAGTGTTGCACTAGAAACCTCATGAGCGAACGAGTTACGAATGCGCCTAACAAGGTGCAACGCACGTGCAAATTCAGCTTCGATCAGTCCAAGTCGATAGCACGCATTGATGCGAGCAGAGAATGTAGCTAGTGGGCTATCACCCTCAAGTAGTTCATCCTTCCCATTTGTCACTGGCAACAAAGTCGAGTCTAGAAGCTGGAAAAGTAGTAGATCTAGTTGAGCAGTACCAAGTATTACGGCGGCACGATCACTCTCACTTTTGAACTCGTTAGCAAACGTCTGGAATTCTTCTATGGTGCGGTGGTGGCGTAGTTTTTCTTGCGTTTTCTTGCTCATATTGAACTCAATTTTAATCGCTGATTAGCCTAACGTGCAGTAGAGGCGCCTGCGCGGCTTTCGCATATATCACCTCGAACGCAGAGTTACTACTTTGGTGGCTCATTAGCGAATCGGTATTCCAGTATGGTACCAACCAACCAGACCAATCCGGCGGGCATTATCCAGAGAAGTAGCGCAATGAGAGCAAACCTGGGTTCGGATACCGTAGCCAGGACTGTGCCTAACACCAACTCAAACAGAAGAATAATAAATGCATTTCCGTGTTCTCTCAGATGCTTGTATGACTCGACATACTGTCGGGTCTCCTCGGTGTCTTTGCTACGTGCTTTCGTTAGCTTAGTGTAGTAAGAGTACGCGCATTCGCCTTCGTTTTTAATTGCCAAACCTAGAGGCACAATCTGAATGCACAGGACAACCATGAGCAGAGTGATCGATAGGATAACCTTGTGATCTGGGGCTTCTTGACAAACGTAGAACGCGGCAGCAGATATACCAACAAACGCGAGAGAGCCATAGAATAAATATCGATATGTGGCAGTATGCTTCGCCAAAAATACCCCACGTGTAGCGTGAAGTACGAGGACTGGCGCACTTGCAACGTAGCAGTAGGCCAATCCTAGTGCTGCGAGAAGAGAGAGAAACTGGGCGTCGAGTTTCGATACATCTGTGACTCCTGGGATGATGAGATTGCGAAGACTCGATGTATCTGATGCATTCAAGTAAAGAAGAATTGCTCCACCAATGACAGTTCCGACAAAGTACCGAACAAAGTAGAACTCCCACCAACGGCCCTCGCTCGATTTCTTTCCATTTTCTGAAAGGTTCATTATGTATCCCTTGGTAGAAAAGGCCTAACGTTTGAAATGATGTGGATACCTGGGATCAGCGGCCCACGAAATGGTGCAAAGCCATTAGCTTGGAGAACAGCATCTCTCAAAGTATCTGGCGCTTGGTTCCAAATGATGTACGCCTGCTCTATTCGAGAGGCATCAAGCCGCGTGGTCGCATCGAATCCTTGGAGCAGGCTAATTGTTCCCAACGTTGAGTCGCTTAGGTAATACCATTCGTCTGCGAGGTTCGGATGCTGGCGGCTCTTGGCGACGAGAAACTCCAACATGGTCGAAATGTCTTCGGCCTTTTCTCCGCCTTGAGCATCCATAGGTAGGCCCATGTCGGGCTTACCGTTGAAACCACCGTGCACCTGTTTATGGCACTTGCGACATAGCGTAATTCCGTTCCCCGGCTCGAACTGGGCGTTTGACAAGAAGCTCTTTCGGAAGATGTGATGTGCGGCAAGGTCGCGCTTGCATTCGCACTTCACACACATGTTCCCATCACGCATCCGAACAAAGTTGCTCCAAAGCCGGAGACAAGCTAGATGCGAATGACCACACTGCAATGCACGCACTAGCCTTGAGCGCACGTCGTGTACTTGTTGGATCAAGTTTGTTATCGCAGTGCCCGATTGAGGCCTAACGTTTGACATGATGGGCTCGAATCAGCTTGCTGGGGCGAGTTCTCTCGATGGAAGGGTTAGGCAACGCGGCTCTCCTCTGAAGATTGGAGCCGATCAAGCTCAATCTGAACATCTTGTGTCGTTGCCGAGAGAGAAGATGCCATTTCGTCAAGAGTGCGGAACAAGTTTTCGAAGGATTCGGCGTCCATTTTGCGATGCTCCCGGATCGCGATGTCGACTGTCTGCCGAAGCTGACGAATCGTGGCCGCAAGTGACATAGCGGGACCAATAAGCACATCAGGGAGGGAATGAAGCTGAACGCTAGCCGCGGCATCTCTAAGGGCAGTTAGCTCTTCGAAGTCGAAGTGTTTCTCTCCCGATGCGACTTTGTAAATATAGTCTCGACTTGAGAGTTCAGCAGCAAAGTGTGCGGCGGCCCGTGCACAGTTACGGCAGATTACGAGAAGAGATTTTGCGGCTTCCCGCCTTGCGTGGCGACTTTCCGCGCGATGTAGTGCAAGTGCACTTGTGTGCTGTTGACGTGATTGCCATACTGCAATGCATGCAGTGGCAAGAATGGCAATCACTGACCCGACGGCTTGAACCCAGGAGGCCATCTCGCTGCTTGAAAGCTCAGTTGTTATGCAAAGTAGAGACACTGTGTCGCCGAAGAGTGAAATGAATCGTGTTGCCTAACGCCTCAATAACCGACGCAGCTTTGCTGCGTCCGGCGCCGAAGGCGCGCAGTTGATTGATTTGTTATGCAATTTAACTACCCCCATCTCTTTGGTTAATCCCATCAATTTTTTCTTGGGGCAGAGATGAATATAACTCATCGATTTCTTTAGGCTCGGTAATCATTTTTGTGCTGATAAAATTAACAAGCTTAAATAGCGTATTTACAGTATCTCTATCATCCTTGAGATCAATAGAGCCTGGATGTACAGCATCATTTCCTATGACTCTTACGCTATCTAGAGCTTTTTGAACTCCCGAAGGAAGTCCCTCTTTTACCAATGCAGCAATGTCTGAGTTAATATTTTTTCCGGGCTGCCCAAGATGAGCGCAAAGCTTTTGAATTGCCAGCCTCAAAAGTGCTGCTGCTCCTCTCGGAGACAAATTGCTTATCGTTCTAGCCTCTTCATAATCTTGTCTGATTTCTTCGGGAAGATCGGGGTTTGGAGGTTGCGCAGATGAATGGATTGGAAAAATGACTTTTTCACCTAACCAGATAGTGGGTGAGGAACAGTTTTCGCAATCTGAGACTAGGAATTTCTCATTGTGATACTGAGTGCCAAATCCATTCTCACTTGATGCTCCGCCCATGAAGTACCATGATTGTTTTGCGTAAACATGGCAATTTGGACAATTGAATGCTCTCGCCGCTCTTTTGGGTGGAATATATTCGGCTTTCATTCAATCCCTCGTTTCTATATTTGCACAACACCGTGCTCTGAGGCAAACCGAAGCGAAGCGTAGATTTGTCCCTAGCAGCACTTTGTTAGAAGCCACTATGACAGCATATATTTTTTGAATAAATTTGCCCTATTAACACGCGCTTTTCTGTCATTCGTACCCGAATACATTGAATGATAGAAGAGGCCATGATCAGTTTCTTTTAGATTCTTGCTGCTAAGAACATTAGCATCAAATGTATTCAGACGTTCCACGAAATCATTGGGTACATACTCTACCAAACAAAGCTCTACGACAAGCGTGAAAAAGCATGATTTTCTAAACCAAATTGAATCTATATTCAGCCCCAACCTCTGAATCACTGAAATTGCATTAAGAATCTGAGCCTTTATTTTATGTGAATCCGAAAATTCATCATTAAACTCTGCCACACACTTTTCAACCTCCGTATCACGAGGATAATATCCTCCTCGCACCAATGTTGACATGACTTGCAAGAAGAAATGCACATCGGCCATTCTAGTGAATTCAGATTCATGGAAAACACCGAAAGCATCTAGCTCTACTTCATCTGCTAGTTCTTTCGCAACTTGTATAAACTTGCCATCATAAATCGCGTTATGAATTTCAATATCATCAAGCTTAAATTTTGTGAGATTTATACGCCGAAATATCTCTCTCACTAAATTATCATCAACTTTTCCAATATCACGAACAACGATTTGATACGATAGAAAATCCTCGCGCTGCTCTTCAGTAAGCTTATCGAAGCTAGGAACAATCTTAAGTTCCTTTTTGAAGTCGTTTTCTATATATTTTTTAATCGTAGTTAAGCGCTGCTGCCCATCTATTACTTTTTGCGTAGTTCTAAGTTTTTTAGTATCAGTTACGCCCTGGCAAACATAGATTTCAGGGAATGGAAACCCATGCAGGATAGTATCCAGAAACTCTTCTTGGTGTTCATGAGTCCAGACAAATTTTCGCTGGAAATCTGGGGTCAACTCCAACCGATTTGTATCTATTTTTTCATAGATGTCTGCTATGGTCGGATTGGTTACAGACGGCTTGATCTGTGTAGTCATTGATTCTTCCTCAGATCCTTGGATCTTTTAATATCTTTTATACCCGAGAGCGTATAATTTTCTAGGTGGCTGTAGCTCTTGAAAACGCCAGCATTTACACGATAATTTCCAACCTCTGACTTACCATCGGATATGCTCCTGAAGAATTCAAACCAATCGTCTTTTATCGCTTTCATCTGGAATGAAATAGGTAATTTGTCTGGTCGAATCCAACCAAGAGCAACATATTCTAAAAATGAATGATACAACTCAATCTCTCTGACATGGACAACAGCTCGATTCTTTCGAATCATCATTTGATATTCAGCCACACTCAACATCATTTGTTCAAATAGACTAGGTGACACGAGAGCTACATCAATGTCTGAGTCGTAATCAAACTGCTTCTTTTTTAAAGGGCTAAATCCTAACTTTGCAGACCCTGTAATATATATTTCGTGAAATGGTATGCAATATTTATTGGCGATTCTCTTCCTAAACTCATAGAACTCTTCGTCCCGCGCACTGAATATATATGGCGTGCCGTGCAACACATGCTTCCGACAAAAATCCAGCACAGATTCATCGTCATTTTTTGATACAAGTTCAGAATTAAACTCTTCTAAATCCATCAATATATCCTAGGTGTTGAATCGGCTTGCTTCTTGACGCAAAGGTGACCGGCGCGTTACGGTAAGGGGCCGCAACGTGTCCGAGTCGACCGACCTGTTAGCACTCATGGCGCGTGCGCCACGAAGAAGGTTTTCCAAACGGTGAGAACGTCCTGAACAAAATCGAGTAAGTTCAACACCGTGCCGTCATCCAAGGTGATCACGATCTCCTCCTCCCCTTCGCCATAGCCGCCCATACCGTAGCGTCCGCCATCGAAACCACTCTCAGTATCCGCGCCTTTGGTAATGGGCGTTCGTGAAGTGAGGGTGAAGTGCTTCACCGAATTCGCTAGATCGCCACAGACCTTTAAAGTGCGGTCCGCACAGAGGGCTTGAACTACGGAGCGCTGCTTAGCGGCACCCGGGACGGCAGGATCGTCTTGATCCAGTCTATGAGCGCGTAGCCCGTCAGGACAAAATTCATGAAGCGGTCTCCCGTGAGCGACTCGTCGAGGAGCAAGGTAGCGTCGCGCTCCAGCTTGCTGAGGAGATCGCGTGCAGTATTGAACCCAAAAGTGAGTGCCATGATGAGATCTAACTAGTTTTATCGAACAACAACGGCGATATCCATCTATCCGAACATCACCCCTGAGAAAACCGCACCTCACCATAGCTACCGCAGGCCACCACCAAAGCCTGCTCTTGTAAGGCATGTAAATTAATTAGTACATAAACTAAATTAATTGTCATACAACAGCAAGCAATCCACTCCCCTCACCCCACTGCTTAATAAATAATCAACCCCTACAACCCGCACCCAGCTTTACTCTCCGCCGAATAGCATCACCTACCTCCCCCTCATTTGAAGGGCGGTGTAACTGAACTAAAAAACTCGCGGAAATAAAAAAACCGGACCACCCCGCTACGAATGATCCGGTTTTCAGAAAGAAAAAATTATTGTTTTTATGCAGCAACTGGCGCCTTGGTCACAGCTTTGCTCATGCGTGCACGCACTGCTTTTTTCACTTCCGGGTTGGGGTTGCGCATGGCTTGGTTGACCTTCTCCACGAAAACGTCGATCTCTTTCATGAAGTGGCTGTTGTCATGATCCCAGGGGTGGAAGTCGGCGCGGAAGTAGTCGAAGAAGTCGCTCATCGCGTTGCGGAAAATGCCTTCCTTACCCAGCAACATTTTGGCAACGGCTTTGTAGCCTTGCAGGTGCTTGCCCTTGGTGTTGGGGTCGGCGAACACCAGGCGTGCATGGAAGTACATAATAACTGGCCAGAAAATAACGGTGGCCAACACCATGCCGAAGCGGCGAATAAAGCGGTTGTAAACGTTGTCGGGAACCACGGTGTTCCACACGTCGTAGGCCACGGCTTTGTGTTCGGTTTCTTCGTATGCGTGCCACTGCCACATTTGCTTGAAACCTTCGTCCGATTTCTCGCCGGTTACTTTTGGATCTTTCAACACGGCGTCGGCCATGATGGCGGTGTAATGTTCAAGCGCAATGGTGCCAGCCAAGGATAATTTTTTGCCCAGGCCTTTTTGCAAACCACCCAGCAGTTTCCACAGCATTTTGTCCAGCTTCAAAGCGGGCACACCACTGCGGTCCATCATCTCGTTATATTCCTCATGCTCGCGGCTGTGCAGCGCTTCCTGGCCGATGAATGCAGTGATGGCTTGTTTCAGTTCGGGGTCGGTCACCTGGTCTTTGTAGGCGCGCACGGAGTCCATGAACAAACGCTCGCCTGCGGGGAACAACACCGACAGAGCGTTGAAGAAATGGGTGACGTGCTCACCGGCTTCGTGCCAGTTGTTGATGCGGGACTCGTCAAGATTGATTTTGACGTCACGGCGCACTGGAATGACTTTCATGGTGTACTCCTTTGGTTGCAGCTATTTTTATACTTTGGTACTAACGATTACATTGCTCAATGTATCAATCATTCTCGTCATTAACAACTGTAAACGTTAGAAAAACACTCTAAATTTCAAACGAGCGTTTGTTTTTGGAAACACCGCAAACCATTGATTCAATTGCATAAATTATTTTGCAGTGCAATATGAAACCAGGTTCTTTTACTGGAAGTGTTTGTTCCACAAGGCCTTCCGCACCTTGTGGCGTGCGGTAAAATCGAAGTATTCATCAGTTCATTGAGAGGTATTTATGAACGCGCCAAAACCAATTTCTGTACAACAGCCGCGCACCGTAGAACACATTGTGGTGGGCCAAGCCACCAGCGATGGCGCTGGGGTGAAGCTGACCCGTGTGATTACGCAAAACCTGCAGCGCAGACTAGACCCATTTCTGATGCTGGACAACTTTGGCAGCGACAACCCCAACGATTACATTGCGGGCTTTCCGAACCACCCGCACCGTGGGTTTGAAACCATCACTTACATGATTGCCGGGCGCATGTTGCACGAGGACAGCAAGGGCAACAAAGGCTTGCTGGAAAACGGCGGTGTGCAGTGGATGACGGCCGGGCGCGGTGTGTTTCACAGTGAAATTCCGCAACAGGAAGAAGGCGTGATGGAAGGTTTTCAGCTGTGGTTGAACCTGCCCGCGAAAGACAAAATGTGCACGCCCTGGTATCGCGATTTCAAAAACAACGACCTGCCCCAGTTTAAAACCGCCGATGGTGTTGCGGTTACCGTGATTGCAGGCAACAGCCATGGCGTGGAAGGTGCGGTAAGCCGCGAAGGCACGCAGCCTTTGTACCTTGATTTGCATTTGCCTGCGGGTTCGCGTTTTGTACAAGAACTGCCTGCGCAACACAATGCGGTGGTGTTTGTTTACCGAGGCGAAGTGAAGGTGGGCGGCCAAGTGGTGGGCGACAAACGCATGGCGATTTTGAAGAACGAAGGCGATGGCGTGGTGATTGAAGCCAGCGCCGATGCCAAGGCCCTGCTAATTGCGGGCAAGCCACTGAATGAGCCAATTGCGCAATACGGCCCGTTTGTGATGAACACTGAACAGGAAATTCGGCAGGCCTTGCAAGATTTCAGGGAAGGTACGCTGGCGTAAAAAAAGCCCGGAGAAATCCGGGCTTTTTTATTTCAACTACGTTGGCAATTAAGGCGAATTATCTCGCTTCAACAGCCTCGGCAGGGGCTGCTTGCTCAAAGGCACCCACACGTTCGCTCAAAGACAGGATTCGATAGATTTCATAGGTTTCCTGCTCATTGCTGGTGTCGCCTTCAGTCAAGATGCGCTTGGTGTCGTTCAAGGTTGCAGCAGCCACAGTGACAAAGTCGCCATCACCCACAGCAGGATCGGGTGCTGAGACGTCACTCACCGAATCAAGCAACACATTGGTGAAGGTCAACCGACCATTCGCCAGTGTGTAGTCGGCCACAATCACGCCGTTGGCCTCTTCTCCGTTGTCAACCGCGGGCAGATCGGTGAACACCAACATAACGCGCGAATTGGACAGGAAGTAGTAAAACACGGATGCCACATCATCGCCGAAATCCACACTGCCATTTTCAGCAGGCGCGGCGACAGTGGTAGGTCCACCGGTTGAAAATTCGGGCGGAAGTACTTCGTACCAGGTTCCGATCAGGCTGTCCTTCACGTTGTTGAAGCGCTCGAAAGTGGCAACGATCGTGATGCCCTGTTCGACCAAAGTGAGTACCAGTTGTGTGCCGTCAAGCGCAACTTTTGAAGAGTACAAAAATGGATCACTTTCAGTCGAAGAGTTGTTGGTACCGGGTGGGCTTGTGAAATCGGGAACCAAAGCGCGCGGCAAGCTGGTGAACTGAAATTCAGCAGTTTCACTGTTGTAGTTCGTAGTACCCACGCCAACAAATGAAAACTCATCGGCAGGATCGCTGATGTCGAATTCGGAGAACACAAACGAATTCACAACACCGTCATTTGCTGCGTTCGTATTACCAACGTCAAAGCTCAACAAAACCTGGTAGTTGGCATCGCTGGCAATCGTTTCGCCACCACCTGTAGCGCTGACCAAACGCCAGTTGCCTTGCAGTTCGTTTCTGTAGAAGCGAAGCATGGCCTCTGTTGAATCAACGACTGTGGGCTCGCTACCTTCTGGATATGCGCCCTCAATCGCTGTCTGGAATGCCATGGCAAAGTCCGCTGGCGCCATTTCCAGGTTGTTCAAGAGATCAGCAGCGTTCGCGAACTCAATATTGTCAGGAATGGTCACGGAGCCGTTCTCGGCGTTGCCATCGCTGTCTATGGTCTGGAAAAACGTGGTGAGGTTGGCCAGAATATTGGCTTGCGTTGTTGCATTGCCATCAGCCAACTCTTCAGCGATTGTTTGGGGTGTAATGCGTGCGCCACCTGGCACTGCAATTTGCAAGCCGGCGATATTAAAGGTAACTGTGTCACCTGCCTGGAAATTGAACATGCCACCGTTCATGGTGGTGCCTGTCAATCCGCTTGGTGCTGCGCTGTAGCTGACACCATCGATTGGTGAATTGGTAAGCTGGCCAGACGTGGTAGTACCGCCACCACCGCCGCCGCCACCTGTTGCTGGCGCAGTGCCATCACCACCGCCGCCGCAGCCCGCCAATATCGCCAAGCTTAAAATGCTGGCACCGAAAAACCGATTCAAACTCATACAACACCCCTTTTTTAGTAGGCCAATTGTTTCAACTTATTAAACAGATAGTTAACACACCGTTAATTAGTACAAACAGGTGTTAACTACCGAAGAATATCGAAGCAATTTACTGCCTACCACCCACTCAAATTGGGGCCTGTAAGAATGCCGACTTGCAACTCGTTTACTGCTCAATCACCACTGGTTTTTTCATTTTCACCCAGGCTTCTGCCTTGGGCAGATAGTTCTCCTCGATCACATTGCGCTTGATTTTCATGGTAGGGGTGAGGAAGCCGTTTTCCATGCTCCACAGGTCTTTTACCACCACAATGCAGCTCAATTTTTCATGGGCTTCAAGCTGGCCATTCACATGGTTCAGCAGCTCGGTCATTTCACTTTCAACCCGTGCCGCTTCATTGGGGTTTTGCTCCACTTGTTTGTGTTCCTCAAGGGGCAACATGACCAGCGCAAAAGGTTGTGAAAACGAGGGGCCTGTTACACACACAGCCTCGATCAATTCATGGCCGTTCAAGCGGTTTTCAATGGGCACGGGCGCAATGTATTTGCCCTTGCTGGTTTTGAACAATTCTTTCACGCGGCCCGTAATTTTCAAGCGGCCTTGCTCGTCGATCACGCCCATGTCGCCGGTTTTCAGAAAACCGTCGGCGGTGTAAGACTCTGCAGTCAGTTCCGGATTTTTGTAATAGCCCATCATGTTGCAGGGGCTTTTCACCAGCACCTCACCCACTTCGGAAATTTTGCATTCCACGCCGGGGTAGGTGTTGCCCACGTAGCCCACACGCACCTTGCCGGGCAGGCTGCAATGGGAGTAGGCAAAGTTCTCGCTCATGGCGTAGCCTTCGAGCAAATCAAGGCCCAGGTTGCGGTACCAAGACATTAGCGCGGGGGCCAAGGGTGCCGAGCCACTGAGCGCCATGCGAACTTCAGACAAGCCCAGTTTTTTCAGCAAGAACTTTTTGAATAAACCGGAAAGAATCGGAATTCGGAAAATAACTTGCTGCACACCCAGCGGAATTTTTCCGCAAATACCGTTGTAAAACTTGGTCCACAAACGGGGCACCGAGAAAAACAAGGTGGGCCGTGCGCGTTGCAAATCTTGAATGAAGCTGTCGAGCCCGAACGAGAAGTACACATGGAAGCCATAAAACAGCGAGCCGGTTTCCAGAATGGCGCGCTCGGCGGCGTGGGCCAGCGGCAGGTAGGAGATCATGCGGTCGGTGTTGCTGAAGCTCATCACCTTCGAGGTGCCGCGCAGTGCGCTGATCATGGCGTTGAACGAAATCATCACGCCCTTGGGCTTACCAGTACTGCCAGATGTGTACAGCATGGTGGCCATTTCGTCTTTGCTGCGCTTGACCGGGTTTTGTGTGGGTGCGGTGGCGGCCACAATGTCGTCCCATTTCTTGGCATGCTTCAGTTCAGGTGCCAAGGGCAAAGTGATGGTGGGCATGCTGGTGGGAATGCCCTTCTCGACCACGCGCCACAGCTCGTCCATCTTGCCGATGAAAATCATTTTTGAGTCGCTGTTGTCCAGCACGTATTCTGCGGTTTCAGCGTTCAGTGTGGGGTACAAGGGAATGGACACGTGCCCTGCCCGCCAAATGGCCAGGTCGGCCATGATCCAGTGCGCGCTGTTCTTGCCCAAAATACCAATGTGGGTTTTTTCAGGCAGGTTCAGCGACTGCAAATAAGCCGCCATGCAGTTAACCTGGTCAGCCACCTGGGCCCAAGTGTAGTCCACGGTTTTCTCGGCCGAGAATGGCTGGGTGAAGTAAACCTTGTTGGGTTGTGTGGCTGCCCAATGGTCCATGCAATCCAGCAGGGTTTCGAATTTTTCGTACTGCGCTGCGCTCATTTGTTTGTCTCCCGAATTTTTTCTGTTCTTTTAAGTTGATACAAGAATATCAGCACGCTGGCCGCTTCATGGAAATTTCACATTCATTTTGTCAACCTGCCAAGGTCACCAAGAGTTAAACGATGACATTGCTTCAAAAAAGTCCTACAGCCTATTTTCATCAGGAGTACTCAATGAAAACGCTTATTTCCATCATCGCTTTGGGCACCACTCTTGCCTTTTCCCAATTGGCCCAGGCTGGCGATGATTACCGCCGCAGTCATGGCCCCACCATCGACATCAACATCCTGATTCCGTCAGCCTATGCCGCCATTGGATTCGACCGCTATGACGACCGCCGGGTGTGGGGCGACGACGACGATTGGGACGACCGCGATGATGATGACGACGACGATTGGGACGACCGCGACGATGATGACGATGACGATGATTGATTCACGTCCACGTTAACGCCTTAGTTCAACGCCCCCTTTGTTCTCCAGCAGTATGGCGGCGCCCAGGCCGCCCCCAGCACAGCTGGACACCACGGCGTAACGCTTGTTCTCCACCTGTAACCTGCGGGCTGCGGTGGTCAGCAAACGAATGCCAGTGGCTGCAAACGGATTGCCCAGGGAAAGCGATCCACCCCAGGTGTTCAGCTTGTCGATAGGCAAATCGCCCGGTACTACACCATTGAAGTACTCACCCGCAAATTCGCTACGCGCCATACAAGCAATATTGACTAGCACCTGCGCGGCAAAGGCTTCGTGCAGTTCCCACACATCGATGTCGGCCATGCTCAACTTGTTTCTAGCCAACAAGACTGGAATGGACACCGCTGGCCCCAGCAACATTTCTTCTTCCAGGCTTTTCACAGCGGCCAGTTGATAATCCACCACTTCAGCCAGGGGCTGCAATCCCAAGTCGTTTGCGGCCTCCAGGCTGGTGACCAGCAAGGCCGCCGAGCCATCGGTAAAACGCGATGAACCCGCGGCGGTGATGACACCTTCTTTTCGGAAAATGGTGCGCATGGTCGACAGCTTCTGGATATTACTGTCCTTCCGGGGTGTGTTATCCAATGTAATGGGGTGTTTGATACCCGACACCTGAACCGGAATAATGGTGCCCTCGAAGTGGCCTCGGTTCAGTGCCTCAATGGCCAGCCGGTGACTGCGCACAGTGAAGACATCACAATCCTCGCGGCTTACTTTGAACTTGCGCACCATTTGTTCGGCGCACACACCCATGGTTTTGCGGGTGGTGAAGTCGGTGCCAGTGGGCATTTCGGGTTTCAAGTCGGCTGGGCGAAGGCTGGCCAGGTTTTTCAGTATGTTTTTGGCAGAGGAATCTTGCCGCACCTTCATGGCTGCACGCCGAATTTTTTGCGAATAGCGAATGGGAATATCCGAAAAACTTTCTACGCCTGCTGCAATGCCCACCTCGATTCGGCCCAGGGCAATCATGTCGCACAAATTGGCAAAGCCCACACTGGCCGACAAACCAGCCATGGAGGTGGTGTAAGCGGGAATGGTGGCTGGCAAGCCAGCGCTCAACATGCTTTCACGCGCCACGTTGGAAGTTTCAATTTCATGCAAAACCGTGCCCATGGTTACCATGTTCACGCGGTTTGCATCCAGGCCGGTTTTACTCACCAAACCTGCAATGGCTTTGCCGCCCAGCTCATAGGTCATGAGCTGGGAATAGGCACCACCCGAATCAAGAAACGGAGTGCGCACACCATCCACAATCACTGCTTTGCGAATTGACTTCATTTGAAGCGCCCCACCATGTGCAAGGTGCCATCTGCTGCGGCCAGACGAAGTTGGGTGTAGCCGTCAGAGTCCTTCGCTGTACTGGTTTGCACCTGCATGCCCGGATTGGGCAATGGCAGTGGTTTGATCCATCGCACATCGAGATCGGCCGCGGAGTAACCGGCGTTGTTCAACACTTCCCAGGTGCGAGCCAATTGCCCGAAGCCATGCAAAATGCAGCTTTTAAACCGCGTACGTTTGCCCACCGCCTTGATGGTGTGAATGGGATTGAAGTCGCCCGTCAACATGGCAAAGGCCAGGCCGTCTTCTTCCTCGGCATCCCAGTTTCCTGCGGTGTTGAATTCATGTTCTTCACGCTTGGCGGGTTTGCTTTTGCCAGCAGGTTTTGCCCGGGGCACGGTGGAGTAACTGTCGATGACCATGGCCAGTTCACCCTTGGGGTTGCTGGCCTGCACGCGGGTGTGAATGCGCACTTTGTCACCATCGTCGCTCACATCCATCAAGCTGCCGCGCAAGGCGATGGCCTCATCGCGGTTCAGTGGCTTGTGAATTTGCATGCGCAAGCCCTGGTTGAGCAGCGACAACAAATTGTACGGCGCAAGGCTGCCCAGCTTGGCCAGCATGGGCATGGCCCAGTGGCTGCAAAAGTGCGCAGGCATTTCGGTGCGGTAGCGATTGGCAGGTGCGCCTGTCCAGGCCACATATTGGTCCAACAGCTCGTTGTTCAAGGCAGGCACATGCATGCTGTGGTGCACGGGCAATTCCGGCAAAGTACCGGGCCGGGTAATGGGCGTGGCATTGCGAATGGCCGCCCAACCCATGGATCGAATGTTGGGCCAGTGCAAGGCCAGGTATTTCAATGGATAGTCTGCCAACATGGTGTGTGTAGTCCTTTTTCCTTTTTACAAGCCCAACTGCTTGCCGATAATTTCATTCATGATTTCGTAGGTGCCACCGCCAATGGATGCAATTCGATTGTCGCGGTACAAACGCTCCACCAAACTTTCGCGCATATAGCCCATGCCACCAAAAATTTGCACGGCTTCATAGGTAATGAAGTCGGAAGTTTTGGTGGCAAAGTTTTTGGCCATGGACACTTCTTTCAAGGCGGGCTTGCCGGCCTGCATGCGAGCAGCCACGCGGTAAGTGAACTCACGGCTGGCTTCCAGTTGAGTGGCCATGTCGGCCAGTTTGTGGCGAATCACCTGGTGCTTGCTCAAGGGTTTGCCAAAAGTGCTGCGGTTTTTGGCGTAGTTCAAGGCCTCGTTGAATGCCAGTTCCGACAAGGTGTTGGCGTAACAGGCCAGGCCCAAGCGCTCACTTTCGAAGTTGGTCATGATCATCATGAAGCCACCGTTTTCAATGCCAATCAAATTCGATTTGGGCACCACCACATTGTCGAAAAACAGCTCGGCCGTGTCGCTACACCACCAGCCCATTTTTTTCAATGGCTGGCCAGTGGTAAATCCGGGCGTGCCTTTCTCGATCAACAACATGCTGATGCCGCCATAACCATCGCCGCCCGTGCGCACGGCCACGGTGTAATAGTCGGCGCGAATACCCGAGGTAATGTAGGTTTTGGAACCTGACACTTTGTAGTGGTCGCCACAATCCACGGCACGGGTTTTCAGGTTGGCTACATCGGACCCACCGCCAGGTTCAGTCACTGCCAGGGCGATGATTTTCTCGCCACTCAACACTTCAGGCACAATGCGCGCTTTCATCTCGGGGCTGGCCCACTTGGCGATTGGTGGCAAGGCAATGCCATGCGACATCAGGCTGGAGAAAAAACCACCGGAGCCTGCACGCAGCAGTTCTTCGGTGGCGACCAGGCTCATGAAGTAATCCCCTTCAGAATTACCGCCAAATTCTTCGGGGTAGCCGATACCCAGAATGCCTGCATCGCCAGCCAGTTTGTAAATTTCGCGTGGAAAGGTGCCCGCCTCTTCCCACTCGTTGATGTGGGGCGTGACATGACGTTCAACAAAGCGGCGAATATTGCGGCGCGCTTCCTCGTGGGTTTCATTGAAATAAGGGGTGAACATTCTGGCCTCAAGTTGAACTGGTGCATTCATCTTGTTGCACGTATTCAATTTGGCCTAGGGCAAAGCCGGACACAATGAGGGTAAATAGCGACAGACCGCCTTAATTTACCCTGCTTTGTTCGATAAAGGCTTGGGGCGACATGCCAAACCAGCGCTTGAAGGCACGCCTGAAGTTGGACACCTCTTGATACCCCAGGCTCAGTGCCACCGATTCAACCGTGTTGTTGCTGACCAGCAGGCTGAGTTTGGCCTGCCGGGCCAGTTCAGAATCGCGCAGGGTTTGGTAGCTGGTGTGTTCATCGCGCAGGTAGCGCATCAAGGTGCGAGATGACAAATGAAAGTGGCTTGCCACTTGCTCACAGGTCCAGATTTGACCCGGGTTGCTGCGCAGCAGTTCGGTGACCCTGGCCGCCCAGCTGCTGGGTCGCCTTTGCTCAAGCAACAACTGCTCGCAACGTGCCAGCGCCATGGCATGGGTTTCCGGGTCGGCCATGGGATTTTGCATCAGCGCCAAACCATGGGGAATCACGATTTTTGTTTTGGGTTTGCCAAACAAACAGGGAGCGTGCAAAAACTCAGGATACTGATCGGCATAGGCCGGGGCAGAATACGCCAACTCCACTCGTAAGGCAGGCTTTGAATTGCCAATGATCATGCCCAGGTGGTTGACCATGGTGGCCAGCACGGCTTCACAAAAAAAACGCCCCACTTCGTCCAGCGCGATGCCCATGTTGATGATCACCGCAAAGTGATCGCTCGCAATGTGGCCTTCCATGCGGGCAAACCCACCCCGTATGTCGTGAAACTTTTCAGTGGCTTTCCAGGCGTGGCCCAAGGTGGGCGATGAGGCAATCAAAGTGCCCAATGGCCCGTGCGCAGCCAGGTGCAAGTTCGCCCCCCAGCGCAAACCCAAGGCCGGGTTGCCGCTGAGTTGCAGTGCGTTGCGCACAATCACAGCCTGCGTTTCTGCATCAATGTATTTGTTCAACTCAAGCAGATCCGCCGGTGCAAGGCGCGTGCCTTTCAACAGCAGAAGCTGACCCTTGTGGTCTAGCCCCTGCTCACGCGCCAATGTGCGCGTGTAGGCTGTTGGAAAAACAACCTTGTTGTTGGCGTCCTGAGCAATCACACGGTTGCGGCCAGGCGGGCACCTTGGTTGATGGCTTCCTTGGCGTCCAGCTCGGCGGCCTTGAATGCACCGCCAATAATGTGTACTGGCTTGCCCAAGGCAAGAACTGATTCTTCCAGCTCACGGTTGGGGTGCTGGCCTGCACACACAATCACGTTGTCGACTTCCAGCAAGTGCTCTGCACCATCGGGGGTTCGAATGCGCAAGCCTGCGTCCTCAACGCCGATGTACTCCACGCCTGACAACAAACGCACGCCCTTGGCTTCCAGCGCAGCACGGTGGATCCAGCCGGTGGTTTTTCCGGGGCCCGCAATTTTCTTGGGCTTGCGCTGCAAGATGGTAATTTGGCGTGTCGCCTTTTCAGGGTTGGCTTTGACACCTGCAATGCCACCACGCGCTTTTTGATCGCGGTCAATGCCCCAGAATTCGCAGAAGTCTTCAATGCTGGTGGAGGGGGATTGCGCTACGCCGTGCTCATTTGCGTGATGAGTCAAAAACTCAGCAGTATCCACACCAATGCCGCCACCGCCCACAATGGCCACACGCTGGCCCACCGGCTTGCCGTGCTTCAACACATCGAGATAGCCCATCACCTTGGGGTGATCAACACCGGGCAGGCTGGGCACGTTGGGAATAATGCCGGTGGCCAGCACCACTTCATCAAAGTCTTTCAGATCATCGGCGTTAACGCGTTTGCCCAATTGGAAATTGACACCTTCTTTCTTCAACATGGTGCTGAAGTAACGAATGGTTTCGTGGAATTCTTCCTTGCCGGGCACTTGCTTGGCAATGTTGAACTGCCCGCCAATTTCCTTGGCCTCATCGAACAGGGTCACCGCGTGGCCGCGCTGTGCAGCCGTCAAGGAGAACGACATGCCTGCGGGGCCTGCACCTACTACCGCCACTTTTTTCTTCGCGGTTGTTTTCACAAAAACAAGCTCGGTTTCGTGGCAAGCCTGCGGGTTCACCAAACAGCTGCAACGCTTGCCGCCAAAGGTGTGGTCAAGGCAAGCCTGGTTACAACCAATGCAGGTGTTGATTTCATCCACACGGCCTTCTTTGGTTTTCAACACCCAGTCAGGGTCGGCCAGGAAGGGGCGTGCCATGGCGATCATGTCGGCATCGCCATTTTGCAAAACCCGCTCTGCATCGCCGGGCATGTTCAAACGGTTCGACGCAGCCACAGGAATGGACACCACTTCCTTGATTTTGCGGGTCGCCCAGGTGAATGCGCCGCGTGGCACCTGCGTGGCAATGGTTGGAATTTTTGCTTCGTGCCAGCCAATGCCTGTGTTCAGAATGGTGACGCCTGCTTTTTCCAGCTCGCGGGCCAGCAGCAGGGTTTCTTCAAGGCTTTGACCATCGGGCACAAGGTCAAGCATGGACATGCGGTACACAATAATAAATTCCGCACCCACTTTGGCGCGAATACGGCGCACCACTTCCAGCGGGAAGCGCATGCGTTTTTCGAAAGTGCCGCCCCATTCGTCGGTGCGTTCATTGCCGCGTTCGGTCAGGAACTGGTTGAGCAAATAACCCTCGGAACCCATCACTTCCACACCATCGTAACCCGCCATTTTTGCGTAGGCGGCGGCATTGGCAAAGCCATCAATTTCCTGTTCAATTTCAGCGGGTGTCAATTCACGCGGTGTGAATGGAAAAATTGGGGACTGTTTTGCGGAAGCCGACACCATGTTCACGTTGTAGGCCTGGCGGCCTGCATGCAGCAATTGAATGGCAATTTTGCCACCAGCGGCGTGCACGGCATCGGTCACGGTGCGGTGACGAATTGCATCTTGCTCGCTGGTCATGCGGCCAGCACCGGGCCACAGCACGGCAGTTTCAGATGTAGCAAAGCCACCTGTGATCATCAAGCCCACATCGCCTTGTGCGCGGCGCGCGAAAAACGCAGCCAGTTTTTCTGGTGGCTCTTCTTCAAGCCCGGTGTGCATGGACCCCATGATGACGCGGTTTTTCAAGGTAGTGAAACCCAGGTTCAATGGCTCAAGTAACTTGGCGTGCGCTTGATTTTGCATAACTGCGGGCATTTCAATACCTCGATGGTTGGATCAACAAAACATTACAAAGTTATTCAAATATTACGTCAATTAGAAACAAATTAAGGGGTGGCATGCACTTTCACGCGGCATGTGCCAGCCGGTATTCCTTGGGGGTTTGGCCGCACCAGCGTTTGAATGTTCGGCTGAAATTGGATGCGTCCTCGTAGCCCAACGCGTAAGCGATGTCTTCAACCGTGGTGTCGGTGTTGGCCAGCAACCAGCTGGCGCGTTCTTGCCGCACTTCATCCAGCAATTGCTGAAAGCTGGTGCCCTCGGCCTGCAGGTGGCGCATGAAGGTGCGTTCGGTCAGGTTTTCCCTGGAAGCCATGCTTTGCAAGGTGGGCATGTGCCCTTCGGTTTGCTGCAACAGCATGCGCACGCGCTGGGCCAGGGTGCCGCCGGCTTGAAGGCGCTGCAACTGCAAATCACAATCGCGAAGCAAGCGCTGCAAGGCTTCATCATCGGCAGCCAGGCTGGGGCTGTTCACCAGAGTGCTGCCCAACACCACACGCAACTGCGCATGACCAAAGCTGTTGTGTTGCGCAATTCGCTGATATTCATGAGCCCAGGGCGGGGCTTCAAACGGCCACTCGATTCGAAGTTGCTGTGGCAGTTCTTGCCCCGTCATCGCTGTGAGCAACTGCACCAAACCACCAAGCAACTGGCAATGCAGGTACTCGCGAACCGGGCCCAAATCAACCCATTCTTCAAGCACTGCGGCAAACTCGGGTTCAGGTTCAAACTTCAAATTGGCGAGGTTTTGGCGCAAGCCTGCGTAGCGCTGCAGCAGTAACATGGCGCTGGGCAAATTCTTGCTGGCAATCATGGCTGCACCGAGCGTGCCGTGGGCCGATGCCGGTGTTCTCAACCCCACCTCCAAACCCAGCCATGGGCAGTTGCTTAGCTTGAGTGCGTGCTCAATCAGCTGGCGCATCTGGTCAAAACTCATGAACTGGTTGCTTTCGTGAAGCTGCTGCCAGTTCAGGGGCAAACCGTCCAGAATTTCTTCGGGCAAATGACCGCGACGCTGCAACTCGGCGCACAGCAAACGCGCGTACACAGGGTGCAAGGCAGGCTTTAAGGCTGCGACTGATTCATGCAGAGATTGGGTCAAGTGTGTTGTCTCGTGGTGTTTGTTGTTGTTTTGGTTTTGTCACTTTATGACGATCTTATGCCACCCTGCGCGGTGTTGTCCATCGCCTTGCACGCCTAAGATAAAACCATCCTGAACAACCCGGTGCACAACAATGACTTCCAATACCCTGCCCGCTACACAATACAAAGACCCCAAAAAATACATGTGGCTGTTGTCGGTGATCGCGCCTTTTGCAGCACCACTTGGCCCGATCATGTATTTGTACACCGGCCACACACAATGGCTGTGGATCTTTCTGGCCTTCTTTTACATCGGCCTGCCTGTGCTTGATTTTGTGTTTGGCGAAGACAAGCAAAACCCGCCCGAGCAAGCGATGCCCCAACTGGAAAACACCACCTACTACCGCGTGATCACCTACCTGTTGGTGCCGATTATCACGTTCGGATTTTTGTTCAACGTCATCTTCCTGGCCACGCACGACTTGCATTGGCTGCACTGGCTGGCTGTGGCCATTACCACCGGCTCACTGCTGGGTTTTGGTTTGAACCTGGGCCATGAAATGGGCCACAAAAAACGCAAGCTTGACAAGGCATTGGCGCTGTTCACCCTCTCGCTGGGTGGTTATGGTCACTTCTCGATTGAACACAACCGCGGCCACCACCGCGATGTGGCCACACCCGAAGATCCGGCCACTTCCCGCATGGGTGAACACATTTATGAATTCATGCTGCGTGAAATTCCGGGTGCTTTCAAGCGCGCCTGGAAGCTCGAAAGTGAACGCCTGGAACGCGCAGGAAAAAGCCGCTGGAGTGTGGGCAATGAAATGCTGCAAGCCGGTGCAATGACCCTGGTGCTGTACACCGCGCTGCTTGCCCTGTTTGGCTTGCCCATGGTGCCCGTGTTGGCCGTGGTGGCTTTCTGGGGAGCATTCCAGTTGACCAGCGCCAACTACATTGAACACTACGGCTTGATGCGCCAGAAGTTGCCCAATGGCGAGTACGAGCGTTGTGCTCCACACCATTCATGGAACAGCAACCATTTGGTGTCCAACCTGGTGGTGTTTCAGTTGCAGCGCCATTCAGACCACCACGCAAACCCGGCGCGCAGCTACCAGTCGCTTCGTGATTTTCCGGAACTGCCAAGCCTGCCATCGGGCTACTTCGGCATGTTCTTGATCGCGTATGTACCGCCATTGTGGTTTGCAATCATGAACCCACGGTTACTGGAAGTGGCAGGCAAGAACGCGCAAAAAATTAACATTCACCCGCGCAAACGCGCACGCGTGATTCAGCGTTATTCACTGGCCGCTTAAGAGTTTTTCTTCTGCGGGAATACGCAGATCAAATTTAGCCAGCCTGATTGATCTGCTTGCCCACAGCGCCCTCTTGCAGGGCGCTTTTTAATTCTGCAGGAATACTTTGTTTGGTGAATTCTTTGGCACACACCAACACGTAAGTGGCTTGTGAAGTGGCAATTACCTGCCCACTTACCAAATTGGTGAATGCAATTGTGAGTGTAAAACTGGTGTTTCCGAAATGGGTGGGCTCGACTGTGGCACACAGCACATCGTCATAACGCGCGGGTGCTTTCCACTCCGTGAGCAAACGCACCACCTGGGTTTCATAACCCAGGCGGACTAGCTCCTGATAACTGCCAATGGCTGCGCGCAAATATTCAGTGACTGCCAAATCGGTGTAGTCACCATACCGGGCATTGAACACGACGCCTTGCGCGTCGCATTCGCCATAACGCACCCTGAATAGGAACTCAAAAGGCTTGCTCATTGAAAACTCACACCGGCTGTGCAACAAGCGCCTGCGCCAAGTGTTCCTGACGTGCTCTTGCATTGTGCTCGGCCTGTTCAAGTGCGGGCACGCGCGACACGCCACGAATGAGATCCACGGCTTTTTCAGCCATCATCATGACCGGGCCGTTGGTGTTGCCGCCAATCAGGCTGGGCATTGCAGACGCGTCCACAATACGCAAACCTTCCAGCCCGTGCACACGCAGTTGCGGATCGACCACAGCCATGGAATCGGTGCCCATTTTGCACGTGCCTGTGGGGTGGTAAACCGTGTCAACCCTGTTGCGCAACACTTCACGAATTTCGTCATCGGTACGCACATGCTCGGTGAATTTGTCTTTCACAATAAACTTCGCCAATGCAGGCGCATGCATGATCTTTCGGGTCAATTTGAAGCCCTCCACCAGCTCATCCAGATCACGAGGATCTTTCAAAAAGCCAATGTCGATCAGTGGTGGCGTGTCCATGGTGTTGCCTTGCAGGGTAAGGCTGCCACGGCTGCGCGGGCGCAACAAACACACGTGGCACGAAAAGCCATGCCCCATGTGCATTTTGCGGGCGTGGTCGTCAACCATGGCCACCACAAAGTGCAGTTGCACGTTCGGGTCTTTCAACTCGGGGCTTGTTTTCAGAAACGCGCCGCCTTCGGCGAAGTTGCTGGTGAGCGCACCACGGCGATGCTTGCGGTAGCGGAAAATTTCACGCAGCAAACGAATACCACCGCGAATGGACAAACCCAGTGTGTCCAGGCTTTTGGTGGAATAACCAAAAATAAAGTCGGGGTGATCCTGCAGGTTTTTACCCACGCCGGGCAAGTGATGAACCACATCGATATCATGACGTGCCAACTCTGAAGAGTCGCCCACACCGGAAACCATCAACAATTGCGGCGTTTGAATGGCGCCCGCAGTCAATATGATTTCTTTGCGAGCCTTCAATACAGTGAGCTGGCCGTTGATGGACACCTCCACACCCACCGCACGCTTGCCTTCAAACAGCACGCGTTGAACCATGGCCTTGGTGTGAACCGTGAGGTTTTTTCGGTGCATGTGCGGGAACAGGTAGGCACGCGCTGCGCTCCAGCGTTCACCATTTTTTTGGGTCACCTGGTAAATGCCAACGCCTTCCTGGTCGGCACCGTTGAAATCATCAGTGATCTTGAAACCAGCTTGCTTGCCAGCTTCCAGATAAATTTGCTGAAAGGGATTGTCGGAACGCAAATCGGCCACATTCAACGGGCCGCTGTTGCCGTGGTAGGCGTCGCGAATTCGCTCGTTGCATTCACTGAGTTTAAAATAAGGCAGCACGTCTTTGTAAGACCAGCCGCTGCACCCCTCTTCATTGGCCCAACGGTCGTAGTCCGATGCCGTGCCACGAATGTAAACCATGGCATTGATGGCCGAGGAACCACCCAAGGCCTTGCCACGCGGCTGGTAACCCTTGCGACCGTTCAAGCCGGGTTGCGGTGTAGTTTCGAATGCCCAGTTGTTGATTTTGGTGGGCAACATGGCCACCGCACCGCTGGGAATATTGATCAGATTACCGGTGCCATCGCCCCCGGCTTCGAGAAGGCATACATCGAGTGCTGAGTCTTCACTGAGGCGGCCTGCCATGGCACAACCGCCGGAACCACCACCCACCACAATGTAGTCGTGCTCTGTCTTCATCTGCTCCTCCTGATTTTCAAACCCGCTTGGATCGGATTTTGTGATTTTCTCACTTGATCATAGAGGAAGCCGGGCAAAAAGAAACACCGCAAAGCGCACAAAAAATTGATAATTCCGGTCAAGCGATGCGGGTGATCTTCTCGGGTGCAGCGGGCGTACTGCTCTGTGCATTTCCAGCCAACTGATTCACTTGCCCCAAAGCTTCCTGTACTTCTCGCATTACACGTTGGGTCAGTTCTTCCACGGTGGGTACGTCTTGCACCAGGCCTTGAACCTGACCAATCAGCTGAACACCTTGTGTGTGATTGCCCTCAATGGTGGCTTTTTTGATTTGAAGCACTGCGGCTCCGTAAAAAGTGACTGTGAGCGTTTGCTCCAGACCCATTTTGAATAAGTCTTTGATGATTCCCGAAAGGGGCTTGTTCATTTCACGCGCAGCCAGGTAGGCGCGCCACATGGCACGAACCGGATTGAATGGCTTGGACATGATTTTTTTGGAGTTGGGCGTGGTCATGACCCGGCAAGGAATGCTGTCAAAGTTCTTGCTGTAAATGGTGTCTTCCACTTCCTTTTTCACAATCAGTTCTTTGGTGTTGGCATGCACCGGGCTTTCTTTCGACGCGGCCCAGCGCGTGCCCATGGCCACGCCGTCTGCGCCCAAAGCCAAGGCTGCGACCACACCGCCGCCCGTGCCAAAACCACCGGCTGCAATAATTGGAAGCTTGGTTACCTGCCGGATTGCAGGCACCAGCACCAGTGATGTAACTGCGCCGCCGTGCGCTGCGGCCTCATGGCCTGTGACCAACAAGGCATCCGCGCCCGACTGCTCGGCCTTCAAGGCATGCTTGGCATTCACCACAGTCACAATGACTTTGCCGCCATAGTCGTGCACACGCTTGCAAACATCTGCGGGGCTACCGAGGCTGAAGTTGATCACGGGTACTTTTTCATTCAGGGCCACTTCAAGATTTTCACGGGCACCCGGCATGATCAATGCGCAACCAATGCCGAAAGGCTTGTTGGTCAGGCTTCGAACCTTGCGAATTTCAGAGAGGGTTTGTTCGGGCGTCAAATGCCCAATGGCCAGAATACCCAGACCACCAGCGTTGGCTGTGGCAGCCACCAGATCGGCATTGGCCACGTAGGTCATGCCGGGGCACACCAGCGGGTATTGAATGTTGAACATCTCGGTGATGCGGGTTTTCATGGGCTGTCCGTAGATCGAGTGGGCCGGGTCGGGCAATCCAATGAATATTACATCAACCGAGATATTCTGATAAGCACTGTAAGTATGTGTTGAGCTGCATTTATCCCAGCGTCTTGGTCAGGTCACCCAACAATGGCAAACCACCGAGCAAGCCACCCTCAGCACCACTGGTCGAACTGATGGATGAGGTCAAACCACCCAGCAGATCACCGACCACTGGAATACCCGCCAAGGCATCACCACCGGAAAGCAAACCGCCGCCGGAGAGCAGATCACCCCCAAGCACATCGCCCAATACAGGCACGCCGGCCAACAAGCCACCATCGGCACCACCTTCCAAGAGGCCGCCCAACAGTGGAATTTCGCCCAAGGCACTGCCGCCGCCGAGCCCACCAGTCAAGCTGTCCAACGCACCGCCGAGGAATGGAATGTTGCCCAAGGCATTACTGACATCACCACCCAAAGAGCCCGCGAGATCACCGATCAGGTTAGTGACTGGTGCAGCGGGTGTGCTGGCGCCCACCGACGACACCGCATCGCCAACGCCGCCCAACAAACCACCCACGGTGTTCAGCAAGGTGTTGCCGCCTTCTCCGATCAAGGCCAAAGGCGTGGGAGCCAAACCTTCTTGAAGGCCACCCCCCAGACCACTGAGGACACCGGCCAAACCACCGTCGTTGTTACCCGTGGCCACTGAATCAACCACACCACCCAAAGTGCCTGCAATGTCGCCCAGCACCGGCACCGGAGCCAACAGTTGGCCGACGCTGTCAGTCACGTTCACCACGGTGCCCACCACGCCGCCAACACCACCATCGGTATTGGGGCCTGTGGTTCCCAACAGGCTGGCCACCAAATCAGACACGGGTGCCAGTGGTGTTCCTTCACCGAACCCGCTCACCTGGTTGGCGGCCACACCGAGCAGATCGGTCAAAGTGCCCAGACCCATGTCGAGCACGTTGGCCACCGGTGCCAAAGGTGTGGCTTCAAGCCCGCTGGTCAAGCCATCGGTCAAGCCTGTCAAAATTCCGTTCAAACCGCCGTTGTTGTCGCCCACCAAAGTGGATTCAATCACATTGCCCACGGCGTCGACCACGTCGCCCACCACGGGCACGGGTTCGGTCAATTCACCCAGATTGTTGGTCAGGTCACTGATGGTTTCTGCCAGGCCACCCGCATTTTCTGCAGGCAAGGCGCCGGGATTTCCACCACCGCTGCCACCACCGCCGTTGTCATCGTCTGAACCGGCAAATACAGCTGCAGCACCCACTGCACCTGCCAATGGCAGAGCACCCAGGCCTGCGCCAGCCCCCAGCAGGCCAGCACCAAAGAGACCACTCATTTCTCCGGTGGCTTCCTGACCATCCAGCACTGCCGCCTGGTTTTCTCCATCAAACTCGGACACCAAGGTGACATTGCCCAAACCATCGCCAGCATTGGATGTAATCACCACCTGACCGTTGGGGCCTGCATCGGGGTCAAAACCCAGCGTGGCCACACCGCCATTGGAGATTTCGAGGAATGCCGGAATTTGTTGCTGTGTGCCTGGAATGCTGAGCACTGCAATGGAGTTGCTGGTGGAGCGCAAAACGTCACCCGCTTGCAACACCATGTCTTCGCGAAGAGGCGTTTCAATGCCGTTTCGCTTCACAAACACGTCGCCGTCGATATTGGTCACAGAGGCTACTACTGGGCTGTCAAAGTTCATGGTGTTTTCCTTGAATCAAGCAAAGTCAGCGTTTTGAACCACGATGGATTCTGCAAATGCTGCGGAGGAGTTAATGGGAGAGGAGGACTGCGAGAAATCAGTGAAGTCCCTTGGAGAAATCGCGGCAGTGGCTGCATCAAACTGGCTGTTCATGCCAAATAGCGAAAGATCAATTTGCGTGATTTGCGACACAATGCTGTTGAACAAATCAGCGGGAATTACAGTGGAGGCCAATGACAAATCTGTGCTGTTCATGCCCGGCAAAGTGTCCATACTTTGAACAGAACCCATTTCGTTCGACATGTGAATTCCTTGCTGATGTTCCGATTGAAGGGGGGGTTAACTAATTTTGGTTAACCATTACTAGGTAGCGAATATACCGAATGTGTAAGGTTTTTACTTACACGATGTAAGGGTTTTTTGTAAAAATTGTATTAAAACCACGAAAGAACCCATTTAGGGGGATCAAAATTGGGGGGGTTCGAGAAAGCAAATACGCGGGGTAGAACACCGCAATCGAATGAAATTAAGGCATCATTCAGCATCCAAATTTTTTGCATTCAAAGGGAAATCAAATGGCTCAATTCGAGAATGTCACCGTGGTAAAAGCCGCCAATATTTATTTCGATGGCAAGGTCACCAGCCGCACAGTGTTGTTTGCTGATGGCACGAAAAAAACATTGGGTGTGATGCTGCCCGGCGACTATGAATTTGGCACCGCAGAAAAAGAAATCATGGAAATTCTGGCGGGTGAGATGGATGTGTGTTTGCCAGGTGAAAGCTGGAAAGCCATTACGGGTGGCCAGTCATTCGAAGTACCGGCCAACGCCAAATTCCAGTTGAAAGTGAAAACACCCGTGGATTACTGCTGCAGTTACATCAAGTAATTACGCAGACACCACAAACCGCCCGAACTCAAAACTGCCCGACCGTGCGGTGGGAGCAGTACCGGGGAACAGCCAGTAAGGCTGTGCCTCGGAAGACGGCACCACATTCGGAAAACGACCATCCACCGGGCTTGGTCCGGCAATGCTTTTTTCCTGCACCATGGAAATGTATTGGTCCACCACGTATTCCTGCGTGTTGCCGTTGATGATCACTTCTGCACCAGTTCTTTTGGCAAAGTCTGCAAGCCCGCTGATGCTGGAGTGCTTGGGCTCGTAGGCGTCGAGGCTGACCCCGTTTTCACTGGTCACCAACAAACCCTGCCCGGTGTGGGCCACAATCGAGTGATTCCCCTCGGTGTGACCTTTGGTGCGTACCAGTGCAACCGCACCGTCACCCAGCCAGACACTGTCATCCAGCAATTCAATACGTTCAGGTGCAATTCCTTGCGTGCCTTGGGGGCAATACCACTGGTTCTGCCAAGGAATCAAAGCCTGCGCACTTTCCCATTCCTCCCGCATCACCAACAGCTTTGCGTTCGGGAATATCGGCGTTTGTCCATTGGCGCCAAGCAAGCGGCTTACATTTTGGGTGTGAAGGTGATCGTAAGTAATGTAATCCACATCTTCAGGGCGCAAGCCAATGCTGGCCAGGCACTTCAGTACGGTGGAGGTTTTCTTCAGCACCAAGGC
Organism: Limnobacter sp. SAORIC-580; assembly: GCF_013004065.1. Lineage (GTDB taxonomy): Bacteria > Pseudomonadota > Gammaproteobacteria > Burkholderiales > Burkholderiaceae_B > Limnobacter > Limnobacter profundi. Next base: position 2,185,471 of record NZ_CP053084.1, read on the forward strand.
TTCCATCACGCCCACCAGGGGCCCTGCTTTGGCATCCAGGTGCGCGAAAAATGGCGTGGCACGCTGGTGTTCCCAATCGGACGGGCTGACCAACAGTGTTTTGACACCCTCACTGCTGGAAAACTGAATGACAAACAAACGGTTGCAAAGATGTACAAAGGGTGTGGGCAAACCGAATGCATTCAGATAGGCAAATTTGCTGGGGTATGGCACGCGCACCAATTCGAAGGTTTTGTAGAACAGCACCTGGGGTTTGGCCAGCATGTCGCGACGAAAATCTTTGGCGGCCTCGCGCACATTGTCCACGCGTTGCATGGGCCGCAAAGCATCGCGGGTGCCGTCGAAGTGACTGATGCGTGTGAACATGATGCCTGCCCTTAATCTTTGGTTGCGCTTTGTGAAACAAGCTCACTATAATTTGGACAAGAAATCTTGTCAAAAGTGAACATTGAATGAGCAAAACACCCACGAGGGCTTATGGAGGCGTGGCTGCTGAACAGCGCGCCGAGGAACGCAAGGCACGTTTGCTGGCTGCAGCGCTTGAACTGTTTGCGCGGCAAGGCTACGGGCGCACCACAATTGAAGCCTTGTGCAGCGAAGCCAAAGTGACGGCACGCCACTTCTACCAGTTGTTCGACAGCCGCGAGGCGATACTTCGCGCGCTGTACAACAATATCATCGCAGATCTTCGTGCAGGTGTGTTGAAAGCCATGTCCGCGCCCGAGCTGAATTTGTCTGAACAAATACCACTGGCAGTGAGCGCCATGGTGCATCACTACCTGGAAGACAGTCGACATGCCCGAGTGGGCGTTCTTGAGGTGGTGGGTGTGAGCCCGCAGATGGAAGCACGCCGGCGCGAAGCCATTCATGACATGGCCGGTTTGATTGAAGCCTACCTGAACAATTTGGTGAGCAAAGGCGAGCTGCCCAAACGCAACTACCATTTGGTGAGCGTGGCCTTGGTGGGCGGCATCAATGAGTTGCTGGCCGAGTGGCTGATGCTGGAGAACCCACCCGACATCCCCGAGCTTAGCGAAGAGATCATCAACATTCTGAATGCCTTGATAAGGGGAGCCGCGCGATGAACCGCGTCAATTCCAAGGGTGTGCGTGATGCCTTGGTGTTTCACGCCGCATTTTTTGCAGTTGCCATTCCGGTTGCTTTGAACACCACGGGCAACACCTTGGGCGTTGCACTGCTGGTGTTTGCGGTGGCCTACAACATTGCGCTTCCATTGACTGGCGTGTTGAGGGGGCATGGCGAATGGGTCCGCTTGTGGAAGTTTTTGCTGCCGCTGTCCATTGCCCTGCCCTGCGCCGACTGGATGCTGGTGGAACGCATGGGCACATTGACCTTTCCCGATCACGGTATTGTGCGCTTGGGTGGAGCGGTGCCCGTCTATTTCATGGGCTTGTGGATCATGCTGCTGTGGCAAGTGTGCTGGCTGGCACTGGCCACCTCAAAACCCTACCCCGTGGTGGCAGCACTCTCGCTGGGTGGGTTCCTGATTTGGGAATGGGCTGCACGCCCCATGAACCTGTGGCATGCACAAGAGGTGCTCCAGGTGCAGGGCTTTGCGCTTTACCCCCTGATTCCGGAAATGTTGCTGGCCATGGGCGCACTGTGGCTGTGGAACATACTGGGTAACAAATCCACTTTTCAACAAATTACTGGTGCACTGGCTCTGGCTGTTTTCTATGCGGGTGCGCTGTCACTTTCACTGCTCTGGATTGGTTAACACATGAATTCGATTGAACTGAAGCAACCCGAATTAAAACAACCCTTCACACTGCCTTGTGGCGTGGTCGTTCCCAACCGGCTTTGCAAAGCCGCCATGACAGAAGGTGTGGCGAATTCGAAGCTGCAAGCCACACAACGCCACGCTACACTGTACAAGCGCTGGGCCGAGGGTGGTGCGGGCATTTTGATCACCGGCAATGTGTTGATTGACCGAAACATTCTGGAGCGCCCCGGCAATGTATCCATTGACCCAGCCCCCGAACACGGCGAGCCCGACGGCATGGATGCCCTGCGCGCCTGGGCCAAAGCAGGCACCAGCAATGGCAACCACTTGTGGATGCAAATTTCACATGCCGGGCGACAGTCGCCCCGCTATGTCACCAACCAACCCGTTGGCCCTTCTGCTGTTCAACTGGAATTGCTGGGCAACTACGCCCCACCCCGAGCCCTGCGCGAGGATGAAATTCTGGACCTGATTCAACGTTTTGCACGCGTGGCCCGAATCGCCAAAGAAGCCGGTTTTACCGGCGTACAAGTGCACGGGGCACATGGTTATTTGCTGTCGTCTTTCCTCTCGCCAGTGACGAACCAGCGCACTGACCAATGGGGCGGCAGCCTGGAAAACCGTGCCCGTTTTTTGCTGCAAGCCGTGCGCGCCGTGCGCCAAGCGGTGGGGCCTTCGTTTCCTGTTGCCGTCAAGCTGAATTCGGATGACTTCCGCAAAGGCGGTTTTTCCAATGAGGAATGTTTGCAGGTGGTGAAGTGGCTGAATGATGAAAAAATCGATCTGCTGGAAATTTCAGGAGGCACCTACGAGCAGCCGCGTTTGCTGGGCCACACCGGTGCAGCCGATTCCGTGAAAGACGAACAACCCGCCCAGCGGGAAAGCACCAAAAAACGCGAAGCTTACTTTCTGAATTACGCAAGAGCCATTCGAGAAGTGGCCACCATGCCCTTGATGGTGACCGGTGGTTTTCGCAGCCGGGAGGCGATGGAAGAGGCATTGAGCGACGGCGTGTGCGATGTGATTGGACTAGGTCGCCCGCTGTGCACACACCCGGACACACCCAAGCAATTGATCAATGGAAAAATTGATCGTGCCGCGAGTTTTGAAAACATGCTGAAGTTGACAGACAAAGGTATTTTTTCACCAGCCAGCCCGGTGCTTCCCTTGAAATTGATCAATGTGCTGGGCGCGCAAGCCTGGTATTACCAACAAATTTTCCGATTGGCAGATGGTCTTGAGGCCAAACCGTCCATGAGCCTGATCGGAGCCTTCTTCAAATATTTGTTCAATGAATGGACAACGGCATTTAAAGTAAAACGTTCTTCACGTTGAAGCTGTACAACATCAGCAAAGCCCAATATTCAGGAGAAATTCATGTCAAGAAGCGCGCTGTACTCACCGAAACAACAACGCGGCATGGGCCTTCTGGGCTCTGTTGTGCTGGCAGCGGGTGTGGTGGTGGCCGGTTTTTTAATGGCCACTGCGGTGAAGGAATTTCGCAAGTATGATCAGTTCATTGAAGTGCGAGGCCTGGCCGAGGAAGTGGTGAAATCGGACAAAGCCAGCTGGAACCTGTCTTTCTCGGTACTTGCAGAAACGCCGCAAGCCGCGGGTGCCAGCTGGACGAAGCAGTTGGAAAAACTGGAAAGCCTGGTGCTGGGCATGGGCTTTGAAGCCAGCGATATTCGCCGGCAACCTGTGACCATTTTTGAAAACGTGAACCCAAACGGTGGCTTTGTAGAACCCGGCAAACGCTGGCGTGCGCAGGGTGGCTTTGTGCTGGAAACGGCCAAGGTGGATGCGGTTGAACAAGCGTCGCTGAAAAGCGATGTGTTCTTGAATGAAGGTATTTTGATTGAATCCAGTTTCATTCAGTTTTACTTCACCGACTTGAACAGCATCAAGCCCCGAATGCTGAAAGCCGCCACCGACAATGCCAAGGAGGCCGCACAAACTTTTGCAGCCGACTCAGGCGTCAAGGTGGGTGCATTGAAAACAGCCACTCAGGGACTGTTTTCAATTTCAGCGCCATTGGGCGATTACGGTGGCGAGAACACTGTGATGAAAAAAATTCGCGTGGTCACCAAGGTCCAGTATTTGGTGGAGTAAATTTCAGCGAGGTTTGGCTTTACTCACCCATTCACTTAGCGGTGTAGCCGCAGCCCACAATTCATGGCCTGCATCGTTGGAGTGAATGAAATCGCCACTGTTGTACTGCGGCAGGAATGTAAGGCCGCCTGGCGCTTCCACTTCACCGTTGTAATCCGCCACACCATCACACTCGCCACTGTTTAAAATCCAGTCGTTCAACTTGGCGCGTTCGCCGGTCAAATTGGCCTGGAAGGATTGCGCACCGGGAATCCAGGTTGGGCAATACACATTGATGCCCTTTGCATGGGCTTGTTCAATAACTTCCTGGTAATTGGCGATGATTTCATCGGCACTTCGGCTGGACAAGTCATTGGTTACCCACACCACCACCGAACTGACACCCACGGTGTCGAACACGTCGCGTTCCAACCGTGTTGCACTGGCGTTTTGCAGCGTGTCGCCGCCGATGCCACGGTTCACAATCGTGTCGCGCTGTCCCTGCGGAATTTCATTCAACATGCGAACTGACAGCAAGTCGCTGATTCGCTTGAAACCATTCTGGCTGGTATTAAATCCATGAAAACTGGAGCTGCCCAAAAACACCATGGCACCTTTTGCGTCTTTCGTCAGTACTTCGATGTCCCGCAGCGCATAAACCGTGCAACCATTGCACATAATAGGCAAACCCGGAGGAGTTGAAAAACGGGTTTCATCAATCAATCCATAACCCGCGCCAGAATCCTCAAGTGTTTGATTGCCCGAGCCATTGGGCAGTTTGTAGGATTCAATCCAGGTGGCACCGAACTCACCAGGATTGTCCGCACCTTTCACATACAAACTCACAGCGAGATCGTCTTGGTTGTTGACCTTGAACGCGATGGGATCGCTGTAAAACGATTCGGTTTGGGGCGGAATTGTGGCGCTGGTCTGGCCGCAATTAAAGGTCACTGCCTTGCTGGTATTCAGCTTCAGGTTTGCGCCTGTTGCGCCCTCACGCAGGCCTACTGCGGCGGCACCAATCTGCATGGGTTGATCGCTCAGGTTGATGAAACGAATACGCACCGCATTGCCACTGGCCGTGACTCGGGCAATGTTGCGAACCGTTGTTTCCACGGGCGCCGCGCCGGTGACGTGGGTAACACCCCAGGCCGACATCCAGCGTGCGCCGTCAGCCGCGTTTGAATTGCTGTTGCAAGACAAGCCGGAAGGCTGGGTATTGGAGCCCGAGGAACCTGACGAAACGCCATTGGATTCCGATGAACAGGCGGCCACTAGAAGCATTGCAAGTGGCCAAAAAAGTTGTTGTAGTTTGCGGTAATTCAAAAATATCCCCTGAAGTGGTCGTACTGATACTTCAGAGGATGCCTTGGCGGATGTATTCCATCATTCGTGGATAGCCGCAGCAGAAATGTACCTAATTGGTTCTGCGTGCATTGTTAAATTTCATGTACAAACAATTCCCGCTCAAAGCGAATTTGAGGCCAGAACACGCCATCATCGGCGCGCTCGCCAGCCCCGATCACCATGATCGGGAAAGCATCGTCGGTCAGCTTTAATAATTTACGCACACGGGCTTCGTCGTAACCTTCCATCATGCAGGTGTCGAAGCCGTGCGCACGCAATGCCAGCACCAGGTTTTCGCAGGCCAGTGCCGCGCTTTTTGCGGCCCACAATTCCACCTCGCTACGGGTGTAGGGGCCGCGAGGCAAAGGCGCAATCAAACCACCCACATTCGATGCTGCCTTTTTCACCATGGCAAAACTGTTCAGGGGACCAGGCGAGTAGTTGTAGGGAATCAGTTGGTAGTAACGGCGTACCAGGGTGGGCACTTCCGGCATGGGCCACTCTTTAATCATCTTCTTGGAAAAGTCACTGACACGATCAACACGCGCCACGCACACAATCAGTTCCTGTGCGGTTTTTGCAGCCAACTGGCCCAAACAGGCCGTAACCAATTTGGCTTTTTTGGCTGGCGTTTTTACCACGTAAAACTCCCAGGGCTGCAAACCTGAAGAACACGGCGCAAGCAAGGCCAGGTCCAGGCATTCGTCGAGCACTTCCTTCGGGATCGGCTTGTCAGTGAACTTGCGAACCGACCTTCGGCTTTCCACTACTTTTTTGAAATTGGCGGCGCTGATTCCCTTCGGTGCCGGTTCGTAATACCGCTGCTTGCCGTCGACTTCAATGGTCTTGAATTTGCGTGCTGCTGCTTTCATGTTTTGCGTGCTCCAGACTGCTTGAATGTTGAACCCAATTTTTGAGAAAAGTTTTTCATGCCGTGCTCAAAGTCATCCATCAAGGTGTACACCACGGGAATAACCAAGAGGCTTAGGAAGGTAGAGGTCATCAAACCACCGATCACGGCAATCGCCATGGGGCTTCGGAAACTGGTGTCTGCATCGCCCGTGCCAATTGCAATCGGCAGCATGCCGGCGGCCATGGCAATGGTGGTCATGATGATGGGGCGAGCCCGCTTGTGGCAGGCATCTACCACCGCATCCAGCCGGCTCATGCCCTTTTCATTGCGGGCCACAATGGCGTACTCCACCAGCAAAATCGAGTTCTTGGTGGCAATGCCCATCAGCATGATCAAACCGATCAGTGAAGGCATGGAAAAGCTTTTCCCTGCCATCAACAAGCCCACAAAGGCACCTCCCAGGCTGAGTGGCAATGCAGCAAGAATGGTAACCGGTTGCAAGAAATCTTTGAACAACAGCACCAGCACCACAAAAATACACAACACACCAGTGAGCATGGCCAAACCAAAACTGGCGAACAATTCTTCCATCACCTCCGCATCACCAATGTTGCGTTGGGCCACACCCGGCGGCAGGTTTTTGATGCTGGGCAATTCCTGGACGGCTGCTGTCACATCGCCCAACGGTTGCCCTTGTAATTCAATTTCAAAGTTCACATTGCGAGCACGGTCGTAGCGATCAATCACCGAAGGACCAGCGTTGATGCCCAAGGTGGCGACCTGGTTCAAAGGCACACTGGGTACACCTGGTTTCGCTGAAGGAACTGCAAGGCGTTCAAGCACACTCAGGTCCTTTCGGGCCTCGTCGTCGAGGCGAACCACGATGGGCACCTGCCGTTGCGGCAGGTTCAGCTTGGGCAGGGCTGCATCATAATCACCCATGGTGGCCACGCGCAGGGTTTCGCCCATGGCAGCGGTGCTTACACCGAGGTCGGCTGCTTTGGAAAAATCGGGTTTGATCCAGATTTCTGGCCGCACCAAGGCCGCACTGGATGCAATGGAGCCCAGGCCGGGAATGGTGCGCAAATCGCGTTCCACCTCACTGGCTGCCCTGGACAATGCTTCACCATCTTCGCCTGAAAGTACCAACACATACTTTTCGCCCGAGGCGCCCAAACCCACCTTGTAACGCACGCCTGGCAAGTTGCTGAGTGCCTCACGCATTTGTGTCTCAGTCACCTGCTTGCGTACGGTGCGTTCGCCTCGCGGATCGAGCAACACGGTGAGCGTGGCTTTGCGAACTTCAGCCTGTCCGCCCATCATGAAGGGATCGGTTCCGGCTGCGCCACCGCCAATGGTGGTGTACACGCTGCGCACATACTCTACGTCGCTGATCAACTCGCGAGCCTTCTCGGCCGCTTTGCGGGTTTGCTCATAAGTGCTGCCCGGTTGCAGTTCGATGTAAACCTGGGTTTGCGACAAATCATCAGGCGGAATAAACCCGGTGGGCAACAGGGGAATCAACATGATAGAGCCCACGAAAAAGGCACCCGCAGCCACGCAGGTGACAAGCCGATGGGCCAGGGCCCAGCGCACCCAGTCCAGATAACGGGCCATCATTTTACCGGGCTCGTTTTTCTCATGTTCATGGCCTTTGGAAGTCAACATGTAAGCCGCCATCATGGGCGTCAACATACGGGCCACCACCAGCGAAGCAAACACGGCCAGCGCAGCGGTCCAGCCAAACTGTTTGAAAAATTTTCCGGCAATGCCGCTCATGAATGCGGTGGGTAAAAACACGGCAATCAATGTGAAGGTGGTTGCGATCACAGCAAGGCCAATTTCATCAGCGGCCTCACGTGCAGCATCCAGTGGGCTTTTGCCCATGCGCAAGTGGCGAACAATGTTTTCCACTTCCACAATGGCGTCATCGACCAAAATACCCACCACCAGCGACATGGCCAGCAACGACACCACATTAAGGCTGAAGCCCAGGTAATACATGCCCGCAAATGCCGGGATTACCGACAAGGGCAAAGCCACCGCAGATACGAAAGTGGCCCGCCAGTCGCGCAGGAAAAACCACACCACCACCACGGCCAGAAATGCACCTTCGTAAAGCATTTTCATGGAGACATCAAAATCTTCTTTCACGGGCTCCACAAAGTTGAATGCCTCGACAATGGTGAGGTCGGGTCGCTGCGCCTTTAACTCTGCGAGGGCCGTGGCAACACCTTGCCCCACCTCTACCTCACTGGCACCTTTGCTGCGGGTAATCTCGAAACCCACCACATCCTGACCATTCAGAAGGGCGGCCGATCGCCGATCGGCAATGGTGTCTTTAATCGTTGCTATTTCAGGCAACTTCACGCGGCGACCATTGCTCAGCACAATTGAAATTTCTTTCAGCTGATTGGCATTGTCCACAGTGGCAATGGTGCGCAGTGGTTGCTCGCCCACACCCAGGTCGGCCCGGCCACCGGCAGTTTCCAGCTGGGTGTTGCGCAGTTGGCGCGACACATCCAGCGCACTGACACCCAGCGCTTGCATTTTCAAGGGATCAAGTTCGACCACCACTTCGCGTGTTACACCACCCACCCGGTTTACAGCTCCAACACCTTTCACGTTCAACAGGGTTTTGGTGATGGTGTCGTCGACATACCAGGACAAACCTTCCTCATCAAACGCGGTGGAGGCGATGGTGTAAGCCAGTACAGGTGCACCGCTTAATTCCAGTTTATTGACCACCGGGTCGCGCAAATCGGTGGGCAAATCGGCACGCACGCGCGACACGGCAGACCGCACATCATCCACGGCTTCCTGTGTGTCTTTTTCCAGATTGAATTCGACCGTGATGCTGACAATGCCGTCTTGAATCTTGGTGTAAATGTGTTTGAGTTGTTGCAGTGTGGCAAGCGAGTTTTCAATTTTCCGGGCAACATCGTTTTCAAGCTGGGAAGGCGATGCACCAGGAAGACTCGCAGTGACCAGCACGGTGGGCAGTTCAATGTCTGGGAACTGCTGAATTTTCATGCTGGAAAAGCTGTACAGCCCCATCACGGTGAGCAGGAAAAAAAGCATCACCGCAGGAATGGGGTTTTTAATGGACCAGGTCGAGACGTTCACTGAATCACCTTCACCAAATCGCCATGGGCCAGGAAAGCCACACCGCTTTTTACCACCTTGTCACCGGGCTTCACACCTTCCAACACCTCGATGAATTCGCCTTGCGCCTTGTTCACGCGCAACTTGATGCGCTGCACCTTGCTGCTGGCTTCGTCCACGGTGAATGCGTAGGTAAAGCCATCACGCTCAATCACCGCAGTTTGCGGAATTACTGTCGCGGTTTGCTGGCCCAAATCAAACTCGCCGCGCAGGTACATGCCCGGTTTCAATCCCTTGGCGTAGGCGCCGGGAACATCGACATACACCATGCCGGTTCGTGATTGCGCATTGATGACTGGGCTAAGTGTGCGCACCTTTCCCTGGATGGCTTCGCCCCCACTAAACACAGTCGCTGCCATGCCTTCAGAAATTCGGGCCAGCTCTGCGTCGGTCACCTCAGCTTGCCACTCCAGGCGCTGCTGGCGAACCAAGCGGAACAGCTCTTGCCCCGGGGCGGGCACCGAACCCAAAGTCGCCGTGCGCGCACTGATTACGCCGTCGTCCAGCGCAATGACCGCGGTGTTGCGCAAGCGAATTTCCTGCTGGGTTTGTAGCGCCCTGGCGGACAACAAGCGGGCCTGTGCCGACTTTTCTGCTGCAATGACCTGGTTGCGTTCTTGCGCGCTGACTGCACCTGCGTCGGTGATGTTGCGAATCATGTCAGCGTTCAGCTTTGCCTGCTCGAACAAAGCCTGTGCTTCGGCCACGCCCGCTTTGGCCTGTGCCAAATCGGCATTCACTGTTTGTTGATCGAACAGCGCCAGCGTTTGCCCCTTCTTTACGACATCGCCAACTTCGGCGCGCAAAGAATCAATTCGTACCCCATTGAGTTGCGAACCAATCACTGCCTCTTGCCAGGCAGCCACGCTGCCATTCACGGACAGGGTCAGAGGAATGGTTTTCTCCTCCACCGCGGCCAGTTCAACCGACAAGCTGGCCTTGCCGGGAACTTCCGTTTCACTTGCAGCGCCAGGTGCGGCTTGCTCGGTGCCGGGTGAACAAGCACCCAACAGCAAGACTGCCGCAAGCATGGCGACGGGGAACTGACTTAAAACCATTGGAATTTTCATTTGCTGCAATCCTGTTTGCGTCGTTTGCTTTCACTGTCGAGCATGGCGCGGGCATAACCAGCCAAGCGTTCACTCAGGGTATCGATGGCTTTGGCATTGCTCATTAATTTGGGGCAAATTACATCGACCACATCTTGAGCCACATAAAAATTCACGGCCATGCCCATCATTGCGAAGGCCAGGCGTTGGATGTCGAGGTCGGGTTTACTCAAACCAAAATAGGCGGTCAACATGTTCACCAAAGCCATGTGCTGCGGCTTGATTTCCGCATCAATTTCATGCTCCCAGGCACCGGTGGGTTCAATCATTTCGCGGAAATGCAATTTCATCACCAGGCGAAAGGTTTCACCGTGCTTCAAGGGCTCCAGGAAATCCCGGAACAATTGCTTTAAGGCTTTGTCCACGTCGGTGCTGTTCAAATCAGGAATGCCCTGTTCAAACGGCGTGCCACACAGCGGCTCGGTGTAAGCCGCCCTGTAAAGACCAGCCTTGTCACCAAAGTAATAGCGAATGGAGGAGATGTTCGCTCCCGCCTTGTCGGCAATTTCGCGCGTGGAAGCCCCTTCATAGCCCTTTTCGGCGAAGGTGATGAGTGCAGCCTGCACCAGCTTTTGCCGTGCAGACTGCTGCTTGTCTTGAAGCATGGGGAAGTCCAGAATTAATTCAATCGATTGATTTAAAAATATATCAAACGAATGATTAAACAGCAATCGTGAGCAGTGCATTTCTCGGGATTGAAACGAATCGACACCACCGAATTCCTGAAACTTGCTACTCTTGGCGAGCAAATTCAAAAAACAACAAACTGGAGACAATCATGGGTATGGCGGAAAAAGGCAGCAAGGCGCTGCGAAAACTGAAATCGGTCGCTCAAAAACGGGCGTCCAGTCTTCCGGCAGGCAATTTGATCAATGCCGTGGTTGACCAGGTGAATCAGTTTGAAACCGGTATCAAGCAAACAGTAGATGGTGTTCAGGACAAGGTCAAAGGCTTGCAAGCCAACTTGTTGAAAATGTACCAGGCCAACAAAGAACTGGAACAGGAGAACCGGGAATTGAGCAAAACCATGGTGGTGCTGGAGAAGGACAATGCCCACCTGACCATGCAACTGGACCGCACCCAAATGGAACTGGATGTATTGAAGGCCAAGCTGGAGAATATTGGCAAACTGGTGAGTGGCTACGAGGAATCAATTGCCGCAGTTACACGTAGCAACAAACCCAAACGCAAATAAGCAGAAAAAAGAGCCAGCCGATGACCCGCACACCCATTCCACGATTTGACGACAACTACTCGGAAGATGCTGCCAAAGCGCGCCGTGAATTTTTAACACAACAAACCGGAGCCAGCTTGCATCACACTGGCACCTATTCCCTGCCCCCTGAAAGTTTGAAAAGCAACACCGAGAACTTTATTGGTGTGGTGCAAATGCCGGTGGGCGTGGCCGGGCCCGTGCTGATTCACGGCGAGCATGCTCAAGGCTGGTTTTATGTACCTTTGGCGACCACCGAAGGCACACTGGTGGCCAGTTATAGCAGGGGTATGCGCATGGTGAGCGAATCGGGCGGCGTGAAGGTGACGGTGGCCGAGGAATTCATGCAACGCGCCCCGCTGTTCGAATTCGAGGACGCCCGTGCAGCCAAACGGTTTTTGCAATGGATCAATGAAAACCTGGCCATGGTCAAAGCCCAAGCAGAAAAAACCACCGGCTTTGGCAAGCTGGAACACATTCAAACCTGGCAAGTGGCGCGCATGGTGTACACGCGCTTTAACTACACCACTGGCGATGCAGCCGGGCAAAACATGTGCGGCAAGGCCACGCACGCGGCCTGCCAATGGGTATTGAAAAACAGCCCTGAGGCGATTAGTTACTTTGCCCTGAGTGGCGCCATTGAAACGGACAAAAAACATTCGCACATGAACCTGCTACACAGCCGGGGCAAGCGGGTAATTGCGGAAGCCACCATCAAGCGCGAAGTGCTGCAAAGGCTGGCACGCACCACTCCTGAAACCATTTTCAAGCAACGCCAGCGCAGTGCCATAGGCGCACAACTGGCAGGCAGTGCCTACAGCGGCCCCCACTCGGCCAACGGCATTGCCGCTTTGTTTATTGCCACAGGGCAAGATGAGGCCAATGTGGTGGAAAGCCACACCGGCATGGTGTTCATGGACATTACAGCCGATGGAGATTTGTATTTCTCTGTCACATTGCCCTCGGTGATCTGCGCCACCAAGGGTGGTGGAACGGGCCTGGCCACGCAGGCCGAGTGCCTGAAAATACTGGGCTGTGAGGGCACTGGCAAGGCGCGTAAACTGGCGGAAATTGTGGGCGCCACGGTACTGGCAGGAGATTTGTCTTTGCTGTCCGCCATTCTGGCGGATGAATGGGTTTCCTCCCACGACGCCTATGGTCGGAATCGTTAAGCCGATGCAAGTCAGCGCCCGTCCCTGGGCGCTGTCAGTAAATCACTGACCGCTGGTGCAGTGCGGAATGACTTGGAATGTGTTTCAGTGCACACTCGTTTTACAATACAAAAACGAGGAGACACAATGCAGTCTGAGGCAGGATCCGCGCAGTTGAACAACTCATTGATCAAACGTGTAGCTGGCCTCGTGACGAAAGTCTCCGACGCCTTTGCATTTCCCCTACGAACTTCCCACTACATTGAACTGGTCAACCCCTTGTGGAGCACCCATGCACTTCAAGCGCGGGTTGAAGCAGTTTGGGACGAAACCTCTGATTCACGCACCATCACCTTGCGCCCTGGCCTGAACTGGCGAAGCCACCGCCCAGGCCAGCACTTGCGCATTGGCGTGCCAATTGGCGGGCAGCATTTCACGCGCACTTATTCAATCAGCTCAGCGCCGGAACGCAATGATGGCTGCTTCACCATTACGGTGAAAGCCATCGACAACGGCCGCATGTCGCACCACCTGGTGCGCAAGCTGAAAGTGGGCGATTACGTGCCGATTGGTGTACCGCAAGGCGACTTTTACCTGCCCGATGCACAGCCTGTGCTGCCCCTGTTTATTACTGCGGGCAGCGGCATTACACCGATTATGAGTATGCTGCGCAGCCTGGTGCTGCAAGAGCGCATGCCCAACACTGTGCACATTCACTATGCGCCCCACACTTACGACGTCATTTTTGGGCGTGAACTGAAAGAAATTGCTGACAGGCAAAAGCTGTACACCTTGAACCTGGTGCACACCCGTGAGCCTGGCCAGAAACCTGAAGACATTACCGGCAAACGCCCCCACTTTTCCAAAGAGCAGCTCGAGCAACTTTGCCCCGACTGGCGAAAACGCGACGTGTACGCCTGTGGGCCGCAAGCCATGCTCGATTCAATCGAGAAACTTTACGAATCCGAAGGGCTAAGCCGCCAGGTGCACACCGAACGATTCCGCGCCCAACTGGCAGGCGTTCCCACCGAGGTGAAAACGGGCGTGGTGAAATTTCTGAACAGCAATGTGAGCGCCAATTCAGACGGTGAAACCAACCTGCTTCGCTTGGCCGAAGATTCGGGCTTGAACCCGGAACACGGCTGCCGAATGGGCATTTGCCACGGTTGTGATGTGAAACTGGCCAGCGGCTGTGTGCGCGATTTGCGCACGAACGCACTGATCAATGAAACAGGACAAGTGATTCAGATTTGCGTGTGTGCCGCGGTGGGCGACGCAGAAATTGAAGTGTAAGTAACACGGGAAGCAGGAGACACAACATGGGCATGCCAAAACATTTGAGCGCCAGCGACATTGAAGAATTTGGTCGCGAAATGGACGCCATACGCAATGAAATCGCAGACTCGCTGGGCAGCAAAGACCGCGCCTACATTCTCTCGGTCATCAAATGGCAGCGAAGCCTGATGCTGGCCGGGCGTATTGTGGTGTTTCTCAGCTTTTTCCTGTTGCCCATGAGCGACTGGACCTTCACAGGCTGGCCACAATTCTGGGCAGTGCTTCTGCTGGGCGCGGTGATGCTGGGCGTGTCGAAAAGCATTGAGAATATGGAATTGGGCCACAACATCATGCATGCCCAGTTCGACTGGATGCGCGACCCCAATATTCAATCCAACACCTGGGAATGGGACAACGTTTGCCCTTCTGACCAGTGGAAACACAGCCACAATGTGGTGCACCACACCTGGACCAATGTGCACGGCAAAGACCCCGACATTGGCTACGGCGTGCTGCGGGTTACCGACGACCAACGCTGGCATGCCAAATACCTGTTCAACCCGGTGATTAACTTTGTGTTGATGATGATGTTTCAGTGGGGCGTAGCCCTGCACGACCTGGAGGCCGACAAGCTGCTGGCAGGCAAAAAGAGTTTCAAAGAGATTATTCCCATGCTGAAACGAATCGGCTGGAAAGTACGCCACCAGTTGTTGAAAGACTACGTATGCTGGCCGGTTCTTGGTGCAGCGGTCACGGTACCGGTCACTGTATTTTTTGGGTTTGATGTAGTGAATATTGCCTTGGCTGGTTTCGGCTTCACCATTGTGGCCAACCTGATCGCCAACGGCATTCGCAACATTTGGTCGAATGTGATTATTTTCTGCGGCCACTTCCCGGCAGGTGTGCACCACTTCACCAAAGAAGAAGTGGAGGGCGAAACCCGCGCAGCCTGGTATGTGCGCCAGTTGCTGGGCAGCTGCAATATTACCGGTGGCAAGTTGTTCCATATTCTGTCGGGCAACCTGAGTCACCAGATTGAACACCACCTGTTCCCGGACATTCCTGCCAACCGCTATGCAGAAATGTCACCCCGAGTACAGGCTTTGGCAGCCCGGTATGGTCTGCCCTACAACAAGGGCAGTTTCACGCGCCAGTTTGGCACCACCACCTGGAATATCTGGCGTTTGTCTTTGCCCTGAAACTAAACCGCCTGAACGGTGCTGTACGCGAAAAACAGCACCAGGCTGGCAGCCATGGTTCCGTTGAACCACTTCAAGCGCAGCGGGCTGTTGATAAAAGCCCGCAAGCGCGCACCCAACACAAGCCACAATCCCACACACAGCAAACCCACGCTGGCCATGATCACAGCCACCATCAACACGTCGAAAACTGGTGTGTTCGAGCTGGCCGGAAAAAGCGCAACTGCCGCTGTCGCCATGAACCAGGCTTTGGGATTCACCCACTGAAACAACACCGCATTAAAAAAGCCCAGAGGTTTTGAGCCGGGCTTCAGGGCATCAGCAGACGGTGAGAAGCTCGCGATTCGCCAAGCCAGATACACCATCATCAACAGGCTGAACACCAGCAGCGCAGTGTGAAACCAGGGCAGGCTTTCAAACACCGCATTCAAGCCCAAACCCATGGCCAGCAGCATGAGCGGAAAACCCACAATAATGCCGAAGAAATGCGGCAGGCTTTTTCGCACACCAAAATTCATGCTGCTGGTCATGATCATCAGGTTATTGGGCCCGGGCGTAATGATGCTTAAAAAAGCAAACAGAGCAATCGCTTGAAAGTGCTGCATGACGAACTCCTTTCGTGGAGTAACAATGGAACACTCACTTTAAGAATTTTTGCATTTTCAGTACAGATTCAGGATAATGAAATAATGTGCAGTACAGATCAATCCTATAAAAATCTGTACTGCTTCTGGAACTTGACTTCTGTGCGGGTGACCCCCATGAAACTGGAACGTTGGAAAGTCATTGCCGCAGGCATTTGCTCCCTAATTCTGACCGTTGGGCTGGCCCGCTTTTCTTACACACCCTTGCTGCCCATCATGCGCGAGCAGGCTGGCTTGAGCGCCTTTGATGGTGGCTGGCTGGCCACGGTGAACTACATTGGCTACATCAGCGGTGCCTTGCTGGCCTCCACACTGAGCAACCTGAATTACAAATACCTGCTGTATCGCTTCGGATTGATTGTGGCAGTGCTCAGCACCATCGGCATGGGATTGACCACCGATGTGAACCTGTGGGTGTTCCTGCGTTTTATCTCGGGTGTTTCAAGTACAGCGGGCATGTTGATTGCGTCGGGGCTGATCATGAACTGGCTGGCCCGCCAGAACCTGAAAACCGAACTGGGCCTGCACTTTGCCGGCGCGGGCATGGGCCTGGTGTTGTCTGGCCTTGCAGTGATGGCCATGGTGGATCACCTGGCGTGGGACCAGCAATGGTGGGTGCTGGGTGTGGTGGGAATTCTTTTCTTCGTTCCAGCCTGGATATGGATGCCCAAGCCAGCCAAAGCCGGTAGTGAAGAGGCCAAGGTAGCCGATGTGGCACCACCCAGCGCCAAGTGGATGAGGCTGATGCTGGGCGCATATTTCTGCGCAGGCTTTGGCTATGTGATCAGCGCAACCTTCATTGTGGCGATTGCAGAAACGCTGCCTGAATTGCAAGGCAAGGGCCCTTGGGTGTGGGTGGTGGTTGGTTTGGCTGCGATTCCCTCCTCATTTGTGTGGGACCGCGTGGCGCGCGTCACAGGCGTTTTTGAAGCCTTGGTGTTGGCTTACCTGCTGCAAATCATCTCAATTGTGATGGCAGCCCTGATCGACGGCTATTGGGCCAACATGATCAGCGCTGTGCTGTTTGGCGGTACGTTCGCCGGCATTGTGAATTTGACTTTGAGTATTGCAGGCAGGCAATTCCCCGCCAACCCCAGCAAGGCCATGGCACGCATGACACTGAGTTATGGCGTGTCACAAATTGCGGCGCCCGCTTTGGCCGGTTTGATCGCTGAACGCACGGGCACCTATCGCGGCTCGCTGTACCTGGCGGCTGCATTGATGGTGGTAGGCATGTTCATGGTGTGGCAACTGAAAAAGCAAACCGAGGCTTGAACCATGGACAACTCCTCTTGCAAATACGAAACACTGGCGTTGAACCTGCAGGCCTTGATTGAAAACAATCACTTTGCAGCGGGGTACAAACTGCCGTCGATCCGGAAGCTCTCAGAGCAATGGCATTACTCCATCGACACGGTACAAAAAGCATTGAACTTGCTGGAAGACAGGGGCTATGTGCAACCTGTAGCGAAATCTGGCTATTACGTGCAAGCCCGCACCCTGCCCAATGCTGCAGCCTGTACCCAGGCGCCTGATTCAATCGTGCTGGAACCGCCAGTGAACCTGGAGGTGGCCAATCAAATCGCCATGTTGCTTAGAAGTTCAACCCGCGAGGGTGTGGCACCATTGGGCGTTGCGTTTCCCGCCCACGAACTGTTGCCGATTGCCACCCTGCGTAGAAGCTACGCCACAGTGAACCGCACCCGCCCTGACCTGCTTACCCTGGGTAGCCACGTAGAGCCGAACCAGCCTGAACTGGTGCAGCAACTGCAACAGCGGTTTGAGTTGATGGGCATGAAATTGAAACGCGATGAATTGGTGATCACCGATGGGTGTACTGAAGCGCTAAGCCTGGCCCTTCAAAGCGTGGCCAAACACAACGACATTGTTGCGGTTGAATCACCCGGTTACTACTTGCTGCTGCAAATGATTGAATCACTGGGCTTGCGCGCACTGGAAATTCCGAGCAGTCCGGAAAATGGCATGTCGCTTGAAGCACTGGAAATTGCAGTGAAGCAAACCCGAATCGCGGCTTGTATTGTGTGCCCCACCGCCAGCAACCCCATGGGTTCTGTAATGCCCGATGCCAACCGAAAAAAACTGCTGGAGTTGGCCGAGAAATATGACTTCCCGATTGTGGAAGACAATGTGTATGCCGACCTGTACTTCGAGCGTTTTCGACCACGGCCATTGAAAGCCGGCAAGCAAAGCGACCGGGTACTTATGTGTGGTTCATTTTCGAAATCACTGAGCCCATCGCTGCGAATTGGCTATGTGGCAGGCGGCAAGTACGCCGCACAGGTGTTGTCGAAAAAGCGGATTTTAAGTGGTTCCACCAACCCGATCACGCAGGTGGCTGTTGCGCATTATCTGGAGAAAGGATCGTTTGAGCGGCACTTGCGTACCTTGCGCCAACAGTTTGAAACGCAGGTGCGAGCCATGGGCAGTTTGGTGCTGAAACATTTTCCGCAGGGCACCCGAATTTCAGAACCCAAAGGTGGTTTCGTGTTGTGGGTTGAATTGCCGGGAGACATCGATACCGCAGCCCTGTTCAACAAGGCCATTGCCCGAAAAGTGGCCTACATGCCGGGCAGCGTATTCTCTGCCAGCGGCCTGTACAAAAACTGCATCCGCCTGAATTGTGGCCACCCGGTGACAGACGACACCGCAGTGGCCATTGCAAAGTTGGGTGCCTTGTTTGACGCCTCACTCGTCGCCTAGCCACACCACTTTGTACAAATCGCGGCGGCGATCGAGGTAATTGCGAACCGAACCTTCGTTTTTCAAAGTTTGAAGCTTGTCCAGGTCCACATCCACAATCAGGGTCATCTCGGTGTTGGGTGTGGTCTCTGCCATGATGGCGTCGTGTGGAAATGCGAAATCGGAGGGAGAGAACACCGCAGTTTGCCCGTACTGAATGTCGACATTGTCCACCTTGGGCAAGTTACCAAAACTGCCTGAAATGGCCACATAGCACTCATTTTCAATGGCGCGGGCCTGGGCACAACGGCGCACGCGCAGGTATCCGTTTTTGGTATCTGTCCAGAAAGGCACCAACAAAATTTGCATGTCTTTGTCGGCCAGCACGCGCGACAACTCGGGAAACTCGGAGTCGTAACAAATCAGGATTCCGATCTTGCCAAAGTCGGTGTCAAACACACTCAGCTTGCTGCCCCCCTCCATCATCCATTCACGTTTTTCATGCGGTGTGGGGTGAATTTTGTACTGCGCCTCAACCGTGCCATCGCGGCGGCACAAATAGGCCACGTTGTACAGTGCACCATCTTCCATCACGGGCATGGAACCGGCCACCACATTGATGTTGTAGCTCACCGCCATGCGACTCATCTCGTCGCGAATTTGATCGGTGTAAGTGGCCAGGTGACGAATCGCCTCCAAGGAATTGCCGTTGCCCGCCAGGCCCATCAGGGGTGCGTTGAAAAATTCGGGGAACAAGGCGACATCACAGCGGTAATCTGAAAGCGCATTGATGAAGTACTCGGCCTGTTTTACCACGTCTTCCACGCTGTGGAATTCGCGCATTTGCCACTGCACGCAACCCAGGCGTGCAGTGGTTTTGGGCGCGCCAAACAGCATGGGTTTTTCGGGTTCATAATAAATATTGAACCACTCCAGCAAGGTGGCATAGCCTTGCGATTCCTTGTCTTCCGGCAAGTAGCCTTTTAGCACTTGCTTCACCTCAAAATCGTTGCTGAGCTGAAAAGTAAGAATGGGATCGTAAATGTCTTTGCGTTTCACTGCGGCAATGTACTGCTGCGGCGACATGTCTTTCATGTGGTCTTTGTAGCCGGGAATTCGCCCGCCCGCCATGATGGCGCGAAGGTTGAGGTTTTGGCACAATTCCTTGCGCGCTTCGTACAGGCGGCGACCCAAACGCATGTTGCGGTATTCGGGATCGGCGAATACATCAATGCCATACAGCACGTCACCCTTGGGGTCATGCGTGGTGGCGTAAATGTTGCCGGTGATTTCCATGTAGGTGTGCTTGTCGCCAAACTTGTCATAGTCGACCACCACCGCAAAGGCGGCGGCAATCACCTTGCCATCGTCTTCAATGCAAATTTGCCCTTCCGGAAATGTTTTTAAGATTGAACGGAATTTGGCTTCTGGCAAAGCACCGCCAGCGCTGTGGTAAACCACCTCCATAATTCGCTTGATATCGGGGTAATCAGAGGCCTGTAAATTGCGCAAGCTCAACTTGTGTTCGGTGTGTTCATACTCGGCATTTTCTATTTCTGTCGACATGGTGACTGCTCCATTCGTTTATTTTTTGAACCTCCCTATTAGAACATATTTAGAAAATTGATGAATTTTTGGTCAGTTTTGGCCACCGCACATGGTTTGACCTGCTCGGTGCAGCGCGTTACAATACATGGATATTTTGATAAACAAACCCCCGCCTGACCTTTGTAAAACCCCGCCCTACCACATTCGTGATTATTCCCGCCCGGTGCGCTTTTTCCACTGGAGCAAATTTCATTCAATTCGCTGTCATTAACTTTTTCCAAGCTACCCGTCAGTCTTGGCAGAAAAGTGCTGACCGCATTCATTCATAGAAAAAAATGATTAGAACAATTCAAACGGACTGGTTTTCCAATGTCCGCAACGACCTTTTGGCCGGCCTTGTTGTTGCACTGGCACTTATTCCCGAAGCCATTGCCTTTTCAATCATTGCAGGTGTTGACCCCAAAGTGGGCTTGTATGCTTCCTTCTGTATTGCCACAGTAATTGCCTTTACAGGCGGACGCCCCGGCATGATTTCCGCAGCGACCGGAGCCATGGCCTTGGTCATGGTGATGCTGGTGAAGGACCACGGCTTGCAGTATTTGTTGGTGGCCACGCTTCTTACCGGCGTACTACAAATTATTGCCGGCCTGCTGCAACTGGGCAAACTTATGCGATTCGTATCAAGATCTGTCATCACTGGTTTTGTGAACGCGTTGGCCATTCTTATTTTCATGGCTCAGTTGCCTGAATTAACCAACGTTACCTGGCATGTGTACGCCATGGTAGCCGCAGGCCTTGGCATTATTTACCTGCTGCCTTATGTGACCAAGGCCATACCCTCGCCACTGATTGCCATTGTGGCGCTAACCCTGTTCAGCGTATTCATGGGCCTGGACGTTCGCACCGTGGGTGACATGGGCGAGCTACCAGATTCACTGCCCGTGTTTTTGATACCTGATGTACCGTGGACCTGGGAAACATTGCAAATCGTGTTCCCGGTGTCGCTCACCCTGGCAGTGGTTGGTTTGCTGGAATCGATGATGACCGCACAAATTGTGGACGACCTCACCGATACACCCAGCAATAAAAACCGCGAGTGTATTGGTCAAGGTGTTGCCAACATCACTTCGGGTTTCATTGGCGGCATGGCAGGTTGCGCCATGATTGGCCAATCGGTGATTAACGTGAAATCAGGTGGCCGCGGTCGCTTGTCCGCACTTGCTGCAGGCGTGTTTTTGCTGATTATGGTGGTATTCATTGGCGACTACGTGGCCATGATTCCCATGGCCGCCCTGGTGGCAGTCATGATCATGGTGTCCATTGGTACCTTTAATTGGGCTTCCATTCGCAACCTGCGTGAACACCCGAAAAGCTCCAGCATTGTGATGTTGGCCACTGTGGCAGTAACTGTGAGCACCCACGATTTGGCACAAGGCGTGCTGGTTGGTGTGTTGTTGTCGGGCTTTTTCTTCGCCAACAAAGTGGGGCGTATTCTGCGCGTGCAATCAAGCACACAGAATGAAGGGCGCAATCGCACCTATGTAATTTCCGGACAAGTGTTTTTTGCATCCGCTGAAACATTCATCAATTCTTTCGACTACAAGGAAGTAATTGATGAAGTAACCATTGACGTAAGCCGCGCCCATTTCTGGGACATCACAGCCGTCAGTGCATTGGACAAGGCTGTAATCAAGTTCAAACGCGAAGGCACCGAGGTCGAGGTGATCGGTATGAATGAAGCCAGCCGAACACTGGTGGACAAGTTCGCCATTCACGACAAAGACGATGCGCTTGAACGCATGGCCCAACACTAAGGAGCATGAGCATGAGCATGAGCATGAGCATGGACGAACGTAAAATTGTTGCCTGCGTTGACCGCTCACAGTACTCGCTTGCTGTGGCCGATTGTGCAAGCTGGGTATCTAAGCAGATCAAGGCACCCGTTGAATTTTTGCATGTGATTGATCGCCACCTTGAACAAGGTTCTGGCGAAGACCACAGCGGTGCAATTGGATTTGACGCACAGGAAAATTTGCTGAACAAACTGTTGAGCAGTGAAAGCGAAAAAACCAAGCTGGCGAAAACCCAGGGACGATTGTTCTTGAACGGTCTGCGAGAACGTGCGCTTGAAGACGGCGTGACGCAAGCTGATTCCCGCATTCGCCACGGTACGCTGGTGGATTGTTTGCTTGAACTGCAAGACGACACGCGGATTGCAATTATTGGCAGACGAGGTGAAACATCGGTTGCGTCGAACCGTGACATTGGCCGCACCTTCGAGGCAGCTGTTCGCGCACTGAACAAACCAGTGCTGGGTGTTCATGAGCAGTTCAAAATACCCGAGCGCTTTTTGTTTGCATTTGACGGCAGCGCAGTGAGCAAGCGCGGCGTAGAAACGGTGCTTCAAAGCCGACTGTTCAAGGGGCTGAAAGGCACATTGTTGATGTGCGGCGAGAAAAGAAGCAGTGGCATCAAACTGCTGGAAGAAGCCGCACAAGCACTGAGCGATTCAGGTATTCCTACCGAGTTCAATCATGTCCAAGGCGATGTGGTGACACAAATGGTGAAAGGGCTTGAAATTCACCAAGCCGACATGTTGGTGATGGGTGCCTACACACACTCGCCATTGCGCAAACTTTTCTTAGGTAGCAAAACTGAAGACATGTTGCGCGCCACCAAGGTGCCAGCTTTGCTTCTGAGGTAAATGAAAACTCAAATGGGGGGGTTATAGAAAACCAGAGGCTATCCGGCCTCTGCCCTCAATTCAAAAACCACCCCAAGAAACCCGGCTACCAAAGGCACCGCGCTACGTTCCCGCAAACAAATGACATGTGAATACGTGCTGGGCAGAGGCTCCTGAACTTTCAAACGAACCAGCCGTGGGTCTTCTACATAGGCAGTTTCTGACACAACTCCCAAGCCAAGGCCCGCCGCAACCGCTTCGCGCACCGCCTCGCGGCTTCCCATTTCCACACTACTTTTTATTTTTACTCCCGCATTGTTCAAGAAAGAATTGAACACTCTCTGAGTTGTGGAGCCCGATTCCCGAACCACAAAATTGTAGGAAGCAAGATCGCGCAAAAAAACTGAGCTGAGTTGTGCCAAAGGATGAGTGCGGTGGGCAAATACCAACAGAGGCTGCTTGCGAAAGGGGACGCAATGTATTCTGGGATCATCCACACGGTGAACAAGTACTCCCAGGTCTCCCCTGAAATCCAGAATGCGCTCCACTACATCGCTGGAATCGCCCATGCTCACAGACACCTCGACATACGGGTTGTTCTCCCGAAAGCGTGAAATCATGGGGACCACGTTGTATGGCCCTACAGCACACAAGGAAAGTCGTCCCTGAAACTGGCTTTGCGCTGCCAACAACAAGGAGCGTGCATCTTCTTCAGCCCTGAATATCCGGTTCGTGATTTCGCGCAGGTTTCGCCCAAAGTCGGTCAACTGAACCTGTCGTCCCCGCCGATGAAACAACTCCACGCCATAGTGTTTTTCCAATCGGGCAATGTGCGCTGAAATGGTGGGTTGGCGCAAACCCAAAGCGCGCGCGGCCGCCGACATGCCCCCAAAACGGGCTGTGGCATCAAAGGCCTTTAATTCCGGAAGCAGATTTTCAACCATAGACATGATCTATAGGTTGCGCCGATTTTGTTGCGAATTCATTAATTCGCCTGTCATGCAAGCCGCCTACAGTGCAAGGGTGCATTCAACAGCCAGGAGGCAATCGTGAGCAACCGCAGAGACTTTGTAACCAAAACTATCCCCGGACTGGTACTGGGTGCCGCCGCATTGAGCGCGCCAGCCATCGTCAGGGCCAACAAACGTCCAGTGATCCGGGTGGGTCTTGGCCCTCAACAACCTACACAGGCTGACACCAAAAGGGTTTGGGAGCCGGTTTACAAAATGATTTGCGACCAGATTGGTGCCGACCTTGAATTGCGCGTTGCGAATGACTGGGCCGGTATTTCCGTTGCTTTGGCCACCCAACAAATTGACGTAGCGCAAATGGGTCCTTGGGGCTATGTATTGGCCAAAAAGAAAGGCGAAGCACAGGCGATTGGCATGTTGACCATCCAGGGTCGCGATTACTACAAGGCCATCGTGGTTGCCCGACCCGATCTTAAAATTACGCGCTTTCCGGAAGACGCAAAGGGCTTGTCCATGCAAATGCTGGATGTGGGTTCTACATCGGGTTGGCTGGTGCCCACCCACTTTCTGAAAAGCAAGGGCATTGATCCAAAAAATTACTTCGGAAAGTATGCTGAAGGCGCATCTGCGGCCGCGGCTCAAATGGCAACGGTGAATGGCCAGGTGGATTTGGCGACCGGCTGGGACACGCACAGGAACACCATGATCAGGAATGGCCAGATCACGGAAACCTCCAACCGGGTGGTGTGGGAATCTCAACCTTTGCCCAATGAACCAGTAGTCATTCGCAGCGGATTTGACCCTGAGATGGCCAAACGGCTACAAGCTGCGCTGGCGGGCCTGCCCGCCGACGTTGCGCAGAAAATGCTGCCCTGGCCCTACAGCGGCTTCATCAGCACTGACCATGCGCCTTATGCAAAACTGGAAACCATGGGCACCGATCTGGGCGTGCTGAAGGCCTGAGGAATGAGCAGCAAAGTACCCCCGGTTCGATTGGCCACGGGTGTTTATCTGGAGCCTGGTCTTGACTGGGCTTCCAGAGCGCTCTGGCTAAAAATCTTCACGCTGTTAGCGATTGTAGTGTTCGTAGGCATTTGTGTTGTGGTGTCCGAAGTACGCCCAGCTGCATTGGTGGATGGAATACCGCGCATGCTGGGCTGGATGGCCACTGCCTGGCCACCGTATGCCCAAGAACTGGACGTAATCGCCTACCGTGCATTTGAAACAGTGGCCATTGCCACTGTGGGAACACTGGTCGCCGCATTGCTTGCAGCACCTCTTTCAGTGCTGATTTCGAACAACATCAGCCCCATGGGTAAATTTGCGTGGCCAGTGCGCTGGCTATGCAATGCCTGCCGAGGAATCGACACAGTGGTGTTTGCCATTCTGTTCGTAGCTGCCGTCGGCCTGGGTCCATTTGCGGGCGTGTTGGGCATGATCATTCATTCGCTGGGCGTGATTGCAAAGCTGAACAGTGAAGCCATCGAAACCCTGCCCAAACAGCCTCTTGAGGCGGCGAATATGACCGGTGCAGGTTCAGGCAAGATCATGTTCCATGCTGTCTTCCCAGCCGTGTTGCCCAATTTGAGTTCGGTGTCGCTGTATGTGTGGGAAGCGAATGTGCGAACGTCCACCGTACTGGGTATCGTCGGTGCGGGCGGTATCGGAATTGAAATCAAGGCAGCCATTGATCTGCTGGATTTTCAGAGATTGTTCACACTGACTGTGGCCGTGCTCATCATGGTTACCATCATCGATCACTTGAGTGCGATGTTGCGAAGGAGATTGGTGTGAGTAAAAACGGTTTTCAATTGATTGATGTTCGCAAGAGTTTTGGGGCCGCGCAGGCATTAAAGGGGGTGTCGTTTGAAGTCAAGGCAGGTGAATTTGTCACGCTCCTTGGCCCAAGCGGTGCTGGAAAAACCACACTTTTCAGGTGCCTGACTGGTTTGGAACGCGCCGACCACGGAGAAACCTGGGTGCTCGGCGAGCGAATTGACCTGGCCTCCAGAAAGCAATTACGCGCCCTACGCCAGTCCATCGGCCTTATCTTCCAGCAGCACAATTTGATCGGGCGATTGTCGGCTTTGGACAATGTCTTGATGGCCCGGCTAAGCCATACACCTTGGTGGCGAGTTGCACTGAACAGGTTTTCCCACCGGGACAAACAGCTTGCGCTGAGCAGCCTGGATCAAGTTGGTTTGCTCGACAAAGCCTACATCCGGTCGGACGCCCTGTCGGGTGGACAGCAACAACGTGTTGCGATTGCCCGTGTGCTAACCCAACACAGCAAAGTGTTGTTGGCCGATGAGCCTGTGGCAAGCCTCGACCCCGAGTCAGCAAGACTGGTTCTCGAGGACCTGAAGCGAATTGCGAAAGAACACAACATTGCCGTGTTGTGCAGTTTGCACCAAGTGAACTTGGCAAAAAAATACGCAGACCGCATCATCGGTATGCGGGCAGGCGAGCTGGTGTTTGATGGATCAAGCAAGGATTTCTGCGCGCAAACAGAGCAGTGCCTCTACGCTAAAGCCCATTCCGGAATACCTGCCGATGAAAATCATTCAACTGTCTGACCTGCACATCATGCCCCCAGGAAAAGCCCTGTATGGCAAAGACCCACTTTGGCAACTGGACCTGGCGCTACAACACATCGAACAACACCACAGCGACTTAAACCTGATGGTGATCACTGGGGATCTGACGCAGTTTGGCGATGAGTCTTCTTATCAAGCACTCAAAAGGAGACTTCAACGACTGGATTGGCCTGCCGAATTACTGATCGGCAATCACGACAATCGTGAGACCTTCAAGAAGATATTTGACAAAGCGGACTATGAAGATGAATTTGCTCATCGCAGCTTCACCAGCAATGGCCTGCTCCATATTTTGCTGGACACCCACAAAATCAATCACGATGAAGGCGAGTTGTGTGAAAAACGGATCCAGTGGTTGGAACGTACACTCAGGGCTCATCCCCACGTACCAGCCTTGCTGTACATGCACCACCCACCGTTCGACGCAGGAATTGCGGGCATGGACCGATGCAAGCTGAGCAATCCCCTAACCCTGCTGAACGCCTTGCAAGCCCACCGAGGGCGCGTATTGCATATATTTACCGGACACCTTCACCGCGCCATGGCGGGTCAATGGCAGGGTTTCTCGGTGTCTTGCTGCAAAAGCCCCAATCACCAGGTCAGTTTGAATCAAGCAGACCCTGTGCTGGTGTACGGTGCGGATGAACCCACTCAATACGTAGTCGCGTTCGTGACACCCGGGCAATGCTTAATCCACCACCAAGACTACTGCAATCAAGCCCAAACATTTTCTTTATGATGAATGAGCATTTTATGAACAGCCGAAAGGCAATTGTCTTCGACCTTGATGGCACCTTGGTCGACACCTTGCCCGACCTGATGGGAAGCCTGAACAAGGCATTGGCTGAGTGCGGTTTGCCCGGCGTCGAAGCCACCGTCCTTCTCGATTCACTGCACGGCGGACTTGGTGCGACTGCGAGTGCCGCGCTCAAGGCGCTGACCGCTGACATGACACTGCATCCTGAATTGTCGAAGCGATATGAACAGCTTTACACCGATCAGCTTTGCGAGTCTTCATTGCCGTTTTCTGGCGTGGTGGATTTTCTGGAGATGCTGAAACGGGCTGGAGTTTCCATGGGGGTGTGCACCAACAAGCTGGAACAACAGGCCAGACGATTACTGACACATCTGGATTTGATTCAATACTTTGACGCAGTAGTTGGGGCTGACACCTATCCATATTCAAAACCCCACCCACTGCCGTTACTCAAATTACTGGAGCAACTGGGGGCTGAGCCCAGTGCAAGCGCTTTCGTGGGAGACAGTGTGGTTGATGCCCACACTGCGTTGAATGCCCAAGTTCCCTTGCTTTACTACACGCAGGGCTATGGCGGGTCATGCAAAACTGAATGGAAGGCTATTGAGTTTGACTGTTACTCCAGTTTGCTTTCACATCCCGCCCAAACCTGAGCGGGTACAGCTTTTGCATCGTTCGTGGCAAACCCACACCGGAATTTGCCATGAACGAACTTGATGCTGCCCTGCTCAGCCTGCTGATCAAAGATTCACGCTTGTCTTTTGCTGACATTGCCCGGCAGCTGGGTTGTTCGCGAGCCCACGCCCGCGCAAGGGTGCAAGCATTGCTGGAAGAAGGCACAGTGGAACAATTCACAGCAGTCGTAAACCCTGAAAAACTGGGTAAGGTCACCAGCACCTTTGTTGATTTGAAGGTGAAAAGCCACGTGATTGAAGCGGTTGCGACCGAGTTGGCCGCACAACCGGAAGTGGCGAGTCTTTACATCATGTCGGATTTGCAAAGCCTGCACATCCACACCTTGACCGACACGCAAGAGAGTTTTTTGGCCTTTGCACAAAAATACCTGTTTGGTCAGCCCGACATTATTTCGGTGGAATGCAAGAACCTGTTGAAGCGCGTAAAGCACCGCCGGGGTGGAGCGCGTTTGTGAAAATTCGCAGCCCTGTTGTGGTGCAGTGCCACATTTTGGGTGCGTGAATACATTCGACATCAAAGTGCCCTTTTTCAAATCCATCTGAATCCGATTGATTTTTTCAATGTATCAATCGCATTCGATTTGGCAACAAAAGTAAACAAAAGGTATACAAATGGCATTGAAGTGCACTGAGGCAATGCCTCATTCTGGTGTTGAAAAAACAGACCAAGGGTAAACCCTTATTTGCAGTAAAACCATATATTTCAAACACTTAAAATATTTCAAAGCTGGCACACCTTTCGCTAAAGAAGGGTTATGACCAATCGCCATTTGTGCGATCGGCGAACCCTTTGTTTTCCAAGCAGCAGGAGTGTGTTCCATGACCTCAATTGATCGTCGCAAGTTTATTTCAGGTGCTGCCACCGCAGCCGCAGGTGGTGCAGCCTTGGCTGTACCCGGTATTGCAAATGCACAAAATGGCAAGGTCACCATGAAAATGACCAACGCCTACCCACCTGGCTCGCCCTTTTATGTGGCCGGTCCTGGCAGCCCCACCGACTTTTGCAAGAAGGTGGAAACCATGTCCAGCGGACGCCTGAAAATTCAACACTTCGCAGCCGGAGAACTGATCCCTGCGCTGGAAGGTTTCGACGCGGTGTCGGCGGGCACCGTTGAAATGAATGCCGCCAATGCTTACTTCTGGTCGGGCAAAGTACCGGCCGCCCAGTACTTCACCACAGTACCCTTTGGCATGAATACTCAAGGCATGATGGCCTGGCTGTACCACGGCGACGGCATGAAATTGTGGCAAGAGGTGTATGCGCCTTTCGGCCTGACCGCCATGCCCATGGGCAACACCGGCGTGCAAATGACAGGCTGGTTTCGCAAACCTGTCGAAACGGTGGCAGACCTCAATGGATTGAAAATGCGCATTCCTGGCCTGGCTGGCAAGGTGTACAGCCAACTGGGCGTGAACGTTCGCTTACTGCCCGGTGGCGAAATTTTCCCGGCACTGGAGCGTGGCGTAATTGATGCCGCAGAATTTGTGGGCCCCTTCCAGGATCGCCGTTTGGGTTTGCACAAAGCGGCCAAGTTTTACTACACCACTGGCTGGCACGAACCCACCAATGTGACTGAACTGCTGATCAACAAAAAAGCATGGGACAAGTTGCCCAAAGATTTGCAGATGATGGTGCAAATGGCGGCGCAAGCCAGCGTGATGGAAAGCCTGGCCTGGTCGGAATCGGTGAATGCCGAGGCGCTCGAGGATCTGGTGAAAAACCAGGGTGTGAAAGCACAAGCACTGCCCAAGCCAATCGTAGACAAACTGAAAGAAGCCACCATGGACACACTGGAAAGCGTGGCTGCTTCCGACCCCCTGGCCAAGAAAGTGCATACCTCATTCATGGCCTTCAAGAAGAAGCATGAATCCTGGGCAGCACTGAGCGAAAAAACCTTCCTTAATCTTTAATAAGCGGTTGTTGTGATGAAGCAAGCCATCCCCAAACTCGAGGCATTTGTCGAGTTCATTGGGGGGCTTGCACGCTTGTGCGTGCTTGCCCTCGTTGTTCTCGTAGCTGCCAACGTGATTCTTCGTTACCTGTTCTCGATCGGCCCAGTTGCCTTGCAAGAACTGGAGTGGCATTTGATCTCTCCCATCGCCCTGTTCGGTTTGGCTTACGCCATGAAGCACAAGGCCGATGTACGGGTTGATTTTGTGTATGACCGCTTTGGCCCATTGGGCAAGGGCTGGATCGACCTGGCCAGCGCAGTGCTCACCTTTCTGGTTGCATTGGTCATTGTGTATTTATCAATTCCATATGTCATGCAGGCATACGACATCTTGGAAGGCTCACCCGACCCCGGTGGCTTGCCGTATCGATACCTGCTGAAAATATTTCTGCCACTGGGCTTTGCTTTGCTCATGGTGCAAGCGATTGCCAACCTGTTGCAGGCTGTGATTCAAATTAAAGACGCGAAGGTGGCCTCATGATGGGCAATGAATGGATTGTGCTGGGCATGATTGCCGGCTTTTTGGGGCTGATGATCATCGGCATCCCCGTGGCCATTGCGTTGGCTGTTTCAGGTTTCGTGGCGGGCTACATTGGTTTCGGGCCCATGCTGTTTAACCTGATGCCAGCGCGCCTGTTTGGTGTGGTCAGTAACTACACTCTCCTGGCCATTCCGCTGTTCACATTCATGGGGGTGATGCTGGAAAAAAGCCGGGTGGCTGAAGACATGCTCGACACCATCGGCACCGCCATGGGTGGCCTGAAAGGCGGCATGGGTTTGGCCATTGTGTTGGTGGGTGTGTTGATGGGCGCCTCCACTGGCATTGTGGGCGCAACGGTGGTTACAGTGGGTTTGCTCACCTTGCCCACCTTGATGAAGCGCGGCTATGCGCCCAGTGTGGCCTGCGGCACCATTTGCGCATCAGGTACTTTGGGGCAAATTATTCCGCCCAGCCTGGTACTCATTCTGCTCTCTGACATCATGGGTGAATCGGTTGGCACCTTGTTTGCGGCCGCGCTCATTCCCGGTTTGGTATTGGCTGGTATTTACTGCGCCTACCTCATTCTGTTGGGCATGTTCATGCCCAAGCTGGTGCCCGCCGTGCCACTGGAAGAACGCCAGAAAATCAACCGGGCAGAACTGCGGAAAAAACTGTTGCGTGATGTCGGTCCGCCTGTGTTGCTGGTGCTCGCCGTGTTGGGTTCCATCGTAGCGGGTATCGCAGCCCCAACAGAGGCCGCATCCATGGGCGCCTTGGGTGCATTGCTAATCGCTGTTGGCTTTGGCCGCATGAATATGCAGTTGCTGAAAGACACCATGCACGGCACCTTGACCATTTCAGCCATGGTGTATTTCATCTTGCTGTGCGCACAGCCCTTCGCGCTGGCCTTCCGCGGCTTGGGCGGAGAAGACATGGTGCACGGATTGTTCGACATGATTCCCGGCGGTGAAGTTGGCGCTTTGTTATTCCTGATGGGCCTGCTATTTATTCTCGGGTTCTTCCTGGAGTGGATTGAAATTTCCTACATTGCCTTGCCCATGTTTTTGCCGGTGTTCATCGGTTACGGCACCGACATGGTTTGGCTGGCAATCCTGATCGCGATGAATTTACAGATGTCGTTCCTGACACCACCCTTTGGTTGGGCACTGTTCTTTCTGAAAGGTGTTACGCCGCCGGGCATTACCACACGGGATATTTATGTGGGTGTATTGCCTTTCGTGATGTTGCA
Organism: Limnobacter sp. SAORIC-580; assembly: GCF_013004065.1. Lineage (GTDB taxonomy): Bacteria > Pseudomonadota > Gammaproteobacteria > Burkholderiales > Burkholderiaceae_B > Limnobacter > Limnobacter profundi. The sequence continues at coordinate 2,216,895 of NZ_CP053084.1, forward strand.
GGCATTGGCAGTGGCAGTCATCTTCGTGTTCCCATCGGTTGCAACCTGGCTACCCAAAGCCATAGGCTGGTAGGCACGCTAAGCAAGGAGCTTTCATGGAATTATTGAGTGGATACTCCCTGCCTTGGCTGGCAGGGCTGGTGGTGGCGCTCGCCATCACAGGTGCAATCGCAGGGCTGCTGGCAGGCTTGCTGGGGGTGGGGGGCGGCATTGTGATTGTGCCGGTGTTATACCACCTGTTCACACTGCTGGGGGTGGATGAAAATGTGAAAATGCATGTGGCTGTGGGCACCTCACTGGCCACCATCATTCCCACCTCGTTCATCTCGGCAAAAAGCCACAAGGCCAAGGGAAATCTGGATGAACCCTTGTTCAAAAGCCTGGTGTTGCCTTTGTTCATTGGTGTGGTCATTGGCAGTTTTGCAAGTGGCTATGTGTCGGGCAATGTGTTGTCGATTGTATTTGCAAGCATCGCATTGCTGGTGGCAGCCAATATGGCATTTCGAAGCAAAGCCAAACCCGTGGCTGAAAGTTTGCCACGCAGCCCCTTTAAACAAATGATGGGCACATTCATTGGCGGCTTTTCTACCTTGATGGGCATTGGTGGCGGCACCCTGAGTGTGCCGATTCTGAATGCATTCAACGTGCCCATGCACAGGGCTGTGGGTACGGCTGCGGCCATTGGCATGGTCATCAGCATTCCTGGCGCAATCGGGTTTTTACTCAATGGCTGGAACGTTGAAAATACGCCACCATTGACCATCGGCTACATCAATTTGATCGGCTTTGCACTGATTGTGCCCATGACCATGTGGATGGCCCCCGTGGGCGCACGTATGGCCAACGCCACCACCGCAGCACGACTGAAACTGGCGTTCGCATTTTTCCTGTTCATTACCGCCGTTCGTATGTTTTACGGCGTATTGAACTAAGCAATAGAAGGGAGTAAAGAAAATGATTCACACCAAACGCGCACTGGGTGGCGTGTTCGTTGCGCCCCACCATTTGGCCGCACAGGCTGGCCGGGATGTATTGAAAGAAGGTGGCAACGCCGCTGAAGCCATGATTGCCGCCGCCGCTGCCATTGCAGTGGTATACCCACACATGAACTCGATTGGTGGCGACGGTTTCTGGCTGCTCAGCGAACCCGGCAAGGCACCGGTAGGTATCGATGCCTGCGGCAAAGCTGCCGCAAAAGCCACCCGCGCTTTTTACACAGAGCAAGGGTTCGATGCCATTCCAAACCGCGGGCCATTGGCTGCACTCACCGCAGCGGGCACCGTGGGTGGCTGGATCAAAGCACAAGAAGTTGCCAAGCAATGGGGTGGCAAGTTGCCATTGAACCGCTTGTTGAGCGATGCGGTGGTACATGCACGCAATGGTGTGGCGGTTAGCAGTAGCCAGGAACGTTTAACCCGCGTGAAGTTTGATGAGCTTTCAACCGCTCCCGGCTTTGCCAAACATTTGTTGATGGATGGCCAAGTGCCAGTTGAAGGCAGTGTGCTCAAGCAAAGCACCTTGGGTGACACGTTGGCGCGAATGGGCCAGGTGGGGCTGGACGATTTTTATCGCGGTGAACTGGCACAAGCCATGGCCGAGGATTTGACCCGCGTGGGCAGCCCCATCGGCCTTGCCGATTTGAACAATCACCATGCGCAGTTTGTTACGCCGCTGCAAACCGAGCTGAACAACAGCACAATTTACAACATGACACCGCCCACGCAGGGCATGGCCTCACTGATGATTCTGGGCATGTTCGACACGCTCGGCGTGCAACAAGCCGATGGGTTTGATTACCTGCATGGCATGGTGGAAAGCACCAAGCAGGCCTTTCTGGTGCGCGACCGGTATTGCACAGACCCCGCATACATGACCGTGAACCCCAGCGATTTTTTGACCCGCGAAGCGCTGGCTGAGCGTGCGAAGAAAATCAATATGCAACGCGCACTGCCCTGGCCCCAAGACCCCTGGCAAGGCGACACCATCTGGATGGGTTGCATTGACAGCGAAGGCCGCACTGCCAGCTTTATTCAAAGCGTGTTCTGGGAATTCGGTTCGGGCGTGGTATGCCCTTCAACCGGGGTGATGTGGCAAAACCGGGGAATCAGTTTTTCCTTGAAAGAAGACGCGCTGCACCGGCTTGAGCCGGGCCGCAAACCCTTCCACACCCTGAACCCGGCCATGGCGCGTTTCAAAGACGGCCGCAGCATGGTGTACGGCACCATGGGCGGTGAAGGCCAACCACAAACACAGGCCGCTGTGTTCAGCCGGTATGCCTTGTTCAATCAGCCTTTGCAAACTGCGGTAACAGCACCGCGCTGGCTACTGGGTCGCACTTGGGGTGAGCAAAGCACCACCTTGAAACTGGAAAGCCGATTTGATGCACAACTGGTTGCCCAACTGCGCGACGCAGGCCATGTACTGGAGGTGTTGCCAGAAGCATTCAGTGACACCATGGGACATGCCGGCGCGGTGGTACGCCACCCCAACGGCATGATGGAAGGGGCTGCTGACCCACGTTCAGATGGATCAGTGGCATGTGCCTAGTTGAGAACCCCGTTCAAACGCCTTCGCTGATTCGTGTGAAGTAAGAGGTATGTGCAGCAGTGCCTTCAGGCCACTGGCCGAGAAAGTGCTGTTGCCAGGCAGCTTGATCAAATTGAACGCGAACCTGTTCAATCCACACACCATTGAATTGTGTGGATTGAAATACCAAAGCGGGGTTGTTCAAAGACGTCATTGAAATTCGAGTGAAGAGCCCGTCCATCTGCGCGCTGGGCATTCCTGCCGCACCGTTGTTGCTGATCAATCCGGTTTGCCCATTGGGCAGTGGCTCATGATGAAACGCGGCACTGCAAGTGTGGCTGCTGGCAAATACATTCACCTGTGCTTTTTCAAACAAAGCGGCACGCCATGGCGCTTCGTCCGTTTGCTTCAAATGAGCAGGATCAAAACGCCAGCCTGCCAATGAATCGCCATCGCCATGCACCACAGCCACGTTCAATTCACCCACGCTGTAACGTGCAAAGAAAGGTTTCTGTAACAACATGTCCAACAATTCTGGCTGTTGTTGCGCGCACCGCTTCAACTCGGTATGAATGAAGTTCGACCGGTCCACCACACCTTGATCCACATTCTCGGGATAGGCACAGCCGCAATCAGCCACATCCAAAGGCTCGCCAAGTTCAGCTTCCACATTGCCCAAAATGCAATCGTGATTCAACACACGCTGGTTAATGTGAACAAAGTCTTCAAGCGATTTGTTGAACCAGTTGAAGTCGCCATTGAAACAAATGCGAACGTTACCCGATTCTTTCGAGGCCAGTTGTTCAACTGCATTCAGTGCAAAAGCATTGCCATACAAACCACCGACCACATACAACACATCGCATTGTGTAGCGGGTACCTGTGCAATTTTGGCCGCACCGTACTGGTATCGAATCGGGCAACTGCGCCCTGCCATCTCAGTCATGATTCACTCATACAAATGATCAAGTTGCGCTTGCGTCAATTCGTGGCTGGCGCAATCAAGAACTACCTCACCGGCTTTCAGGCCAATGACCCGTTGGCTAAGAAGGGGGACCAAGCTCACATTGTGAACCACGGTAATCAGCGTGGAATTCTCTGTGGCCTTCACCAAGAGTTCACACACTTCATCTGCCGCTGTAGGGTCAAGCGCCGCTGTGGGTTCATCGGCCAACACCAGCTCGGGTTCTTGCATCAACATGCGGGCAATGGCCACCTTCTGGCGTTCACCACCAGAAAGCTTGTCCGCGCGTTTTTCTGCCAGATGGGCCATGCCCACTGCTTTCAATGCAGCTTGCGCACGCTGGGTTTCCTCATTCGTGAAAATTCGCGCCCAACTGCGCAAGCGCGGCATGCGTGCCAAACCACCCACTAGAACATTTTCCATGGCGCTTAAGCGCGCAACCAAATGCAGGCCTTGCAACACTTGGCCCACTTGTGCACGCACCAGGCGCAAATCGCGCTCACGACGAAGCGGAAACACGGTGTGGCGGTTGACCACAATGTGCCCGGCTGTGGGTTTTACAAACCCGTTCAAACACCGCAACAGGGTTGATTTGCCCGCGCCGTTGCGCCCAAGAATGGCCACCTTCTCGCCACGGGCAATGTGAAGCGAGTCCACTTTCAAAATGCGTCGCCCAGCGATCACCATTTCCAGATTTTGAATGTCGATGATGTTGGTGCTCATAGGAGGGCCGTCCGAATTCTGCGACTGATGGCATCAAATGCAGTCACCATCAACACCACCACAATCAAAATACTCGACAAGCGACCCCATTGAAACAAGGCAACCGCCTCTGAAATCAGCAGGCCCAACCCCCCCGCACCAATGATGCCTAGAATGGTTGAATCGCGAATATTGTATTCCCACAGGTACAAATGGCTGCTCACCCACTGTGGCAACACATTGGGCCACACTGACCAGAAGAAGGTTTGCGAAGGGCTTGCACCCACCCCTTTCACAGCCTCAATCGAGGCCATGTCCAGTGTCTCTATCGACTCTGCAAACAGCTTGCCGTAGGTACCCAGACTGTGAAATGCAATCGCCAGAATACCCGCTGTGGGGCCAAGACCCACAATGCCCACCAACACCAAACCAAACACCAAGGTATGAATGGAACGTGAGGTGTCCAGCACCAAACGCGAGAACGCGGTGAGCACTCGCGGGGCCTTGATGTTTTTTGCGCTGAGCACACCGAAAGGCAAAGCCAGAATGGCACCCAGCAGGGAACCCAGGGTTGCGATTTTAAACGTGGTCCAGGTGGCAAACCCCAATTGCACCAACCACTGGTGTTCAACTTCTTGCCGGTTCTCGGTGCGCAGCACCGTGCCATCGTCGCTTTTGTACTCGTAAGCTGGATCGCCAAACCACACATCGAGAAAACTGGGCCGTGCAAATTCCGTGGCGGTTTTGATGAAGTTGGCCACAGGGTTGCGGCCCATGGACAAATCGCCAGCTGTGGCCAGGCTGTACACGCAGCCAAACACAATGAGCGCATACAAAAAGACCAGCCCGAAAAACCCGAGCCGGCCTTTGAGGCGCAACTTGAACTGCATCCAATTCATGGTGGTTAAACAACCCCCTTATTTGGGCTGCAAGCGGCCAGTGGCCAGGCCTGCATCACGAATGGGTTTGTAGTAGCTGTTGTCTTTTTTCGCAAAACCGGTGTAGCGTGGCGGCAGCAAATTGGGCTGGTTTTTCAGTTCAGCACCAATGCCCAACAAAGCCTCTTGTAACTTGGCCACAAAAGCCTTGTCTTCAAACAGCTTGGCACTGACCGCAAATGCATCATTGGGTAAGGGGTCGGACGTCCAGATAATTTTTGAATCTTCAGCCTTGATCAAACCATCGGCAATCATGGCGTCGCGGTTGCGGTTGTAATCTGCACCCGCATCAATCGCGCCCTGGGTTACCTGGGTTTGAATGGCCTGGTGGCTGGTGTTGATTACCTTGGAAAAATAGGTGTCGGGGTTAATGCCCTGCTTCTGAAAATAATGGAAGGGAATGAGATAACCGGATGTTGAACCCTTGTCGCCAAACGCAAAGGTTTTGCCTTTCAAATCGGCCATGCTTTTGATGCCGCTTTTCGGGTTGGTTACCATGATTCCGAAATATTCTGGTTTGCCTTCGTACTCAATGGTGGCAACAGCTTGCGCTTTTGCTTCGTTGTTGGCCAACACATAGCCCCATGGGCCCATCAGGGCAATGTCGGTTTCGCCATTGGCCAGCGATTTTGCCAAACCTTCCCAGCTGCTCACTGTGCGCAGCTTCACGGGCTTGCCCAGTTTCTTTTCAAGGTACTGCGCCAAAGGGGTGTAGGTGGCGTCGTTTTTGTCTTTGTCGGGCTGGTACAAGCCCACACCAAACTGAATCACCTCTTGGGCAACAACAGGAGTGGAAACAAGGGCAAAGCTGAAAGCGCCGATCAGGGCTTTGGTCAACAAACGCATGGTCAGGTTCCGTAATGAAATTGGATAGTTGAAATAAAACAAAAGTGTCAACGCTTACTACGCCAAACAAGCCACAAAGGTTACAGGAATTTGAATTGAATTCGAGGACGATTGTTGCGCCAGTGGCGCACTGGCGCTAATTCGGTTGTTTACTGGCCAACCAGGCCTCGTAACCACCATCCATGGCTTTGGCCTGCCTGTAACCTTGCTTGCGCAAAAGGCCAGCCACATGGGCTGCACTGACATCATCAGGACAAGCACACATGGTCACGATCAAGTCAGTTTTCGGCCAGGCGCGGGCTGCGGCCAGGGCACTTTCTGCATTGGCAGGCAACCAACCGGCCAATGGCTCGGCTTCTTGCACAATGGCAGGGCGAAGGTCGATCAGCCGCAGGTTAGACTGCCCGGCCTTGACCAGGGCGAATACCTCGGCAGCGGGCACTTTGGGAAGCTTCAGACGCGCCTGGAATGCATCGCGACGTGCCAGTTTCCACATCAACCAGAACGCGCAAATCAGCGCAGCCACAATACCCACAACAAACAGGTTGTCTTGCAGCGCTGCATAAATTGCGTTGACCTGGTCTTTAAACAACCAGCCTGCCAGCAAAGCTGCCATGGCCCACAAAAACGCACCTGCTGCCGACGCAATGGTGAAGCTGAGAATGGACATTTTCACAGCGCCTGCAATAGGCGGTGCCACAGTAGAAAACCCGGGAATGAACTTGGCCACCACCAGCGACCATGGGCCCCACACGCGAAAGCGGGATTCGGTTTGGCTGACACACGATTCTGGATTGATGGACAGTTTGCACAACACCGCCAACACCCGGTAGCCATAAAATCGCCCGGCGATGTACCAAGCCCAATCGGCGATCAACGAAGCCGAGGTGGCAACCACCGCCAGCACGAAAATACCTGACCACTGACCCGACAAACTGGCCGACAAAATCATGGTAGGTACTGCTGGCACAGGGGCGCCTAACTGCTGCAAGAGCACGTTGAAAAAAACCAGAACTTCTGTGGTTTCAAACAAAGACATGGTGAGGACCGCCAAAAACTGCCCGGCAAGAACAATGCGCGAATTGCAGATAGCGACATCATAAGCATTTTCAGGGGATTGCTGCCGGGTTTAGAGGAAGCACTCGGGCAATCAGTCCACTTCAAGTCACAAAGTGTTGTTACCCTGATACTTCCGGTTTACAACATGAAGGAGTACACACCATGGCAGACCTCGAACATTACAAGGCCAAACTGAACGCCCAACTGGACGAGTGGAAAGCAGACCTGGACAAACTGAAGGCCAAAGCCGACGGCAAGTCAGCCGACGCCAAAAAAGAGTTGAACGAATCCATCGAGGCGCTTGAAGCCAAGCTGGCGCAAGGTCGTTCGAAACTTGAAGAACTCAAGGGCGCCAGCGCTGAGGCTTTCGAGAGCTTGAAAGAAGGTGCCAACAGCGCCTGGGACAACATCAAAGAAGCCTTTGACAAGGCCAAGTCCAAGTTCTAAACCTTGACAAGGCTTACTGCGCAAACAGCGGATCGTAAGCCTGCAAATTCAACGCTGGGGTTGTAAAAGGCCCCAGCGACACGGTTTCTTCGTAAAAAGACTGGCATTCAAACAAACCATTGCCAAATTCATCTTCCGTCAGAATATAGCCCAGTGAGTTGTGGGTCAGGCCCAGCAACATCATGGGGTTTTCGCTTCGTGCGCGAATGGTGTCGGCCATGCCTTTGGAGCCCTCGCCAGGTATGGTCACCAACTCCAGCGCCCTGCCCTCGCCCTGCCCCAATTGAATTCGGCTGACCGGCGTTTCCGCATACAAAGCCACCTGCGGAAGGTTGTCATAGCCGGGAATATTGGCTGCAAGTTCTTCGCCCAAGGGGGTGAAATTGTAATAACCATTGAAGCTGCGCAAACCACCCGCCCCAACAAACAAAGGGTTGGTCACAGGCAAAAATGCATTGGCGTGGGCAACCTGCAAACCCCCCTCCACTTTCTTGCGCTGGCTTAAAACATTCATGGCAGCTTGGGCCACTGCCACGCCCATGGCATTGGCTTTCTCATAGGGGTCTTCCGCGGCAGGTGCACGTGGTGAAGAATCTGCAATTGCACCGTTGTAAAACAGCACGGTGGAATCGAAATTTCGCTCAAGCAGCCGCAGCGCACCACCCACCCAGTCAGTGTGCACCAAACGGTTACTGGAACCCAGCACAGTGGGATGTGCCGAATAGTTCAACACCGAGCCCAACACCACACCACGCGCGGTGCGGGCCTGCAACAACGTCAAGGTGGGGTCAGGCATGCGAGAGTCGTCCGGGTCGCAGCGACGAAAATTGTTCAGGCGCGCTTCGCCTTCCAGCACAGCCTGGGCAAAATCCAGGTACGCTGGCTCAAGCTTGGCCACGGCTTCAGCAGCGGCTTGGGCAGCCAATTGGTACAAGCCACCTTTCAATGCCGGGTCACAAGCTTGTGCCGGATCCGCCTGCTCACAATTCAACCAGCTGGCAGGCACGCCACCCCAAAGGCCTTGCAAGTCGGCCGCAGAATGCGAATGGGTTTGTGCAAACAACACGTTGTTGGGTGGCACATTGGCAGCCTGAGCCACGGCGGCTTTCAGTTTGTTTTGAATCACATTGCCCGCACCTATCGCATCGATGGTGACAAACACCAAGCGATTCATCGGCTCTGCTTGACTCTCCAGAACAAACACGCGAACAAAAGTGCCATCGCCAATTCCGTTGGCGGGTGGTCCACCGATATCGAAGTTCACCACATCTTCAGGGCCGTTAAATGCAAACCCGCCATACCCGCCCAGATTGAATTGTTGCAGCTTGCCAACCACCGGCGTGCTGCTGGTGACCACACCCTGAATTTGTGCGGGAGTCGGGTCAATGTTTCGTTTGGCCGAAGCTGCACGAAATTGAGAGGTATCAAGCAAGTTCGGATTACCGCCACCGTTGCCACCGCCATTGCCACCACCGTTTCCAGGGGGAGGATCTACAATGACGGGTGGGCCGTTTTCATTGGTGTCGGTTCGCGATGCAGTTAGTGAACTGTTGTCCGAGTTCAAACAAGCTGACAGCAACAGGCACAGAAAAACCACATGCCATTGAAGTGTTTTCATTGACAAATACTCCTTATTTCAATGCGGGGTTGAAGCCCCGTGATGTGCAAGGCAAACCATTGCACACGTCAATCAACGCACCCTGTTTCCTCAAAAATGCGGCTTTCATGTCCATGTTTTTTTCTTCATTGCGGGGGTGGCCATGCGGGTCGGCACCATAACCGGTGGTCATGGGTCGGTTGTCCAGCGGTGGGGGCGCACTGCCGTTGGGGTTGGCAGAACCATCGGCATTGGTCATGGGGCCGCTGTCCCACACGGTGAGTGCATTGCCTGCATGCGGATATTTTTTGATGCACGGCAAACCAAAATACGGATGGTCATCCGGGTGTCTGCGCCCAAAAGACACAGTCGGAAACTGCTCCTGCTCAGCGCGCACCGCTGGGTGTGCCTGCTTGAGCACCGCACGCCCGCGTTGGGCGGAAGGACCACCCACCACCGCAGGGCATTGCAAGGGTGCTTCTATGGTTCGCGCCATGATTTCCGCGGTGTTCATGTACACCTGGTGATCAGCAAACGCGGGGATCAACAACACGCGTTTGTTGGTTCGTGTGCCCGGTAATTCGCGACCTGGTGCCAAACTCCAGGCATAGCCGTTGTTCTCGCCACGATCCCACAGCATTTGAATCAGGGAGAGAATGAACTGTTGGTCCAGCGAGGCTGGATAAGACTCGTAAAATGCGGGGGCATACGGTGCGAAGTCAACCGAACGCTGCAACAAGGTGGAGTAAGCCATGCCGGGCACGCCCAGCGTAGCGGCCTGAATGTCGGGCGAAATGGCGGTAACCGGCCCACCATTGATGCCGCCTTGCGAATTGCCGTCGTAAAACAATTCGCTGCGGTCAATCAGGCATTTGCCCTCTTTCTGAAATGCAGGGTGGGTACAAAATCCATTTTCAGAAACCATCGCGCGACCCAGCATGGTGAAATTCAAGAAGCCCTGCTGCAAGCGATCGGTAAGGCGATTAAAGCCACTGAAATCGGTCAACATCAGCACGGTGCTTGCTAGGTCGCCGCCAGCACCGTCCCAAAATGGGTCGTATTTGCGATCGTCGTTGGGATCGTCGGGCTGATTGCCTGTGGCCAAGCCGGCCCAATCCACCATGCAGAACAGGAAATTGTGGCGCTCGGCCATCACGCGTACATTCAAATCGTAGGTGTTGCCTTCATCGCGCGAGCCCAGCAAACCATGACCATACAAAGACGCACGCGCAGGTTCACCCGTGTCCAGGTTTTTGCGTGCAATCGAGCAAATGAACGGCACGCTGGCATTCGGCGTCAGGGGATTTCGCTGCGGCAGGGCTGTGGCCGGGCTGCCGGTGGGCACCAGCGGATAGTTGTAAGTGCCACCCGACAAACAATTTGGACTGGTGAGAAAACACGGCACATCAATGTGACCCCGAATTCGTCTTGCGGTAATTTCACTGGCCGATCCGTTCTCCGGATTTTCAATCACGGCGTCAATCGTGAAGTTGGGCGATTGCGAGGCTGTCGCTTCGATGGACACATCACGCGCATGAATCAGACGTTCAGTCAGGTTTCTACCCGACGCCACAGTGAAGTCCCAGGCAAGGTAAAGGTTTTCACGTTCAACACCCGCCAGGTTCAGCACGCTGAAAATATTTTCCATCAGTGGCTTGCGCACATTTTGTGCAGCGTTCGCCAGTGGCGTGCCATCCCGGTAGGCCTTGAATACCGGGTTGGGCTGTAGGGTGTCGCCAGCGCTGTTTTTCAGATTGCGCATGGCCACGATGTAACGTCGCCCAGGTTCCAGATTTTTGGCCACCCGAATGACCAACGCAGGGCCAGGCTCCGCGTTTGGCAAACCCAAGCGTCCCTGCGTAATGTTGGCATCCAGCTCAGCCCAAATCAGTTGCTTCTTCAAAGTCAGGGTATCAATCAACACAATGGGCTGATTGCGCTGCAAACTCGCTTCCATATTGGTAATGGGCACTGCACCCGTTTTTTGCAAATCGAGTCCGGGTACACGAGTCAGAATGGGTTGACCGGGAGAAAACCCGTCGTTGCGATTCCAGTCAGTGGGATCAATCGGTTTGCCCGCAATGTTTTTAGGCATGGCCAACACATTCAAATTCACGCGCATCTTGGTGTCGGTTTGCGTGTCTGCCGTTGTGAAGTAATTGTTCGGAAATGGGAACAGACAGTAGGCCGGGTCCAGCGGATCGCAGCGCTCGGCACCTGCTGGCGCAGCGCCAGTGCCTGCGGGTTCGGTTCGAACCACAGGGTCTTTGGGGAACAAAGGAGGCTCACCACTGCCACCCTCAGCGCCCTCCTCACCACCAGTGTCGTCTGGATCTTCCGGATCCACCGGTGTGTCGGGTTCCTCCTCATTGGGATTGGTAACGGTGGGGCTGTCAGCCTGCGGCGAACCTGAATCGCCCGTACACCCGCCCAATAGCAAAGCCCAAGCCAATACAATGGCTCCACCCCAGATTGTTGTCCTCATGTCTCTCTCTTTGTGCGTGGGGTCTTGTGTTCGACCCTTAAGTTACATTACTGTAACTAGAGATTAGTTTATGAAGCTGTAATACGTCTAGTGTAGTTTTTCCATTGCAAATTCAATGAGTTCAATATGCTAAAAAAAGTGCAAACCCGCATGAAACCTGAGGACAGGGAGCGCCAACTGCTGGAAGTGGCGCAGCGCATGTTTGTGGAAAGGGGTTACCAAGGCACAGCCATGGAAGACATTGCCAAGGCGGCTGGCGTGACCCGCCCTGTGGTGTACAAACTGTTTGGCAACAAAGACGGCGTTTACCTGGCTTGCCTGAAAAAAGCACGAGAAGTGCTGAACAGTTACATTATTAAGCGCGCCCATACAGGTGAAGGCCTTCAGGGTCGCTTGCGCGGCGGTATTGAGGGTTATTTTTCATTTGTCGAATTCGAGCGGGACGCATTTCGATTTCTCTACGACAGTGGTGCCGCAGTGGCCGGTCCGGCGGCGCAAGCCGCAAGCCAATTGCGTTTTGACACGGTAAACCGCATTGCCCTTCTACTGGGCGATTTGAAAGGTGTTGTGTCAGAAGAAGAAATTGTGGCCACCGCCCACGCTTTGTCTGGCGCGGGCGAGCAACTGGCCAAATGGTGGTTAACCCAACCCGCTTTGCCCAAAGCCACAGTGGTGAACACCATGTTTAATTTGCTTTGGGCGGGTTTGGTTCAACATCAAAAATAATGCTTAGGGTGCAGGGCTGCTGGAGAAATCAAAATTGTTGGAAATCACCTGATTGCCTGTGCCCATGAAGTTCGGATCAAAGTTGGCAGCAGCCATCTGTACCACCGGTGTCAAGTCCACTGGTTCTGCAATCGCCATCACTGTGTATTCGCCCCCCACACCGCTGTCGGCACTGAAGTTGAACGCACCAGTGGCTGTGTAAGGGGCCACTTGAGGCGCATCCACCGGCAAAGTGAATGAATACCCCGCAGTGTCACCCACGCCAGTCATCACACCGCCAGAATCAAATGTTTCGAATGACAACTGGGCTGAATTGATCAACACCGTAGCACCCTCAGTCAAGGTTTGCGTGATTTCAACAAAAGTGGCGGGTTTTACTTCGTCCGTGTTGGTCACGGTTCCCACAGCATCACCTTCTACAGTGGCTGGAAGCAGCACAATTTCATTTTGATCACCCGCGGTAACCGAATCAAAATCCAAATCCACGAGCTGGCCTTCTGGCACCACCACATCAGTCACCACCTTGGTGATAAAACCAGGCGCGGTGAACACCAAGTCGTAAGTGCCAGGCGGCACTTGGGACAAAATGAATTCTCCATTGTCAGCAAGATCGGTCGATTCAATTGGCGCTGTAGCGCGAACAACTTCGCCACCCTGCTGCAAAGAAATGCTGACGCCCTCAGGCACCAGTGCATCGGCCACACTGCCACGCACGCCAGACGACAAACGCGGAATTGCAGTCAGCACAGGTTTGAGCAAATAATTGCCGGAACTTCCGGCCTCAACCACTGACTTGCAAGCATCAAAGTCAATCAAAAGATCAGCCACCTGCCCTTCTGCCACATCAATACCCACATTGATTTTCACGCCGCTTTGTTGACCACTGGGAGTTTTCAAGTCTTCGAAGCCACCCGCACTAAACACCACGTGGTTGGGTGCACGTGTAGGGTCGGCATCCGGATCAAAGTCAATGTCTGTAGGGTCGGCCGTGGCATTGTCCACCAATACCAAACGCACCTGCTGAATTCGCCCGACCGGCAAGGTGATTTCACCCAGTTCTTCAATCACGCCGTTCTGCAAATCAAGTAAATCAATCTGGCGTGGCTGGTCCAACACAATCTCTGACCAACCGCCACCGTCGGGGCTGGCCGTGGCGCTGTTGTTGACCCGAATTCTGTCAACAGTTACAAATACATTGTCATAGCCACAAGAAGGCGCATCAGTCATTGCTGTACGCAAAGTACCCGTAGCGGCAGGATTATCGCCGCCGCCACCACAGGCGACCACAAACAAGGCGGCACAAGTGGCCGCCAAGGTGCTCTGGATAAATGTTTTTCCTTTTCGCATCGCAATCTCCTTGAATGCCCGTTTGAAATAGGTTCTGAGTGAATTCGGGCGATCTGTTTATAACGGGCAAAGGGAGATGTGGTTTACAACATCAAAACTCCAGGCTGGCAGTCAAGCTGAGCGCTCGTTTGCTGCCAAAGTAAATGTTGCGAAATGAGCCTTCATTGAAGTAGGTTTTGTCGGTGACGTTCTGAACCAGCAAACCCACACTTGCATTCTTGCCCTGTAACTGTGTGGCGTAACGCAAACCCACATCAGCAACTGTCCATGCGGGCAGAAACACCGAGTTTTGCGCATCCAAAGCGCGTTTTCCTGAATGGCGCAGTCCAAATTGCGCCGTGAGTCCGCGCACGCCGGTGGCTTGATCAAGCCACAAAGTGGCCTGGCGCTCGGAAACACCTTGGGGCACCTTTCCATCATTTGCCGGGGTGCCTGTGTTCAAGGATTTCGCATCCAAGGCAACCAAACCTGCATTGATTCGACCACCCTCCCAAACCTGGCCAGTGCCAGTCAATTCCAAACCTCGGTGACGGCGTGTGCCGAAATAGCCGAACACATTGCTGGCTTGGTCCAGGTAGCTCAATGGAACCTCTGTTTCAAAAAGCGCCGCTGTGGTCACCAACCCACCGTTGAACCATTCGGTTTTTACACCAATTTCTGTTTGCTCGGCGGTGACGGGTTCAAGCTGCTCGTTGCGGTTATTCGCACTTGCGGGCGCAGTGCCTCCTTGCTCCAAACCCTCAACATAACTGGCATAAATTGAGGTGCTCGGCACCGGCTTGTAGATCAGGGCTGCTGTGGGTGTGGTGACGGTGTCTTCGTACACAGTAGGACTAAAAGCCGAGAAAAACTCAACATCCGAGCTTCGCAAACCCAACAACGCCTGCCACTTGTCATTGAACGTCATGAAATCGGAGATGAACACGCCTTTGTCGCGATTCAAAATTGCCAAACTGGGCGCGCCTGGCACCCCGTTTGGATCCGCAATAATGACGTGATTGTACAAATTCGAGGTGCCCACTGTCCTGAATACGCTGTTGCCAAATACAGCAGCCAGTTTTCTTTGCGTGTATCCTGCGGCAACTTCATGGCGCACTGTGCCCAAAGTCAAATCACCACGAACAGCAAATTCCATGTTGCGCGAATCGCGTACTTCGCCGATCGATTTGTACTCTTGAATGTCAAAGTCTCCATTGGCTTGTATGTTCCCGATGTTGGCGCTGAAATCGTCGCGATACAGGTGCGCATCATTGATCTTGAATGAGGCTTTCCACTGATCATTAATTCGCAAATCAGCCGCCAGGGCATACTCCCGGGTCAAGGTGTCGTAAGTGGCCCAAGGCTGACCCAAATATTTTGAGGGATCAACGCCTTGAGGAACCTGACCATTGGTGTTCAATTCCAGGGAGGGTTGGGTGGTTCCCTCGCGTTGATCCACCTGCGCATCAAACTGAATTGTCAGCCTGTCGGTGGCAAGCCAATCCAAAGCGACCGACGCGAATCCGCGATCAGTCTCTACCTCGTCCACAAAAAAGTTCTCTTGTCCACCTGCCGCATTGATTCGAATACCCAAGCGACCATCCTCAGTCAGTGGTCCACCTACATCAATGCCCGGCATGAACGTTCCGAATTCGTCCACTACAATCTCAGCCTTGCGCTGCCAGGTGGGTGTCGGGCGCTCTGTTACATAATTAATTGCACCGCCAGGTGCAGCAAAGCCTTGCAGGAAACCAGTCAAGCCACGCATGACCTCGACACGTTCAATATTCTCAAAAGGTGTTTTTGCCTGATTCGCAAACAACAATCCGTTTTTGTAATAGTTGGTCCAGTTGTTCAGGCTTAGACCACGAATTGAAATGGCATCGTAATAGCCCACGGCCGAAAAGGAACTGGTTAAAGAGGGATCAAGGCGCACCAGATTTGCAAGATTTTTCACGCCTGCATTTTCGAGTTGTTCGGCTGAAATGACATTCACCGAAAAAGGTGTTTCAAGCAAAGACCGTTCACCCAGAACACCAATTTTTGCATTCTTCGCAGAAAACCCTGCCGCTGCTGCAGCCCCATAGGCAGGCTCACCCTCGGCAGTCACCGTGACGGCTTTGAGAGTCGATGTGCCCGCAGGACTATTCTTCACCAGGGTATAACCAGCCGATGTGGGCTGCAACGCAACGCCAGATCCGGCCAGTAGCTTTGTCGCCGCCTGTTCGAATGTGTATTGGCCATTCAAGGCGGTGTTGTTCAAGCCATCGAGCAAAGCGGGATCATAAGACAACACCACGCCTCGCTGTTGGGCCAGCGAATTCAAAGAGGCCGACAGGGGTCCCGCCGGAATGTTGACTGAACTTTGCTGGGCCAAAGCAGACGGGCTTGCAAAGAATGCGGCACCACCAACGCTGGCCATGGCCAGATGCAGGCCCAATACTAGCGGTGACAATTTGCGTGGCGAAACAAATGAAGAAGACATGAAAATTTTCCAATTCATCAAATGGGTTGAAATAAAGGTTCAACTCATATGCCAATTGAAAAACAAAAAAGTACAGCGACTCAGCAACATTTATTCACCACGCTCGCGTGCCACCAGCAATACCGGGCTTGCAGCCAGTGTGTTGTGCTGAATCAGTTGAACAGGCAATGCATCTTGCAAAGCCAGCAATGCAATTTCCGGTTTGTTCAATGGAAATGTTCCGGAAACAAGCCAGTTTTCAACTGCGACATCACAATGAATGCCAGCGGCTCTGTAGCGGCTTATTTCAGTCGCCCATTTTTTCAAGGGCACTGCATCAGCCACATACAAGCCACGTGTCCACGCCGCCCTTTCCTGCGAAACTGATTGACTCGAAAGCAGACCCCGCTGATTAAACTCTGCTTGCTCACCTGCATTCAGCAAATGAAAGAACCCGCTCGACAAAGAACGCCACTGCACCCTTTGCTCAAAAACCTCCACTTGGGTACTTTGCGCCTTCTGCTCCACTGAAAACACGGTGCCCATGGCTTGCGCGAATCCCTCGCGGGTGCGAACAACCGGCTTTAACTCATTTGGCAGCAAAGTGCTCGCAGTTTGAATCATGATTCGCCCACGGCGCAGCACAATCAGCTTCTGCGCAGGCGTAAAGACCAGTTCAACTGCGCTGTCAGAATCCAGAGTCAATTCACTGCCATCGGGCAATGTCTGCGTTCGGACTTCCCCTTTGGCGCTGACCCAATCAGCAGAATAATCACTCTTTCGATAAGCATGAAAAAAGCCACCCGCCCCAAGCAATACACAAACTGATTTCAGAATCGCCCGGCGATTCAAACGTGGCAGAGCAGCCAATGTTCTTGACGACAAGGCCCGCTGTTCTGAATTCAAATGGGACAAGCGCTGAGCGTAGTCTTCACCACCCCCACAACACTGTTGGGCCTGCGCAATATACTTTTTCACCATGCTCAATGACACTCCCAATTCACGGGCTATGTCTTGCTGTTTTACGCCTTCCAACTGAACCATTAAAAAAGCTTGACGTACCTTGTTGGGCAACTGCCTCAGACTTCGGTCAAGTTCAAGCAAAGTTTCAAATAAAACTGCTTTTTGCTCAGGGTCGGGAACGTGGGTAGTTGGGTAAACAGCCAGCGCAGCCAGGTAAGCCCTTTCAAGGTCAGCCCGCCGATAGTGGTTAACCAGCAAACCGTGAGCCACCGTGGTTAACCATGCTTTTGGCTGACGCAAACCAGGAATTTGCTCCCGCTGTTCATACAACTTTAAAAAAACTTCTTGGGCCAACTCACTTGCCACGCCATTGCAGCTCAAGCGCCTTTGAAACCAGGTTTCCAACCACGCCAAGTGCTGGCCATAGCAGTCGACAAACTCGAGGTCCAATGCATTGCCGTGGAAAACGGCACTGAGTTCACGTTGCATGTTGAAGCCGAAGATGTAATTTTGAAGTTGGTGTAAAGGATCGTGACTTCGTCAAAATATGGCGAAGACCTTTCATTTCATTATGTAATGAGAATTATTTTTGTTTATATTGACGGGATAATTGAGTGCTGTCAACCTGCAACACCCAACGCAGTGATTTCCAACAACACTTGTTTTGCAGCGCATCATTTTTACAAATTTATCGCAACAGATTGATTTTAAGCAGGCACCAACTTTCCCTTTGCATCAAAAACCACATGGTTAATATGGATATGACTTTGTCATGCAAATAGCGCCAGTGTGCATTCCCTTTTGAATTAACCACTTAGCGCAATTAAGAAAAACTCCCGAATCGATAGTGAAAAGTTATTTTAAAAATTTATCAATAACATTTTGCAATCGCACAATTTATTCGATAAAATTGCGATGAATTAATTTACTGACTGTTCATTAACTTTTTGGAGGACTTCAAATGTCTCTGATCAACACCACAATCAAGCCATTCAAAGCCACTGCTTACTGGAACGGCAAAGAAATCAACCTGACTGAAGCCGACGTGTTGGGCAAGTGGTCTGTGTTCTTCTTCTACCCCGCTGACTTCACATTCGTGTGCCCCACTGAATTGGGCGACCTGGCTGACCAGTACGAAGAACTGAAGGCCATGGGCGTGGAAGTGTTCTCTGTATCAACCGACACACACTTCACACACAAGGCTTGGGCCGACGCCACAGAAACAATCGGCAAAATCCGTTTCCCAATGATCGGTGACCCCACCGGTCAAATTACACGCAACTTTGGCGTGATGATCGAAGAAGAAGGTTTGGCACTGCGCGGCACCTTTGTACTCGACCCACAGGGCGTGATCAAAGTGATGGAAGTGCACGACCTGGGCATTGGCCGTGACGCATCTGAACTGAAGCGCAAGATTCAAGCCGCACAGTACATCGCCAAGAACCCAGGCCAGGCTTGCCCAGCCAAGTGGAAGGAAGGCGACGCCGCTTTGACTCCATCACTGGACCTGGTTGGCAAAATCTAAATTCAAATTACCTTTGAATGAGTAGTAAAAAGCCGCTCCCCACAAGGGGGCGGCCCATGTTCAAAAAATCTGCAGAACATTCCTCGGAGTACCCCATGCTCGACGCAAACATCAAACAACAACTGAAGACCTATCTGCAAATGCTGCGCCACCCCATTGAATTGGTGGCCTCGCTGGACAACAGCGACAAGGCACGTGATATGGAACAGCTGGTGCAAGAAATCGCGGAGTGTTCAGACCGCGTGTCAGTGCGCCTGGACGGCGACTACAACCTCCGCCCTTCATTCTCGATTGCCAAGCAAGGCGAGGAAGGTCGTGTGCGTTTTGCCGGTTTGCCCATGGGACATGAATTCACCTCGCTGCTGCTGGGCCTGCTGCATGTGGGCGGCCATCCACCCAAGGTGGAAGCAGACGTAATCGAACAAATCAAAGGCTTGGAGGCACCCGCAAATGGCGGTCATTTTGAAACCGTCATTTCACTGAGCTGCCACAACTGTCCAGACGTTGTGCAAGCCTTCAACACCATCGCTGCTTTAAACCCGGCATTTAGCCACACCATGATTGATGGCGGCATGTTCCAGCCACTTGTTGAACAACGAAAGGTAATGGCAGTACCCACTGTGTTTCAAGCCAGCAATAGCGCAACCGGCAACAGCACCGAAAGTTTTGGTTCAGGCCGAATGACACTTGAAGAGATTGTCGCCAAGCTGGACACTGGCGCTGCGCAAAAAGACGCCGCCAAATTGAACGCCAAAGGCGAGTTTGATGTGCTGATTGTGGGCGGTGGCCCGGCTGGTGCAGCCGCCGCAATTTATGCTGCGCGCAAAGGCGTGAAAACCGGCATTGCCACCGAGCGCTTTGGTGGCCAGGTGCTGGACACGCTGGGCATTGAAAATTTCATTTCCGTGAAAGAAACAGAAGGCCCGAAACTGGTGGCTGCACTGGAACAACACGTGAAGGAATACGACATCGACGTGATGAACCTGCAACGCGCCAAAGGCCTGCAGAAACTCGCCGATGGCAAGGTTGAAGTTGAACTGGAAAACGGCGCCAAACTGACCAGCAAAACCATTATTTTGAGCACTGGTGCACGCTGGCGCGAAATGAACGTACCCGGCGAAGCCGAGTACCGCAACAAGGGCGTGGCCTACTGCCCGCACTGCGATGGCCCGCTTTACAAAGGCAAGCGCGTGGCGGTGATTGGTGGTGGCAACAGCGGTGTAGAAGCCGCCATTGACCTGGCTGGTATTGTGAAAGAAGTCACTTTGTTTGAATTCGACACCAAGCTGAAAGCAGATGCAGTATTGCAGAAAAAACTGTACAGCCTGCCGAATGTAAAAGTGATACTGAACGCGCTGACCACTGAGGTGAACGGCGATGGAACCAAGGTGTACGGCTTAAGCTACAAAGACCGCGCAACGGATGAAGTGAAGCAGGTTGAACTGGAAGGTATTTTTGTTCAAATCGGTTTGCTGCCCAACACCGACTGGTTAAAAGGCACGCTGGAATTAAGCAAGCATGGTGAAATTGTCGTGGACCACAAAGGCCACACCAGCATGGAAGGCGTGTTTGCTGCGGGCGACTGCACCACAGCACCTTACAAGCAAATCATCATCGCCATGGGTGAAGGTGCGAATGCTTCACTGGCCGCGTTCGATCATTTGATTCGTCAGTAAATTGAAAGTCTTCCCTGTCGCCATGTGGCGGCAGGGAATCAAACCCTTATTGCTCCAACCTGGTCGCTTGCAGCTATCGGCTTCCAAGTGTGGCTCTCCTCAAACAGCGACTTAACCTCATTCGCAGTTTCAACTTCGCCATCACTAAATCTTGCTAAATCGCAGTTCTTTATTGATAATGATTATCATTATCAATAAATTCACTGAGACATGCCATTCCAACCCGATCCGGTTTACCTTCCGCAAGCCCGCACTTCCCTGTTTGCTGTTCAAACCACCGTCACAGGTACTCCAGACTCACTGGGCTCAAGACGACGCCGACTGTGGGAAATGTGCGGCACCGCTCAATGCCCTGTGGTGGGTATTTGCCTGCCCATGACGGTGGTCAAAAAACTGGCAGTCAAATATTTACAGCACACCGCCAGCCGCGCAAGCGACTATGAAACACATTGTGCTGTGGTGGTGGCCTGCAAAACAAAATCGGCGTTTGGCAAAATGGTACAAGAACAACTTGACCAGCGATTTCACAATGAACTGCGCTCGGTGCAAGCCTTGAAAACCCGTGAAGCCTTGCAGGCTCACTGGAACAAACACAAAGAGGCCAACCACTTTCCAGGCGTGTTCTGGAGCGTGCTTAGCCACCCAAGATGTGACGCAGCCATGGAATTTGAAGTGCTGGGTCATGCCCACATGATGCAGCACCAGGCAGGCTGCGAAAGGCAAACTCAAGAGAACGAAAAAACTGCGCTGCACGAGCAATTAAGGGCAGCACTGGCCGCCAACAAAAAACTGGAAGAAAAATACCTGGCCTCACAACTGAGCCATGCCCAAACCCAGCAACTTCAGCAAGACACCATTTCAACCTTGCAAACCGAATTGGCCAGCCAACACGGGGAAATGCAAAAACTAAAGAAAACTCTCAGCACGCTGCATGCACAGAAAGTGAATCCTGATGTTTCAAACACCAAAGAACTTGAGTTGTTGCGTGCACGCATTACCACCTTAAAATCAGTTCATCTTGCCGAACTGGGAAACCTACAGCAACACATCAAATATTTAGAGGCCCAACTGGCCAAACGCCCAACTGCATTCGCCATTCAAGCACTGGATGCTACTTCAACAAATTGCGCCGAGCCTTGTGACAAACCGCTAGACAAACGTTGTGTGCTGTGTGTTGGCGGTCGTCCTTCGGCAGTGCCGCTTTATCGACAAACAGTGGAAACCCGGGGTGCCACTTTCATGCACCACGATGGCGGACAGGAGGAAGGAATTGCCCAGCTGGATGCAAAACTGAACAGCGCTGACTTGGTGATTTGCCAGGCAGGTTGCGTAAGCCATGAGGCCTATTTTCGTGTGAAGGAGCATTGCAAAAAACGGGGTATTCAATGCGTGTATGTTCAAAACCCGAGCAAGTCAGCATTGAGAAAGGCGCTGCAAATGATCGCAACGCCAGGTAACGATTGAACCATCAAATCAAGGCCAAATCACCTTCAACAAACCCGGCCTGTTTGCAAGCGCGAAAGCCACCGCCACAGCAGACC
Organism: Limnobacter sp. SAORIC-580; assembly: GCF_013004065.1. Classification (GTDB taxonomy): domain Bacteria; phylum Pseudomonadota; class Gammaproteobacteria; order Burkholderiales; family Burkholderiaceae_B; genus Limnobacter; species Limnobacter profundi. Next base: position 2,238,680 of record NZ_CP053084.1, read on the forward strand.
CAACCAGCAGCATGATCCACACCAGTGCCGCAATGGAAGGCCTGTCAGCCACCAAACACACCAACAGTGAAACAAACAAAGCGGCATACCCCAGTGCCTTGAGAGTCGCCCTGGGTGGGCGGCTGTCAGCCAGGGGAATCTGCTTCACTTGTGCCCAATGCACATCCATGGACAAGGCCAGCCACGACATGCCCACCAGGCTGAGCAAAGCGGCGGCAATTAGATAAATTGCTTCAGGCATGGGCCACCTCGCTGGTGTCAGTCTTGGGCTGCTTTTCGATTTTCCTGGATTGAGCACCCACACCACGCTCTCGCCGTGCAAGTTTCAATGCAGCCCAACCGCTTACCATGGCACACGCCATCAGGCTCAAATCAACACCAGCCACGGGCCAGTAAGTGTCAGTGAAAATTGTTTTGATCAAATGGTCGCCAGTGGTGGCCCAATTCAAGAGCACCGCTGAAATACTTAGCACAACAACACCCCAGCACTGCTCACGCCAGGCTGGGTTGAACAAACCAAGTGCAACGGGCGCACTGCGAACGTAAGCATGAACAAAGCTTAAGCCCCACACAGTCCAGAATGCAGCTTTTTCCCAATCGGCCTTGCCCAATAGGTCGGCTGGCAAAATACGATTCACGACCAGCATACCGACTGCGGCCATCACCATGCCAGTCACTGTAGTAACGGCCAAGGAGTCGACCACACGGCTTCCGTTGCTCCCACTTTTCGCATGTTGGGATTTTCGTTTTTCAACAAAGAAAATGAAACCAGTTGCAATACACACCGCGCCCAACAAGCCACCCAACACATACAGCCAACGCAAGAACCAGTGTTCAAAGTGCTGCAAATGCAAGCCTGTCAAAAATTCATTCACCTCTGAAACAGGGGTACGCGGCGGGTCTTCACTGAGCACTTCACCGGTGCTGGTTTTGAAGTGAATGCCCTCGCCCACCAAGGCAACCCGGTCGCTGCCAGCGCGGTAAATGCTCACATAACTGTTGGCATCGCCCACATGGTGCATCACCAAAAAGCCGACCTCACCTGCCATGTCGCGCGCTGCCCACCGGCGTTTGGCCTCCTCCACCATGGCATCCACACTGCTCATGGGTGCGGGCACACCTGCTGCATCATGCGGTAAACCGGTTGCGGCCGCCTCGTGAATTTCATGCTGCTTGTGCAGGGGATCAAGCAAGGTGCTGGTTACCGGCAGAAAGTAAAAACTTGCAAAAATTACTAAGCCGGTGAATGCAAAAAAGAAATGGAATGGCAGGGCCACAACACCAGTCAGATTGTGTAAATCCAGGCTGGCACGTTGTGTTCGCTTCCAGGGCCTGAACGTGAAAAACTCGCGGAACACCTTGCGGTGCATGATGACACCGGTGACCAAGGCCGCGAGCATCATCAAGGCAGCCAGCCCCACAATCCAGATGCCCAGGTTTTTCCATTTCAGCTGCAAGCTGTAGTGCATGGGGTAGAACCAGTGGCTGCCAATTTTAAGTTTGTCATCCGGCAACACCGCGCCAGTTCGGGGGTCCAGCGTCACATTTTTATGAATATGGTTGTGGTCTTCCGGGTTCTTCGCCAATGGCACTCCATAACCCACGCCTGCCGCCAACACGGGGTCGCGGTGGGTAACATAAGCCCAGTATTCGTCCACCGGCAATTCAGTGCGCGGTGTCATCTCGCCCTTGGCGGGGTCGTGCAGCCTGGGCATGTTGGTGGCGTAGTCCACCTCATCGGGTTCCAGTTGCTGCAAAGCAGGCAGCAACACCTTGTCAAAAGACGGCATGGGCTGCGCGTCGAACCGTGTTTCAGGAATTGCCCAGCGGTCAATTTCCCGATCAAACACCGACAACGATCCGAAGAAAAAACAGACCATCAACACAAAGCCCAACACCAAACCAAACCAGGTGTGAACCCAGGTCATGGACAATCGAAAATTACTAGACACCAACCTTCCCCTTCAAGACAACATGCTTTGCTGAATCAACCACGCCGACAGGGTCATCAACACCCCACCACCTGCCAACACAGCCCACACACGGGCAACACTGCTGCTGGCAAAAGCCCACAGAAACATGCCCAGAAACACCAGAAATGCAAGCATCAAAACGCCGGTTTCGGCTTCATGAAAATCAACACCGAGCGCGGCAAGGCCCGCGATGCCCAAGGATGAAAAACCCCAGGTAAATGCATAACCGCCAAGCAGCGCCGACATGATTCGATTGATTACCCAGTAGTGAATACCGCCGACCTTGTTCATACGTAAAACGCTCACACTATTTAATGAACAATAATGATAATTATTCTTACTTGTTTAATCAATTGATCACACGATTTAATTTGTCTATCGATCTGCTACGATCAAGCACTTGTAGTTCACCGTCATGAAAAACATGCCTATTTCCAGAATCAAAATCGGCTTATGCCTGATGCTGTTGACCAGCCCCGCCTTGCAAGCCCAAACCCCAAACCCGGCTCAGGTTGAGGAAGGCGACTTGCGGGCCTGTTTACAGCTGGAGCAACAGGGTTTAAAGCGATTCAACACGCTAGAGCAACGGGCCAGCGACCTGCGTGGCAGCGAGAAACTCTTAAGCGAGCGGCGCATTGCCTTGCAAAACCAGAAGGCCAAACTGGATGCGGGCAAGCCCGATCAAAAGGCAGTTGCGAATTTCAATGAAGCGGTGAACACCTTTAACCTTCAGGCTGACCAGTTGAATGCAGACAAAGCTGAATTCGAGAAAGAGTCCAGTACCTACGACAACTGGGTCAACAACAACCTGAAACCGGTGTGCAACAAAGTGATCAACAAACCGGTGAATCCGGTGACGTCCTATTACGCTTGCGGCTTTAACAGCACACAGCCGCTGGTCGATGTACCCCACTGCAAAACCCTGCCCAATCTGGATAGCCTGAAAACCTGCATTCAAAAAGCAGGCAGCAAAACTGCCGCCTTGGAGGCTTGCAAGGGGTAACCCATGTGTGGGCTGTGCACCAAATTACTAGCTAAACGTTGATAGGGTTTGTGCATTGTTCCCACACCTCACCCCAATCGCAGTATGAGCATCAACACCCTTCTGGCTGGCCCCGTGTTGCGTCGCATGCAAAGCGAGCGAATCACTTTGTGGTTGGCCACATCCCGCCCCGTGCAATGGCGACTTTCCCTGTTCCCGGACAAACACGATTCGCAGGTGCATGAAATTCGCGGGCATTGCCGTGAATTAAAAGTGGCCGAGCACTATTACATTCACCTGATCGACCTGCCTTTGAACATGCCTCTGCCTGCTGACACTTGGGTAGGCTATGAACTCAGCTACAAACATGGGGCAGATGGCGAATGGATCAACCTGACCCAGGAATCGCCACATCTGCTTTACCCCGGCAGAAGCACGCTGGGGTTTGTCATTCACAGCCAGGTTCGCAGCGTATTACACGGTTCTTGCCGCAAGCCGCATTACGCCCGCAAGGAAGACAGCTCGGCCGGTGATGGCCTGGTTCGGGCCGACCAACACTTGCTAGAACTGGCTGCCACACCCACCGAATGGCCAGCGCTGTTGATGATGGGTGGCGATCAAATTTACACCGACGATGTAGCGGGCCCCATGCTGGTGGCCATACACCGCTTGCTCAACGAATTGAATTCGCCAGCCGAGCCTTTGCCCGGTACCCAACTGCACAGCAGCCATACCCTGCACCGCGAACAGCCGCACTATTACACGCGCGATCAATTGTTGCCAAAAACCAGGGCCAACAAAGACATTCGCACCGTGCTGTTCACGGGTGTGAAAAAACCGGTGTTCACCACTGACAGTGCCCGAAACCATTTGATCTCCCTGTCTGAAGTCATGGCCATGTACCTGTTGGTGTGGTCGCCCATTCCCTGGCGCTACACGGACATGACCATCCCACCGGAAGTGCCCACCGAATTTGCAGAACGCTATGAAGCACAACTGGAAGCGATGGAAGAATTTGTCGCCGAACTGGACTGTGTGCACCGCTTGATGGCCCACATACCAGTGGCCATGATGTTCGACGACCACGACATCACCGACGACTGGAACCTGAGTGCCGAGTGGGAGGAAACTGCTTACGGTGAGCCATTCTCCCGCCGCATCATTGGCAATGCGCTGGTGGCTTACCTGGTGTGTCAGGCCTGGGGCAATGCGCCAGAAAACTTTTCCGATGACATGATGAAGCGCTGCGATGAGGCGCTACAATTGCCCGGCGAGGAAGCGCACGAAGACCTGATTTCCGAGTTGATTGCCTTTCGCGGCTGGCAATACAAATGGGACACCAAGCCAGCTTTGATGGTGATCGACACGCGAACCAACCGCTGGCGGTCGGAATTCAACCCTGCACACCCTTCCGGACTGATGGACTGGGAATCACTGTCCGAGTTGCAGCAAAGGCTGCTTGGTCATGATGCCGTGTTGCTGGTGTCGCCAGCCCCAATATTCGGCGTCAAATTGATTGAAACCATACAAAAAGTGTTCACCTGGTTTGGCAAACCCTTGATGGTAGATGCCGAAAACTGGATGGCCCACCGCGGCGCAGCCAACACCTTGTTGAACCTGTTTCGCCATGGCAAAACACCCCAAAATTTTGTGATTCTTTCTGGCGATGTGCACTATTCATTCGCTTATCAAGTGGAACTTCGCAGCAAGAAAAACAGCCCCAATATTTGGCAAATTACCAGCAGTGGTTTTCGAAATGAGTTTCCGCGCAAACTGCTCGACATTCTCGACCGCATGAATCGATGGTTGTATGCCCCTTGGTCACCTTTGAACTGGTTCACCAAACGCCGAAAAATGCGCATTGTGCCGCGCAAACCCGACCATGGCAGTCGTGGCGAGCGCTTGGTCAACGGCAGTGGAGTCGGTTTGCTGACTCTTGATGCCACCGGTGCACCTTTGAAAATTACTCAGCTGCTGGCCGATGGCGACACCATTGAATTTCGCAAGCGCATGGAAGACGAAGCACACTAGCGAATTGCCGGGCCAGGGCTATCAGCTTGCTGCGGGCTTCGCCACTTCCACCTGCTGGCCTGGTTTCAACAAAGCGTTGGGATTCACCACCACGCGGTCCTCAACGCTTACGCCCTGCACAACCTCCACAGTGGTCGGGAAATTTTTACCCAAGGTAATTTTTCTGAACTCAACCTGGTTGTCTGCATTCAACACCACCAAAGTAGCGCCACCATCCCGATACACAATGGTGTTGGCAGGCACCGTAACGCTGTTGCCTTTGCCGTTTGATTCAATTTTCAAACTGGCATTCAAACCGGCAGGTAAGGCCAGTTCACGGTTATCAAACTCGTATTCAATTCGCACGGTGCCAGTGTCCGCACGCAATTCCTGAGAAGATCGCTTGAAATTCACGGCAATCATTTGGCCCGGGCGCTCGGCAATGATCAGGCTGGCTTTGCTGGCCTGCTCAATGCGAAACAACTGGGGTTGCGGCACATCCACCTGCACCCGAATCACATCGCTGTTGATGATTCGGTAAAGCATGCGTGTGTCATTGGGGCTCACCCTGTCGCCCCGGTCAATATTGCGCTCGGTGATTACACCATCAAAAGGTGCCTTCAAGGTCAGGTAGGTCAATTCACTTTGCAAGCGGGCCACCTCTGCTTTTGCAGCATTCAAATTGGCTTTGGCCACTTCTTCAATGCCCATCAACTCATCGACTTGCTGGGCCGACACTGCACCCGCAGTACCCAAAGGCTCAACCCGCTCGCGATTGCGTGTTGCAAGCAGCAATTCTGCTTCGCGTTGATTCAGTGCCGCCCGTGCAGAATTCAGCGAAGCCTCCAATTCGGGTGCTGAAATACGTGCAAGTACTTCACCCGCTTTGACACGTGTGCCAATGTCGGCATAGCGTGCCTCCACAAAACCTGAACTGCGGGCAAACAAACTGGCCTCGCGCGAAGGGGCCAGCCTTGCTGCGAATTGAATGTCACTGCTGGCCTGCGACAGGGCAGGCTGAACCACATTGACCACAGGCATGCTTGCCTGGTCTTGGGCAGGTTTTAAATTCGCTTTGGCGTCCTGCCCCCAATACACAAAACCAGCGCCCGCTGCCACCAACACTGTCACGGTAGCGCCAATTAAAAATGGTTTACTCACGCCTGTTTTATCCACGGTTTACTCCTCAACCAGCGGTTTGCCGGGTACTGCGTTTTTCATTGCAAATGTGAAAATCAAAGGCACCAAAATCAAGGTAGCCACCGAGCCTGTCATCAAGCCACCAATCACCGCGCGGGCCAGTGGCGCATTTTGCTCAGCGCCCTGCCCCAGCGCAGTGGCCATCGGGATCAAGCCCACAATCATGGTCAATGCGGTCATCAAAATTGGACGAATTCGCTGGCGCACGGTTTGCAATGCGGCATCCCAGGCACCCATGCCCTGCACCCAGGCATCACGCGCAAACGAGGTTAGCAACACGCTGTTGGCCGTGGTAATGCCCATGGTCATGATCAAGCCCATGAGTGCAGGCACGCTGATCGGCGTCCCGGTGACATACAAGGCAGCCACTGCACCGGACAGCGCCACCGGCAAACTGCTCAAGGCCACAAAAGGCAAAACCCACGATTGAAAGTTGAACACCATCACCAGCACAATCAAGGCCAAGGCACCCAGCAAACCAATCGCGAGTTCCCCGAAGGCCTCGGTCATTGCCGTGGCCTGGCCGTTGATCTCTATTTTGTTGCCCGGTTTCAAACGCGACTGCAACTCGGCCACCGCCTCTTGGGATTGCTCGGCGAGAACCCTTAAATTTGCACCAGGCGCATTGGCCAGCACGCTCACCACTGGCTGCAGGGTAGAACGCACCACCGTGGCCGGCACGGTGCGTGGTGTGATGGTTGCTATCGCGCCCAGTTGAATGCTTTCTCCGCCGGGCGTGGTAATTGGCAAACGAAGCAAATCTTCGGCCGAGTTAATGGTTTGCAACGGTGCTTGCACCTGCACCACATACGAAATACCCGCGCGGGGATCGGACCAATAACTGGGTGCGACCGTGCCGCCTGTGCCCAATACACCCAACAAGGTTTGCAAGGCATCGGCCGAAGTAATGCCCAAGGCAAGGGCACGGTCTCGATCAATCGACACCACGTACTCCGGCAAATTGCCCACCTGCCGCAACATCAAATCACTGATGTCACTGGAGCCATCCAGTTTCTTGAGCAACTCTTGCGCAATGCCCATATTGCCAGGCACATCCCTTCCAATCACCCGAATTTCAGCCGAGGTGGGTGTTAGGCCCGACAAGGTTTGATTGGTAATGTCCGCAGGCAAAAACAAAAACTTGAAATCGGGATAACGTTCAGTCAGTTCCTTGCGCAGCAAGGTTTGATACTCAAACGTGCTGGCCTTCTTGGGATTTAACTCGATCAGCATTTCACCATCGAAACTGCCAATGGTCATGGTGTCTACCCAAGACATGTTCACCGGGTCGGGCTGCCCGATCAATTCCACGATCTGCTTTACTTCATCTTCAGGAATCAATTCTCGAATGGTGGTTTGGACCTGTGCAAACTTGTTGGCAGTTTCCTCAACACGCGTGCCTGCCGGGCCACGCACGTACAGCTTCAACAAACCCGCATCGGTGCGCGGGAAATACTGTTGCGGGCTGATGGCCAGCAAAGTGCCAGCGCTGGCCACAATCAAAACCACCACCAAGGCCACCACGGGCCACTTGGCGCGCAAGGCAGGCAGTCGGTTGGCAATGCCGTCACCCAAACGGTCGATGGATGCTTCAAGTTTGTGAAAACCCTTGTAATGCTTGTCATTCTTGCCGAGATTCAGCGCAGCCAAGGTGGGCACCACAGTTCTTGAAAAGAAGTAGGACGCCGCCAATGCAGCAATCACTGTGATGGCCAATGGCTGGAACACATAACCCGCAATGCCCTCCAGCAAGAAAATGGGCGTGAACACAATGCAGGTGGACAAGGTAGACACAAATTCGGGGAACGCCACCTGCTTGGCCCCGGCCAGTGCTGCCTGCGGTGCACTCAGCCCCAGGCCAATATTGCGGTTGATGTTTTCAATTTCAACCATGGCGTTGTCCACCAGAATACCCACCGCCAGGGCAAGACCCGCCAGGCTCATCAGGTTCAGCGTGTGCCCAGTCAGCTTCACGGCAATCACCGCGACCAGCAGTGAAAGTGGAATCGACACCAGAACAATGAGGCTGGATTTGATCGACCCCAGGAAGATGAACACCACCAGGCCCACGAGAAAACCCACGATCAGAATTTCCTTGGCGATGATGTCCACCGCACTTTGAACGAAAATGGACTGATCGAAAATGGGTATGATTTTCGCACCTGCTGGGGCAGCGGCTTGAATTTCCGGCAACCGTTCCTTCACTTTCTCGATGATTTCTGTGGTGGACGCATCGCCAATTTTGATCATAGACACCAGCACGGCGCTGCTGCCGTCCACCCGAGTCAGGTTGGTTTGAATGGCACCTCCATCGCGCACATCGGCCACATCACGAAGCTTGATGATTCGGCCATCCCTTGCGCTAATGGGCAAGTTGGCAAACACCTCGGCGCTTTCCGGGCTTGCATCCACGGAAATTTGCATGTCGCGCATCCCTTCGCGCACATTGCCTGAAGGCAGGGTGAGGTTTTGCTGGTTAACAGCCTGTGCCACATCGGCAGCGGAAAGCCCAAAGGCTGGAAGTGCATCGGGCTTCAAATCAATCATGATCTGGCGGGTTGCACCGCCATACGGCAAGGTTAGCCGCATACCGCCAATGCTTTGCACCTGCCCGCGCAACTGAATGCGGGCATAATCGGCCAACTGGCTTTGACTGAGCGTGTCGGAAGAGACCACCATGCTGAGGATGGGCCGGCTGGACAAGGAGTTGCGAACCACAATGGGCGGGCTGGTGCCAGCGGGCATTCGTCGCAAGATGGTTTGTGAAATTGCTCCAACCTGGGACAAGGCCACATCAATTTCCACGTTGTTTTGAAACACCACCCGAACCAGTCCAACGCCATTGAACGTTTCTGAGGAAATTTCCTTCACGTTGTCCACGTTGTTGAGCAAAGCCAACTCGGAGAACGAGGTAATTTTGGTAGCCATTTCACGGGCATTCAAGCCCTGATAGGTCCACACCACATTCACCACCGGAGTTTTTACTTCAGGAAGAATATCGACCGGCAATTGCCGTAGGGACGACAAACCCAGAATGAACACGAGAATTGCCAACGCGCCCATGGAGTAGGGTCTTCGCAATGCGTACTTCACCAACCACATTGTTAGTCCTTTGACTGCTGCTTCTTTGCACAGCCCACTTTGAGCGCCATTGCCCGAAAATGTTCAAATTTTTTTGAGAATTATTCTCGAAACCCTTCAAGGGGAGGCCTAATTTAAGCATACTTGCGCATTCACTCACCACCTGATGAAAACCATGAGTCAAGCCAGTGCGCTGCGATTGTTGTTGCTGTCCATGATCTGGGGCTCGTCGTTTGTGTTTTACAAAATTGCGGCTACCGATATGGCACCTGCTTTCATGGCGGCGCTTCGGGTGATGTTTGGTGCACTGTTTCTGGGCGGGCTTTTTGCACTCACCCGCAAGCAAACCCAGGTTGCCAAGCGCTGGAAGTTAATTGCGGTGATCGCCGTATTTGCCTCCGCCCTGCCTTTCACTTTGGTGGCCTACGCCTCGTTCACGGTCACAGCATCGGTGCTGGTAATCATCAACGCCACTGCGCCAATTTGGGCTGCGCTTGTTGCCCTGGTGTGGACGCGCGCCGTGCCATCGCCCATGGCCTTGCTTGGGCTTGTCTTGGGTTTACTGGGCGTGGCAATTATTGTGGGTTTTGATGCGGCAACCCTGAACACAGAAGGCACTGGGCTGGGTGTAACTGCGGCACTGGGCGCTGCGGCTTGCTATGGCATTGCCACCAACATGGCGAAATACCTGGGCAGCGACATTGACCCCCTCACCAACGCATTTGGTTGCTTGCTGATGGGTTCGTTTATTTTGATGCCCTTTGTACCATTTAACCTGCCTGAACAAATGCCCGCCATGAGCAGTTGGCTGGCAATTCTCGGTGTGGGTGTGTTGTGCAGTGGTGTGGCTTACCTGCTGTACTTCAGACTAGTGATGGACATTGGGCCTACCTCGGCACTTACCGTCACCTTTTTAACTCCGGTATTCGGCGTGCTGTGGGGCAACCTTTTTCTAGATGAAACCGTGGGTTGGCACACTTTGGTCGGCGGTTTGGTGGTGTTGGCCGGCACAGCCTTGGCGGCCGTTTACGGCCTGCAAAAAAACGATGCCGTACCGGTGGACTGATATAGATTTCAACGCGTCAAAACCACGCTTTGACAGTCCATGGAATCCACATTCACGGTGACCGTGTTCAAATCCACACCCAACACTTGTAGCAAACCATCAAGAATATTGCCCACCAGTCCCAGAATGGGACTTAACACGGGTTCAAGCGCATTCAGCAACAAGTTCACCAAACCGTTCACAACGCCATTGATCAGTGGCCCCACCAGCGGAAGTTCAATACCAAGGTCCAATTCTGTGTTTTGCAGCAAATTGCCCAGTGACTCCCCCACGCTGAGTTCAATGGTTTCGCTGAAAGGCGCTACCCCGTCAAAACTGTGCTGAACAGGGTCAGAGCGCAAACTGGTCTCAGCCGCCAAAGTAACACCGGCATTCACCAAACCCAGAAAATTCACATCCAGAATATCGGCTGGTGCGCCACATTCCAGCGCGCCGACAGTGGTATTCAAGTTACCCGCGCTGTCAGAAATACACACCTCGGCCACGGCGGGTACCACGGTCATTACCATGTTGTTGGTTGTGCGCGGATACCTGCATGTCAATTCATTCACCTCGGCCAGGCCACCGGCTACACGCAGTTGAAGCCCCAGATCAAGCGCGCTCAAACTGACAAGTGCAAGGTTGATATTCAAAGGCTGGCGAACACGAACATCCAACGCAACCTGTGCCGTTCGGCCCGTGGCGATCGGGTTTTTGTAAGGCATTTTTCGGCCTACAAATACCTGTGGTGCTTCCAGAATATTCACGCCGACATCCAGATTCAGCAAACCCGATGAAATAGGCAACACATAACCCACACCTTCCACAGCATTCAGCACAGTCACCTGCGCCAGTTGTCCAAGGTTAATGTCAAGCGTGGTATTGGTTCGACCGGATAAATCGAGGGCCACGAGATCACCCACAGTCACGTTGACATTATTCAACGGCCCACTCAAGGCACTCAGAATGCCTTCAACTTCCATTTTGTCGGCTGCATCGGCATTGCCCACCACCAGCGCGTCTTGTAGCAAGCCCAATGCCGACACGTTCAACGACAACAAATCATTCACATTGGCCACACCCAGTTCAGTGGCCAAGGCCAGTAAATCAACGCGAATGTCGCTGCCCAGCAAACTACCCCACTGGGCCACATTCAAATTGATTGCGCCCCCACCCAGGGCAGTCAACAAACCATTCAGCAAAGCAGACTGATTGGTGTCCACACTGACCAGGCCACTGGATACCGACCCCACCACCGTGGGTGCCACGGTTGCTTCGGCCAGCACGGTCACCTCACGGTTTGGCAAAAACACCAGCAAACCATTGACCGGGCGAACAATCGTGACCCGGCTGGTGATGGAGTTGTCGCAATCATTGGTGGGTGCATCGTCGATAATGCACTCAATAGTCAAATCGTCGTCGGCGCTTACACCGTTGGCCAGGGCTATGGCCTGTGCCTCGGCAAACTCAGGCCCGTTGGCCATTTGGCGGGCGGCAGTCAGGGCAACCAGGTCAGCAACACCTTGCAAGCGGGTTTTTTCCCAAGCCATGTGCCCCACGGCCAGAACACCCATAGCGCCCATGCTCATGATGAGCACAAACACCGTCAAAATTGAATAGGCACCGCGTTGCGATTGCAGAGAATTGGGCTTAACCATCGTTGGGCTCCACACGTGTTGTGGACTCTGCTGACAAATTCTCAGGCAAAGGAATGAAAAAGGAATTACCGACCAGTGGGTTGCTGCTGTAGTTGGGATAATCGAGACGCACCCGCAGGCAGGTTGAGTCGCCGCAGGCAAACGAATTCACGGAAGGCACAACGCTTTCCCGGAAAGAACCCACGTAAGTGGGCAGCAGGTCTTCCAAAGCGTCTTGCGCAAGGCTTTCATAGTCGCCGACTGCAAAACCACTGCGATACACCGTGGCTTGCCGCGCGGCCTCGCTGGTGGTGTTGTTCATGATCAACATGGCCCCCAACAGCACCGAGTACTCCACGATCGCGAAAATCACAGCCAGCAAAATTGGCAGTGTCAGCACCAGCTCGATCATGAGCGCGCCTCGCTGACGTAATTTGGACTGATTTTTCATGATGGGCTTGTCTTCGTCGAATGGGTTAGTCAAAAAGTGTTAATCAAAACATTACCTAATCACTTTGCCATTCAACACTGGGAATAATAGGAATGAATAGGATGAATTTTACCCTCTTATTTGGGTAAAGGAAAAATATTTCACTTATATTTCAACTAGATAAAGCTTATCGCGATGTCCATTCAAAAACCAATCAAACAATTGATTGAAAACATTAAGCCTTACATTATGTCAGCTTTTTACTTACAAATGATTAACCTGTGCTGGTAAAAAAACAAAAGCCGGCTGAACCAGCCGGCTTTGTGAAGTGAAACTAAAACTTATTGTTTACAACTTAGTCGTCTCGACCTCGACCATGTTTGCCATGTCCATGGCCTCGATCATCATGCTTCCAGTGTTTGCCGTGCCCACGGTGATCGTGGTCACGGCGATACTCACGGTAATCACGGCGATCATAGTCGCGGCGGTCGTAATCCCTGCGGTCATAGTAGTCGCGACGGTCATAGCCACCACGATTCACGTAGGTCACGCGGTCTCGGTAAATGTAGCGCTGCTCAATGTAACGCGGGCTGAAGTCGTAGTAATCGCGAGACTTCACGAAATAAACCGGCCGTGAACATGCGTCGTAACGACCACAATAGCGACCCCATTTTTTCAGGTGTCCCGGAGGTACATGCAAGTACACCGGTGACAAAATACGTGACGGACGAGTCACAATCAGGGGCTCTGCATACACCAGCGTTGGGTAGCGCCCGTTGTCGATATTGACTGAGCCATACACACCGGGAAGCACTTCCCCGCCCACACCGATAGAGATGTTGACGGCCTGAGCCTGCATGGGGGCCAGAGCAAGACCAGTCAGAACTGCAAAACTGGCCGAAAAAATCCTGAACAATCGAGTTTTCATCACAAATCCTCCTTGCCGTGATGTCAACTAAAACGCAACGGCCTTCGTTTGGTTGACTCGGAATAAATAAGCAGTAAAGCTTGTTTAACCCTATGATGGTCTTTCCCACACACAAGAATGATGGAGTAATAAAATGACTAAAACTATGCGCGCAACAGCAATGGCAGTTTTGTTGAGCTTTTCAAGCAGCTTTATTGTGGCACCAGCCCACGCAGCAATCGTGAGCACCGAAGAAGCGGTTGCCATGCATCAGCAAGACCGCTCCGAACTCAAGCAATTCTTCGATCGTGAAGACATTGCCAAAGCACTGCAAGCTCATGGTGTAAGCCCTGAAGTTGCCAAGGCCCGTGTGGATTCCATGACAGAAGAAGAAGCCCAAAAGCTTGCCGCCCACATTGAGAACGCACCCGCAGGTGCCGGCATTGTTGGTGTACTATTTACTGTCTTCATTATTTTGTTGGTAACCGACATTCTTGGCCTGACCAAGGTATTTCCGTTTACCCGTTCCGTTCGATGAAATTACGTTTTTCCAGTACCGCCTGGGCCCGCTTGGCGGGCTCAGCTGTACTTGTAGGGCTGTTGGCCTCTTGTTCAATTTTGCCAACAGTCCCGCAAGACCTTCAAAACACCGTTCAAACCCAAGCACCTGTTGAACTCAAAAACGTGCCGTTTTTCGCACAGGAAGAGTTTTACTGCGGCCCGTCAACATTGGCCATGGTGCTCAACCATGCCGGTGAAAATACCGATCCGAACAAACTGGCTGAGCTGGTTTACTTGCCTGGCCGCCAAGGCAGCTTGCAACTTGAAATGCTGGCTGCACCCCGCCGCTTGGGCTACCTGAGTTACCAAATTGAACCCAAACTTCCCGCACTGTTTGACGCCCTGAATGCTGGCGCACCCGTGGTGGTTTTGCTGAATCTTTCACTGCCGATTGCACCGCAATGGCACTACGCCGTGGTGGTGGGTTACGAGCCTGGCAGCAACAGCATGATTTTGCGCTCTGGCCCGAAGGAACGTGAGTTGATTCCCGTGGCCACCTTTTTGAAACTTTGGGAACGCTCACAGAACTGGGGCTTTACCGTGATTAAAACCACCGCCGAACCACCCAGCTACGTGAATGCACAAGGCTATCTGAATTCAGCGGTTGCGCTTGAGCGCTCCAACACAGAGAAAGCCGGTCAGGCTTACCTACAGGGTGCGAAAACCTGGCCCACCGAGCCCTGGTTTCATTTTGGCTTGGGTAACCTGGCCTATGGGGCCAAAAGTTATGTGGAAGCCGAACAGCACTACCGCAAGGCAGTGGGTGTGTACCCCGACATGGCTGATGCCTGGAACAACCTGGCGGAAACTCTGATCAAGCTGGACCGCAAGAATGAAGCCCGTGCAGCGATCAACAAAGCGATTGCCATCGGCGGCGGGCGCATTGCTGCCTACAAGGAAACAGCCCAGAAAATACAGGCCGACTGATGCAGCTGGATTGGGCCCAAACCTTGGGCTTTGTGGCCGCAGCACTCACCACCTTTTCGTTTATTCCGCAGGTGGTGTATTGCTGGAAAACACGCGACACCCGAAGCATTTCTTTGGGCATGTACGCGTGTTTTTGTTTGGGTGTGCTTCTGTGGCTTGTTTACGGTTTGTTGGTGCAGCAATGGCCTGTTGTGGTGGCCAATGCAGTCACATTGTTGCTCGCCAGCTCTATTCTGTATTTGAAACTGAATCAAAAACCATGATCAAGGCAATTTTGACGGGGCATAGCAAAGGGCTGGGCTTGGGTATTGCCCGCGCACTTCTGCAACAAGGGCATGCTGTATTGGGCATTGCCCGATCACAAAACACTGAACTTCAACAACAATACAACGAAGATTTTCAGCAAATAAGCCTTGATTTGGCACAACCCGGCGCACTTGAGCAGCTTGAAAGCAGCCCCCAACTGCTGAAATTCATTGCAAACGCAACACAATTGCTTTTAATTAACAACGCGGGCCTGGTGTCTCCAATAGGGCCATTGAGTGCGCAAGCCACTGTCGATATTTCCAGAAGTGTTCAGCTCAATGTTGCAGTGCCTTTGGCCCTGAGCGCCTTGCTGGCCCGGAAAATTCAGGGCACGCAGCAACTTCGGATACTGCATGTATCCAGTGGCGCTGCTCAAAGTGCTTACCCGGGCTGGAGCGTGTATTGCGCCACCAAGGCCGCGCTCGACATGCATGCTCGGGCTGTGCAACAAGACCAACTGCCGAATGTCGCCATTTGCAGCCTGGCACCCGGCGTGATCGACACCGCCATGCAAACACAAATTCGGGAAACCGACGAATCGCTTTTCCCCAACAAACAGCGATTCATTCAGTTAAAAGACAGCAATTCGCTGAGCGATCCCGATGAGACCGGTAAGCGCTTGGTGCACTACCTGCTAAGCCCGAATTTCGGCAAGCTTGCCGTGGACGACCTGCGCGCCCACTAGCCCACAAACCCGCCGATTCTGGCTTAGTGCAACTTCACCAGGGGTGTGGCGCGTTTGAGCAGAAAACGCGCCATGGCCAACAAGAATGTTTTCATGCCGCCCAGCACCGCATAGTGATGCATCAAGTGCAAACTTGCATACATGCTGCGTGCAAAAAAACCTTCCACAAACATGCTGCTGGCTTTGAATAATCCGCCCATCAAACTGCCCACCGAGCTGCGAGAACCCAGCGACACCAAAGAGCCATGGTCTTTGTACAAATAAGGCTTGCTCAAAGCTGGCTTGCCTCGCTCTGCATTCATGATGGTTTTGTAAATATAATCCGCCTGCTGGTGCGCCGATTGCGCACGGGGCGGCACCATACTGCCATCGGGTTGCACACAGGCCGCACAATCACCCAGCGAAAAAATGTGGTGCTGACCCTTGACCCGCAAATCGCCCTCCACTTCCAGCTGATTGTTGCGGTTCACAGGCAAACCCAAATTGGCCAGCCAGGCAGGTGCCTTAATGCCGGCAGCCCACACGCACAAATCAGCTTTGTATCGGTTACCACTGGCGTCCTCCACTTGCTTGGATGAAATTTCCACCACCCTGCAATTGTTGACCACCGTAATGTGGCGCTGCTCGAGCAAACGCAAGGCGGCGCTCGACACACTTTCTGGCAGCACAGGCAGAATGCTGGGAGCTCCTTCCAGAATGGTGATGGTTACATCGCTGGCTGCGTTAATTCCGCTAAAACCGTAACGGCTGTGCACATGGCTGGCTTCCCGCAGTTCGGCGGCCAGCTCAACACCCGTGGCACCTGCACCAATAATGACAATGTCCAGGCTTGCCGATGAATCCAGTTTTTTGCGCAAATCGAGCGTGGCCAAATGCTTGAGCATTTTCAAGCGAAAGCTCTCGGCCTGTTGCGGCCCGTCCAGCGAGATGGTGAAGTCTTGCGCACCTTTCACGCCGAAATAATTGGATTGACTGCCCACGGAAATCACAAGCGTTCCAAACTGCAACACGCGCTTGGGCAGCACCTCATCGCCCACATCGTCACGAACCGCTGCAATTTCAAGCTGTTTGCCGTGGGCATCCAGCCCCTCCATAGCGCCCAGTACAAAGTTAAAACCATTGTTGTGGGCCAACATGGGATAGGACAAACCTTCCTGGTGAATGTCCAGCGTACCGGCCGCCACTTCATGCAGCGACGGTTTCCAGATGTGGTACATCTTGGCATCGACCAGGGTAACGCGGTCAGGGCCCAGCTTGCGCCCCAGTTTGCAGGCCAGCTCCAGGCCACCTGCACCGCCGCCGACAATCACGATTGATGAAAGGTCCAAATCTTTTCCCCCTGATATAAAACTGATTGATCACATTAGAAGCCCAAGAGGGCTTTTGAGCAAATCTCATTCCTGCCCAGTGGTAAACCCCAATTTGACAGCAAATTTTTTCAATGAAAAAATGAACGTTCATTCAGAATTCTAGTCTACTTACTGTTCCCGCATTGTTAATTTCGAGGTAGTACCATGATTAATAAAAGAAAAATGGCGCTGGGCACCAGCGCCTTGTTGACTGTTGGCACGTTGACCCTGGCCGGTTGCGGCAGTCAAGAAGGCGGTGCAAATGCCGCGGCTGCCCCCGCTTTGCCCAAAGTTCGCGTGTTTGAGGTGGCTGCAAAGCCAGTGTCGCTTTACACCGAATTGCCTGGCCGAACCAGCCCTTACCTCATCGCCGAGGTGCGCCCCCAAGTGAATGGCATTATCAAGGCACGCCAGTTTCAGGAGGGTGGCGATGTGAAAGCAGGCACCTCCCTGTATCAAATTGATGCCTCCACTTACCAGGCCGAATATGCCAGTGCCAAAGCCATGCTCGAAAAGGCGGAAGCCAACCTCACCAGCGCAAAAATTCGAAATAATCGCTTCCAGGAACTGGCCAAGCTCAATGCCGTAAGCCAGCAAGAACGCGATGATGCTTATGCCGC
Organism: Limnobacter sp. SAORIC-580; assembly: GCF_013004065.1. Lineage (GTDB taxonomy): Bacteria > Pseudomonadota > Gammaproteobacteria > Burkholderiales > Burkholderiaceae_B > Limnobacter > Limnobacter profundi. The sequence goes on from NZ_CP053084.1 coordinate 2,256,393, forward strand.
CTTGAAACAGGCTGAAGCGGATGTGGCCTCGGGCAAAGCCGCGGTTCAATCGGCACAAATCAACCTGAACTACACGAAAGTGACTGCACCCATCAGCGGTCGAATTGGCCGCTCCAGCATTACACCGGGCGCATTGGTACAGCAGGGGCAAGCCAGCCCGCTGACCACCATTCAACAATTGGATCCCATTTATGTGGACCTGACACAATCGACCAGCGAACTGCTTCAACTCAAGCGCGACCTGGAAAGTGGTGTATTGAAAAGCGCCGGGAAGGACGCGGCAAAAGTCACACTGAAACTTGAAGATGGTTCCAGCTACGCGCAGGAAGGCAAGCTGCAGTTCAGCGATGTAACCGTGGACCAAAACACCGGCACAGTGACACTGCGCGCCGTATTCCCCAACCCGAAACAACAGTTGTTGCCCGGCATGTATGTTCGAGCCTCACTTGAAGAAGGTGTGCGCGAAGACGGTATTCTGGTGCCGCAAAAGGGAATTATGCGCGATGCAACCGGTGCGCCTTCTGCCTTCGTAATAGGCCAGGACAACAAAGTTGAAAAGCGCAGCGTAGAGACAGCCAGGGCCATTGGCGACCAATGGTTGATTGCAGAAGGCCTTCAGGCAGGTGATCGCCTGATTGTCGAAGGTATCCAGAAAGTTCGTCCCGGTCAGGAAGTGGAAATCCTTTCCGACTCTGAGAACAAGTAAACAACGCCTGGCAGGAGTAGTACCATGTCCCGATTTTTTATTGATCGCCCCATTTTTGCGTGGGTGATCGCGATAGTTATCATGCTGGCCGGCGCGTTGGCCATTTTCAACTTGCCTGTGGCGCAGTACCCGGCCATTGCACCGCCCGCCGTCACCATTCAAGCCACCTACCCAGGTGCCTCTGCTGAAACCCTGCAAGACTCGGTCACCCAGGTGATTGAGCAACGAATGACTGGCCTGGATGGATTCCGCTACATGAAATCCACCAGTGACTCCACCGGTCGACTGCGAATCGAGCTGACTTTTGAGCCTGGCACCAACCCGGACATTGCACAGGTGCAAGTTCAAAACAAATTGAGCCTGGCTGTGCCCTTGCTGCCCGATGCGGTACAACGCCAGGGTATTCAGGTGACTAAAAGCTCAGCTGGTTACCTGCTGGTGATCGCCTTCACAGCCGTGGATGGTGCATACAGTTCTACCGAACTGGCCGACTTCATCACCACCAATGTGCAAGACACCATGAGCCGCGTGAACGGCGTGGGTGAGGTACAGGTGTTTGGTAGCCCCTATGCCATGCGCATCTGGTTGAACCCCGACAAGATGAATCAGTTCAAGGTGACGCCCGGCGATATTCGCAATGCCGTGCTGGCCCAGAACGCGCAGGTGTCTGCGGGTGAATTGGGCGGTGCACCGGCTGTGAAGGGTCAAACACTGACTGCAACCATCACTGCACAAACCTTGCTTGAAACACCCGAAGACTTCGAGCAAATCATTTTACGAACCACTGGAGATGGCGCCACTGTGCGCCTGAAAGACGTGGCACGTATTGATTACGGCAGTGAGAACTACAATATTTTGCCCCGCTGGAACGGACGCAATGCATCCGGTATTGGTATTCGTTTGGCCTCCGGTGCCAACGCACTGGACACTGCAGAGGGCGTGATCGCCGAGATGGAGCGCATCACTCCCTTGATTCCCGAAGGCATGGAATGGGATGTGGCTTACGACACAACGCCATTTGTAAAAATTTCCATTGAAGGCGTGGTCAAAACCCTGATCGAGGCGATTATTCTCGTGTTCCTCGTGATGTACCTGTTCCTGCAAAATTTCCGAGCAACGCTGATTCCAACCATTGCAGTGCCCGTGGTGTTGCTGGGTACGTTTGCGGTGCTTTCTGCATTTGGTTTTTCAATCAACACACTGACCATGTTTGCCATGGTACTGGCCATTGGTCTGCTGGTGGACGACGCCATTGTGGTGGTTGAAAACGTGGAGCGTGTGATGGCCGAGGAAGGTTTGTCGCCTTTGGAAGCCACACGAAAATCGATGGACCAAATTACCGGTGCCTTGGTGGGTATTGGCTTGGTACTGTCGGCGGTGTTTGTGCCCATGGCATTTTTCCCGGGCTCGGCAGGCGTTATTTACAAGCAGTTTTCAATCACCATTGTGTCGGCAATGGCCTTGTCGGTGATTGTTGCACTGGTGCTGACACCGGCCTTGTGCGCCACCATGCTCAAGCCCATTGAGAAAGGCCACAGCCACGAGAAAAAAGGATTCTTCGGCTGGTTCAACCGCAAGTTTGATTCAAGCAACGCACGCTACCAGGGCGCAGTGGGGCGCATGCTGCACAAGTCGGGGCGATACCTGATTATTTACGGTGGCCTGTTGGCTGTTACCGCCTTCATGTTCACCCGCTTGCCCACTTCATTCCTGCCCGATGAAGACCAAGGCGTCTTCTTCACGCAGGTGCAACTGCCGGCGGGTGCCACGCAAGAACAAACCTTGCAGGTACTGGCCAAGATGGAAGACTATTTCCTCAATGAGGAAGGTGACAATGTGAAGTCCCTGTTCACCGTGGCAGGTTTCAGTTTCTCGGGCACCGGACAAAACTCCGGCATTGGCTTTGTGAGGCTGCGCGACTGGAGTGAACGCCCCGGCAAAGAAAACTCCGCGGCTGGCATTGTTCAACGTGCCTCGGCTGAATTCGCAAGCTGGCCAGAAGCACAAGCTTTTGCCTTTGCACCCCCAGCCATTCGGGAATTGGGCAATGCCTCCGGCTTTAACCTGTTTATTCAAGACCGCACCGGTTTGGGCCGTGATGCGCTGATTCAGGCCCGTAACAGCATGATTGGCGAAGCCGCGAAAAACCCGATATTGACGGGTGTTCGCCCCAATGCGACTGCCGACACTCCGCAATATCAGCTTGATATTGACAATGCAAAAGCGGGGGCTCTGGGTGTGAGTGTTGCAGAAATCAGCGACACGCTCACCTCGGCCTGGGGTGGCAGTTTCATCAATGACTTTCTGGACCGAGGTCGTGTGAAGCGCGTGTACATGCAGGCCGATGCGCCATTCCGCATGTTGCCCGAAGACCTGAACCGGTTCTATGTGCGCAACAGCGACGGCGAAATGGTGCCCTTCTCCAACTTCTCGTCAGCAGAGTGGTCCATGGCCTCTCCACGCCTTGAGCGTTACAACGGTCTTCCCGCTGTTGAAATTCAGGGACAGGCGGCACCCGGCATGAGTTCAGGCGACGCCATGGACGCCATGGAGGCGATTGCAGAAAACTTGCCTGAGGGCATGGGCATTGAGTGGACGGGTTTGTCGTACGAAGAACGGCAGTCGGGTTCGCAGGCACCACTGCTCTATGCGCTTTCCTTGCTGATCGTGTTTTTGTGTCTGGCAGCGCTATATGAAAGCTGGTCCATTCCTTTCGCAGTCATGCTGATTGTGCCTCTGGGTGTGGTGGGTGCCCTGCTTGCGGCCAGCGGCCGTGGCTTGGCCAACGACGTGTACTTCCAGGTGGCCTTGCTGACCACTGTGGGTTTGTCAGCCAAAAACGCAATCCTGATTGTTGAATTTGCCAAGGAGCAATTCGACCAGGGCCGCGATTTGCTGGAAGCCACACTGGATGCGGTACGCATGCGTTTGCGCCCCATCATCATGACCTCGCTGGCCTTTGGTTTGGGCGTTGTGCCCTTAGCTATTTCGACTGGCGCAGGCTCGGGCAGCCAGAACGCGATTGGTACCGGCGTACTGGGCGGCACCATTTCTGCAACCGTGCTGGGCATTTTCTTTGTTCCCATGTTCTTTGTGGTGGTCACCCGCTTGTTTGGCAAAAAACGGGCCGAGAAAAATGCCACCGCGCAAGGAGAATGATATGAATAAAATTCAATTCTGGACATGCACTCCGCTGGTGTTTGCACTGGCCCTGGCCGGTTGCGGCACGCTGGCTCCCACCTATGAACAGCCTGCTGCGCCAGTGGCTAGCAACTGGCCAAAGGGTGAGGCCTACCAGGCCGACAGCCCTACAGCGCAGGCCGCGATTGACCTGGCCTGGCGAGATCTGTTTGTGGACCAGCGCCTGGAGCAACTGCTTGAACTGGCCTTGAAAGAAAACCGGGATTTAAGAATTGCAGCGCTGAATATTGAGCGAGCACGCGCGCTTTACCAAGTGCAACGCAGCGATTTATTCCCCACGATTTCTGCAGATGGTGAAGGCAATCGGCAACGCTTGCCCGCTGACTTAAGCGGCGGTCGCTCTGGCGGTGCCACCCCGAAACAGTACAGCGCAACAGTGGGTTTTGCTGCCTATGAGCTCGATTTATTTGGCCGGGTGCGCAGCCTCAATGAAGAGGCCTTGCAGCGTTTTCTGGCCACAGAAGAAGCACGCAAAAGCGCGCAAATCAGTTTGATCGCGGAGGTGGCCTCCAGTTACCTCACCCTGGCCTCTGATCAAGCCTTGCTTGAACTGGCGCAAGACACCCTGAAGAACCAGCGTGACGCCTACGATTTGATCAAGCGCAGTTTTGATTTGGGTGTGGCCTCTCAACTTGATTTGCGCCAGGCTCAAACCAGCGTCGAAGTGTCCCGCGCCGATGTGGCCCGGTTTACACGTGCTGTGGCCCAAGACCGCAACGCGCTCGAGCTGCTGGTGGGCAAAAACATTCCGAAAGAATTGCTGCCCGACAGCAACCTGGAGGGTGCCGCCGCCATGGTTGAACTTCGCGCTGACATTCCTTCCGCGGTATTGCAACGCCGCCCCGATGTGGAGTCGGCCGAACGTTTGCTTCAAGCCAGCAATGCGCGCATCGGCGCAGCCCGTGCCGCGTTTTTTCCCAGCATTACCCTGACCGCTGATGCAGGCACTGCCAGCTCCTCGCTGGATGGCCTGTTTGAATCAGGCTCACGCACCTGGAGCTTCATACCCAGAATCAACTTGCCGATATTTGATGCTGGCCGCAACAGTGCCAACCTCGAGGTCGCAAAAAAAGATCAGCAAATTGCATTGGCTGAATATGAAAAAACAGTACAGGGCGCATTCCGTGAAGTGGCTGATGCCTTGGCTGCACGGGGCACACTCGATGCAGAACTGGATGCACAAAATGCCTTGGTGGAGGCCACCTCGGAAAGCTACAAACTGAGCGAGGCCCGGTTTAAACGCGGCATTGACAGCTATTTGAATGTCCTCGATTCGCAACGAGCGCTTTACTCTGCCCAACAAGACCTGATCGCAGTTCGACTGGCGCGCACTGCCAACCTGGTGACCTTGTACAAGGCGCTTGGCGGTGGCTGGACAGAGAGTGACGCCAACCTGGCAAGTGGCTACACATCGGGAGGAAGCAACAATGATCAACGAGGCTAAAACCATGACCAGTAAGGCGGAACTTCGCCGCCAGCAAATTCTGGATGCAGCAGCCGAGTGTTTCAGGAAAAGCGGTTTTCACGGTGCCAGCATGTCCGAGATTGCGAAATCTTTTGGCATGAGTGCCGGGCACATCTACAACTACTTCGAAAGCAAGGAAGCGATTATTGAAGCCATGGTCAAGCGTGACCTGGACCAGGCGCTTGAGCGAATCGCAAAAATTCAAGGTGAGAAAGACATTCTGAAAGCCATGCTGGGCACGGTGGATGAAGGTGTGCAACGGCGCATTGACCGAAGCGAACTGGATACGGAAATTTTGGCAGAGGCCGCACGAAACCCGAAAATTGCCGCCACGGTTCAAGGTACCGACGCGGTAATTCGAGAGAAGGTCACGCATCTGATCAAAGGCATTCAGCCCTTGAAAGACTCACCACCCTGCGAGCTCAATCTGGCTGCGAAATCCACCATTCTGATGGCTCTGTTCGACGGACTTCAAATTCGCGCCATACGCGACCCGGACATGAAGGCTGACGACATTGCCCGTGTGTTGAAAAGTGTGATTCAGCAGATGCTTCAAAGCTGAGATTGGCGCGGCAGGCCTGGGGTATACTCGGGCTCTACTTCACTGCCGCGCCCCACATGCCACGAGCTGTCCTCCCCTACAGCCTGCCTTTGCTGCTGATCATTTTGATCGGCTTTGCTGCACTGTCGCTTACCTTGGGCGCTTATCCCCTGAGCCTTCTCGATAGCCTGCATGCCTTGCTGGGTACCGGCGAACCGATGGCAGTGCAAGTGGTTCAAGACATTCGACTACCCCGCACGCTGGGTGCCATTTTAGTGGGCGCTGCCTTGGCGGCAGCTGGCGCGGCTTATCAGCTTCTGTTTCGAAACCCGCTGGTGTCGCCCGATATTTTGGGTGTGTCCTCGGGCGCTGGGCTGGGTGCCGTTCTGGGTTTGTTTCTGGGCCTGCCCAGCCTGGGTGTGCAAAGCCTCGCATTTGCAGGTGGCATTGCCGCAGTGGCATTGGTGATTGCACTAGGCAAAGCGATTCAACATGCTGACCGAACCCTGGTGCTGGTGTTGACCGGCGTAGTGCTGGGTTCACTGGCTGGGGCAATCACTTCTTTATTGAAAATTCTCGCCGACCCTTACGATCAATTGCCAGCCATTACCTTCTGGTTGCTGGGCAGTTTAAGCGGCATGCACATGGCACAAGTTTGGGTGGTCGCGCCAGTGGTGCTGGTGGGTTGCTCGGTGCTGTATTTGCTGCGCTGGCGTCTGAATGTGCTGAGCCTGCCCGAAGCTGAGGCGAGCGCTTTGGGAGTTCAAGTCAAACCCCTTCGAATTACCGTGATTGCGCTTGCCACCATCATGACCAGCGCGGTGGTTGCCGTGGCTGGCGTCATCGGCTGGATCGGATTGTTGATTCCCCACGCAGCACGCCTGCTGGTGGGTCCAAGCCTTGCTCGTCTGTTGCCCATGTCGATCGTGATGGGTGCACTGTTTTTGTTGCTGGTTGATACCGCTTCGAGAAGTTTGGGTGATCTAGAAATACCGTTGGGTATTTTGACAGCGCTGGTGGGTGCACCCTTCTTTTTAGGACTGCTGCTGCGGCGTGCGGGAGCCAGTTCATGAGCCTGAAAACCGAAAACCTGTCGGTGGGCCACGGGGGCTGTGCAGTGGTCGAGCACGTTAACCTGGAGTTGAAACAAGGCGAAATACTTTGCCTGCTCGGCCCCAACGGCAGCGGCAAAAGCACACTGATAAAAACGCTGTTGAACTTGATTCCCCCTTGCGCAGGGCGGGTGCTGATCAACAACGCTCCCCTGCAAAACCTGGCGTCACCGGCATTGGCGAAGCACTTGGCTTATGTGCCCCAAAGCCATGCCAACAATCTCGGATTTTCCGTGTGGGATACCGTGTTGATGGGCCGAACCACGCATTGGGGTTTGTTCGGTGGCCCCACACAGGCCGACCATCAAGCGGTGCACAATGCTCTGGAACAATTGGACATCAGTGAATTGAAACTACGAGATTTCAATCTGCTTTCCGGCGGGCAACAACAACTGGTGCTGATAGCGCGTGCCCTGTGTCAGGGTGCGCAAACTCTGATTCTCGATGAACCCACCGCCAATCTCGACTTTGCCAATGCGGCCAAGGTAATGCACACGCTGGCATCGCTTGCAGCTGCCGGGAAAAGTGTGGTGCTGAGCACGCACAACCCGCAAGATGCTTTGGGAGTAAATGCCACCGCTTGCTTGCTGAAAGGGCGTGCCGTGCTTGCGCTTGGCCCCGCCCATCAGGTAATCACCTCCGAGACCTTGAGCGCACTGTACGGCGTTCCAGTTACAGTCAGTAAAACAGAGTCAGGCCATATTGCGGTGGTTCCCGGCAATCACTGATCTGATTATTCAGCAGCCAGCCCTTCAAGTATCGGGCAGTCGGGCCGAGAATCACCTTTGCAACAGTGAACCAGGCGTTCCAGTTCGGCCTTCATTGCATTCAATTCGCGAATTTTCGCTTCCAGTGCATTCAGGTGTGATTGCGCAAGCTTTTTGACCTCCCGGCTTGGGCGCGTTTTGTCTTGCCACAGGCCAAGCAATTCCTCAATCTGCTTGATGGAAAAACCGAGGTCACGTGAGTGCCGGATAAAACGCAGCAAGTGCAAATCCCGGCTGTTGTACAAACGATAACCAGCCTCGGTGCGGTTGGCCTCGGGCAGCAAACCCACCATTTCGTAATGCCGAATCATTTTCGCGGTGATTCCCGATTCCATGGCCGCTTCGCCAATCGTGAACCAATCTTTGCGTGTCCATTCTGCGTACATGTTCACAACTCCTCTGTTTCAGGTTTCAATAGTTTGGGTTTCCAGCGAGTCAGCAACAGGGCGTTACTGACCACACTGACTGAACTCAAAGCCATGGCTGCGCCTGCGACCACCGGGTTAAGCAGTCCCATCGCGGCCAAGGGTATTCCCACTGCGTTGTACACAAAAGCCCAGAAAAGATTTTGTTTGATCTTGTTGTAGGTGCGTCTGGAAATATCAATGGTTTGAGCCACCAGGGCGGGGTCAGGTCGCATCAGCGTGATGTCGGCTGCATGCATGGCCACCTCCGTGCCACTGGACATTGCAAAACTGACATCCGCAGCTGCCAGCGCAGGCGCATCGTTGATTCCATCGCCCACCATGGCCACCACCTGGCCCTGCTGGCGATAATGGGCCACTGCCTCGCTCTTGTTGTGCGGCAATTGTTCAGCCTGCACCTCTGAAATACCCAGCGCCTGGGCAACGCGTTGGGCACTCGCCCTGGAGTCGCCTGTCAACAACACAGATTTCACCCGCAAATTGGTCAAATTTTGCACAGCTGCAAAAGCGCCTGCTTTCAAGGCATCACCAAAACCCAAGGCCCCCAGCAAGGACACTTCACCTTGCTGGTCTTCAGCAACCCAAGCATGGGTGGGTGCGTTGTCTGGCAAGGCTTGGTTCACCGCGCTCAACGCCGATTCCGGCACACCCAGTTCACGCATCCATCGAGCAGTACCTACATACACACGTGTGCCATCCACCATGCCACTGACACCACGCCCAGGCTGGTCCTGCAATTGGCTTACCCCAGGCCATTGAACGCCCTGCCCTTGCGCATAGGCCAGCACAGCTGCGGCCAGCGGGTGAGCGCTGCCCGCTTCAACAGCTGCTGCCTTGGCAAGAAAGCTGTGCAGGCTATTGCTGTTAAAAGGCACTGCTGCACCCACAGATGGTTTGCCCTCAGTCAAGGTGCCGGTTTTATCAAACACCACGGTGTTAATTCGGTGAGCAAGCTCCAGCGCCTGTGCATCTTTAATCAGGATTCCATGGCGCGCCGCCACGCCCGTGCCTGCCATGATTGCGGTGGGTGTGGCCAAACCCAGGGCGCAAGGGCATGCAATCACCAACACAGCCACCGCATTCACAATGGCCAACTCCAGGTTGCCACCTTCAGCCAAAAACACCCAATACAACAAGGTAAGCACCGCAATCACCAACACCACGGGTACAAACACGGCACTCACCTTGTCCACCAGCTTTTGAATGTCAGGTTTGGCTGCTTGCGCGTCTTCAACCAGGCGAATAATTTTGGCCAGCGTGGTTTCAGCACCCACAGCGCTCACTTCAATCAACAAGCGCCCATCCAGGTTCACAGCACCGCCGGTCACCAGGCTTCCCGGAGATTTCTCAACCGCCTGGCTTTCCCCGGTAATCAGGGCCTCATCCACATGGCCTTCGCCTTCCAGCACACGGCCATCCAGCGGAATTCGCTCACCGGGCTTCACCACCACCTGCATGCCCACCGCCACACTGGCAATCGGCAGCACTTTTTCTTGCCCGTTCTGAATCACTGTGGCGGTGTCGGGCCGCAAGGCTTGCAACGCAGCAATGGCTGCAGTGGTTTGCCGCTTGGCGCGTGCTTCCAGCCACTTGCCCAACATCACCAAGGTGATCACAGCGGCAGACGCCTCGAAATACAAATGCGGGTTGCCCTCGCCCAACATGTAAGCCGACAAACCAAATGCCGCAGAAGTACCAATGGCCACCAGAAGGTCCATGTTGCCCGTGCGGTTTTGAATTGCTTTCAATGCTCCCCGATAGAAACGGGCGCCCAACCAAAACTGCACCGGGCTGGCCAAAAGCAATTGTATCCAGCCAGGCAACATGTAGTGCTTGCCAAACAGCATTCCTGCCATGGGCAACACCAAGGGCAAGGTGAGCAATACGCCCCACAACACCATCGTGCCTTCATGATCATTTTGTTTTGTGGGGTGCGAACCCGCTCTGGATGCGCCTGCTGAGCTTGGCTGGCTGGCAGTTTCAATTGGCTCCGCGTCATAGCCTGCCTTTTGAATGGCCTCGATCGCGTTTTGCAACAGATCGGGTTTGGCCAGTTGTATGCGGGCCTTCTCGGTGGCCAGGTTCACCGTTGCGCCAATGACACCAGGCGTAGCCAACAAGGCTTTTTCGACAGCGCTGGAGCATGAGGCACAGCTCATGCCGCCCACAGCAATGTCGATGGTATTGGACGGGTTGGAATTCATGCTTGCTCTCCATGGTGTGATGGAAGCATTTTCAACCTTAACACCATGTCAAGGTCAATGCCTTGACCTTACCATGATTGGAAGCTTCAGCATATCCATGTGTTCAATTCAATGGGAGAGTCTTCATGACACCGCCATGGCGATTGCCCGATAAAGTACATGCATTAGAATTGCGGTTAACCCCAACTGGAGTGCAAAACATGATTACCTTGAGTGTAGAGAAAGTGAAATGCGGCGGATGTGCCGCCAATGTGAAACAGGCCGTCTTGGCCAAAGACCCGCAGGCACAGGTGCAAGTCGATGTCGCCAACAAACAGGTAGAAATTGATTCTCGTCTGGACGGACACACCTTGGCCACGATTGTCAGCCAGGCCGGCTACCCCGCCACCCTGCAAGCCTGATTCAAAAGATCAAGCGGCTTCGCAGTATGCCTGGCCCCAGTAGTTGTACGTGAACGCCTTGGGGCCGGGCACATACATGGTTTCAATGTCATCCACCAAAAACCCGCCTTCCTTGAGCAAAGCGGGAATGTCCCGGTTCAAGTGACAACCTCCCGCCAGTTTTCCCCACACGGGTTGCAAACGATTCTGCGTGTTTCGCACTTTTTCATCCGGTGCCGCGCCATGCTCGCAAAACAGCAACTTACCGCCCGGCTTTAACACTCTGCGCATTTCCTTCAAGGCTTGCACGGGCTCTGGAATGGTGCACAGGGTGTAGGTCATCACAATCGTGTCAATGCTTGCATCGGGTAATGGAATTTTCTCGGCGGGAAGCCCCATCAGCTCAACACTCAAACCGGTTTGATCAATTCGTTTTTTCGCCAGGCGGTGCATTTGCATGGCGGGGTCAAGACCGATAATTTTTTCAACTTTTGCAGCGTCATAGTGGCGCATGTTCAAACCGGTACCGATACCAATTTCAAGCACCAGCCCTGTGGCTTTGGGTACCACTTTCTGGCGTTGCCTGTTGATGGCTTTCATGCCGCAAGCGAAATCAAGCAAAGTAGGCAGTACGTGTCGGTCGTATAATTTGGCTAACAATCCCAATTTTTTGTCCTTTTGTATTCAGGAAACGTCGCCACCATGCAAAACAACCCAGACCAGTTCTCATCCAAGATCGGCTTTGTGCTGGCCGCAGCCGGTTCAGCCGTGGGCATTGGTAATTTGGTGGGCTTTCCTGTGGCCGCAGCCAAAAATGGTGGCGGTGCATTCTTGTTACTGTACATTTTTTTCGTCATTGCCATTTGCCTGCCGCTGATTCTCGCCGAGCTTAGTTTGGGCCGCGCCACCAACCAAAACCCTTTGGGAGCATTCAGGCAGGTTTCCAGAAACCACAAAGCCTGGGTGCTGGCTGGTGCTTTGTCGTTGATCACACCATTCATGATTGCCGTGTTTTACAGCGTACTCACAGTGTGGTTGCTGGGCTATTTCCTGCTGGTACTGATAGGCCAACTGGACCAATTGGCCACCCCTGTTTATTTTGGCGGCTTTATCACCAGCCCCTGGATATTTGCCTGCCTTGCGGCGGTCATTGGCATGGTCATTGTTGTGCTCAAAGGTGGGGTGCGCGATGGCATTGAAAAAGCATCCCGTTTGCTCATGCCCATGCTGTTCATCATGCTGATTGGCCTGGCGGTATTTGTGCTCACCTTGCCCAACGCCACTGCAGGTTTGAAGTTTTATTTCACACCGCAACTGGACCGCATTACCTGGAGTGTGGTCAACGGTGCCTTGTCACAAGCATTCTTTTCGCTGTCGCTGGGCATGGGCATTTTGATTACTTATGGTTCGTATTTGCGCAAACAAGACAACCTGGTGCAGTCGGCCAAAATGCTGGCCTGCACCGACACTGGCGTGGCGCTGGTGGCGGGCCTCATGACCCTGCCCGCAATTTTCGCCATTTACCCCAACACCAACCCCAGCGAATTGAGCGATTCCTCGGTGGGCTTAATCTTCTCGTTTTTCCCAAACATTTTCATGGCCATGGTGCCGAAATTCGGATATGCCGTGTCCAGCCTCATCGCAGCCACATTCTTCCTGTTGGCGTTCGTAGCCGCCATTACCTCGCTGGTGTCGATTATTGAGGTGCCAGTGGCGGCCCTGAAAGCCGAGGGCAAGAAAACCCGCAATGCAGCGCTTGGGATTGTTATTGCCGCTGTGTCGATAGGTGCCATGTTCAGCGCCTTGTCTTTTGGGCAAGTGAAATGGCTCAGCGATTTCGCTTTTTATTCCGGTGCCAACAAATCGCTTTTTGACGTGTTGGTTGACGTGTTTTACGACACCATTTTGCCTTTCAACGGTTTGCTGATTTGCCTGCTGGTGGTGTGGCAATGGAAACGCCACAACATGACTGCTGAAATGCTGACCAGCAATAAAAATGCTGCCAGCGGTTGGCTTGAGCGCTACACCCACTTTGCGATTGCATTCTGGATCCCGTTGATTCTGGCCACTGTGTTTGTTGTCACGGTGATCAATAAGTTTTTCAGTTGATCGTCACCACGGCGATCCACTGAATTACTGGCACGCTTAATGCCACTTTTGTGCTGTAATAAGGAAAATCAAAAAATATTCCGGAGACAGCATGAAAACAAACCTAGTCTTGGCTGCCCTTTTCATGGGCACGTCTGCCTTGATGGCAGCCTGTTCAAAAACCCCAACCCCAGTCGATCCCAACAGTGCTGCAAGCCCTTTCACACAGGCTTTTCACGCTGAAGTGGCCAAAAACACCGACCTAGCAGACCCAGCCAACAACGCCGATGCGCGCAAAGGTTTAATCGCAAAGCCCACAGGCAAAGTACTCAACGATGCCGGCGAAGTCATTTGGGATTACGACGAATTCAATTTCATTGAAGGCAATGCCCCCAGCACCGTGAACCCCAGCCTGTGGCGGCAGGCCAGCCTGAACAATCAAATTGGCCTGTACAAAGTGGCTGACCGCATTTACCAGTTGCGCGGCTTTGACCTGTCGAACATGACCTTGATTGAAGGCGACACCGGCTGGATTGTGGTGGACGTGCTGACCAGCGAGGAAACAGCGCGCGCCGCCATGGCTTTTGCACGCAAACACCTGGGCAACAAGCCAGTAACCGCCATTGTATTTACCCACAGCCACGTGGACCATTTTGGGGGTGCACTGGGTGTGCTCAGTGCCGAAGAAGTGGCTGCACGCAACATACCTGTTGTGGCCCCGATTGGCTTTATGGAGGAAGCCACCAGTGAAAACCTGCTGGTGGGTATGGCCATGGCGCGCAGGTCCACCTACATGTACGGCAAACGCCTGCCCCGCAGCCCGGAAGGTTTGATTGACAACGGTTTGGGCAAAGCCGTGGCCTATGGCAAGGTGGGCATACTACAGCCTACGCTGGTGGTGAAAGAAGCCAAAGAAACCCATGTACTCGACGGCCTTGAATTCATGTTCCACAACGTGCCAGGCAGTGAAGCGCCCTCCGAATTCGTGTTTTACCTGCCTACACTGAAAGCTTTTGGCAGTGCAGAACTGTTTGGCCACACCTTGCACAACCTGTACACCCCGCGTGGTGCCAAAGTGCGCGATGCATTGAAGTGGGCCAGTTACATGGATGAAGCCATTGCCTACGCAGGCGATGCCGAAGTGATGTTTCACCAGCACAACTGGCCGGTGTGGGGAGCCGACAATGTGCGCAGCTTCATGGAAAAACAACGCGATGTATACCGATTCATTCATGACCAAACTGTGCGGCACATGAATGCGGGCTACACCTCCATGGAAATTGCGGAGAAGGTTCAAATGCCACCGGCCTTAAACAACTTTCTGAGTGGGCGCGGCTACTACGGCACCGTGTCACATAATGTGAAAGCGGTGTACCAGTTTTACATGGGCTGGTTTGATGCAAACCCCGCCAACCTGAACCCCTTGCCCCCGGTTGAAGCGGCAAAGCGGTATGTGGATGTGGCAGGCGGAATGGATGCTTTGCTGAACAAAGCAGAAGACGCTGTGAACAAAGGTGAATACCGCTGGGCTGCTGAATTGCTGAAACATGCAGTGTATGCCGATCCTGAGAACGCACGCGCCAAGGCTTTGTTGGCGACAAGTTTCGACCAGATGGGCTACATGGCAGAATCTGCGCCGTGGCGTAACTTTTACCTGACCGGTGCACTGGAGTTGCGCCAAGGTGGCTACGCTGAAGGGTTTCAACGCACAGCCTTTCTCGACATGCTGAAACACACCCCCACGGAGCGCTTTCTGGAAGCCATGGCCGCTGCGCTGAACAGCGACAAAGCGGAAGGTGAAGACATTCAAATCAACCTGGTGTTTTCCGACACGCGGGAAAGCTATGTGCTTCGAATCAACAACAGCGTATTGCATCACCGTGCCGGCAAGCCAGAGGACAATTCAGTAGCGACGCTTACACTCAGCAAACCCTTCTTTTTGAACATGATGACCGGTGAGGCGGGTGCGACTGATTTGCTGTTTTCCGATCAAACCAAGATTGATGGCAGCACAATCAAGCTGGGGCAATTTTTTGGAATGCTGGAGAAAGCAACGGGTAACTTCAACATTGTGACGCCTTAACCAAGCCATGGCATGTCAGTAATATTCGGGTTTCCACGATTGGCCTGGAAACCCGAACAACCCTATAGTGTGTAAATGATCAACCGCACATTTATTGGTAATTCACATGGCCGCAACACATTCAACCCTTCAGCCCTTCCACCTTGCATTCCCGGTCACCGACATTGAGGTAGCCCGCAAATTTTATGGCGAGGTGATTGGCTGTGAAGAAGGCCGCAGCGCCCCACACTGGGTGGACTTCAACTTTTATGGTCACCAACTTGTGGCGCATTTAGCACCCGAAGAAGTGGGCTGCAAAGCCAACAGCAGTGTGGACGGCCATGCCGTGCCTGCCAAGCATTTCGGCGTGATTTTAACCATGGATCAATGGAATGAACTGGCCAACCGGCTGAAAGCTGCGGGCACCAAGTTCGTGATCGAACCCTACATTCGATTCAAAGGCCAGGTGGGCGAACAAGCCACCATGTTCTTCATGGACCCATGCGGCAACGCGCTTGAATTCAAGGCATTCGCCAACATGGATCAAATATTCGCCAAATAAATCAGCTTTTTGCGTTTTTCCAGACGGTGTAGGGCTCGTCATTCTTGGTGCGCACTACGCTGTCAACTTCGTCCATGTACACCTCGCGGTCTTTGGAGTTGAACGCCTCAGTGAGGCTGACCATGCCCAGTGAAAATCCCGTACCCACGGTGACGTAACCAAAAGCCCAGTCCTGCACGACACCTTTCTTGTCCACCAGGAAATAAGTGGCCATGCGCTTCTTGCTGTCAAATCCAATTCCTTCACGGGAGTTGTCAAGAATCGCGTTGTTGTCCATGCGATCAGTGAAATGCTTTTTTACCACCATGCCATTGGGCAGTTTTTCCTCGCCAATAAACTTTCCATAAGTTGCATCATTTTGAATTGGCGCGTAGGGCTGGCCAACATGCTTGGCCAGCATGCGCGAAGCAATGCCATGACCCACGGCATCACCCATGCTGTTCAAGGCACCGCATCCACCCACACTCATGCTCACTGCCAAAATTCCGACCACCGCCAATGATGTACAAAACCCCCGAAGTATTGTCGCCATCGCTTGTTCTCCCCCAATGTCTTTGAACTTGTTGAAGCAATTTAAACCCTTCGCCTTACGGGATATATCCTATAAACAGAGTAGTCAATTTGATTACAACATTCAGCAGATTGGCGTAGAGCAATAACGTGCCTAGCATGGTGTTCAATCAACAATATGCGAGGGGACTATGGGGATTCGTCAATTCGGTTTAATGGCTGCCGCTCTTTGTACGGGCTGCGCTTCGATTACTCAAGGCACCAGTCAAACGCTAATTTTTAAAATGGAGCCCCAGCAAACCGTGTGTACCTTGAGCAGGGACGGCGAAGGCGAGCTTGGCGTGGTAACCGGAAAAGAAAACAGCATCACGGTAGGCAAAGACAAGGACGACATCATTGTGGCCTGCAAGGCGCCCGGCTATGAAGACAAAACAATTCGCCTGGTCAGCAGTGCCAGCACAGCAGGGGTGGCCGGTGGTGCATTTATTGATTTGGGCATCACCGACATGATCACTGGCGCCATGTGGCAATACCAAAACGAGATCCGCGTGGCTTTGAACAAGCCAGGCCAGGCGCCCGCCAACACTGACTTTGCCAAACCTCTCTAAAACGATTGCTCCATTTCACGGCGAAACTTCACCGCCGTGGAATTGGCATCAAACGCCACATCATTCCAGCTCACGGCTTGTCCGGCTTTCACGGGTTTGAGCAATTTCACACCATGTGCCAAGCCCAAAGGCAATCCACCCAAGGCCAGCGATTCCTGTGCGGGCATCAGCTTGCCGTACACGGTGTAACCACCCTCACCGTCCAGCAATTCACCAGCCTTTAAATCACGCTTGGCAGTGGCCACTACATCGCCATGCCAGCAAATGGGGGCACCAGTGGCTTCGCCGCGAATACCGATGGACGCCACCGAAATTCCCAATTCCAGACCAATCAAGTGAAAGGGTTTGTACATGCTGGAGTACTGCCCACTGGGATCGGTGATCAAGCCGTATTCCTTGAAGCAGCGGGCCACGTATTCGCTGTCTGCAGCGAAGGTCACATACACCCCCCAACGCAGGTCGCGAAACACCGGGCGTGTGTCACGCTCAACACTGGAGATCACCTCCACTTGCCCGCGTTGATCCAGAATGCCGCCGTGTTCACGTGGCTTCAAAATTCGCGCCAAATCATCCACACCCACTGCCGGAAACTTCAGGCCACTGGGGGCTGCAAGGCCTGTGGCATTGGCCACGGCTGCCATTTCAATCGCGCTTTTGGTGCCATCCAGAAAGCTGTTGAACATTTGGGCGTTCATGCCGCCTTTGGCTGCGTCTTCCGCCGTTAAACCATAGTGGTTCCACACGGTGTCAGGCGTGCTTTCATGATAAGTGGGTAAGTACTTGGTGCCTTTGCCCGCGGCCACGACAGAAAAACCAGCGGCCCGCGCCCAATCCACCATTTCAAAAATCAGTGCAGGCTGGTCGCCATAAGCCAGTGAGTACACAATGCCAGCTTCATCGGCCTTGCGTTTCAGCAAGGGGCCTGCCAGTGCATCAGCCTCCACATTGACCATCACAATGTGTTTTTTAAATTCACAACAGGCCAGCACATGGGCAATGCCCACAGCCGGATTGCCCGTGGAGTCGATGATGATGTCGACAAAGGGCGATTCAATCAGCTTCATGCCGTCGTCAATAATCGCGGTGTTGCCCTGTTTGGCGGCTTGTTCCAAGGAGTTGGCTGCATAGCTTTCTTCTTTCCAGCCCACATTTTGAAGTGCCGCTTTCGCCCGTGCCGGGGACAAGTCAGCAATGCCCACCATGTGAATGCCGGGCGTACGCGGTATTTGAGAAAGATACATGGAGCCAAACTTGCCCGCGCCAATCATGCCGACACGCAGGGGTTTGCCCTCAGCAGCACGCTGCTGAAGCTTGGAGAATAAATTCATGAAAGCCTTTTAGGTGGATGCAGTATTTGCCCACAGAATAACCCGTGCACACAGGCACGGAAAACCCGCAGTATCCCTAGGACAGGCAATTACCTCTCGCGCTGAACTGCATCCCGCAGGGCCTGCACACTGGGCACACCCGAGAAAAACTGTTCGCCTACCGCCAGCGACGGCACCGCTTGAATGCCAAGCTGTTTTGCATATTGCAAATCAGCATCGTGCTGCGCGTTGGCTTGGGGCGAGTTGACAAACTCATCGAGTTCGGCCGGGTTCAATCCCAGATTTGCAAGAATGTTTTTCAGTACCTGATCCTCACCAATGTTCAGGTTTTGCTGAAAAAACGCCTTCATCACGGTGGTCGTGTATTCGTTGCCCTTCCCCTGTTGCTTCGCATATTGCAGCCCCAAGAATGCTTTGCGTGTGTAAGGTTGCGGGGAAACCGTGGGCAGTTGAATGGGCACACCCAGGCGTTCGGCCATGGGGTACACCGACGCCTTCCACACGCGTGGCAGGTATTCATCCTCGGGCTTCAAGGTGGGTGTTGGGTAGGGTCGAAGCTCGAACGGCATCCACTCAATTTCGACTTCTAAACCCTCAATGGCTTTTTCGATGATCGCTTCACCAAGCAGGCAGAACGGGCACACGAAATCGGTCCAGACCTGAATTTTGATGGGTGTAGTCGACATGGGGGTACTCCTGGTTTGAATGCTGCTATTTGTTGGCGTTAGTTTGCCACTTTGGCGGCTTGAACACCGCTCATTGGCTTGCAAGCAATGCCTGTTTCTCGGTCAATATTACCTTGGAGTAGTGATGGCGCTTTAACATTACAACGTTATAATGCTTTGACGTTTTAAAAGGAGTGCCACTGTGAGCAACCTGTCAAAAAGGTCGACAGTTTATTTTGACCCAACCATACACCAAGCCCTTCGAGTCAAGGCAGCCAGTTCTCAACAATCGTTGTCGGAGCTGGTTGACGAGGCAGTGCGTCTTTTCATGAAAGAAGATCAGGAAGATCTTCAGACTTATTCAAATCGTTTGTCTGAGCCTGAAATCAGCTATGAAGCCTTGCTGAACGACTTGAAGAAGCATGGCAAAATTTAAAATCGTCTTCAAAAAATCTGTTGCCAAAGACTTGCGTAGTATTCCGAACCAAGACGTGCGAAAAATCCTTTCAAAAATTGATGGCCTCGCCATCAATCCCAGAGGAGAAGACTGCAAAAAACTCACTGGATCAGACCTGTATCGAGTGCGCTGTTGCGATTACCGAATTATTTATGAGATTAAAAACTCTGAATTGATTGTTACGGTAATCAAGGTCGGACATCGATCGGGGGTTTACAACACCAACTGAATCTTTGCACCTTAAGGCCCCTGCCGCGAGCCTCACTCACGTTCGTCTCTTGCAAGGTCGATTCTCCCAGCTTTTCGCTCACAGGCGAAAAGCTTCGAATCCCCCACGCAAAGTCCGCAGGGACTTTGCTTCTCTCCCGCGCAGAAATGAAAAAAGCCCTGAACTCGGTTCAGGGCTTTTTGTAATTTCTGGCGGAGAGAGGGGGATTCGAACCCCCGATAGGCTATTAACCTATACACGCTTTCCAGGCGTGCGACTTAAACCACTCATCCATCTCTCCGCGGTAAGCGCGAGAGTATAGCAAAGAATCGCCTTGGGTATCCAGTGCATTCTCTCGGCATCACACTTTTCCTTCCGATTCGGGCAGCCGCAACACACGCATTACGGCAGGTGCTTCGTCTTTGCGACCACCCAACAAGGAGGCCACCACCATGGCCAGGGCGCTTAAAGGAATGGTAAACACACCACTGGCCACGCCGCTCAAACCCCCAATTTGCACAGCATCCAGATTAAACAAAGCCATGAACGATGAATTGGTCAGCGCAAGGCAAAGGCTTGAACTGAGAAACCCGGTGCCCATGGCCCACAAGGCCCCACGGCGGGTAGCACCGCTCCAGAAAATACCAGCCACCAGTGGCACAAACAGGCTTGAGGCTGCCAAAGCAAATGCAGAGCCCACCAAGACCACAATATTGCCCGGCTGCAAACTGGTGATCCAGGCGGCCATCAGCGCTGCGCTCAACAACGCAATTTTTGACATGGTCACCCTGCGCTGTGCGGTGGCCTCGGGGTCGAGCACCCGGTAATACAGGTCATGCGACAAACTGCCTGCAATCGCCAGCAACAGGCCATCGGCGGTCGACAATGCGGCAGCAAGGCCACCCGCAGCAATCAAGCCTGATAGAAAAAACGGCATGCCCGCAATTTCAGGCGTAATCAACACCAAAATATCGGGGCTCAAACCGATTTCTGCAAACTGAACCACACCATCCTGGTTCACGTCCTGCAAGGTGGCCAGCCCGGGAGTTACCCGCGACCACGCTGCAATCCAGTTAGGAATCTCGTTGTAACTCAATCCCACCAGGTTTTCGTACACCACCACCTTGGCGATCACACTTAACCAGGGCGAAGCCAGATAAATCACCAAAATACAACCCAAGGCAAACACCACCGACCACCGGGTTTGTGACGCATTCGGTGTGGTGTAAAACCGCATAATGATGTGGGGCAATGCAACGGTCCCACACATCAGGGTAAAAGCCACCGCCAGAAAACTGATCAAGGCCCGGGAATTCGACAGCCCGGAATCGTCTTTGACCGACCCAAAATGCGGCACGCTGGCTTTCACCTTGTCCAGGTAACGCTGCTTTTCCTGACTCCATTTGCGTTTGGCATCTTGGGGGTCTTTGGGGTAGCTGGTCAGCACCCGCTCGGCTGCTTTGATTTCTTGAAACGTCGAGCCGTCGTAACGCGCCAGTTCCAGGTTTTTACGGCGTGCCTCATAGCCTTCCGCCCAAGATGAAGGCAGGGTATCAATCAACAACTGGTAACGATCCGCTTCCCGCAGGTACACACTGCGCACCTCGGCTTCCGCAGGGTCGGCAAAAAATTTACGTTCCTGCGCCCGCACATACTCGGGAAAACTGGTGGGGCCACCATCCACAAAACGCTCGGTGTCGCCTTTGCCGGTAAACCCGATCAAGGCCACCACGCTCACCATCATGGCGACGATCATTACAATGTATTGCGCAACTGCGGTCCAGGTTACCGCCCGCATGCCACCCAAGAAAGAGCACACCAAAATACCGGCAAGTCCGAAGAACACACCGATACCAAACTCGACACCGGCAAAGCGCGACGTAATCAAACCCACCGCGTAAATTTGCGCAATCACGTACACGAAAGAAATACTCACGGTGATCAATACACAAATCAGCCGCACTGCCCTGCCCTTGTCAGGTCCGGCATAACGGGTGGCCAAAAAATCGCCCACTGAAAAAAACGCGAATTTGCGCAGGTAAGGTGCAATCAGCAAGGCAATCAGCACAAAACCGCCTGTCCAGCCCACCAGCAAGGCCAAGGCTTCAAAACCACTGTAGAACAAGGTGCCCGCCACCCCCAGAAAGGAGGCCGCACTCATCCAGTCGGCAGCTGTGGCCATGCCGTTGTACACCGAGGGTACGGTGCGCGAGGCCACAAAGTACTCGTGCATGTCCGAGGTGCGGCTGAGCAGGCCGATCACCGCATAAGCACCCAGCGTGACGAAAATGAAAAAGTAACCAATCCACTGCCGGCCTATGCCGTAGTCCTCCATAATGGCGGCGCCGGCAATGCACACCAAAAAGCCGAAGGTAAGCACCGAGAAAAACCGGGTCAGGCTGAGCGTGAAACTCATAAATTTACTCCCGGTGACTTGATTGTTTCAAACGAAAAAAACCAGTCCACCGAAGTGGAACTGGTTTTCAGGATTGCCAACACTTCCCGGTTCAAGGAAGGGGCCGGTTCAATTAAAGCGGCTTGCCCAATTGATCCAGAATGGCCGGGTTCTCCAGGGTGGAGGTGTCTTGCGTAATTTGCTCACCTTTGGCCAGGCTGCGCAACAAACGACGCATGATTTTGCCTGACCGTGTTTTGGGCAGGTTGTCGCCGAAACGAATTTCCTTGGGCTTGGCGATCGGGCCAATGTCTTTTCCAACCCAGTTGCGCAAGTCCATGGCCAGTTTCTGCCCGGCTTCACCCGTAGGGCGATCACCCTTCAACACCACAAAAGCCACAATCGCTTCACCGGTCAATTCGTCAGGGCGACCCACCACTGCGGCCTCGGCCACCAATTCGTTGGCCACCAGAGAGCTTTCAATTTCCATGGTGCCCATGCGGTGTCCCGAGACGTTCAGCACATCGTCGATTCGACCCATGATGGTGAAATTACCGCTGTCCTTGTCGCGCACAGCGCCGTCACCGGCTAGGTACAACTTGCCGCCCAATTCTTCAGGGAAGTAGCTCTTCTTGAAACGCTCGGGATCGCCCCAAATGGTACGGATCATCGAAGGCCATGGTCGCTTCACCACCAAAATGCCGCCCTGGCCGTTGGGCAAATCACCACCCACTTCGTCCACCACCGCCGCCATGATGCCGGGCAGTGGCAATGTGCATGAACCAGGCACCAGGGGTGTGGCACCGGGCAGTGGCGTGATCATGTGGCCACCGGTTTCGGTTTGCCAGAAGGTATCAACGATAGGGCACTTTTCGCCACCCACATTCTTGTAGTACCACATCCAGGCTTCCGGGTTGATAGGCTCGCCGACTGAACCCATCAAGCGAAGGCTCGACAGGTCATAGCTCTTGGGGTGTACTTTTTCATCAGACTCACAAGCCTTGATCAATGAACGAATCGCTGTGGGTGCGGTGTAAAAAATGGTGGCACTGTGGCGCTGGATCATTTCCCAGAAACGGCCAGCATTCGGATATGTGGGCACGCCCTCAAACACGATTTGCGTAGCACCCACAGCCAATGGGCCATAAGTAATGTAGGTGTGGCCGGTAATCCAGCCAATGTCGGCCGTACACCAAAACACATCATTGGGCTTGATGTCGAATGTCCACTTCATGGTGAGCATGGCCCACAGCAAATAACCAGCAGAACTGTGCTGCACACCCTTGGGCTTACCGGTAGAACCTGAGGTGTAGAGAATAAACAGTGGGTGCTCGGAATCCACCATTTCAGGCGCGCACACATCACTTTGCTTGTCAGCCAACTCGTGCATGTACACATCCCGGCCAGCCTGCATGCCCACATCTGCACCTGTGCGTTTGTACACAATTACATTCTTCACAGCGTCGCAGCCACCCAGGCTTAGCGCTTCATCCACAATCGCTTTCAGGGGCAACTGCTTGCCACCGCGCACTTGTTGATCGGCAGTGAACACCGCCACCGCACCTGTATCCACAATGCGGTCTTGCAAGGCCTTGGCCGAGAAACCGCCAAACACCACGGAGTGGGTTGCACCAATACGCGCACAGGCTTGCATGGCCGCAACACCTTCCACGCTCATGGGCATGTAAATAACAACACGGTCGCCTTTCTTCACGCCCAGGCTTTTCAGGCCGTTGGCAATGCGGCTTACCTTGGCCAGCAATTCCTTGTAAGTCACCTTGGTCACTTCGCCGCCATCGGCTTCAAAAATCAAGGCAACCTTGTCACCCAAGCCAGCATCCACGTTCTTGTCCAAACAGTTGGCCGAAACATTCAATTCGCCACCAGTAAACCATTTGTAGAATGGGGGGTTGGATTCATCCAATACCTGGTTGTAAGCCTTTGCAAACTGCAGGTTTTCTTTGGCCAAACGAGCCCAAAAACCTTCGAAATCCGTTTCAGCTTCTTTGCACAAGGCTTTGTAAGCGTCCATACCGCCAATTGCGGCGCTGCGCTGCCAGTCAGCACTGGGCTGAAACACACGCGTTTCGTGTGACACTGATTCGATCGATGACATCCTGTCCTCCAAGGGTTACTTAGTTTTCTATTAATTTAGTTTGCATAAACAATAGGCAAAAGCTCTTACTCTCACCTTACACCATGGCGCACCACAGCAATTCGCGTTCCAGCTGAGCGCAAGTAGCACCGGTGTAGTTTGGTTCTGCTATAGTTTCCGCCATTACCCGATTAACCATTGCTGCACCGCACACCTGTCACAAAATGGAACAACACACCAAACAACCCATTCCGCTTCTGGCCCGAATCATTTTCTCAAGTCGCTGGCTGCAGTTGCCCCTTTACCTCGGTTTGATCGTTGCCCAAATCGTCTATGTGTATCACTTTTTGATCGAACTTTGGCACTTGGTGGGTGGCACTGCCAGCCATCAACTCGACGAAACCGGCATCATGCTGATCGTTTTGGCGCTCATCGATGTGGTCATGATATCGAACCTGCTGATCATGGTCACCGTGGGCGGTTATGAAACCTTTGTCAGCCGCATGCGGCTTGAAACCCACCCAGATCAACCCGAGTGGCTGGATCACGTCAACGCCTCGGTGTTGAAAGTAAAACTGGCCATGGCCATCATCGGCATTTCCTCCATTCACTTGCTGAAAACTTTCATCAACGCTGAGCAGTACGACACCAAAACTATCGTGGCCCAGTCCGCCATTCACGTCATTTTCCTGCTGTCTGCGGTTGCAATTGCCTGGTGTGACCGACTCATCTCGCAACCAGCCCACGGCAAAGCACATTAAAATAAGGGGCTAAGCACCCAATTTGATCAGGAGCAGTTCATGACCACCATCAAGCAAGAAGACTTCATCAGCTCGATCGCCGATGCCTTCCAATATATTTCTTATTACCACCCGCTTGATTACATTCAAGCCTTGGGCAAGGCCTATGAGCGCGAGGAAAGTGCTGCTGCCAAAGATGCGATTGCGCAAATCCTGACCAACAGCCGCATGTGCGCCGAAGGCAAACGCCCTATTTGTCAAGACACCGGTATTTCAGTGGTGTTCCTGAAAGTGGGCATGAATGTGCGTTGGGAATCGACCATGAGCGTAACCGACATGGTGAATGAGGGTGTGCGCCGTGCTTACCTGCACCCCGACAACAAACTGCGCGCCTCGGTGCTGCTCGACCCGGCCGGTGCCCGCAAAAACAGCAAAGACAACACCCCCGCCGTTATTCACTACGAAATAGTGCCCGGCGACGATGTTGAGGTAATTTGCGCAGCCAAAGGTGGCGGCTCCGAGAACAAATCAAAAATGGTCATGCTCAACCCCTCTGACTCCATCGTGGACTGGGTACTGAAAACTGTACCCACCATGGGCGCGGGCTGGTGCCCCCCGGGTATTTTGGGCATTGGTATTGGTGGCACGCCCGAAAAAGCGATGCTGCTGGCCAAAGAAAGCCTGATGGCCCCTTGCGACATTCATGAACTGCTGGAGCGCGGCCCCAGCAACCGAATTGAAGAATTGCGCCTGGAGCTTTACGACAAAGTGAATTCACTGGGTATTGGTGCGCAAGGCCTGGGTGGCCTGACAACCGTGCTGGACGTAAAAATTCTCGACTACCCCACGCATGCCGCGTCTTTGCCAATCGCAATGATCCCGAATTGTGCCGCCACACGTCACGTACACTTCCATTTGCATGGCGATGGCCCAGCCAAGCTGGAAGTACCAAACCTGGCTGACTGGCCACAGGTAAGCTGGACTGCCGACACCGAGAAAAGCAAGCGTGTGAACCTGGACACGCTAACCCCGGAAGAAGTGGCCAGCTGGAAACCCGGTCAAACCTTGCTGTTGAACGGCAAAATGCTGACCGGCCGCGACGCTGCCCACAAACGCATCGCCGACATGTTGGCCAAAGGTGAAAAATTGCCGGTGGACTTCACCAACCGCGTGATTTACTACGTGGGCCCTGTCGACCCGGTGCGCGACGAAGCTGTGGGCCCAGCCGGCCCCACCACCGCCACGCGCATGGACAAGTTCACTCGCATGATGCTGGAAAAAACCGGTTTGATCGCGATGATCGGCAAAGCCGAGCGCGGCCCGGTTGCGATTGAGGCAATTCGTGACAACAAATCAGCCTATCTGATGGCTGTGGGTGGCGCGGCATACCTTGTGTCCAAAGCGATTACCAATGCGAAGGTGGTCGGCTTCGAAGACCTGGGCATGGAGGCCATTTACGAGTTCGAGATCAAGGACATGCCGGTCACAGTGGCCGTGGACAGCACCGGTATTTCCGTGCACAACACCGGCCCGAAAGAGTGGCAAGCCAAGATCGGAAAAATTCCAGTCAGCGTGGCTTAACCATCCACCACAGCTAACCCACGCTGGTCTTGCGCCACCATCTTGGCATGGCGCAGGCCAGCACCGCAATTGTCAGCAAAACCGACACCTCAAATCCATACAAGGTGTCGCCGGCATAGCTGCCAGCACCGGATGCTGGCCAGCTTTCCACCGCCGCTTTTACCGTCGAATCAATAGAATCGATAGGCTGGGTGTAGCTAGGCACCAAGGCTGCCAATACTTCCGCATCGCTCAACTGCATGGCCAAATTATTGAACGTGCCCGAGAAATCCTCGGCCACCAGGCTTTGCTCACCGGCCTTGATTTTTGCGACCCGCAAGGTGCCCTCGGGGTGTTGAATGCTTTTGGTTTCGCCAAGTAAAAATGAAGCGCCCGACACAGGGTCGTGCCCCAAGCCCAACACCAACTGCGCGCCGAACAAATCTGCCTGCAGTTCCATCTCGCGCATCAGCCTGGAATAATCGCGTTTCATGTCCGGGGACAACATGAATTCATCGAACGTGGAAACAATCCCGTACTGCTGTTGAATCTCAATGGTTTTATCAGGATGTTTCAACACAAGGTGACCGTACTCATGCGCAATCAAAAAAACCAACTGATCACTGTTCATGAACTTGATTCGATCTAGCCCAATGCTTAAATTTGCGGCACCTTGTTCGTCTATCCAGGTACCCACCATGGTGCTGTTCTGAATAAAGTGAACCTGCGTGGGCACACCATTGAAAAAATGGTTGTCGAACAACACGCTGAGCTTGAGTACTTCCAGCGAATGATTTGCCATTCAGTAGCCCTCCCTGAAACGGCCAGTGACAAACCATTAAAACACGTTTTAAAACACACCACAAAACTGAAACAAGCCCGAATTTCCTGGTCTGTTTTCAAGCTTCCCTGGTGTGCTTCGTTCACGCCATTGCGTTCTTGATTTGCGCAAGTGCGGTGGGGTCTTCAATGGTGGTCATGTCGCCTGGGTCCCGGCCTTCGCACACCGCCTGAATTGACCTGCGCAGCAATTTGCCGGAACGGGTCTTGGGCAACACATTCACAAAGTAAACGCGCGCGGGCCTGGCCACTGCGCCCAACTGGGAATCCACCACCTTCATGATCTCGGCTTCCAGTGTTTTGGCTTGTGCCGCGTTGACTGCGTCAGCCGACTTCAAAATGGCAAACGCCACAGCCACCTGCCCCTTCACCTGATCGGCCACACCCACCACGGCCACTTCCGCCACCGCGGAGTGAGAAGAAATACTCTCCTCAATTTCCCGGGTACCCAGGCGGTGACCCGCCACGTTGATCACATCGTCGGTGCGGCCGAGAATAAAGAAGTACCCGTCCTCATCGCGAATGCCCCAATCGAAAGTGGAATAAACTTGCCGGGTTTTAAAGCTCGACCAGTAGGTTTTTACAAACCGCTCATCATCGCCCCACACGGTTTGCATGCAACCGGGAGGCAGTGGCCCTTCAATGGCCACCACCCCTTTTTCGTTGGCCTTGCAGGGTTGCGCGGTGTCTTCATTCAACACATTCACGTTGAAACCAAACACTGGCACACCGGGGCTGCCCAACT
This sequence comes from Limnobacter sp. SAORIC-580, assembly GCF_013004065.1. GTDB lineage: Bacteria > Pseudomonadota > Gammaproteobacteria > Burkholderiales > Burkholderiaceae_B > Limnobacter > Limnobacter profundi. The sequence continues at coordinate 2,284,057 of NZ_CP053084.1, forward strand.
TACCGGGCATTTCCTCAACGCCACGCTGTATCGCCAAAATTGGCCAGCCAGTTTCGGTTTGCCAATAGTTATCAACGATCGGCTTTCCAATAGCCCCTGAAATCCAGTCTGAAGTGGTTTCATCCAAAGGCTCGCCCGCCAGAAACAATGCTTTCAGCGAACTTAAATCGTATTTGCTCAAATAGGCGGGATCCTGTTTTTTCAGCACGCGCACAGCCGTTGGTGCCGAGAACAACACCGACACCTTGTGATCCTGAACGATCTTCCACCAAATGCCGGCGTCAGGCCGAATGGGTAAGCCCTCGTACATCACCGTGGCCATGCCTGCGATCAAAGGGCCGTAAATAATGTAGCTGTGCCCCACAACCCAGCCAATGTCGCTGGTCGCAAAAAACGTTTTTCCCTTCTCGCCCATGAAAATGTATTTCATGGAAGCCGCAAGAGCCACGGCGTACCCGCCTACGTCGCGCTGCACACCCTTCGGTTTGCCGGTGGTACCGCTGGTGTACAAAATGTAACTGGTGTCTGTCGCCTCAAGCCAGGTTACTGGCACTTTGGCCGTGGCCAGTTCTTTGCGCAATGCAGCGTAGTCGTGGTCTCGCCCCTCCACTGTGTCAAATGGCACCAAACCCCGGTTCACCATCAACACATGGCCAGGCTTGTAGCTTGAACGGGCAATCGCTTCGTCCAAAAGTGGTTTGTAAGCGACTGCCTTGCCAGCGCGTGAACCTGCATCGGCCGAAACAATCACCTTCGGTTTTGCGTCTTCAATTCGTGAAGCAAGGCTGTGTGATGCAAAACCGCCAAACACCACCGAATGAATTGCACCGATTCGCGCACAAGCCAGCATTGCAAAGGTCGCTTCTGGAATCATGGGCATGTAGATCAACACACGGTCGCCTTTTTTCACACCCATTTTTTGCAGCATCGCAGCAGCAATTTGCACTTCTTGGTGCAATTGGCGGAATGTGTAAACCTTTTCTTGATCTACTTCTGTGGACACATAAATCAAAGCTGGCTTGTCGCCCAATTGGTCTAAGTGTCGGTCCACCGCGTTGTAACACAGATTGGTTTCTCCACCCACGTACCAAGCGGCAAAAGGGGGTTTGCTGTCATCCAGCACTTTCTCAAACGGCTTTTGCCAATGAATCAAATCCGCCTGACGGGCCCAAAAACCCTTGGGATTGCGGATGGATTCATCGTACAAATTCTGATAAGTCCCATTGGACTGGTGCTTCGCTTGCTCAACCACAGCGCTGTCTCCTCGTTCTTGTTGCAACCAATGTAGAAACTCGCGCTTACGACACTCTGACTACTACAAAAATTATTGTTAAACGAGAACACTTCTTGTTACATGAATGATTACTATTTGCTAGACTAGAGCGGTTCAATTTCAACCAACCACATTCAGGAAAGTCCTTATCACCATGAATAACACTTTCAAAAAACTGATTTCAGTTTCCATCGCTGGCTTGATTGGCGTAAGCGCTGCCGCTCAGGCTGACGAGAAAGTCATCAACCTGTACTCGGCCCGCCATTACTCGACAGATGAAAAAATGTACGAGGACTTTACCAAGCAAACTGGCATTGCCATCAAGCGCCTCGAATTGGGCGATGAGGCTCTGCTTGAGCGCATGCGCAGCGAAGGCGCGCGTAGCCCTGCCGACGTGGTATTGCTGGTGGATGCTGCACGCCTTGCAACAGCCCAACAAGATGGCCTGTTTCAGCCCGTGAAGTCCAAAGTGCTCAGCGACAAAATCCCGGCGCAATTTACTGGTGAAAATGGCCTGTGGTATGCATTCTCAGCACGCAGCCGTGTGATTGTGTACAACAAAGCAAACGTCGACCCCAAGCTTGCCCAAAACTATGAAGACTTGGCCAAGCCCGCATTGAAGGGCAAGGTTTGCACCCGCACGGGCTCACATCCCTACATGCTTTCTTTGATGAGCAGCATGATCAACCACCTGGGTGAAAAAGGCGCTGAAACCTGGGCACAAGGCGTGGTCGCCAATATGGCTCGCAGCCCCAAGGGCGGTGATACTGATCAAATTCGTGCAGTGGCGTCTGGCGAGTGTGGCGTGGCCCTGACCAACAGCTACTACTGGGTTCGCTTGTTAAACTCATCAAAACCTGAAGACAAGGAAGTGGTGTCCAAGGTTGGTTTCATTTGGCCCAACCAAAGCAGCTATGGCGTGCACATGAACGTGTCTGGTGGTGCTGTGGCCAAAAACGCACCCAATCGCGATGGTGCAATCAAGTTTCTGGAATATCTGGCCAGCGACTCCGCCCAAAAATACTTCGCAAATGGCAACAATGAATGGCCAACAGTGCCTGGCGTGAAAGTAGACAATCCTGCTTTGGAGTCTTTGGGGACTTACAAGCAAGACGTAACACCTTCCAAAACACTGGCGGCGAACACGGCCTTGTCCCAGCAAATTATGGATCGCGTGGGTTACAAGTAAGAAAAAGCGGTAACTTACCGACCGCCCACCCGTAAAAAGGCCTCACATTTTTTGTGGGGCTTTTTTTATTCACAAAACTGAAAGAAGCTTGCTACACTTCAAAACATCCATGTAACCGGCTAGTAAATTGGTGAAAAAAGCGAACCACAACAACAAAAACGCGGCGCCTACCCTCGAGACAAAACGCTTGGGCACACGAAAGGTGCCCAAAGAACAACGCATGAGTCAAATTCTGGACGTGGCAGGCTCAGTGTTCTCCCGCCACGGTTTTCACTCCACCAGCATGGAGCAAATCGCCGAAGGCGCTGGCGTAACAAAGCCTCTGCTTTACCGCTATTTTGGCTCGAAAGATGCGCTTTACCTGGCCACCATTACCCAGGTCGGCAATCACCTGATGTCGGGCCTAACCTTGCTGATGGCCAACCCAAACCCCAAAGAGCGGCTGAAGTTGATCATGCTCAGCTTTTTGACGTTTGTGGAACGTCACAGGGAAGGTTGGTCAGTGCTTTACAACGAGGCGCTCACCAGTGTGGGGCCAGTCGGCGAGAAGGTTGCTTTCTTCAGAAACAGCTTTATTGAGGCCTCGGCCAAAACCATTGAAGAACTCAACGATCCATCAAAAGCCAAAAGTAGCGACAAGGCCGGCATACAAGCCGTGGCCTTGGCCAACATCATGGTTGGCGCTGTTGAAGCGGGTGCGCGTTGGTGGATTCAACACCCGGAAATTCCGATTCGCGACATGCAGAAAATGATCGAAACCAGTTTGATGCCGGGACTGTCGGAACGATAGTCGCCAGCGCTTATGCATTCGCGAAGTCGCATGAACCGAGCCAGAATCAAAAAGGGGAATTCGACTTGGATCTTGGCGCAATGAGTGACGCGCTGCAAACCTAACCGAGCCACTCATTCAATCAAAAAATCAAGCCGCAATACTTCCCACCATCAACACTTTCGAATCACGCTCGGCCAGCACCTCAAACTTCGAAGCACTATCAGCTGTTACATGCTTCACCGAAATGCCAGACGGCAGGAACACCGGCTGTTTGAACGACAAATCAAACTTGCTGGCACGCGCACCCAAACCGGCTTCAACAATGCTCAGTGTTTTTGCGGCAGTCCACATGCCATGCACAATGGCCTGTTTGAAACCAAACATTTTTGCGGTTTGCGCGTACAAGTGAATCGGGTTGTAATCGTTTGAAACCTTGGCGTACTTGCGGCCCTGGTTTTCAGGCACTTTCACCGCCGCATATTGCGCACCCAATGCACTCAAAGGCTCAACAGGTGCTGGTTTCGTCAAAGGCTTGGGCATACCCTTCACGCGGCACAAAATGGTCATCACACTGCTCCAGTGCACTTCCTCGCCCACCAAAAACTGGGTGTGTACATCAAATTCCAGACCCAGCGAAATGCTGCGGGTATCGCCCACTGTCACCAACACATCGTAAGCCACACCGTATTCCAGCGGCTTGGCGCATTCAATTGAGTTGTGCAAGTGAACCATGCCCAACATCGGCATGGGGTGCTCAGGGCGGCTCAGCAAATACATGTGCAGGGGCGAAGCCACCACCTGAGGCGCGGTCAGGGAAATTTCATCTTCCTTGAAGCCACACACAGCGTTGTACTGGCGTACCCACTCGCGGTCAATAAACACTTTCTTCACCCGGGCACCCAGGCGTGCAGCCTGTGTGTCGGGTTTTGGTTTTTTATTGGACGTGGTGGCAGCCTTCAGCAGCAGCGCCTTGCCGTTTGGAAACTCGGTCAGCTCGAAAAATTTCGCCGCTGCTTTCAGGGTGTCATTCACGCTCATGATTTCACTTCTCGATAATTGCAGTTACACCAATACCACCGGCTGCACAAATGGAGATCAAGCCTTTGCCGCTGCCTTTTTCATTCAGCAACTTGGCCAACGTGGCAATAATACGGCCACCAGTGGCTGCAAAAGGGTGACCCACTGCCAGTGAACCGCCTTTGACGTTCAACTTGCTGCGGTCAATTGAACCCAAAGCAGAATCGAGGCCCAGTTTTTCCTTGCAGAACTTGGGATCTTCCCAAGACTTCAAGGTACACAGAACCTGTGCAGCAAATGCTTCGTGAATTTCATAGAAATCGAAGTCTTGCAGCTTCATGTTGGCTTTTTTCAGCATGCGTGGCACTGCGTAGGCTGGCGCCATCAACAGGCCTTCTTTGCCCGACACGAAATCAACACCGATTGTTTCGCTGAAAGTGAGGTAAGCCAGAGGCTGAATGCCACGTGCCTTGGCCCAGTCTTCAGAAGCCAGCAACACAGCAGAAGCGCCGTCAGTCAGGGGTGTAGAGTTACCAGCAGTCATCGTGCCCTTGCCGCTCTTGCGGTCAAATGCGGGCTTCAAACCTTGCAGGCGTTCAACTGAAGAATCAGCACGCAGATTATTGTCGCGGGTCAAACCGTTGAATGGCACCACCAGGTCATCGAAGAAGCCTTCTTCGTAAGCCTTGGCAGCTTTCAAATGGCTGCTTACAGCCAACTCATCTTGATCTTCACGAGTGATGCCCCAGGTTTGCGCCATCACTTCACAGTGCGCACCCATGCTCATTTTTGTGCGGGGTTCGGCGTTTGCAGGTGGCAGTGGTGCCAAATGCTTGGGGCGAATTTTCAACAGTGCGGCCAGCTTGCCTTTGGTGTCGCGGGCACGGTTGGCTTCCAGCAAAATTTTACGCAGGCCTTCGCTGACTGCAATCGGTGCATCGGTGGTGGTGTCTACACCGCCAGCCATGCCCACTTCAATTTGACCCAATGCAATTTTGTTGGCCACCACAATGGCAGCTTCCAGACCAGTACCGCAAGCCTGCTGAATGTCGAATGCCGGGGTCATCGGACTAAGGCCTGAACCCAATACTGATTCACGGCAAAGGGAAAAATCGCGGCTGTGCTTCACCACTGCACCAGCCACCACATCGCCCAGTTCTTCACCATGCAACTGGAACTTGTCAACAACACCGCGAAATGCTGCTGTCAACATGTCCTGGTTGGATTTGCCAATGTAGGCTGTGTTTGAACGTGCAAATGGAATGCGTGAACCGCCAATAATGGCAACGCGACGACCGTGTTTCATAGTTTTCTCCAGATAATTTTTTAGTTGCAGGCAGCGTATTCAGTGAATGAAAGAATTACGCGCCCACCAGGTTTTGTCCGCACACACGCAGCGTGGCGCCGTTTACACCAGCGGCCAGCGGGCTGGCCATGAAAGTGACTGCCTCAGCAATGTCCACTGGCAATCCACCTTGCGACAGGCTGGACAAACGACGTGCCACTTCCCGGGTTACCACAGGAATGGCCGCAGTCATTTGAGTTTCAATAAAGCCAGGTGCAATCGCGTTAATCGAAATGCCCTTGCCTTCCAGTTGCTTGGCCATGGCATCCACATAACCAATCACGGCGCTCTTGGTGGCTGCATAGTTGGTTTGGCCTGCATTACCGGCAATACCGCCAATCGATGAAATACACACGATACGGGCGTTGGAACCAAATGCATCTCCTGCCAACAACTGGTCGTTACAACGAACAATCGCACCCAGGTTCACGTCCAGCACCATGTCCCACAGGTGGGCCGCCATGTTGCGCATCATCTTGTCGCGCGTAATACCTGCGTTGTGCACAATAATGTCAATCTTGCCACCCTTCTGTGCAGCCACAGCTGCCAGCTTCTTGCCCGCGTCGGCATCAGTAATGTCCAGCGGGCAGGCAATGCCGCCAATGCTGCTCATGGTTGTACCCAACACGCTTTCGTCTGCTGGTCGATCAACACCAATCACGGTAGCACCTTCGCGGGCCAGCACTTCAGCAATGGCTGCACCAATACCGCGTGCTGCACCGGTTACCACCGCCAACTTGCCTGTCAATGGTTTTTCAGAAAATGCAGCAACCTTTACACCTTTGGGTGCACCAACCACTGGCAATACCTGGCCGGTAACGAAGGCAGAATGCGGGCTCAGGAAAAAGCGCAGTGCGCCTTCAATACCGTTTTCAGCGCCGGTTTTTACCTGAATCAGATTGGCGGTTGTACCGTTCTTGCCACTTTCTTTCGCAAGACTGCGAATAAAACCGGGCAATGAGGACTGTGCTGTTTCAGCCAGGGCGTCTTTGCAATCACCACGTGGGCGACCAATCACCACAATGCGGCTGTTCGATGGCACTTTGCGCAAGCGTGGGTTGAAAAAGTCGTACAACAAACGCAGGTCTGCCACATTGGCTGCTGCTGTAACGTCCAACACGTACACGTTTTCAGGTACGCCATTGTCAGCTTGAGAAATGCTCACGTCTACTTTGGCTTTGGCCGCGGCTTGCTTAATACCATCCAGGCCCGCCAAATCGGCGGATACCTTGATGGATGCACCCATGGCATTCAATGCCTTCACCACCGCAGTGGCCACTGGGCCAAATGCACTGGCACCCACCAAGGCATTTGAATTGGCCAATGATTTTTCGGCGTATCCAGCTTTGGCGCGCTTCAAGAGGGGGGGCACGGGCAGGCCCAGTGCGGCGGCAATTTGTTTACCTGTGGAGGTGTGAACAAATTCAAGAATTTTGTCGGCCATGAGTCTCGTCCTTCTTATAGGGGGAATGTCTTTTTTCAGGGCCTAGCATAGCCCAGCAAGACAATGTTACTGTTGCGTAACTTGCGAGTGTATAGAAACTTGACCAGAAAATCGTAGAGGGTCGTCTCTAACCCGGAAAGGTTAAAGGTGTGTCGCCAGGTTGCCAAGGGGTGTACTTCACCATGGCTTTTTCCAACAAAGGCGATGCCAAAAAAGAATGGAGCCACAACTTCAGTGCATCATAACCAGGTACCGCATCGAACCAAGCCTCATCGGCGATCCTGAATTGGCGCACAAAAGGCAAAATTGCGAAGTCGGCAAAGCTGGGGTTAGCGCCAAACAGCCAAGGACCATTCTGAACCAGCACCGCATTCCATTGTGCCAAAATTTCTTCACACACTGCGCGGTGTTCGAGCGGGTCGCAGGTGTAGGCGTCAGTGTCGGTTTTTACGTGATAGCGGTGTGGGTATTTGTAACGGTCCAGGTTTCGCTTGAATTCGCCATCAAGCAGCGCAATCCATTCATCACACTGTTGTTGCTGTTCGGCGTTCGGCACCAACCACTCTGCCGGAAAATTCTGGCCCACCGCCCAACGCATCACATCCAGGCTTTCGTCAATCACGGTGCCATCCGGCAACCACAAAACGGGCACAGTGCCTTTGGGTGAAATTTCAAGCATGTGTGCGGGTTTGGCGCGCAGCACCAGTTCACGCACTTCAACCTTTAAACCGGCGGCAACAATCGCCAGCCGCGCACGCATGGCATAGGGGCAACGGCGAAAGGTGTATAACACGGGTAAACCAAGCTGGTGCCCATGATCGGCTTGCTGCTCCACCCTGCTCACTCCGTGTGCGTTTCTTTGGCCAACATCTTGCGACCAATGTGCTTCTCATTGCGCTGCTTGGCCAGTTGAATCTGTTTTTGGCGTTCGCCAAAGCGCTTCTTTTGATCGTCGGTCAGCGAATCATAGCAATGCGGGCAACCCACGCCCTGAATGTATTTTTCGCTTTGCTTTTCTTCCTCTGTGATCGGCATGCGGCAAGCGTGGCACAGGTCGTAATGCCCAACCTGCAAACCATGGGTGACCGACACCCGCTGATCAAACACAAAGCACTCGCCCTTCCACAAACTTTGTTCTTCGGGAATCTCTTCGAGGTACTTCAGGATACCGCCTTCAAGGTGGTACACCTCCTCAAAGCCCTGCTCCAGCATGTAGGCCGTGGATTTCTCGCAGCGAATACCACCGGTACAAAACATGGCAATTTTCTTGGGGCGTTTGTCCGCAGGCAGGCTTTTCAAGTTCTTTTCAACCCATTGCGGAAATTCGCGGAATGTCGTGGTGGCAGGATCCACGGCCCCTTCAAAAGTACCAATAGCGTACTCATAGTTGTTGCGAGTGTCGATTACCAAGGTATCCGGGTCTTGAATCAATGCATTCCAGTTGGCTGGTTTCACATAGCGGCCCACCAGGCGATTGGGGTCGATCCCGTCTTTGCCCATGGTCACAATTTCACGCTTTAACTTCACCTTCATCCGCGTAAACGCCTGTTCTGGCGCAATTGAATACTTGGGCGCCAAATCGGCAAACCGGGAATCGGCCCACAAAAAATTCATCAAGGCCACAATGCCCGCGCGTGGCGCGCTGACCGTGCCATTGATGCCTTCCCTGGCCAACAACAAGGTGCCCAGCACCGAGTTTTCAGTACACACAGTCTCAAGTCTGGGCTTGATCTCCTCGAAATCGGGCAGGCTGACAAATTTGTACAGGGCCGCGACTACAATTTGATCGGACTTGGGAATGGAGGCTTCGCTCATGGACATGGCAATTCTTTCAAAAAATCATCTGACAAAACAACTTAGCCCGTTATTGTAACCGAGCCCCCGGTTTTACCCAATCAAGCAAAAAGCCAAAGCAGCATGGGCTTTGGTAAACTGGATGTGAGCAATACCGTGCAGCCGCAACACCCACTACAAGAACACACATCATGAATGCCTTCTGGATCTTGGTCCTTTTGATATTGATTTCCGGCTTTTTTGCCCTCTCGGAAATGGCACTGGCCTCCAGTCGACGCTCCAAACTTCAAGCCATGGCCGACTCAGGGAATCCAAAAGCCCGAATCGCCATTCAAATTATGGACAACCCCAGCCGCCTGCTTGCGGCCACTCAAACTGGCATTACCGCAGCCGCTTTGCTCATGGGTATTTATGGCGAATCGGCCCTTACCGCCACGTTTCAACAAACCATCGACCAGCACTTTCCGGCACTGAGCGATTGGGCCAGTGTCATCTCATTCGCAGTCACGATTGCCTTGGTCACAGGTTTTTCAATTGTTTTTGGCGAAATCGTGCCCAAGCGCCTGGCCATCGCCAACCCGGAAAAGGTTGCTGCGTTTTGCGCACCTTTCATGTCGATATTCCTGAAAGTGCTCAGCCCCGCCATCACCTTGCTGTCCAAGGGCTCCGACTTGGTGCTCAGCTTCATCCCGTTCAAAGCTGCACCTGCGGTTAGCACCATCGAAGAAATTCAAGCCTTTCTTGATGAAGGCGCCAAAACAGGCATGCTGGCCCCAGAAGAACGCCACCTGATGAGCAATGTGTTGCGCCTTGAAGACCGTCGCCTGGCCTCAGTCATGACCCCGGTCAGCGACATTGCCTACCTTGATTTACATGCCCCGCGCGAGGACAACCTGCGCTTGTTGCGTGAAGCGCCCCACTCCATGCTGCCAATTTGTAAAGGCAGTTTGCAGCAAGTAATCGGCGTGGCAGAAAGCCACGATATTCTTCAAGCCGCCATGGAGGGCGACATCAATTTCGCTGAAATACCCCTGCAAAATGCACTGTTTGTTCCCGCCTCACTCACGCTGGTCGATCTGCTGCGCACTTTCCGCCAGCAGAAAAAAACCTTTGCATTCGTGGTCAGCGAATTTGGCATGACCGAAGGGATTGTCACCATCGATGATGTGCTGTCCAGCGTGGTGGGTGACATGATGCCCATGATGGACACCCCCGAAGAAGCACTGGCTGTGAAACGCGAGGACGGATCATGGTTGCTCGATGGACTTTTACCCATCGACGAAATGAAAACAAAACTGGGCATTCGCGGCTTGCCCCAGGAAGACTTGGGCAACTTCCACACCGTCGGTGGGTTCGTATTGGCCTCGTTGGGTCGAATCCCGAAAAAAACCGAGAAATTCGACTGGAACAACTGGCGATTTGAAGTGGTGGACGTAGACAGAAATCGGGTAGACCAAGTACTGGCCACTCCCAACAAATGAACTTTCCCGGGTTTGGCGGCACTCAGATTTCACATTTGCTTCGCCCCGCCCCTCAATGCCGCAGTTGTCGCCAACATCAAACAGCCATTTTTTTTCACCATCAGGTTCAGTCACAGAAAGCCAAACAAGTCATCGTGATGCAGCTGTAGTTAAAGCGGGGTCCAGCTGCTGGATTCCTCTCAAAGAATCTACATTGGGCTTAAAGTACCCCCAGCTGAACGGCGCATCTGAAACACCCCATGGAGAATGGGGCTGTGATGGTGGCGCTGGCCTGTGCATGCTCAAGCCCGATGATTCTGGCAGGTGTTCGATCCTGCTTCTGAAAAATGCGCAGGGCACACACGATGAAGGGCTATGGAGCGTCCCCGGGGGCGCAATAGAAAGAATTGCGCACACCAACAAACCCGAAGACCCATTGCACTGTGCACTGCGCGAAACACTGGAGGAAGTTTATCGACTGCCCAACGGTCAGGTGTGGACTAACCCGATTGTGCTGCGCAACGCGCACACTGGTTTTACTTATCGTCTATTCTTGTGCCTCTTGCCGACAAACAGTCAATGGAACCCGAGCATTCGTGCTGAACACAATGCCTATTCATGGCAAGCCCTTGAGCAGGCCGCGCATACGTCCGAATTGCATCCGGGTGTTCGATGTGCGCTTGATCACATGGCGCAGCAGTGGGCCACGGCAATCCAGAACCAGCCCCTCTCATTTGCAGTCAATGCCACACCCAACACAAACCCGCTTTACATTACAGAGGCACAGTTTGCCTTGCGCAATCTCGAAACTCCTGTGTCGTCGTCCGTCGAAGCCAGCCTCGCGCAAGCCCTACCCTCTGAAACTCAGGCTTTAATTGAACATGCGGAAGCTCCGACCAGGGTTTGGTTAAGTCAACATCCAAATCAGCTTCCACCCGGATGGGATCAGGACACCATCGACAAGCTGCCGGTAAGTATCCCGGAAATAATCCGCATCGAGGATGAACATTCGAAAAGCCATGTAGTGGCCTACCACGCATTTGCGGACAGTCTTTTGCCAGGGCACTGGACCGGCGAAGTGCTGATGAAAGCGCTTTGCAAACACGAAAGCGCAGGAATACGAGAAAACCTGAACCACTTAAGCTGGCACCGAAACCCGTTTGAAATCAACAAAAATCGAGGCCGCGACGTTCACAACCTGATGGAACACACCACCAACCACCCCTCCAGAGACAATGGCGATGTGGGGCGCTTTTCCTTGTTGTCCTGTAATCCAAGCCTGTTTCAGAATACGGATGTCGACGCCATGGAGAGCACCGCAGATTACTTGCACGACGCGATCAACGTGGCTCCACCCAATCTGAAGGAATGGATTTCTGGCATGTTGCATACCCGCTTCCCCGCCTGCGAAAACGCCCGCATCAACAAAGCCAGCGATGACATTCTCCACCTGTGTACCCAAGCGAGCAATGCCTTGCCAACCACAAAAAAAGCAAGCGTCCTGATGCAGGTTTTAATTCCACATGCACTGGTGAACAAGCTTGCTTACATATCAGCGAGTAACGGCATCCCCGATTCCGTCAATCCAGATACCCTGAACACCCTTGTAAAACTGAAAACACCGCACACCAACCAAGAAGTGCCCAATGCCCGCAGTCTGCAAATTCGCCTGCTTGCATCCACCCTACAAGATCCCAAGGTCGCCCCTCATTTGAAGGTCAATTTGTTCAGCCGGTACACCTCGTCGCAACAAGGGGCAATTAAGTCCAGAATTAATGACATCATCCAGGGCTTGCACAGTGATTCATGAAGTACGTCCCAATCTGTGGATTGGTTCACTGCAGGGCGCCAGCGAAGCACTTCAAAAACCACACTCGTCATTTACTCATGCGGTCAGCTGCATCGAAATTTGCCCGAGGCTTCGGCAGGGAATTGTTCAGTTGCACATTCCAGTGAGCGACAACCCTGACGAGTCACTGCTTGCTCACTTCCAAACCGTGTGTGAATTTATCAACCAGGCACACCAAAACCAAGGCAAGGTAATCGTGCACTGCGAACAGGGAATCAGCAGATCAGCTGCCCTGATTGCAGCACACCTTATTCAGCACGAAGACATGAATGTCAAACAGGCCCTGCTCGCGGTTTACTCAGCCAAACCGGCTGCAAAGGTCAACCCATGGTTTGTTCGAGACCTGGTCGATTGGCACCAGCACCATGTGTTGAACAGTTAAGCACATCCGCTCATACCTCAGAGCGGACCAAACCCTTGGGCATTGGAAAGGCAATATTTTCTTCCACGCCTTCCATGTTTCGAACAGACAAAGCACCCCATTCTTTCAGGCGCTTCACCACACCCTGCACAAGGTGCTCAGGCGCTGAGGCACCCGCAGTCAAGCCTATGTGTTTCACACCGTCGAACCAGTCTCGCTCCAGGCTGTCCGCATTTTCAATCAGCTTGGCTGGCACACCCAACTTCTCGGCCACTTCGCGCAAGCGATTGGAATTGGAGCTGCTTGGGCTGCCCACCACCAACACCAAATCAACCTGGCGCGCCATAAACTTGACAGCGTCCTGGCGGTTTTGCGTGGCATAGCAAATGTCTGCTTTCTTCGGCTCGCGGATATCGGGAAATTTTGCTTTCAGCGCCGTGATTACCTTGGAAGCATCGTCCACGCTTAACGTGGTTTGGGTCACCAAAGCCAGTTGCGTACCCGCTGCAATATTCAGCTTGGCCACGTCCTCCTCGGTTTCCACCAGGTAAATGCCGTCTTTCACCTGTCCCATCGTGCCTTCCACCTCGGGGTGGCCTTCGTGACCAATCATGATGATCTCGCAACCCTGTGCGCGCATTTTGCTGACTTCTACATGCACTTTCGTAACCAGTGGGCATGTGGCATCAAACACTTTCAAGCCCAGGCTTTCCGCTTGGGTGCGAACATCTTGCGACACACCATGGGCGGAAAACACAACTGTGGAGCCGGTGGGCACATCTTCCAGCTCATCAACAAATATTGCGCCCTTGCCGCGCAAATCTTCGACCACCGTTTTGTTGTGAACAATTTCATGCTTCACATAAATGGGTGAACCGAATTGCTGCAACGCGCGTTCCACAATTTCAATGGCACGGTCTACACCTGCGCAAAAACCGCGTGGTTGGGCCAGGCTAATTTCCATACTCACCTCACAGCACCCCGATCAATTGCACTTCAAAGGTCAGTGCCTTGCCTGCCAAGGGGTGGTTAAAATCAAACAAAATATCGTCTTCACGCTCTTCCACCACCGTGCCGGCAAACTGCCCACCATCGGGAGCAGGAAAATGCACAAATTCGCCTGGCTCAAACGTAGTGCCCTCTTCGGCGTATTTCGACAGCAACGCTTTGCTGACCGGTCGGTACAAATCGGGATTGATGTCACCATAACCGCTGCCTGCGGGCAAAGTGAATATGTCACGCTGCCCCGCCTGCATACCAAACAGGCAACGCTCCAAACCCTCAGCCAACTGGCCTGCGCCAATCGACAATGTGGCGGGCTTGTCCTCAAAGGTGGACACAATCACCTGCTGGCTGTCAGCCAAGCGAATGCGGTAATGCAGTGTCACGAATGAAGATTCATTTACTACGGGCTTGGGCTGTACTGCATCAGTCATGTCTACATCCTGAATTCATTTCAAAAACGGCTCTATTCTACGCCTTTGGAAGCAGTCAGGCATCCAGAAGCGGGCGTGAATGGTTCGAGTTCGGCCTCACATTGTGGTAGTAACATGTAGGTGAACACGCAACATTTGCATTAAAAAACGTATTAAGGAGTTTGAAAGCCATGGCATTTAACACAGAGAATCACCCCGGAGTCAGCCCAACAGTACCGAAGGCCACGCATGGTTTCGTGCTGAATCACAGCATGTTGCGGGTGAAAGACCCTGCCGTCTCACTCGATTTTTACACCCGGGTGTTGGGTATGCGGGTGCTTCGGAAGCTGGACTTTGCCGAAATGAAGTTTTCGCTGTACTTCCTCGCTCGAGTCACCGAGACCGACGAAATACCCGAAGATGAAGGCACCCGCACCGCATGGACATTCAGCCAGACTGGCATTCTTGAATTAACCCACAACTGGGGCACTGAAAACGACCCGGATTTCAAATATCACGATGGCAATCAGCAGCCACAGGGATTCGGACACATTTGCTTCTCCGTACCCGATCTGGCGGCTGCTGTTCACTGGTTTGACGAAAATCAGGTTTCCTATGTGAAACGTCCCGAACAAGGCAAGATGAAAAACGTGGCCTTCATCAAAGATCCCGACGGCTACTGGATCGAAATTGTGCAGTCCTCGCTGTTAAACAAACTGGGAACTTGACCTGGTCGAAAGCCACTTAGTGGCTTTCAGGTTCAATTTTTCATGAGCATTCAAAGCTGGCCCAAACACGACCGCCCACGAGAGCGGCTGATCAAACAAGGGGCTCAGGCGCTTTCTGATGCCGAATTGCTTGCCATTTTCCTGCGCACAGGCCTCCCGGGAAAAAGCGCCGTGGACTTGGCCCGCGAAATGATCAGCCAGTTCGGTGGCCTGCAAAACCTGAACCGTGTTTCCCTGGCTGAATGGGTCCAAATTCGCGGCCTCGGCGAAGCAAAATACGCCCAACTGCGCGCCTGCCTTGAAATGGCCAAACGCTGCCTAAGTCATCAACTAAGCCATGAATTGCAGGAAACACCACACGGCATGCTTGCCTCTCCCGATCTGTTTGAACAGTTTGTGCGCGCACAAATCGGCTTAAGCGAAATTGAACATTTTCTGGTGATTGCCCTGGACAGCCAATTGAAAGTACTAGACCACAAAATACTTTCCAGCGGCACCGTGAACAAAACTGTGGTTTTTCCGCGTGAAGTGCTTAAATTTGCCATACAAACTAATGCACCCCGCATCATGATGGCGCACAATCACCCCAGCGACTGCTGCACTCCCAGCAGCGCAGACGACCGGCTAACCCGCGAGCTTTCATCGGCCTTGGCATTGGTTGACATTGAATTGGTAGACCATTTGGTGGTTGGCCCCAACTGTGGTTACTCCTACCGACTGCACAATCGCCCACCTTTTTAAGTTTTTCCGCAAAAAAGGCTGGGCAAAAGAATAGTAATTGGTTACAATCTTGGACTTCGCCGCAAATCCATGGCTTTTCAATTCATGCCGTGTGGTTTTGCAGATACACTAATTTGCTGAATTTTTTGGGGTCATCATGGCTCGCGTATGTCAAGTAACGGGTAAGCGCCCGATGGTTGGAAACAAAGTTTCCCATGCCAACAACAAAACAAAACGTCGTTTTCTGCCCAACTTGCAGTCACGCAAGTTCTGGGTTGAAAGCGAAAACCGCTGGGTTCGCCTGCGTCTAACTAATAACGCCCTGCGCACTATCGACAAAAACGGCATTGATGCTGTTTTGGCCGATCTTCGTGCACGTGGCGAAATCTAAGCAGGAGTAAATCATGGCTAAAGGTGGTCGCGAAAAAATCAAACTCGAATCTTCTGCTGGTACTGGTCACTTCTACACCACGACCAAGAACAAGCGCACGAAGCCCGAGAAAATTGAAATCATGAAATACGATCCAGTGGTTCGTAAGCATGTGTCATACAAAGAAACCAAGCTGAAGTAACTCAACCTACTTCGCTGTTTCTACAGAGACCCGCTACTGAAATTCAGAGCGGGTTTTTTATTGGCCACTGCTTCGGCGAGGCTTAATAGTTGATGTAGATGTGGCTTGGCTGATTTGCAAACTACCCACAAAAAAAGCCGCTGATTCTCACCAGCGGCTTTCATCCATCAAACAACTTTCAAATTACGCCGCGTAGCGACGAATCCGAATCGACATGTCTTCCAGCCAACGAATACCGCTTTGCTCAGCACGCTCGCACCAGGCTTGCAACTGAACCAGCATTTGCTCACGGCTCAAATTGGTTTTTTCCCAGATCTGCCGAAGCTCGGCGCGCATTTCAACCAAAGTGTTGATCATCTTGGACTGGGCACACAGTTGGGCCAGCTCGGCGCGCTGAACATCGCACAGCTTGCTTTCATCAATCGACAACAGCTTGGTGCCTTTGGCCAACACCTTGCGCTCTTGCGCGTTGGCAGCTTTCTGCCTCAGTGCAGTCACCTCAGAACGGAAAGCCTTGCGCATGGAACTGGCATAGCGAGCCATCACATCGTAACGGTGGTTCACAACCGCCTGAACAGTCACCAGGCTTAGTACTGGCTTGCTTTCAGAGGAAAACTTGGGCGACTCGGCCACTTTTTTAACCTTGGCCAAACCAAGGAAGCTGAAAATCTTGATGTACATCCAGCCAATGTCGAACTCATACCACTTGTTGCTCAACTTGGCAGAAGTGGCGTGGGTATGGTGGTTGTTGTGCAGCTCTTCGCCGCCGATCAAAATACCGAATGGTGAAATATTGCGGCTTGCATCGGGGCAATCGAAGTTGCGGTAGCCCCAGTAATGACCAATTCCATTGATTACACCAGCGGCCAACACAGGAATCCACAACATTTGAATGGCCCAAATACTGACACCAGGAAAACCAAACAAAATGAAGCTGAGCACCAAGGTAAAGCCCACACCCTGCCAGGGGAAACGCTCGTACACCTGAAACTCCAGCCAATCGCTGGGCGTACCGTGGCTGTACTTGGCCAGCGTTTCAGCATTCTTGGATTCTGCACGATACAACTCTGCACCGCGCCAGAATACGGTTTTCAACCCACGGGTTTGTGGGCTGTGGGGGTCGTCGGGGGTTTCGCACTTGGCATGGTGCTTGCGGTGAATGGCAGCCCATGCGCGGGTGCTCATGCCGGTGGTTAACCACAGCCATGCACGGAAGAAATGCGCCAGCGCTGGGTGTACTTCCAAAGCACGGTGAGCCTGGCAACGGTGCAGGTAAACAGTCACCGCCACAATCGTGATGTGGGTCACGATCAGGGTGTAAATTACCATTTGGCCAATGCTTGCGCCGGTAATGCCCGAGGTCAAAAATTCAATCATATTCACTAACTCTCAACAGGTCGTATTTCAAAGGTTACGGCCATCTCAATTTGCTTCTGAAGGAGCCGTATCATATTTTCAGTGTACAAGTGTACTTTTAAAGCCGGAACACATTTGGAATTTATATTCAGTTCAGGCTTTGGAACGTTGTAACACTGCTGCAAAGAAGCCATCGGATTCACCATCCTCTGGCCACAATCGAAGCATGTCGTCAGTCGTGTTCGCCTTGACAGGCCGCTCTCCGGGGTTCAACACTTCAGTCCAGCGGCGAAGCCGGAATTCCGGATTGCTTTCCAGGAACGCATTGACAATGTCTTCGTTCTCGTCGCGAAGAACACTGCATGTGATGTAAACGAGCCGACCATCGGGCTTTACCAACTTGGCTGCATGCTCGATGATGGATTTTTGCTTCGCGGTCAATTCTGACAGACTCTGCAAGTTCTGTCTAAATTTAAGATCCGGGTTACGCCGTAAGGTTCCCATGCCGCTACAAGGTACATCGGTCACGACCCGGTCGGCCTTGCCAAAATATTTGTTCAGGCGAGGATCGGCTTCATCATTGATCACCATGGTGTAGAAGTTACTCAATCCCGAGCGAGCCGCACGGGGCTTGAACTTCACCAGGCGTTTTTCCGAAGTATCCAGCGCCACAATGCGGCCTGTGTTCTTCATCTGCGCGCCAATGGCCAGGGTTTTGCCGCCAGCACCTGCACAAAAATCGATTACAAGGTCACCCCGGCGCGGGGCCACAAGGCGGCTAACCCACTGACTGCCTGCGTCTTGTACTTCAAAGTAACCTTCCTGAAACACTTCAGTTTTGCCCACGATTGGTTTGCCCACGGCGCGCAAACCCTCGGGCAGGCCTTCAATCGGGTTCACTTGAATACCCATATTGGTGAGCGCGGCCAACAAATCTACCGTGCTGGCTTTCACTGTGTTCACACGCAAGTCAAGCGGCGCGGCACTCAGCACGGCCTGAGAAAAAGACTCCGCGCGATCTTGCCCAAATTGCTCAGCCAGTTTGGTGTAAAACCACTCAGGCAAACAGGTACGCGCCTCAACACCCAGGTCATCGGCTGAAATATTAATAACCCGGCTTAACCATTCATTGTCAGCCTGCTTGCCTGCAGACCAAATTTGCTCGGGCGCGCCCGACCACAACAAAGCCAGCTTGGCTTGGCGAACCACAGAGGGGCCTTCGCCCGACTGCGCCAAGTGGTTGATTCGATAACGATAACGCAACCAGCAATACACAGCCTCGGCCACCATAGGGCGGTCGCGACCACCCAACTCGGGATGGTCTTTAAAAAACCGGGAAATGGCAGCATCTGCTGGGCCTTCAAACTGAGCCAGAAGATCAATCAACTGCGCAACCGTGCTCACCAGGCCATAGCGAGACTGGGCGCCTTGCCGCTCCACTTTGCTATCGCGCCGTGTGCTGGGTTTGCGAAATGGGGTTTTTTTAGTAGACCCGACCATATTGAATGTCCTGTTTTATTGAATTGCGTGAACCAGGGCAGTGGCCAAAGTGCCTTCCAGCTTCCCGTTCACCATTTTAATTTGCCCGCCAGCCAATGCCGCCAGTGCACGGGGATAGATTTGATGCTCCAATTCCAACACACGCGCAGCCAGTGTTTCTGGGGTATCACCGGGCAACACCTGCAACAAGGCCTGATCCAGAATCGGGCCATGGTCTAGTTCTGGCGTCACCAGGTGAACAGTGACACCGTGCACCCGCACCCCGGCATCCAGCGCCTGCTGGTGGGTTTTCAAACCCGGAAAAGCGGGCAACAGAGATGGGTGAATATTCACCAAGCGCCCCAAATACCGGTTCACAAAACCCTCGGTGAGCACGCGCATAAAACCAGCCAGCACAACCCAGTCGGGCTGATATTGATCGATCAGGCTGGCCAAGGCTTCGTCAAAGGCCTCGCGGCTTTCATATTCAGTGTGGTCAAGAATTGCAGTATCGAGCCCTGCCGACTGCGCCAAGGCCAATCCAGCCGCGGCTGGGCGGTTGGAAATGACTGCACGAATTTGGTAGGCCCCGGTCTGTTTGGCATGATCGATCAGGGCATTCAAATTTGAACCCCGCCCCGAGATCAAAATGACGACGGAAGGTGTGGAATTTTGCATGGCGCGAGTTTATCACTGTGCGGGCGAAAAAGCCCTATTTTTCACCATTCAGGCCTTATAATAACCGGTTGTTTTGCAACCACTAAAGAGCCGACACACTCGGTATGAAAATCATTCGCCGCCCCCGGCCACACACATTTGCCAAGGGCACTGCGCTCACCATTGGAAACTTCGACGGCGTTCACTCTGGCCATGCCGAGCTGTTCCGCCGTGTCGTGTCTGCGGCACACGCGCAAGGTTTGGTACCCACTGTGGTTACGCTGCACCCACACCCGAAAGAATTTTTCAATCCCGAATTCAAGCTCGACCGAATTTCCACGCTTCGCGACCGAATTATTGAAATGAAGCGCTGCGGCATTGAGCAAGTGTGTATTCTGCCCTTCAACCGGCGCATGGCAAGCCTTGCCCCCGAAGCCTTTGTGCAGGAAGTGTTGCTAAACCAATTGAATGCCAAGCAGGTGTGGGTAGGCGATGATTTCCGCTTTGGTGCCAAGCGCGCCGGCGATTTCGCGTTGCTGAGGGGTCTCGGGGAATCAAACGGCTTCGAAGTCAACGACCTTGCCGAGGTTCAGACAGACGGTAGCCGGGTATCGAGTTCGAATATTCGGGAAGCCCTGAAAGCTGGCGATGTTGCAAAAGCCACCCACATGTTGGGGCATCCGCTGGTGTACTCCGGGCACATTGTGCATGGCAAAAAGCTGGGCCGTACACTGGGCTTCCCCACCATGAACTTGCGAATTGCAGGGCGGGCCAGCGCACTCACTGGTATTTTGGCGGTGTGGGTGCATGGGCTGGAGCCCCAGCCACTTCCTGCAGTCGCCAGCATGGGTGTGCGCCCCACCGTTGAACAATCCGATCAAATTTTGCTTGAAACATTCATTCCAGACTGGCAAGGCAATGCTTACGGCAAGCTGCTGCGCATCGAGGTGTTGGCGCACATTCGCCCAGAACAACACTTTGATTCGCTCGATACGATGGTTGAGCAAATGCACAAAGACACGGCAAAAGCCATGGCAATGCTTGATGCCAACCAACCCAAGATTTCAAATACAGGCTGTTAACCCAACATGGATTACAAGAACACACTGAACCTGCCAGACACGCCCTTCCCAATGCGCGGCAACCTGCCGCAACGGGAACCGAACTGGGTTGAACAATGGTGCAAGGAAGACTTGTACAAGGCGATTCGCCAGTCCAAGGCAGGCAAGCCAAAATTTGTGCTGCACGACGGCCCACCCTATGCCAATGGTGACATTCACATTGGCCATGCGGTCAACAAAATCCTGAAAGACATCATCGTGAAATGCCGTTGCCTGGCCGGCTATGATGCCCGTTACGTACCCGGCTGGGATTGCCATGGCATGCCCATTGAAATCCAGATTGAAAAAACAATCGGCAAGGGAAAGCCAACCCTGGAAGTCCAGGAAAAAAGCCGTGCGTACGCCGCCGAGCAAATTGAACGACAGAAAAAAGACTTTATTCGACTGGGTGTGCTGGCCGACTGGGACAACCCCTACAAAACCATGAACTTTGGCAACGAAGCAGACGAGCTTCGCGCCTTGGGCAAAATCATGGAAAAGGGTTATGTGTTCCGCGGCTTGAAGCCTGTGAACTGGTGCTTCGATTGCGGATCAGCCTTGGCCGAAGCCGAGGTGGAGTACAAGGACAAACAAGACATTGCCGTGGATGTGGGCTTTGCTTTTAACGAAGCCAACCTCGAGCAACTGGCCACCGCCTTCAATGTGCCCTTGCCCACACTGCAAGCCAAGCCAGGTCAGCTGGTCATCTGGACCACCACCCCATGGACCCTGCCGGCCAACCAGGCGCTGAACATGCACCCTGAATTGGTGTACAGCCTGGTAGACGTGGGCAACAAGTATTTGTTGCTGGCCCAGGAACGCGTGAAACCCTGCCTTGAAAGCTATGAGCTACATGGTTCAGAAGTGGCCACCGCCAAGGGTGCCGCGCTGGAAGGCGTTTCATTCAAACACCCCTTCTACGACCGACTAAGCCCAGTGTATCTGGCCGAATACGTCAGCACCGATGCGGGTACAGGCATTGTTCACTGCTCTCCAGCCTACGGCGTAGACGACTTTTTTACCAGCAAAGCCTATGGCCTAAAAGACGCTGACATCATCAACCCGGTAACTGGCAATGGTGTGTATGCCGACTCCCTTCCATTTTTTGGTGGCCTGCACATCTGGAAAGCCAACCCGCTCATTGTTGAAAAAATGATCGAAGTGGGTTCGCTCATCAAACAAGTGAAATTTGGCCACAGCTACATGCACTGCTGGCGCCACAAAACCCCAATCATTTACCGCGCCACTTCACAGTGGTTCGCGGGCATGGATGTGAAACCCAACGATGGCAGCGCAAGCCTGCGCGAAAAGGCCTTGGCTGGTGTTGAAGCCACCGAGTTTTTCCCGGCTTGGGGCAAGGCGCGCTTGCACGCCATGATCGCCAATCGCCCAGACTGGACCCTGTCGCGTCAACGCCAGTGGGGCGTGCCCATGGCATTTCTGGTTCACCGCGAAACTGGCGAACTGCACCCGCGCACTCCTGAACTGACTGAAACCATCGCGCAGCTGATCGAAAAGAAAGGCATTGAAGCCTGGCAGCACGCATCAGTTGAAGAATTGATTGGCAATGAAGCCAAAGACTACGTAAAAAACCCCGACACGCTCGATGTTTGGTTCGACTCTGGCACCACGCACGAAACAGTGCTGCGCGGCAGCCATGCCGATGAAAGCCATTTCCCAGCCGACTTGTACCTCGAGGGCTCTGACCAGCATCGGGGATGGTTCCATTCTTCATTGCTCACCAGTTGCATGATCAACGGTGTGCCGCCCTACAAAGCCCTGCTCACCCATGGTTTTGTAGTGGACGGTCAAGGCCGCAAAATGAGCAAGTCGGTCGGCAACGTGATTGCGCCTCAACAGGTGTCCGACAAAATGGGCGCAGAAATTCTGCGCCTTTGGGTGGCCAGCACCGACTATTCCGGCGAACTCACCATTTCCGATGAAATCCTGAAGCGTGTGGTCGAAAGCTATCGCCGCATTCGCAACACCCTGCGCTTTTTGCTGGCCAATATTTCTGATTTCGACTTTGCCACCGAAGCGGTTCCCGCCGAGGAACTGGCTGAAGTAGACCAGTACGCACTTACCCTGCTGGGCAAGCTGCAAAGCGAGTGCGAAATGCACTACATGAAGTACGAGTTCCACCCGATTGTCAGCAAGCTGCAAATTTTCTGTTCCGAAGACTTGGGTGCCTTCTATCTGGATGTACTGAAAGACCGCTTGTACACCACTGGCGAGAATTCGCAGGCACGTCGCAGTGCGCAAACCACGCTCTACCACATCACACATGCCCTGCTTCGCCTCATGGCACCAGTTCTCAGCTTTACTGCTGAAGAGGCCCGTGAGGTGATGGGCAATGTTGAGCCTTCCATTTTCTGCAATGAATTCTACAAGGTGCCACAGGTAGCTGACGCAGATACGTTGGGCAGAAAGTGGGCCGAGTTGCTCGCGCTGCGCGCGCGCGTGGTGAAGGAACTGGAAAACCTGCGAACGGACGGCAAAATTGGTTCATCCCTGCAAGGCACAGCCACACTGCATTTGCCAGGCGACTTGTACAAGGCCGCAGCAAGTTTGGGCGATGATCTGAAATTTCTGTTCATTGTTTCCAATATTGAAATAGCCCCAGCGGCCGAGGAGAAAATTGAAGTGGGTATTGCAGAAGGTGAAAAGTGCGAACGTTGTTGGCATGTGCGCTCCGACACAAGCGCAAACCCCGAACACCCAGGTATTTGTGGCCGCTGTGTAAGCAATCTGTTTGGTCAAGGCGAGGTGCGTGATCATGTCTAAACCCATGCCGAGAAAACCAGCCTCAACCACCAAACCAGTCAATGCAACCGGCGCGTTGAGGGCACCCAAAAAATCCATCCTCCCCTGGATCGGTTTTTCCCTGCTGCTTATCCTGGTTGATCAAATCAGCAAACTGTGGGTTCAATCACGCCTTGATCTGGGTGCGGTGGTTGAAATCACCCCTTTCTTCAACCTGGTGTACGTGCTCAACCCGGGTGCTGCATTCAGCTTCCTCGCCGATCAGGCGGGTTGGCAAAAACATTTTCTTTCCGCTGTAGCGGTCATTGCGTCCATTGTCATTCTGTTCATGATGCGTTCCTCCAGCCACCGCAAATTCGCGATGTTCTGCCTGGCCTGTATTTTGGGTGGTGCGATCGGCAATTTGATTGACCGTGTTGCTCACGGTGCAGTCATCGACTTTCTCGATTTTTATGTTGGAAATTATCACTGGCCGGCATTCAATGTGGCCGACATTGCAATTACCATGGGTGCAGTCGGTCTAATCATCGACGAACTGTTCTTCAACAAAGAACACAAAGCCGCCAAACCTGCAAAAAGCGAATAAGGTTTATTGCCCATGCGCCCAGTCGAATTGCCACCGCTTCCTGGTTTGAACCAACTGCGTGTAGTGTTGGGCGTGTGCGGCGGCATTGCCGCTTACAAATCGGCCGAGCTGGTACGCCTGTTAATGAAACAGGGCTGCACGGTGCAAGTGGTCATGACTGAATCGGCCACACAATTCATTGCACCACTCACCTTCCAAGCCCTTTCGGGCAGGGCTGTGCATGTGTCGCAATGGCCAGCTGGGCACAGTGATAACAATATTGACCGTGGCATGCCTCACATCGACATCAGCCGCAATGCCGATTTTTTGTTGATTGCCCCTTGCACGGCCAATTCAATGGCGAAATACGCACACGGGTTCGCTGACAATTTGCTTGATAACCTTGTATTGGCCCGCAATTGCCCCATGGCGATTGCCCCGGCCATGAATGTGGAAATGTGGAACAATCCGGCCACCCAGCGCAATGTCAATCAACTCAAAAACGATGGCGTGCATGTGTTTGGCCCCGCTGCTGGCGAACAGGCCTGCGGTGAGGTGGGCAGTGGCCGCATGCTGGAACCCTTTGAGATCGTATTGGAACTGGCACGGGCAGTGAATCACAAACCTCTGGCTGGTAAAAAAGTGTTGTTGACGGCCGGGCCAACCTTTGAAGCCATTGACCCGGTGCGCGGCATCACGAATCGATCCAGTGGCAAAATGGGTTATGCCTTGGCCCAAGCTGCATGGTTAATGGGTGCCGACGTGAGTTTGGTGAGTGGCCCTACCGCTTTGCCAACACCGTACGGTGTGCGCACGGTGAGTGTTCAATCTGCCAGGCAAATGCATGCTGCAGTATTCGGTCAAATCGAGCAACAAGACCTGTTCATTGGTGTCGCCGCTGTGGCCGATTACGGGATCAAGAACCCGAGCGCGCAAAAGCAGAAAAAACAGCACGATCAAGCTGCGGGTTTAAATATGGAATTCGAACTGAACCCGGACATTCTTGCAGATGTCGGCGAATTTGCCAGTGATCAGAAAAAATCACTGACTGTAGTAGGTTTTGCTGCCGAAACAGAAAATCTGGATGAATACGCAAACCGCAAACTGGACAGCAAGAAAGCGCATTTCATTGTTGGCAACCTGGCGCAACAAGCATTGGGCTCCGACCAAACCGAGTTAACCATTTACAGTAAAAAACTGCCCCCTGAATACCTGGCCTCTTTGGACAAACTGCAAGCTGCACGGGCAGTTTTGTCTTTCATTTCCAAACACTCCTGAATACAAATACCCTCATGAAAATTCAAGTTGAACTGAAAGTACTCGACCCGCGCATGCAAGAGCAATTGCCTGCCTATGGCACACCGGGCAGTGCAGGCATCGACCTGCGCGCTTGCCTGACTGAGCCACTGACTTTGCAACCCGGCCAGGCTGAATTGGTGCCAACCGGTCTTTCCATGTATATCGGCGACCCCAATTACTGTGCAACAATTTTGCCCCGTTCAGGCTTGGGTCACAAAAAAGGCTTGGTACTTGGCAATTTGGTGGGTTTAATCGATTCCGACTACCAGGGCCCGCTGATGGTCTCGGCCTGGAACCGCAGCCAAGTGCCAGTGACCATTGAACCCATGGAGCGCATCGCTCAACTGGTCATCTTGCCGGTGGCACACGCCGACTTCAAGGTGGTCAGCGATTTCACCCCCAGCGAACGCGGTGAAGGCGGATTCGGAAGCACCGGGACACGCTAGAGAAAACCAAGCGAAAGGAACCACCCCAAGCAGATTTGCCACTGAGTGTCATTGTGAATCATCAGGAAAACAATGGACTCAGGGGGCAACGGGCCAGCCACAACGACAGGCCGTACATGGTTGGTTCACGCAATCCGGCAGCTGCGTCCCTGTTCTGAAAAAACCATTCGGTATTTTTGGTTGGCACTCTGCGTCATTCTGGCGGCAGTGGCTGTATTCAACTACGGCAAAGTACATCAAATTCAAGGTGATCTGGCCAAGAGACGGCTACTTGAAGTGTCCCTGCAAGACCTGATCGTACAAAGCACCGCCCTGCATCACCTGGGCAATCAGCATGCTTATGAAACCAAACTTGGTCTGGAAACGCGTGGCTACAGCTCACCCCAGGAGTTACTCAATCAACTGGCTGCGAGATTGGCTGTCATCGAAACGATCAACACCCACAGCGGGCTGACTGAATCGGCTGCAAGCCTTCGAGAACACCTGATCGCGATGGACCAGCAACTTGAAAAATTCGGAAAACCCGACCCTCAACGCATCGAGTTTTGGTTGATCGAGCTTGGGATATTCAACACCACCTTGAAGAAACATGCACAATCGGCCGATGAAAAGGTTAATGCATTGCAACGCAACAACCTGATACTCACATTGATTGTCTTGGTTCACTCGGTAAGTTTTGTCAGCCTCACTCTGTGGCGACAATCAAACTTGCGAAAGCGCTTCGCAGTTGAACTGCTTCACCTGAGCAATCAGGCTCGCAGCGATCCACTCACTGGTTTGCTCAATCGCCGGGGCTGGCAAGACCTGAGCAGCGCCTATCTGCGAAAAATGCAAAGAGAAAATCAGCGTCAAGGCAGTGTGGCAATTATCGACATTGACTACTTCAAACAATACAACGACACCTATGGCCACGAGGCCGGGGATATGCGACTTCGGGAGTTTGCCGAAACGCTTCGAACCAACTTCAGGCCTGGTGATCTGATCGCACGTGTCGGGGGCGAAGAGTTTGCAGTGCTTCTACCGAACTGCACCGCCGACGACACCCAAAGAATCGTGGACAGAATTCGGCTGAACGGCAATTGCAAAGTTGGGTTTTCGGCAGGAATTTGCGACATCACCCACGCTGACAGCATTGACCGTACCATGGCGCAAGCTGACCACGCGCTTTACCAAGCCAAGAACAAAGGTAGAAACCGCAGTTGCCTGGGCCAAGTGAGTGGTTAATCAGGCAAGCAAGGCCTAGTCCAAAAACAAAACGCCTGAGTAACCACAAGGGATACTCAGGCGAGTGAACTTACAGGCACGACAGTGGGCTTTTTTACCCCGCTCGTGATATTGCGTAACTTTTAGTCAACCGCCACCTCAGTGCCGCTCTCCGACTCTTGCCCCGATGAACCTTCATCAAAAGTCAGTGACACCTGGTCATTTTCCAAATCATGGTCCACAGTCACCTTGCCGCCGTTCACCAATTTGCCAAACAGCAACTCATCGGCCAAGGCCTTGCGGATGGTGTCTTGAATCAAGCGCTGCATTGGGCGAGCACCCATCAATGGATCAAAACCTTTCTTGGCCAAGTGCTTGCGCAATTCGTCTGTGAACACCGCATCCACTTTCTTCTGGTGCAGCTGTTCTTCCAGCTCCATCAGGAACTTGTCGACCACGCGAAGAATGATTTCTTCATCCAGCGCACGGAAGGAAATGACAGAATCCAGACGGTTGCGGAACTCGGGGCTGAACATGCGCTTGATGTCTTCCATCTCATCGCCCTGCACCTTGGATTCCATGAAGCCGATACCGCGCTTGGTCAGGGCTTCTGCACCCGCGTTGGTGGTCATGATGATGATCACATTGCGGAAGTCAGCCTTGCGACCGTTGTTGTCGGTCAAAGTACCGTTGTCCATGACCTGAAGCAGAATATTGAACACATCGGGGTGCGCTTTTTCGATTTCGTCGAGCAGCAACACGCAATGTGGCTTTTTGGTAATAGCCTCGGTCAACAAGCCGCCTTGGTCAAAGCCAACGTAACCTGGGGGCGCACCAATCAAACGAGAAACAGCGTGGCGTTCCATGTATTCCGACATGTCGAAACGCAGCATTTCAATGCCGAGAATAAAGGCCAGCTGTTTGGCCACCTCGGTTTTACCCACACCCGTGGGGCCGCTGAACAAGAACGAGCCAATCGGCTTGTCGGCCTTGCCCAAACCTGCACGCGACATTTTGATGGCGTTTGCCAAAGCCTCAATGGCGGGGTCTTGCCCAAACACAGTGGCTTTCAAATCGCGATCGAGCGTGGCCAGCTTGTTGCGGTCATCGGTATTAACCGACTGTGGCGGAATACGGGCAATTTTCGAGACGATGTCTTCGATGTCGCCCTTCGTAATTGTTTTACGCTGTTTGCTTTTTGGCAAAATTCGCTGAGCCGCACCGGCTTCATCAATCACGTCAATGGCCTTGTCAGGCAAATGACGATCATTGATAAACTTGGCCGACAACTCAGCGGCTGCCGAAATGGCCGCGCTGGAGTACTTCACGCCATGGTGGTCTTCAAACCTGCTCTTCAAACCGCGCAAAATTTCAATGGTCTGTTCCACGGTGGGTTCAGACACATCGATTTTCTGGAAGCGGCGTGAAAGCGCGTGGTCTTTCTCGAAAATGCCACGGTACTCGGTAAAGGTAGTTGCGCCAATGCACTTCAGCTGCCCTGACGACAAGGCAGGTTTTAGCAAATTGGAAGCATCCAGCGTGCCGCCAGAAGCGGAGCCTGCGCCAATCAAGGTGTGGATTTCATCAATGAACAACACGGAATCCGGGTTGGCCTTCAACTGTTTCAACACCGCTTTCAAACGCTGTTCGAAATCGCCACGGTATTTTGTGCCCGCCAGCAACGCGCCCATGTCCAGTGAATGCACCTGCGCTGTTGCCAAAATTTCCGGCACGTCACCTTGCACAATTCTCCAAGCCAAGCCCTCGGCAATCGCGGTTTTACCCACACCAGCCTCACCCACCAAGAGCGGGTTGTTTTTGCGGCGGCGGCACAGCACCTGAATAACACGCTCCACTTCCTGCTCCCGGCCGATCAGCGGATCAATTTTCCCTTCCTTGGCCAATGCATTCAAATTCTGGGTGTACTGGTCAAGCGGCGACTGCTTGTCACCCACGTTTTGGGTGGCCTCGGCTTCCTGCTCCTGATTCTCGTTCTGGGAATTCTCGGGCTTCGGCGCGGGCGCCTGCGGCGTTTTGGTAATGCCGTGTGAAATGTAATTCACCACATCCAGACGGGTAATACCCTGCTGATGAAGGTAATACACCGCATGGGAGTCTTTCTCACCAAAAATCGCAACCAGCACATTCGCGCCAGTCACCTCTTTCTTGCCATTCGATGTGCTTTGAACATGCATGATGGCGCGCTGAATAACCCGCTGGAAACCCAGCGTGGGCTGCGTGTCCACTTCATCCTGACCGGACACCACAGGGGTGTTGTCCTTGATGAAATTTTGCAGGTTCTTTCGAATTTCTTCGACATCGCATGAGCATGAACGTAGCACCTCAGCCGCTGAAGGATTGTCCAGCAAGGCCAATAGCAGGTGCTCTACCGTGATGAATTCATGCTTTTGCTGACGTGCGTCAACAAATGCCATGTGCAAACTTACTTCCAACTCTTGCGCAATCATGTTTCCTCCATCACGCACTGCAGCGGGTGTTGATGCTGCTTTGCGAAACCGCATACCATTTCGACTTTTGTCGAGGCGATGTCTTTGGGATATACCCCACAGACCCCTTTGCCCTCTCGATGCACTTTCAGCATGATTTGGGTGGCCTGTTCCCTTCCCTTTCCAAAAAACTTCTGCAAAACAATCACGACAAACTCCATGGGGGTGTAGTCATCGTTCAAGAGCACGACCTGATACATCGGGGGCAGCTTCGCTTTTTGCGCCTGCGATTCCAGTACTGTTGATGGATTGTTTTGCGAACTCATAACTTCATTGTAATCACTTCTAAGGGGCACGCAACAAGGATTAGAGAGCAATACACTGCCTTTATTCAAGGCTAGAAATTTTTCCTGAAAATTCAATCAGGAACATCTCAAAAATTATGCAAACCCACTCTCAAATTTGCAATCGATAACCCACAAGGTCAATCACCCGAAAAGCCTGAATTAACCAGATGTAGACAACACCTGTCTATTACAAGGGGTAAACCCTTAAAAAATGTATCTATTGTATGGTTGACCCCAGCCCAAACAGGTCAAAGAATAGAAGGCAAGCTGGTTCAGACTGGCGAGTTGTCGGAAAGTTCGTGCGTTCCGATCGAAGTATTGTTTTTTGAAGGAGGTTTCGCGATGGCGACCGGCACCGTAAAATGGTTCAATGATGCAAAGGGTTTTGGTTTTATTACTCCAGATCAAGGGAGCGATGAACTTTTCGCCCACTTTTCAGCAATCCAGGCATCTGGATTCCGCACACTGAAAGAAGGTCAGAAAGTGACTTTTGAAGTGGTGGATGGACCAAAAGGTAAGCAGGCTCAGAACATCTCTGTGATGGACGCAACCAGCGCCGCCTGACAAGTAAAATAATCAAACCACCGATTAAGAAGAAAGCCGGCCCCAAGCCGGCTTTCTTCTTGCCCATAAAAAAAGCCCCATCTCTATGGGGCTTTTTTATTTACAGCAGAAGCAGGCTTGTTACATGTGGTCGATCATGACTTGACCGAAACCTGAACAGCTTACCTGTGTGGCACCGTCCATCAAGCGCGCAAAATCATAAGTTACTTTCTTGGACGTGATGGATTTTTCCATGGAAGTAATAATGAGATCAGCCGCCTCAACCCAACCCATGTGACGCAGCATCATTTCTGCAGACAAAATTTGCGAACCCGGGTTCACATAGTCTTTGCCTGCATACTTGGGCGCTGTGCCGTGGGTGGCTTCAAACATGGCAATTGAATCGGACAAATTCGCACCGGGGGCAATGCCAATACCACCGACCTGGGCGGCCAGGGCATCAGAAATATAATCGCCATTCAAGTTCATGGTGGCGATCACGCTGTATTCAGCTGGGCGCAGCAGAATTTGCTGCAAGAAGGCATCGGCGATCACATCTTTGATCACGATGTCACCATGCGCAGCCTTGATTTTCATCCAGGGGCCGCCGTCCAGCAGTTCGGCGCCGAATTCGTTCTTGGCCAAAGCGTAAGACCAAGCCGCAAAAGCGCCTTCGGTGTACTTCATGATGTTGCCCTTGTGCACAATCGTCACCGAAGGCTTTTTATTGTCGATGGCGTACTGAACGGCCTTGCGGAACAGGCGCTCTGTGCCTTCTTTAGAAATTGGCTTGATTCCAATGCCTGAAGTTTCGGGGAAACGAATCTTGCTCACACCCATTTCTTCACGCAGAAACTTGATCAGCTTTTTGGCTTTGTCGGTTTCCGCCTCGTATTCAATACCGGCATAAATGTCTTCCGAGTTCTCGCGGAAAATCACCATGTCGGTTTTGTGGGGCTCTTTTACCGGGCTGGGCACGCCGGCAAAGTAGCGCACTGGGCGAAGGCACACATACAAATCAAGCTGCTGACGCAAAGCCACGTTAATGGAACGAATACCGCCACCTACGGGTGTGGTCAATGGGCCTTTGACAGACACCACATATTCTTTCAACACTTCCAGGGTTTCTTCTGGCAGCCACACATCGGGGCCGTACACCTTGGTGGACTTTTCGCCCGCGTAAATTTCCATCCAGCTGATTTTGCGCTTGCCACCGTATGCTTTGGCCACAGCAGCGTCGACCACGTCGATCATCACTGGTGTAATGTCAAAACCAGTGCCATCGCCTTCGATGTATGGAATGATGGGTTGATCGGGTACGTTCAACGAGTAATCACTATTGACCGTGATTTTTTCGCCGACTGATGGGACTTTAATGTGTTGGTACATGGTCTCTCCGCTGCTTCTCTGGTGTGTTAGAGGGAACACTCTAGTGTATCCCTTCACTACGAAAATCACAATTATTTCGCAATATGAAATTGCATTCCTTATTGCGCCAAGCCGTATAATACCGCCATCTTCTTTCAGATCTCTGACAGGAACCAGATTTCATGCACTTTGATCACATCAACAAATACTGCACTACTTTCAGGCTGACTTTGGTGACAGCTGCGCTGGGCTTGGCTGCCTGCATAAGCAATGCTGCAGGGCCGGCGCAATCCCAATTGCCAACACTTCAAATACGCGTGGGCCAACATGATGTGAAAGCAGAGTTGGCCAACACCGATCTAAGCCGTCAAATCGGGCTAATGAACCGAAAGGAGCTGGGCGGGAATTCAGGAATGCTGTTTGTGTTCAAACGCAGTGAAACACAATGTATGTGGATGAAAAACACCCTGATTGATCTGGATGTGGCCTTTGCAGACGCCAACGGCAAAATTCTGAATATTGAACAGATGAAAGCAGGTACGACTGACATTCACTGCTCCAGCGGCAACGCCAAACTTGCGCTGGAAATGAACCATGGCTGGTTTTCAACGCGCGGTATTGATGCAGGTGAAAAACTGCATGTGCCAGAGCAGGTCCTGGAAACCAGGGAATAGACCGCAAAAACAAACCCCTCCTTGCGCTGTGAGCACAAGGAGGGGCTGGCGTGTTGAACAGGATTTCGGGGGATTAACCTTCGAAATTCTTCGATGCAAATTCCCAGTTCGCCAGGTTCCAGAAGGTTTCAATGTACTTGGGGCGAGCGTTGCGGTAATCGATATAGTAGGCGTGTTCCCACAGGTCGCAGGTCAACAAAGGCTTGTCCTGAGTGGTCAAGGGTGTGGCTGCGTTGCTCGTGTTAACGATATCCACTGAACCGTCGGCTTTTTTCACAAGCCATGTCCAGCTAGAACCAAAGTTACCAATCGCGCTTTTGGTAAAGGCTTCCTTGAACGCATCAAAGCTGCCAAATTTGGCATTGATGGCGTCGGCCAACTTGCCAGTGGGTGCACCACCACCATTGGGTGACAGGCAGTGCCAGTAGAACGTGTGGTTCCAGATCTGTGCCGCGTTGTTGAATACACCACCGGTTGACTTCTTGACGATGTCTTCCAGGCTGGAGCTTTCAAACTCGGTGCCTTTTACCAGATTGTTCAGGTTGGTCACATAAGCAGCGTGGTGCTTGCCGTAGTGGTACTCCAGTGTTTCTTTGGAAATATGGGGAGCCAGCGCGTCCATCGCGTAGGGCAATTCGGGCAGTGTATGTTGCATATCAGTATCCTCTCTCACTTCAATCAATACGAAAACTTCAGCTTGGGGCAAAACCCCACATTTCAACCCCTCTGATTCTATCTTGAATTTTTGACGTCCTCGTTGAACGGTCCACGCAGCTCAGTTTTCTCGCGCACATTCACCAAAATTTCACCGTCCGCCACTGTGGCTCGCAAGGCATCGCCAGTTTGCACATCCAGCACAGAGCGAACAACTGCGTTTCCGTGCTGTGGCTGCAAAAAGGCATAGCCACGCTCCAGCGTTCTTTGGGGGGAGACGGCCTCAACCACAGAGCCAAGACGGTCCACGCGAGAATCCGATGCGGCAATGTTGCGCCGCTGCGCAGCCATTAGCCCACTTTCAAGAAGCTGGGCACTTCGATTGGCTGAGTTTTGAGCTGCATTCATTTCAAGCGACACGGATTCCCACAACACCTGAATTGAATTGGTTTGTTGTGCAAGGCCTCGCTCGACAAGGCGCGGCAGGCGGCCATTTGCGGTACTCAAACGAGATTCAAGGGTGTTCAGATAAGCAGTAGGGGTCAGCAAACCTAGTTCAGCCCGATCCACCCGTTGAACAAGCATTTGGGCTCGGTGACGTAAAGCCTTGCGCAAGCCCACATGCAAACTTTGAATCTCGGACAGCAGTTCACTGGTGGGCCGGCTGATCAATTCGGCAGCTGCGGTCGGCGTGGCGGCGCGAAGGTCTGCGGCAAATTCAGCCAGGGTCACATCCGTTTCGTGCCCCACGCCAACCACGATGGGGGTTTTGCAAGCGGCCACTGCACGCACAACCGCTTCTACGTTGAAACTCCACAGATCCTCTAGACTGCCACCTCCGCGGCAAAGCACCAGCGCCTCGTGGCCTGCTGAATCGGCTTTGCGAAGGGCCTCAATAATTTGTGCTGCGGCCTGTTCGCCCTGCACCGCGGTGTGGTAAACCGAGTACTCCACATGGGGCGCGCGCCTTGCCAAGGCCTGTTTTACATCAGCAAGTGCAGCGGCTTGCAGTGAAGTGATCACCCCGAGATTAAAAACCACCGAAGGCAGTGGGCGCTTGCGGGCAGAATCGAACAACCCCTCCTGAGTCAATTTGGTTTTCAGTTGCAGGTACTGTTCATGCAGATTGCCTTGCCCGGCCTTTTTCATGACATCAATGATCAACTGCAACTCGCCACGCTGTTCATACATGGCCAGTTGCGCAAGCACTTCAACTTTGTCGCCCACCGCCGGGAAAAAACCTGCGAGAACATTGCGTTGGCGAAACATAACCGCCTTCAGTTGTGCAGATTCGTCCTTCAGGGCCAAATACCAATGCCCGGAGGAGGCACGGGTAAAAGACGCCACCTCACCCTGAATCCGGATGGAGCCAAATTCATTTCGGAGGTGATCATTCAGGTGCCTGGCGAGCTGGCTGACCGAGAAAACCGTTTTTAAGTCAATCATTTATAGACCAAATTGGCTAAAAAACCAGAACATTTCCACATGCGCTAACAAAAAGCTACTTTCTGTGCAACATGGCTGAAATACAAGAAAATAAACTCAAGCGACTGATTACAAAGGAAAAATACAACAAAATACGATACACAAAAAGTTCATTTTTCTCACAAGCGACTGATTATTCGAAAATTTGGGGGGCTTTTCCCCAAAGTTATCCACAATGAACAAATATGTCGGCTTTTGTGTAATTTGTGTAATGTTGGTTTTTTCGCTAGAGTCCTTGTCTTACTGAATAGGAGTCTACTTGTGTGGTCAATCATTTCTGCGGCGGGCTGGCCAATTTGGCCTTTGATTTTTGGCTCGGTGGTCGCGTTGGCAATCGTGCTTGAGCGCGTTTGGGCCTTGCGAAAAAAAGACTTGATCCCGGAAAACCTGGTGGCCGATGTGTGCAAAACACTGCCTCAGTTCAAAGACCGGCAAAACATTGCCCGTCTGGAATCACACAGTGCGCTCGGAAGCTTGATGGCTGCTGGGCTGTCTGCGTTCTACAAGAACGAGGACATAGAAACCGCGATGCAGGACAAATCCGTCGGCATTCAAAACGCACTTGAAAAACACCTTGACGTGCTGTCCATGATCGCCAGTGCCGCGCCTTTGATGGGTTTGCTAGGAACGGTCATCGGCATGATCGAGATTTTTGCAGTTCAAGGCTCTGGTGCCCAGACGCCCGAAGCGATTGCCGCCGGCATCGCAGTAGCTCTTTACAACACGGCATTCGGCTTGATTGTTGCGATACCGGCCCTGGTCGCCTATCGACTGTTCCGGATCCGTATCAACGGCCTGCTCGAGGACATGGGAAACTCACTGAAGCCTTTTGAAGACTTGCTGAAACAGCACACCAACTCGTGCAAAGCAGGCTAAGGAGCGGGTCTTTGAGAATCAAGCGTACAACGAGCACGGAAGCACCCGACATCAACCTCATCCCGCTAATCGATGTGTTGTTGGTCATCGTGATTTTTCTTGTTGTGTCCACCACATTCATGCAGCCCAGCCAACTGGAAGTTGATTTGCCTGGTACACGAAGTGCTCAGGAAGATGCCAGACCGCCTGAAGCACTTCGAATTCGAGTGGGTCGGGATGGCAACTATGCACTGGGCGCTCAGGGTGTATTGACGGAAACCCAACTTCGCACAGAACTCAGCAAAGTTTTGTCAGCCAAACCTGCAAGCGAGGAACGCAGGGCCATTGTTGAGGCCGATGCGGCTGCCACGCACCAATCGGTGGTGATGGTGATGGACATGCTGGCCTCATTGGGCGTGGCCAAAGTGTCGATTGCCACAGTCGGTGGCAAATCCCCATGAGCACAGATGAACGCAAGGCCAGGATTGAGTCTGCCTTGCTCAATATTTGGTACTCGGGACAAAAACCAGGGCTTGTTACAGGCTTGACCCTGGGTTTACTTGAATGTACCTACAAGGCGTTGCGCTGGGCCACCCGGCAAAATTACAAATCGATCGCCGCAAAGAAAGCAAGCCATCCGCCAGTTTTGGTGGTCGGCAACCTAATTGCCGGCGGTGCAGGAAAAACGCCCATCGTGATGGCAATTTGCCAATACATGGTCGCCCGCGGTGACAAGGTTGGCATCGTGAGCCGGGGTTATGGGCGATCCACAACTGCGCCAATAGTAATTGACCCAGCCAAGAACACACCCGCCGCAATTGAAGCGGGAGACGAGCCGCTGTTTTTAAGCCGTGAAACCGGTTGCCCGGTGGCTGTGTGCGCGGATCGAAACCAAGCGGTCAGGCTTCTTTTGGCCAATTTCCCGGATTTGAAACTGATTGTGTCGGACGATGGCCTGCAACACCACAAGCTTGCCCGGCAAATTGAATGGGTTGTATTCGACCGGCGGGCTCATGGCAACGGCCGCTTGCTGCCTGCAGGCCCGTTGCGCGAGCCACTTTCCCGGCTCGGCTCAGTGGATGCGGTGTTGTGTTCCAATATTTCACCCGAGGCCCTGGGCAAGGCATTGGATTGGCCGTCTCGAGACAACTGGTACGCGGTACACGTTCAACTCACTGGCTTTCGGCAACTAAGCTCTGGCCAATTCCTGACAACCGAACAAGCCATGGAACAGTGGAAACCGCTGAAACTGATGGCGTTTTCCGGCATTGGTGATCCAGGCAAATTATTTGATGCGATTCGATCAGCCGGTCTCAATCTTGACGCAAGCCGCGGCCTTCCTGACCATTTCAATTACCCTGAAGACTTTTGCGCACAGTTCGATCAACAAGTGCTGATCACAAGTGGCAAAGATGCCGTAAAATTGGGTGATTCAAACCCAAAAGTGTGGGTGGCCGAGATCAGCGTGAAATTGCCCCCTGCCCTGACACAAGCCCTAGAGGATTGCATTGGACCCACAATTGATTGACATTCTGGTTTGCCCCATCTGCAAAGGGCCGCTTGAAAAACGCCCAAGCGACAGCTTTCTGGTATGCAAAGCCGACAAACTTGCATTTCCCGTACGGGACGGAATACCCATCATGCTGGTGGAACAAGCCGAACCTGTATCAACCTCCAACAACTAAGTTTCCATGTTCAAAGCCGTTATCCCGGCCCGCCATGCATCTACTCGCCTGCCCGGCAAACCCCTGCTGGACATTGCGGGAAAGCCCATGGTTGTGCGAGTGGCCGAGCAGGCCTTGAAATCGGGGGCAGACGAAGTCTTGGTCGCCACTGATCACCCGGAAATTGAGTCGGTGTGTATAAACCATGGCTTGCAGGTTGTCATGACCCGTGGCGACTGGCCAACAGGCACCGACCGGATTGCGGAAGTGGCCCAACTCAAAGGCTGGGCCAACGACACCGTGGTGGTGAATGTACAGGGCGATGAACCCCTGATTGACCCAGCCTTGATTGACCTGGTGGCCAAAGCCTTGCTGGAAGATGCTCAAGACATTGCGACCTGTGGGCATGCAATCGACAACTGGGAAGAATTCAAAAACCCCAATGTGGTAAAAATCGCCATGCGTGAAGACGG
This sequence comes from Limnobacter sp. SAORIC-580, assembly GCF_013004065.1. Taxonomy (GTDB): domain Bacteria; phylum Pseudomonadota; class Gammaproteobacteria; order Burkholderiales; family Burkholderiaceae_B; genus Limnobacter; species Limnobacter profundi. The sequence continues at coordinate 2,321,374 of NZ_CP053084.1, forward strand.
TGAAGCACTTTACTTTTCCCGGGCCCCTATTCCTTATCCGCGGGATGCTTATGCCACTGAATCCTGGCCCCAAGGTGTGCCAGCGGGGCAACTGGGCATTCGCCACATTGGTTTGTATGCTTACCGCGCCCGCTTTCTGAAGGTGTATCAAACACTGCCTCCAGCCAGAATTGAAGTGCTTGAATCACTTGAACAACTCAGGGCGCTGGCCAATGGCTTTCGCATAAAAGTGTGTATGATTCAGGATGCCCCGCTTCCCGGGGTAGACACCGCGCAAGACCTGGAGAAAGTCAGGGCATTGTTCGGGTCTCGTTAAGGCTGAACGACCATGAAAAAATATTCGAGCCTGCCCATGGGTAAGTTTTCTGCAAGTTGAAGCACCCATAATCGCAAAGGCCTCGAATAAGAGAAAACGGCCAAAAATATTGCCTGTTGTAAACGACGCATCTTGTACAACAGGCCAGCAGATTTAAAACTCTTGAGGCGACTATGCGTTTAATTCTATTGGGAGCGCCCGGTGCTGGCAAAGGCACGCAGGCGACATTCATCAAGGAAAAGTTTGGCATTCCCCAAATTTCCACTGGCGACATGCTGCGCGCAGCTGTTAAAGCCGGCACCCCCCTGGGTATCGAAGCAAAAAAAGTCATGGACAGTGGCGGCCTGGTGTCCGACGAAATCATCATCAATTTGGTGAAAGAGCGCTTGAAAGAATCCGATTGTGCAAATGGTTATTTGTTTGACGGATTTCCCCGCACCATTCCACAAGCCGAAGCCATGAAAGAGGCCGGCGTAAAAATTGATTTCGTGCTTGAAATTGATGTGCCCCACGACGCGATTATTGACCGCATGAGTGGCCGCCGCACGCACCCAGCCTCGGGGCGCACTTATCACATAAAATTCAACCCTCCGAAACAAGAAGGCATTGATGATGTGACGGGCGAGCCTTTGGTTCAGCGTGATGACGACAAAGAAGAAACCGTCAAGAAACGCCTTGACGTATATGAAAAGCAAACACGCCCCTTGGTGGACTACTACGGCCAATGGGCAGCGACAGGCGATGCCAGCGCGCCACAATATCGCAAAATTGCAGGTGTTGGCAGCGTAGAAGAAATCAAGGCACGCGCCTTTGATGCTTTGAAGTAAAGACCATACACGGCTGCGGCGCCCACAACCTGGGTGCCGCAAGCTGGACAGCACACACCATCAGACAGCAGGCTTGCGAATCAAGCGTTTCGGGTTTAGACCCAAGGCGGCCAACACTGCAAAATAAAGCACGCCGCAAACCCCAATTACCCCCAGTACAGCAGCCACACGCACCAGTGGTGTAGAAGCCATGCTCAGCCAGTCAAACTGCTGATTCATGAGCCACAAGGCAAAGCCCATGGCCGTTGCAGCCACTGACACCTTGATCAAATAAAGCCCCCAACCGCTTGAAGGCGTGTACAGGCCACGCTTGCGCAAGCCCCAATAAAGTACCGTCGCATTCAACACAGCACCAGCACTGATGCTGAGCGGCAAACCCGCATGGCCTAGCCAGGGCACCGTGAACAGGTTCATCAATTGAGTAGCCAACACAACCACAATCCCGATTTTCACGGGAGTCCGAATGTCTTGTTTGGCATAAAAACCAGGTGCCAGAATTTTGACCAACACCAAACCAGCCAAGCCCAAACTGTAAGCAATCACGGCCTGGCTAGTCATGGCCACGTCGTTGGCATCAAAGCGCCCATAATGAAACAGCAAGGCCACCAAGGCATCTGAAAACAAGCCCATGCCCACGGCCGCCGGCAGCACAAGCACCACTGTGAGGCGTAGGCCCCAGTCCATCAAGCGTGAATATTCCTCGTGGCTGCGTGTGGCCGCAGCAGAAAGCGATGGCAGCAACACAGTACCCAAAGCGACACCCAACAAAGCGGTGGGAAATTCCATCAAGCGATCGCCATAAGAAATCCAGGACACACTGCCCTGCTCCAGATGCGACGCAATATTGGTGTTAATGATCAAACTGATCTGCGCCACTGACACGGCAAGCGTTGCTGGCACCATGTTTTTCAGAACCCGACGAACCTGCTCATCACCCCAAGCTGCCTTAATCGCCCCAAATCCTGCAAAGGGATTGATCAGGCAGTCGGTACGCGCCAAGCCATACCAAAGCACGGCAACCTGCAAAACACCACCCACCATCACTGCAACTGCAAATGCTTTCACTGCTTGATCAAAATAAGGGGCAAGCAGCAAAGCGCCCGCGATGAAGCTGATGTTTAGCAGCACCGGTGCAAAGGCAGGCAAGGCAAATGAACGGAAAGTGTTCAGCAAGCCCGAGGCCAGTGCGACCATTGAAATAAGAAGAATGTAGGGAAACATCCACTGGGTGAGCAACACGGTGAGTTCAAACTGTTCACTACCCTGCGCAAGCCCGCTGGCCATGCCCATGACCACCCAACTGCCACCCAATACACCAGCCACAACAATCAGCAACAAAACGATGAACAAGAGAGAACTAACGCGCCGGGCCAGGTCAACCGCTGCTGATTTTCCTTGTGTGGCGTTGGTCTGGGACAAAATTGGAATGAAAGCCTGCGAAAAAGCACCTTCTGCAAACAGTCTGCGCAAAAGGTTGGGAATTCGAAAAGCAATAAAAAAGGCATCGGATTCAGCCCCGGCCCCCAAGAGCCGCGCAGTGATTGTCTCTCGGATCAAACCAGTGATCCGAGAGAGCATGGTCATGGCACTGACCGCAGCGGCCGATTTCAATAAATTCATATAGTGATTGTGAAAGGGCTAGTATTTTGTTAAAATTGCGGGTTTTCGAATTCTACACCCCTTGGAGCCTCAGCAATATGGCCAACTCAGCACAGGCGCGCAAGCGCGCAAAACAAGCCGCCAAAGCAAATGCGCACAATTCAGCCATTCGCTCAGCGATGAGAACCGCAGTTAAAAAAGTACGCGCTGCTGTTGAAGCAGGCGACAAAGCCGCCGCTCAGGCAGTTTATCGCGAAACAACAAGCATTCTGGATCGCGTTGCAGACAAAGACCTGATCCACAAAAACAAAGCCTCACGCAACAAGTCACGCTTGTCAGCACTTGTGAAAGGCATGGCCGCCTAATAGGCCTTAAGAGGCCTTAAGAGGCCTTAAGAGGCCTTAAGGTTTTAATTTGCTCCACATAGAAAAGCCCCTTGATTGAAAGGGGCTTTTTGTGTTGCCAAGTTGCGTTGCCGAATTCTGTTTCCAAAGCCAAGCCGGCTTTGGAAACCATCCCTGAGAAATTGACTACTCGGGGTCAGGCAACAGACAGGCATCCAGCAGTTGCAAATCGTTGTCACGCGCAAAGTTCAATACAAAAGTCATGGCCATGGGCTCAATGTCGCGCAAGCGCTCATCGACCACAACGCACTTTACATTGTTCATCAAGATTGGCTTGGCGTAGGGACTGTAAGCCAGGTGTTGCTGGCTCTGCTGGCGGCCAGGCGGGCGGTAACAAGACAACACACCGCAAAGACGTTCGGCCCAGTCTGAAGGACGAAAGGGCCGCCCTCCCGACGTGAGTCCGAGAATAAAAAATTCCTTGGGCTTGACCTTGGGTGGTTCAGCCATAACCGAATAGCTCCTGAGGTACACACGCACCCCGACATTTAATTTTGTAAGTATTGTCGGGGTTGATTCTTACAGCGCGCTGAAGAACCAGCGAGGGTCTACTTAAGCTCGATCGATGCGAGCATAAGCCGAGTGATTGTGAATTGATTCGAAGTTTTCCGCTTCTACTGTGTATTGACCCACTTGCGAGAACTTGTTCATGGCAATGGCCACATCTCGAACCAAATCTTCCACAAACTTCGGGTTGTCGTAGGCACGCTCAGTCACATACTTTTCATCGGGGCGCTTGAGCAAACCATACAGTTCGCAGGAAGCCTGCTGCTCAATCGCGGAAATAAACTGTGCAATGTCCACATCTTCTTTCAACTGCACGCGCGCGGTGACGTGCGAACGCTGGTTGTGCGCACCATACTCAGAAATCTTCTTGGAACATGGGCACAAACTGGTCACCGGAACAACCACGGTGAGGTAAATGTCTTGGCCTGTCGCAGTGGCTGAACCTTCGAGGGTCAACTGATAGTCCATCAGGCTTGAAACGCCGCTAATGGGCGCAACCTTGGACAGGAAATAAGGCAGTTCCATCTTGATGCGACCAGAAGGTGCGTCCAAACGCTGCAACATTTCAACCAGCATGGCACGGAAACCGCTGACCGTCAGCACAGTGCCCTGCGCTTCCTCCAGCAAAGCAATGAAACGAGACATGTGCGTGCCTTTTTGATCGGCAGGCAGAAACACGGTCATTTCGAACTCAGCCACGGAGGGCATCGGCTTTTGGCCTTGAAGCTCAATCAGAACTGGGTACTTGACAGAACGAATACCCACCGATTGGATTGCAATGTGGCGGGTGTCGATGGTGCTTTGGACGTCGGGAATGGCCTGGTCAATTGGGTTAGTGGCCACGGCATTCTCCAAGCCTTTGTCACGTGTATTCATAACTTCCTCATGTGTTTGCGGCACGCCCTGCTACATGGCGTACCACATTGGTGTGGCGATCAAAGAGCTCGCCATAGTGCTGCTTGATGGACGTTTCTATGCCTTGGGCGTCCAGTCCAAGATTCTTGAGCAGGAGAGCGGGGTCTCCATGGTCGATGAATTCATCGGGCAAGCCGAGTTGCAACACTGCGTTATTAAATCCTTGGGCGTGCAAGTGTTCGGTCACGGCTGAACCTGCGCCACCCATGATACAGCCCTCTTCAATAGTCACAAAGCTGTAGCGCTGCTCGGCAAACCGTTGTAACAATTCTGCATCAATTGGCTTGACCCAGCGCATGTCCACCACGGTGGCACCCAGCGCTCGGCCAGCCTCAAGGCTTGGTTCACACATGGAGCCAAATGCCAAAATTACAAGTTTATGCTCCGATTCATCGGGCGAATAACGCACAATTGCCTTGCCAATTTCAAGGGAATCGAGTGATTCGTCAGCGACTACACCGGGGCCCATACCGCGCGGGTAGCGAACCGAAGCGCAGCCGGGGTAGTGATAAGCGGTTGTAAGTAATTTGCGACACTCATCCTCGTTGGAGGGAGCGGCAATCACCATGTTGGGAATACAGCGCAGGTAAGCAATGTCGTAATTGCCCGCGTGCGTTGCACCGTCGGCCCCCACCAAGCCAGCGCGGTCCAGCGCGAAAGTAACGTCGAGATTCTGCAAGGCGACGTCATGTATCAGTTGGTCATAGGCGCGCTGCAAAAATGTGGAATAAATGGCCACCACGGGCTTCATGCCCTCGCAGGCCAAACCGGCCGCGAAGGTGACTGCGTGCTGTTCTGCGATGCCGACATCAAAGTAGCGCGAGGGGAAGCGACGCTCGAATTCCACCATGCCGGAACCCTCGCGCATGGCTGGGGTAATGCCCACCAGTTTGCGATCGGATTGCGCCATGTCGCACAACCACTTGCCAAAAATTTGGGTGTAGGTAGGGGGCTTGGGTGTATTTGATTTTTGAATACCGATGCTGGGATCGAACTTGCCCGGGCCGTGGTACAGCACCGGGTCTTGCTCGGCCAGCTTGTAGCCTGCGCCCTTTTTGGTGATCACATGCAGGAAGATCGGGCCTTTCATTGCACGCAGGTTTTGCAGCGTGGGCACAAGTGCGTCCAGATCGTGGCCATCAATGGGGCCGTAGTAATTAAACCCAAATTCCTCGAACAGTGTGGCCGGGCTCATCATGCCTTTGACATGCTCTTCAAGCCGGTGCGCCAGTTCATACAGGGGTGGGGCCACACCCAATATACCCTTGCCCACTTCCTTCACATTGTTCAACATGCGGCCCGACAACAACTTGGCCAAGTACTTGTTCAGCGCGCCCACAGGCGGTGAAATGGACATGTCGTTGTCGTTCAAAATCACGAGCAAATCAATGTCGGGCGTTACACCGGCGTTGTTCAAGGCTTCAAAGGCCATGCCTGCGGTCATGGAGCCGTCGCCAATTACAGCAATGTGTTTTCGGTTCACGCCCAGGTTGCGTGAGGCAACCGCCATGCCCAAGGCAGCGGAAATGGAGGTGCTGGAATGTGCAGTACCAAAGGCATCGTACTCAGATTCCGAACGCTTTGGAAAACCGGAGATGCCGCCGTATTGGCGCAAACCCGGCATGGCATCGCGCCGGCCAGTCAAAATTTTGTGCGGGTAAGTTTGGTGGCCCACGTCCCACACCACGCGATCATTTGGGGTGTTGAACACATAATGCAAGGCCACGGTTAATTCGACCGTTCCCAGGTTAGATGACAAATGCCCGCCGGTTTTGGCCACTTGCTCCACGATGTAATTGCGCAACTCGTCTGCCAGCTTGGGCAGCTGGTTTTCAGACAGTCGCCGCAGGTCTGCGGGGCAATCAATTTTTTTCAGCAGATCGGTCATGATTTCCGGTTTGTAATCAGTTCTACAAGGGTTTCCAGCGGGGCGCGGCGCGGGGCAGCAATAACCTCACAGGCTGTGAAAGCCTGTTCTCGCAGCCGGGCCAAAAGTGCTTTGGCTTCGCCCAAGCCCATCAAACTCACCATGGTGGGTTTGTTGTTCAGCGCGTCTTTGCCCGATGTTTTGCCGAGCACCTCACTGGTGGACTCCACGTCTAATATGTCGTCTATTACCTGATATGCCAAGCCCAAACAATGGGCATAGGCCTCTAATCCATTCTTCTCAACGGCCGAAAGCGCCGTATTGCTGACATATCCCATGCGCACTGACGCCGAGATCAAGTCACCTGTTTTGCGCGCGTGCATATTGGCAAGCGACTGCAAGTCCATAGGCTTGCCCACATGCGCAAGGTCTATTGCCTGCCCGGCAGCCATGCCTTGCAAACCAGAGGCGCCGGCCAAGGCTGCAATTTGCTGTATGCGAACCTGAACATTACCCTGCTCCGATTCAGCCAGCCATTGAAAAGCAAGCGTTTGTAGTGCATCACCTGCCAACAGGGCAAAAGCCTCACCAAACTTCACATGACAGGTTGGTTTGCCACGGCGAAGTACATCATTGTCCATGCTGGGCAAATCGTCGTGCACCAAAGAATAGGCATGCATGGCTTCGATGGCGCAGGCTGCATCGCTTAACTCACTGGCTGGTGTCTCTACTGCATGGCCCGCTGCGAATACCAACATAGCGCGCAGGCGCTTGCCGCCATCCAACAAAGCATATTCAATTGCGGCATTCAGCTCACTGGAAGGACCTTTGGACTGGTTTAACTTTTCTGCCAATGCTGTTTCAAAACCCGCGCGAGTTTCGTCAAACCAGTTCAACTGAATAGACTGGGCGAAGCTCACTGCGCACCTTCATCAGCGGGTTTGTTCAATGCTTGTTCAATCTCGGTGACCTCTTTGCGAACCTGGCTTAACCGGTCCCTGCAATACTTCACGAGATAGGCCCCACGTTTGTAATCGGTCAGCAATTGATCCAGGCCAAGATTCTGGGAATCCATGGTATTCACCAAAGCCTCAAGCTCGGCCACTGCCTCTTCAAAAGAGGCTGGCACCGCTTGGGCATTGTCAACTGGCGCTATTTTCGATTTGCTCGGGCTCATTGTGCTGCGGCGCGTGATACAAAGTCCTCCATTTTACTGCGACTTTGTCCAAAGGCGAAAAGTCTTTGGCCGGAATGCAGACTAAAGGGTACAATCCCACTTTCTCTTTTTGTTCAACAGGTTAATTTGCATCAGTGTCGATCAGGGACACTGTTGGAGGAGGTCCCCGGGATCATGTCCGATTTGAGTGATTTGTCCAATGTGTCACATGCCGTGACGCAATCAAGTTTACAGCCTCATGTTTCAACGTATTTCGATGAACATGTTTTGAAGGATGAAATCCAACTACTCTATCGAGACGGACCGGGTTACGTCGGTCACACCCATTGGGTGCCCGAGTGCGGCGACTGGAGGTCACTTCCGTGGGAGGGCGACGGCCGCATTCTAGTCAACAACGGCTCTGAAATCGAGCTTTTGTCCAATGTGTGTCGCCACCGCCAGGCAATTATGTTGAAAGGCCATGGCAATTCCAGCCATATCGTTTGCCCGCTTCACCGCTGGACCTACGATTTGAAAGGTGAATTGCTGGGTGCGCCGCATTTTGCGCAGCAACCTTGCACCAAACTTCAGTCGTATCCATTGCAGAACTGGCGCGGTCTGCTATTCAATTCCGGGCGTAACGTGCTTGAGGATCTGAAGAATGTTCCGTTTCTCGCAGAAATCGATTTCTCGGAATTTCAACTGGATTCCGTAAAAACCAATGTGCTGCCCTACAACTGGAAGACCTTCATTGAGGTTTATCTGGAGGATTACCACGTTGAGCCCTTCCACCCAGGCCTTGGCCAGTTTGTAAGTTGCTCGGATTTGCAGTGGTACTACGGCGAGAACTGGAGCGTGCAATCGGTGGGTGTGAAAGCAGGCCTACATCGCCCGGGCACGCCGGTGTACAGGCAATGGCACGAAGCCGTGAAAAAGTTTAGCAACGGTGTAGAGCCCAAGTACGGCGCAATCTGGTTTTGTATGTATCCCAACATCATGGTGGAGTGGTACCCGCACGTGCTCGTGGTGTCTACCCTGCACCCGAAGGGTCCACAAGAAACCCTAAATGTTGTGGAGTTTTATTACCCGGAAGAAATTCGCCTGTTTGAACGTGAATTTGTCGAGGCTGAACAAGCAGCCTACATGGAAACTGCTGTCGAAGACGATGAAATTGCCGAGAGAATGGACGAAGGCCGCCGGGTGCTGATGGATCGAGGGGAACACGACGCAGGCCCCTATCAAAGCCCGATGGAAGATGGCATGGCGCACTTTCACTCCTGGTATGGGGCTCAAATGAACCCCACTCACCACCAGTCCGGGAAACTGAAAAAAACCTTCTGACCGGCAAAACCACGCGTCGTCAAAATCAATATCGCGATTTGTATTTTTGTTTAATCTTTTTCTGGTACATTGATTAGACAAAAATAAAACTCTGGATATATTTAGATGATGCGTGGCTCCAATTCCTTGGACGGGCCCGTTGTACGTAGTGGCGGCCCCGCCTACCAGCAAATCAGTGAAGTTCTGACCGATGAAATTTTCAGGCAAACCTGGAAAGTCGGTGAACCACTGCCCAATGAAAAAAAACTGTCGGACCGTTTTCAGGTGTCAATCGGCACTATTCGCCGCGCAATTGAATCACTGGAAAAATCTGGACTGGTGACAAAAATGCAGGGGCTCGGGACATTTGTGACCGACAAAGCCTTGCCTTCGCCGGTATACGATCGGGCAGATCCCTTCAAACTCAATGACCATTGGGCAACCGAGTATGCGGGTACCGAAGTAAAAACCGAGTTGATCAGCCTGGAGAGTATTCATGCCGACACCGAAGAATCTCGAGCCCTAGGTATCGCCTTGGGCGATCCAATTTGGTTGATTGAAGTTCGGCACATGCTGCACACCCAACTGATTGCTTATGAACAGCTGTGCCTCTCCAAAAAGGTTTTTCCGAAATTGAGCATTGAAATGCTGCAGAAATCGGCCGGCAACCTGTACCGTTTGGCCTCCGAGGTGTTTCAAATGCGGATTGGCCAGATGACCGATGAGGTGTCGGTGAAGTCGATGGAACCGCGTATTGCGAGCCTGTTCAATAAAATTCCGGATGCGCCCAGTCTGCGTGTATTTCGCATTACCCATTCGATGGACAATACGCCACTGGAGAAACGGGAGGTGTGGCTTGATCCGAGCTTTGCACATTACAAAGCCACGCCCGAATTGTCCTGAGCATCGCCCCGGGACATGAAGCCGGGCTACAATGTGCCCCCATGCAAGCACTCTGGATGTTAATGGCCTGCCTGTGTTTCGGCACCATGGGCCTGATGGTCAAACTCGCGGGCACCCACGCCAGCTTGGGTGAAATTGTTCTTTTTCGCGGAGCAGTGCCGGTCATTGCAATCACCGGTTGGGCTCTGCTTCAAGGCCTGAGCCTGAAAAGCCCGGTTGCATTTCTTCATTTGAAACGAAATGTTGCAGGAATCATTGCCATGTGGTGCGGCTTTTATGCGACCACGCAATTGCCCCTGGCCACGGCGACCACACTGATGTACACCTCCCCCCTGTTCATTGCCCTGATCTTGTGGCTTTGGTATGGGCAATCCAGAAATCGCCTGGAACAGTTCGCAATTGCAATCGGCTTTTCTGGTGTCATTGCGGTTCTTCAACCCGTGTTTTACGGCAACCAACTACAAACTGCTCTTTTAGGCCTGAGTGCTGGTGCGGTGTCTGCCGTGGCTTACATGCAATTAAAAAGCCTTGGGCAGGCCCGCGAACCCGAGTGGCGAACTGTGCTTTACTTCGCAGGCACAGCCACTGTGACATCACTGGTGTACATCCTTGGCTTCGGGGAATTTGAGGTGTTTAAGACTCCAGACACCGATTGGACCTTGTTGTGGCTTGTGGCGCTGGGGTTTTTTGGTGGTGCGGGCAACCTGGCGCTGACCCGTTCATTCGGAAGCGGCTCAACCTGGCTTTCAGCCGCTTTGCAATACTGCACAATTCTGGTGTCGACATTCTTTGGAATTGTGGTGCTGGGCGACATTCCCACCAGCACAACCTGGTTGGGTGTTTTACTGATTATTGCCTGCGGAGCAATGTCTTCTTATGCAACCCACCAGAGAAAACTGGTGGGCGAGTAGTTGTTCAATGGTGGTGATGAAGAATTTCGGCCAGTATAGCCACCAAAGCCACGCCCGACCCAATACAAAGCAACTGCACCACGCTTTCCTTGATTTTCACACGCTGCTGCATTTGCGGAATCAGATCGGCAACCGCCACGTAAATGAAACTGGCTGCCGCAAACACCAAGGCATAGGGCAGTAAAGCCTGCAATTCAGTGAACAAGGTGTAGCCCAAACCTGCGCCCAACACTGCAGCCAGACCAGCAACCGACATCAGCTGCAAGGCTTTCTTGCGAGCAATTCCCGCATTCACCAGCACCAGATAATCGCCTGTTTGTTGCGGAATTTCATGCAGCACCACACTCAGCGTGGTCACCAAACCCAACTCGAAATCAACCAAAAACGCACTGGCCACCAACAAGCCATCGGCAAAGTTGTGAATGGAATCGCCCACCACAATCAACAAACCACCGCGGCGCGCCTCGCGTTTGTCGAAACCATGGTGGTGGTCGTGTCCATCGTGCTCGTGGTGATGGCTGTGGCGAAAAATTGAAAACTTTTCCAGCACAAAGAAAAACAGCAAACCCGCCAGCAACAGGGCAAACAACTTGTGATGATCCATGCCCTTGTCCAGCGCTTCGGGCAACAAATGCAAAAGCGATGCGCCCAGAAGTACACCAGCAGACACGCTCACCATGGGCTCAAGCGAGCGGGCGATGTGTCGTGCTGTTAACAATGCAGATGCAAAAATGGCCAAGGCCGTGCCCAGGGCAGCGGCCAGGAGAACAAGCGGTAAACTGGATTGCACGATTGATTGGGTCCGAGATTAGATCAGGTTCTTGCCCCGCAAGAACTCAAGCGCCTGATTGTACGCCTGTTTCGCCACGGTGGAATTGTAGGTGGGGCGATAATCGGCGTGGAAACCGTGCTGAGCCTTGTCAAATACGGTGATGCTGCTGGCCTTTGCAAATGGATTTTTTTCGGCTTCGGCGAGGGCTTTTCTCATTTGCTCTACGGTGTCCAGCGGGATCGAGCTGTCTTCCGAACCATACAAACCCAACACCGGCGCTTTCAGTTTCGAAGCCACATCCACCGGGTGTGCAGGCGTTAATTCGGTTTTTGCCCCAACCAGGCGACCATACCAGGCCACCCCTGCCTTCACAGCCGGCTGGTGTGCTGCGTACAACCAAGTAATGCGGCCACCCCAACAAAACCCGGTGATCGCGAGTTTTTTTACATCCGCACCCTCGGAGCCTGCAAATTCCACACACTTGTCCAGGTCGGCCATCACTTGTTGGTCGTCCATTTTCGCAATGACATTTTCCAGAATGGCAGCCACGGTGGCATATTGCCCCGGCTCGGAATGGCGAAAGAAAATCTCGGGGGCCAGGGCATAGAAACCCGCTTGAGCAAACCGTCTGCACACGTCTTCCAAATAAGCATGCACACCAAAAATTTCAGGCACCACCAAAATTACGGGCGCATTCTTTTTAGCCTTTGGGTAAGCGCGATAAGCAAACATGTCATCGTCGCCCACATCCACAAACACGCGACCTTCTTCAAGACCATCGCCAGGCGTGGTAATGGCTTGGGCCAACACAGGCGATGCAGCTGCCGCAAACCCCCCAACCGTGAAACCTTTCAGCACAGTGCGGCGGCTTATGGACAGCTTGCCGCCACCCGTCAGTGCTTTTAGATGTTCCTGATGTTCCTGGTTTTTAATGTTGTTTGCGCTATCGCTCATCCCATGCTCCTGATGTTTAATGTGCCTCTTCCCAATTGTTGCCAACGCCGCAACCCACCTCCAGTGGAACTCGAAGCTTGGCCACCTGCGTCATGATTTCAGGTACACGTTTCTGAATCAATTCGAGTTCACCCTTGGGTACTTCGAAAATAACTTCGTCGTGAACCTGCATGATCATCTTTGTGTTGAGTTGTTCTGCCTTCAACCAAGCCGACAATTCAACCATGGCCATTTTGATCAGGTCTGCTGATGTGCCCTGCATGGGCGCATTGATCGCAGCCCGTTCGGCACCGGCCCTGCGCGGGCCATTCGGGCTTTTAATTTCAGGCAGCCACAACCGGCGCCCGAACACCGTTTGTACAAAGCCGTCTTCTTTGGCTTGTGCGCGTACATTGTCCATAAATTTCGCCACACCGGGATAGCGGGCAAAGTAACGGTCAATATAAAGTTTTGCAGCTTCTCGGGTAATACCCAGATTGCCAGCCAAGCCAAAGGCACTCATGCCATAGATAAGACCGAAGTTAATCACCTTCGCAGTACGGCGATGGTCGGATGTGACCTCGTTCAAACCCACTCCGAAAATTTCTGACGCTGTGGCACTGTGAATATCCAAGCCCTCATTGAAAGCGTGAATCAGGGCCTCATCGCCTGAAATATGCGCCATGATGCGCAACTCAATTTGTGAATAATCAGCGGAAACCAAGACACAGTCCGGTGCTGCAATAAAGGCCTCTCGCACCCGGCGACCCTCTGCAGTACGTACAGGAATGTTTTGCAAGTTGGGATCATTGCTGGCCAGGCGGCCAGTAACTGCCACGGCTTGCGCATAGTTGGTGTGCACACGCCCTGTACGCGCATTGACCATGCGGGGCAATTTGTCGGTGTAAGTGCTTTTCAGTTTGGCCAGTGACCGGTGTTCGAGCAACTTCGCGGGCAGGGGGTAATCTTCAGCCAATTTGCTGAGCACTTCTTCATCGGTGGAGGGTGCGCCACTGGCGGTTTTTTTCACCACGGGCAAACCCAGCTTGTCGAACAACAGCTCGCCGATTTGCTTGGGCGAGTTCAGGTTAAAACTACCACCAGCCAATTCAAAGGCTTGCTCTTCAATCAACTTTAGCTTGTCAGCAATTTCAGCGCTTTGGGCTTCAAGCTTGTCGGAATCGATTAATACACCATTGCGCTCCACTTCGAACAGCACCTGCCCGAAAGGCAACTCCACATCGCGGTACAGCTTGGCAAGTTCTGGCACCTTGTCGAGCTCGGCTTTCAAGGTGTGGGCCAGACGCAAGGTGACTTCAGCATCTTCGGCAGCGTACTTGGTGGCTGTGTCGATAGGCACCTGGTCAAAGGTAATTTGACTGGCACCCTTGCCTGCCACTTCTTCATACTTGATGGTGTTGTAGTTCAACCAGCGCAGGGCCAAAGCATCCATGCCGTGGGGCTTGTGGGCCTCTAGAATGTAGCTGGCCAGCATGGTGTCTTCAAAAAGGCCCTTCACCCACACGTCGTGATTGGCCATCACATGCAAGTCGTATTTGGCGTTCTGGGCAATTTTGGGCGAATCGGAATCCTCAAACCAAGGCTTCAGGAATGCCAGCACCTCGGCCAATGGCAATTGTGGCTCGGCGGTCAAATCTTGGTGCGTCAGTGGAATGTAATAGCCCACACCTGGTTTCACTGAAAATGAAAGGCCCACAATGCGCGCATTCATGGGTTCCAGCGAATCGGTTTCAGTGTCAAAGGCCACCGGCGTTTTGCTGGCCGAAGCGGCTTTCAATTCCACCAACAAAGCGTCAAGCTGCACTTGGGTTTGAACGCAAATGGTTTCAATCGAATCCACAGCCTGTGTAGGCGCATCAAACAGGCTCATTGAACTGCCATCGGGCGGACCATCTGCTTTGGGTTTGGTCGTAACCTCGTCCTCAGCCACGCCGCCCAGAGCGCGGAACCATGTCTTGAATTCGAAACGCTGAAACAGTTGCTTCAACGCTTCTTTGTTTTCAGCATTTGCTTTCAGTTGCTCTTCAATGTGGCGGCGCAACTCAAACTCGCAATCTGTTTTGATGGTGACCAGGGTTTTGCCTGTGGGCAACCAGTCCAGCGCTTTTTGAAGGTTCTCGCCCACTTTGCCGCCAATTTTGTCGGCATTGGCCACCACGCCATCCAGGGTCTTGTACTCCGCCAGCCACTTCGCAGCGGTTTTCGGCCCCACCTTTTCCACACCAGGCACGTTGTCTACGGTGTCGCCCACCAGCGTCAGGTAATCAACAATTTGTTCCGGGTACACACCGAACTTTTCAAACACGGCGTCCCGAGTCATGACCGCATTTTTCATGGTGTCCACCAAGCGAACCTTGTCATTCACCAGTTGGGCCATGTCTTTGTCGCCCGTGGACACAATCACCTCATCAAAGCCCTGCTCAAGCGCCACTTGAGCCAAGGTACCAATCACATCGTCCGCTTCAATACCGGGCTCCATCACGATGGGCCAACCCATGGCGCGGGTCACTTCATGAATGTGAGGGATCTGAGCGGCAAGGTCTTCGGGCATGCTGGCCCTGTTCGCCTTGTATTCGGGGTAAATGTCGTCACGAAAGGTTTTACCCGGCGCATCGAACACACAGGCGATACAATTGGAGGTGATATCGTCAGTGTTGTAATCTGCACGCAGGCGTCGAAGCATGTTAACCATGCCATAAATGGCACCAGTGGGCTCGCCTGCGCGGTTTCGCAAATCGGGCATGGCATGAAAGGCACGGTACAGGTAGCTCGACCCATCAACCAGGAGTAATCGCTTCATATGACAACCAAAAATAAGAATATTCCGACATTGCGCCACCTACCCTCCAAAGAACAATCCACCGCAGTGAAGGCCAGAGAGTCGTGGCATGTGTTGGGAATTATGGCAGAGTTCATTGAGGCGACTGAGAAGCTGTCAGCAATTCGCCCTTCGGTGTCCATTTTCGGCAGCGCCAGAACCCCCGTGGACCACCCCTACTACGCGCTAACTGAGAAAATTGCCAGGGCACTGTCCGATTCTGGTTTTGCGGTAATCAGTGGTGGTGGGCCAGGCATTATGGAAGCCGCCAACAAAGGGGCCTATGCGGGCGAATCGCCCAGCGTGGGTTTGAATATTGAGCTGCCGTTCGAGCAAAGCGGCAATGCATACCAGAATATTTCCCTGACTTTTCGCCACTTTTTTGCCCGCAAAGTGGCATTTGCAAAGTACGCCAGTGCCTATGTCGTAATGCCAGGCGGATTCGGTACGCTCGATGAAATGTTTGAGGCCCTCACGCTGATACAAACCAACAAAGGCAGGCGCATTCCCATTATTTTGGTGGGCTCCAAGTTCTGGGCGGGCCTGATTGATTGGGTAAAAAGCCATTTGTTGGGCGAGGGAATGATCAGCCCTAGCGACATGGACCTGTTTGAAGTGGTTGAAACACCGGAGGAGGTGCTGAAATGCATATTCCACTTCTACGAAAAACGCACCTTCAATCCATCAGACAGTGAAACAGAGAAGCTGTTGGACTTATAAAGCAGGGTCAAACACAGGTAAAATCCGGGGTGCTCACGACCCTACTCAGGACTTTGAATGGCTGTTTTTACGCGCATTACCCAAACAGAACTGCAACAATGGCTGCAAGGCCGGGATTGTGGTGAACTGCTTTCATTTGATGGCATTGAGTCGGGCATTGAGAACACCAATTACTTTGTAAATACCTCCACAGGGCGCTTTGTTCTAACCCTGTTTGAAAAACTGAAGGCAGAGGACTTGCCGTTTTACCTGGGCCTCATGAAACATTTGGCCAAAAAGGGCCTGGCCGTACCCGGCCCGATTCCCAATGGTCAAGGTGAATTGTTCAACACACTCAACGGCAAGCCTGCCACATTGGTGAATTGCCTCAGCGGCAAATCTGTCGAGCACCCCAACGCCATTCAATGCCGAGAAATCGGAAAGTTTTGTGCACAAGCGCATCTTGCAGTGGCTGATTTTCCGGGCAATACGCCCAACCCCCGTGGGCTGGCATGGATTGAAAGTGCGATGAATGCTCTCGATTCGCACCTGCCAGCCTCTGTTCGTGAACTGTTGCACAACGAAGTGAACCACCAAAAAGCAGTTGCAGAACGCCTTGCCTACAAAATGCTGCCCAAAGGGGCAGTGCACGCGGACTTGTTTCGCGACAATGCCCTGATGCAAGGCGACGCACTTGGCGGCGTGATCGATTTTTATTTTGCTGGCGTCGATACATTTCTGTTCGACCTCGCAGTGACCGCGAACGACTGGTGTATCCAGCTGTCTACCGGAGAATTGAATCCTGAATTGCTTGGTGCCCTGCTTGACGGTTATCAATCTGAACGCCCACTGAGTGCGCATGAGTGCGAACTTTGGCAAGACATGCTGCGCGCGGCGGGTCTTCGCTTCTGGGCCTCCAGACTTTACGATTTCTACATGCCACGCGAGGCCGAAGTGCTGAACGTGAAAGACCCCAAACATTTTGAACGCGTATTGCTTGCCCGCAGGCAGGGAATACCGCTTGCCCCTCAACCGAATTAAGGAAGTAAACAATTGGCCAACTACGTACATACTTGCCCGCCCAGTGCGGGATGGGATTGGCTGATGCAGGGCTTGCAGCTTTTCCGCAGCAAACCAGGTGAAATGTTCCTGTTCGGCAACACTTATCTGTTCATTATTCTTTTCATTGGAATCCTGATTCCGTTTATCGGTGCCGCGGCAGTGGCAATTGCATCGCCTGCCTTGGGTTTTGGCATTATGCTGGCTGGCAAAATGGGCCAAAAAGGTTTGCGGGTCAGCCCCAGTGTTTTGTTCAATGCCTTTAATCAAGACAACAGAAAGCACCTGCAATCCTTGTTGATTTTGGGAGCAATTTACACCGCGTGTTTTGCATTGATCCGGCTACTTGCGCACCTTGTTCTTGGGGCGCAGCCCACCGTGTCAATTGAAGATCTTCAAAAGGCCGATGCAGCCACCAGTGCGGCGTTTATGGAATACATGGTGCTTTACATGATTTTTATTGGCATCACCAGTATTCCGGTACTGTTGGCTTTCTGGTTCGCACCGGTGTTGGTGGTTTGGCACAATATGAAACCCATGCAGGCCCTTTTTTCTAGCTGGGTCGCGGTGTGGCGAAACAAGGGCAGCTTTCTGATTTACGGCATGGGCTGGCTTGTTTTGGGCTTGGGTTTTTCATCGGTGTTTGTTGTTTTGTTCACCATGTTGGGTTTGCCCGCCGCATTTGTGAGTGCCTTGAACATGATGTGCGTGGCGCTGGTGATGGCGGTCTCGCTATGTACCTTTTACCCAAGCTACAAAGCAGTGTTTGAGCACGATCCAACCGAGTAACTGGGTTGGGTTCCGCTTTCTCGGCGCTCGTTAACCGCCCACTTGGCTTGGGTTTCAATCTCTCGCCAGAAAACCTGTTGATCCCTTGCTGAGCCTTGCGATGCCTGAGAACGACCCTCCTAAACTGCGGGTCGGGTCCGTTCTCTGTCGCCCATGCTGGGCAACACCGGCCCTGCTAGGCACGCAAGGGCAGGTTTTCTTGAAGGCGAGGCGATCGAAACACCGCCGCCGATTGGGCGTTGCGCCAGCGGTGAGTCGAAGCTGAACTTGCAATGGGTCGCACGATGACCAGTCAGAAAACTTGCCGGCTTGGCGCGCAGAGACTAACGATCGCGCTATGGCGCGAAAGCCAAGACCCGACCGTTACTTTTGGAGGGCTTGGCTTAGTGCAGACTCAAGACGACAAGCCGAAATGCCAAGTTTTCGGGCAGCGGCGACCCTTCAAGTTCAGCCCTCAAATCACCGGCCCAGTGCGGAACAAGTAACCCATGCCGAGTTGCCGATAAATCGCAGCGTTGACCCTTCAAGTTCAGCCCCGCTCAAGCTTCGCCAAACTCAGCATCAGCCACTTCATGCCTTGGCGGCCGAAGTTGATTTGAATTCTTTGGTCGTCACCCTCGCCCTCATAAGCCACCACTACACCGCTACCAAACTTGGCATGATTCACACCCGTGCCGATGTCGTAGGGTCGCTTGGCGGCTTTGTTGCTATAACCCACGTTGAGCGTTTTATTTTGCCCCCACACTTTGGAATCGAGTGCATCCCAGCCTTGGCTGGCAATGTGTGCGCGTTTCGGCGTTAACCATTTCAACACCTCCTCTGGCAATTCGTCCAGAAAACGAGAGCGCAGGTGATATCGAATTTGCCCGTGCAACATGCGCTGCTGCGCGTGGCTTAAAAACAGCTGTTCTCGTGCGCGGGTAATGGCCACATACATCAAGCGTCGTTCCTCTTCCACAGCCTCTACGCTGGTGCCATCGCCACCCTCCACGGAATTGCCGATACTGTTTTCGTGCGGGAATAGCCCTTCTTCAAGCCCGGTGACGAAGACGCACTTGAATTCAAGCCCTTTGGCCGAATGCGCTGTCATCAATTGAATGGCCTCTTGACCCGCTGCCGCAGCATTGTCACCGGCCTCGAGCGAAGCATGGGAAAGAAAATCAGCCAGCGGCGTAATCAACTTTTCCTCATCCACCATGGTGGCTGCGGCATCTTGGTAATACCCTTCAGCAATCGCAAACGAGGCAGCGGCGTTCACCAATTCTTTCAAGTTTTCTACGCGGTCTTCACCATCTTTGTCCGCTTGAAAATGAGCCACCAAACCCGATTCATTGATCACCTTGTCGACCAAGTCAGCAAGGCTCAAACCTCGGGTCTCGAACCGCATGCGTTCGATCAAATCTGCAAATTTTTTCAAACCGGCTTGCGCCCTGCCTTCCATGCGATGAATGGCGCGGTACAGCGAAGTACCCTGTGCTGTAGAAATGTCCTGAAGTTGCTCTACGCTGCGCGCACCAATTCCCCGTGCAGGAAAGTTCACCACACGTGAGAAGGAATTGTCGTCGTCGGCGTTGTCCATCAAACGCAAATACGCCAGCGCATGCTTGATTTCTGCACGTTCAAAAAACCGCAAACCACCATACACCCGATAAGGCATGCCCGCATTGAACAAGGCTTGTTCAACAACCCGGGATTGCGCATTGGAGCGGTACAGAATTGCAATGTCCGACCGACCGTAGCCTTCTTCAAGCACCAGCTTTTTAATTCGGTCAATGATGAAAGCTGCCTCATCCTGGTCGCTGGTGGCCTCATACACCCGAATCGCCTCACCTTCGCCAGCTTCGGTCCACAACTCTTTGCCCAAGCGAGCCTTGTTGTGCGCAATCAGCACGTTGGCGGCTTTCAGCACATTGCCCACCGAACGGTAGTTTTGCTCCAGTTTGATGCGATTTTGTACATTGAAATCATTTTCAAACTGCACCATATTGGCCACGCGCGCACCGCGAAAAGCGTAAATGGACTGGTCATCGTCCCCCACTGCGAAGATGCAACCTTGCGATCCAGCCAAGCGTTTCAACCAGTTGTATTGCAGGCTGTTGGTGTCTTGAAACTCGTCCACCAAAATGTATTTAAATCGAGCCTGGTAGTGTTCCCGCAGCGCAGGGTTGGCGCCCAACAATTCGAAGGAACGCAACAGCAGCTCAGCAAAATCAACCACACCCTCGCGCTGGCACTGGGCTTCATAGGCTTCGTACAAGCGAACCATCATGCGGTGGTATTCGTCGTGCGCCTCTACGTCTTTGGGCCGCAGGCCTTGGTCTTTGGCTGAACCAATGAAATAGCTCAACTGCTTCGGCGGAAATTTTTCAGCATCTATGCCCAGCACTTTGTACATGCGCTTGATTGCCGACAATTGGTCTTGCATGTCCAGAATTTGAAAAGCCTGAGGTAACCTAGCTTCCTTCCAGTGCGCGCGCAACATGCGGTTGCACAAGCCGTGAAAAGTACCCACCCACATGCTGCGGGTGTTAATGGGCAGCATGCTTGAAATGCGGTGAAGCATTTCCTTGGCCGCCTTGTTGGTGAAGGTAACCGCCAATACCCCATTGGGGCCCACCTGCCCGGTTTGAATCAACCAGGCAATGCGCGCTGTCAGCACCTTGGTTTTGCCGCTGCCTGCCCCCGCCAGAATCAGTGCCGATTCACGGGGCAAGGTGACGGCTGCCAGTTGTTCAGGGTTCAGACTATCGAGTAAAGACACGGCTTCTCACATCAAAAATTGGTTTTGCTGTTGATTTTAACAGTGATTGCCCCACCTGCCTTGCCCGTAAAAAACGAAAAAGCCCGATATAATGACCGATTGGCCTGCCCCACCCGGCAAGGCCCCGCCCGCATTCAAAACTCACACCCAAGTTTCAACGCACCATGTTCGACAAATACGCCGCCCAAGACATTGAAAATGCCGTTCAAGGCCAATGGAAAGAATCGGACGCCTACAGGGCCGAGGCTTTCGCAAAAGATGCAAGCGGCAAACTAAAGCCCAAGTACTACTGCGTTTCCATGCTGCCATACCCAAGCGGCAAGCTGCACATGGGCCATGTGCGCAACTACACCATCAACGATGTGATGATTCGCCAAAAGCGCATGAAGGGCTACAACACCTTGATGCCCATGGGGTGGGATGCGTTCGGCATGCCAGCTGAAAACGCAGCGATGGCCAACGGCAAGCCGCCAGCAGCCTGGACCTACAGCAACATCGACTACATGAAAAAACAGATGGAATCGATGGGTTTGGCGATTGACTGGTCCAAGGAAGTAGCCACCTGCAAACCCGATTACTACAAGTGGAACCAGTGGTTGTTTTTGAAGATGCTTGAGAAAGGCATTGTGTACAAGAAAACAGGCACCGTGAACTGGGACCCGATTGACCAAACCGTGCTGGCCAATGAACAGGTCATTGACGGCAAAGGCTGGCGCTCGGGCGCTGTGGTTGAAAAGCGAGATATCCCCATGTATTACATGGCGATTACCGATTACGCCGATGTGTTGCTCGAGGATTTGAATGGCCTGCAGTGGCCAGAGCGCGTCAAAGTGATGCAAGAAAACTGGATTGGCAAATCCACCGGCGTGCGTTTTGCTTTCCCGCATGAAATCAAAAATGCTGCGGGTGAATTGGTTCAAGACGGCAGAATGTATGTGTTCACCACACGCGCCGACACCATCATGGGCGTCACCTTCTGCGCCGTGGCCGCCGAACACCCGCTGGCCTCACTGGCTGCTGATAGCAACCCTGAACTGCAAGCCTTCATCGCTGAATGCAAAGCTGGCGGCGTGGCCGAGGCTGACATGGCCACCATGGAAAAGAAGGGCATGCCCACTGGCCTGAGCGTAACGCACCCACTGACCGGCGAAAGCGTGCCAGTTTGGGTGGGCAACTATGTGCTGATGAGCTACGGCGACGGCGCTGTAATGGGCGTGCCTGCGCACGATGAGCGCGACTTTGCGTTTGCCTTGAAATACGGCATTGCGATCAAGCAAGTCATCGACGTGAAAGGCGAAGTATTCAACAACGCCGAATGGGCTGAATGGTACGGCGACAAAGAACGCGGTGTTTGCGTGGCCAGCGGCCCGCTGGATGGTTTGAATTACACCGCAGCTGTCGACAAAGTTGCCGAGCTTTTGGCCGCCAAAGGCATTGGCGAAAAACGCATCCAGTTCCGCCTGCGCGACTGGGGCATTTCACGCCAGCGCTACTGGGGCACCCCCATTCCCATGATTTACTGCGACACCTGTGGCGATGTTCCCGTACCTGAAGCAGACCTGCCCGTGGTGCTGCCCGAAGACCTGGTGCCCGATGGCAGCGGCAACCCGTTGGCCAAAAGCGCTGCATTCTATGAATGCAAATGCCCCAAGTGCGGTAAACCCGCGCGCCGTGAAACAGACACCATGGACACCTTCGTCGATTCCAGCTGGTATTTCACGCGTTATGTTTGTAACGACGCAAACACGATGACTGACGAACGCAGCGATTACTGGATGCCCATGGACCAGTACATCGGCGGCATTGAACATGCCATTTTGCACCTGCTTTACAGTCGCTTCTGGACCAAGGTCATGAACGACCTGGGCCTGGTGAAATTCCGAGAGCCCGCCACCGCCCTGCTCACCCAAGGCATGGTGCTGAACGACACCTATTACACCGAAGAAGCCAATGGCAAAAAAATCTGGATCAACCCGGCCGATGTGTCGGTTGAGTTTGACGACAAGGGTCGGCCTGTCTCTGCAAAACTCAGCAACATTGGAGCACCCGTGCACATTGGTGGTGTTGAGAAAATGTCGAAGTCCAAAAACAATGGCATCGACCCACAAGCGTTGATCGACCAATATGGCGCCGACACGGCACGATTGTTCACCATGTTTGCCGCCCCGCCAGAACAAAGCCTGGAGTGGAGCGACTCAGGCGTAGAAGGCGCTCACCGCTTCCTGAAACGCCTGTATCAACTGGCACTGAATCAGCAAGTGGCCATTAAGGCCCAACCCGTTCTAAACACTGCAGAATTGAGCAAAGCGGCTCAGAACACTCGCCGCGATGTACATGAAATTTTGAAACAGGCCAACTTTGACTACGATCGCCACCAGTACAACACCGTGGTGTCTGCCGGCATGAAAATGCTGAACACGCTGGATGCATTTGCCAGTGAAACAAACACGCCAGCAGACCATGCCGTACTGGCAGAAGGCTTGAGCATTTTATTGCGTGTGCTGTACCCGATTGTGCCGCACATCACCTGCCACTTGTGGAGCAGCCTGAATTACAGCGCAGCTCACGGTGAGCTTCTGGATGCACCATGGCCCGAAGTGGACGAGAAAGCCTTGGTGCGCTCAGAACTCACCCTGATGGTACAAGTGAACGGCAAACTGCGAGGCAGCATTGAAGTAGCCGCCGACGCTGACAAAGCCAGCATCGAGAGTACTGCATTGGCCAGTGAAGCTGCGCAAAAATTCATGGAAGGAAAACCGGCCAAAAAAGTGATTGTGGTACCTGGCAAACTGGTCAACATCGTTGTTTAAGATCGACCTCAACAACAAGCGAGTCTTTATGAAACGTTTCTTTCAAACCATCGCCCTGCTGGCAACAACATTGGCGCTGACAGCCTGCGGCTTTCAGTTGCGTGGCCAGTACAACTTCGACTTTGAAAAAATCGAGTTGCGCGGCATGGAGAATTCAGAAATGAACCGCAACATGGACTTGCAACTTCAAATTCTGAACCTGAAGGTAAACCCGCCTGAAGGTGCGCCCTTGAAGTTAAATTTGATCAGCGAAACGCGCGACCGCAGCATTGTCACCTTCAGTGCCACAGGCCGTGCGCGCGAGGTTCGAATTACCTATGAATTGTTGTATAGCGTGGTGGACAAAAACGGCGACTTCCTGATTGCCACCAGCCAACTGAGCCAAAGGCGCGAACTCACCTACACCGACGATCAAATTTTGGGCAAGGAAGCCGAGGAAAACCAGCTTTACACCGAAATGCAGCGCGACATCGCGCGCCAAATTACCGGGCGGCTAAGCGCCTTGCAATTGGGATCAAAAGGGCAAGCAGCAAAGTGAAACAGATTGCGCTTGACACTTGGTTAAACGATGGCGCAAACACCGCTTTGCCTCAACTGCTGTGCGTATTCACCGATGAACCGCTTTTTGCAACCCAAGCCGCCGACCTGTACCGCCAGCGACTGAAAAAACAAACCGATTACCAGCGCCAAATTGTGGAAGTAGATCGGCAATTTGACCCGCAAGAGTTTTTGTCGCTGTTTGCTGAAGCATCATTGTTTGGCGACGTTTCGCTGGTTGATTTGAGAATCAATCAACCCAAACTCGGCAAAGAAGCGGCAGAGGCCTTGGCCAAAGCAGCCCAGTGGATCGCTGCAGGTGATACCGGGCATTACCTGCTGGTCAACGCTCCGAAGCTAAACAAAACCCAGGAAAAAAGTGCTGGTTTTGCAGAATTGCTGACCAAAGGCACCGA
Organism: Limnobacter sp. SAORIC-580; assembly: GCF_013004065.1. Lineage (GTDB taxonomy): Bacteria > Pseudomonadota > Gammaproteobacteria > Burkholderiales > Burkholderiaceae_B > Limnobacter > Limnobacter profundi. The sequence continues at coordinate 2,345,714 of NZ_CP053084.1, forward strand.
GATTGCCTGCCGCCCAGTGGGCGCCGACACCCTACCCGGCTGGATAGCACAAGCCGCCAAACGCAAAGGCGTACAATTAAACCGTGAAACTTGTAGTTGGCTGGCCGAGAAAACCGAGGGTAACCTGCTGGTGGCGCATCAAACCATTGAAAAGCTGGCACTTGAACACCAAGGGGCCGTGGACATTGAACAGGTGCAAGGCATGGTTGCCAATTCGGCGCGTTTCAATGTGTTCGATTTGGGCGGCAGCCTGCTGGCCGGGGACGCCAGACGAATTACCCGAATGATGGAAGGCTTGGAAGCCGAAGGGGAGGCCCCCACTTTGGTACTTTGGGCCTTGCAAGAGGAAATTCGTGCCATTCGCGACACACAGCAGGCCATGCGGCGTGGAATGTCTTTGTCGGATGCCTGCCGACAAAATAGAATTTGGGGACAAAGGCAAAACCACATTGCGGCCGCCCTGAAACGCCACAACCCTGGCAGCCTTCAAAAACTGACCGCTTGGTGTTATGCCGCTGAAAAAACCATCAAAGGCATGAAACAGGGCAACCCCTGGACCCTCTTTGAGATTATCGGCCTGGGTGTGGCGGGCATAGAACCGCCCGAATTGTGGACCAGTTGAATCAATCGTACCGAACGATAGTACAGAGTAAGCAATATGAGCATTGAAGAACAAATTCTGGCCATTGGCAAAAAGGCCCGCGCAGCCGCTGTTTACATGGCCAAAGCCAACACGCACGCGAAAAACGCAGCATTGCTTGAAACAGCCAAGCTGATTCGCGCCAACAAGGCTGCGCTAACCCAGGCCAATCAAGCCGATATGGCACAAGCCCAAGCAAATGGCTTGGAGGCAGCATTGCTTGATCGCCTTGCATTAAGCGACAAGGCCATTGAAACCATGGCAGAAGGCCTGGAGCAAATTGCCCAACTGCCCGATCCAATTGGCGAGATGACCGATTTCAAAAACCGCCCGACTGGCATTCAAGTGGGCAAAATGCGTGTGCCCTTGGGCGTCATCGGTATTATTTATGAAAGCCGCCCGAACGTTACGGTAGACGCCGCTGGCCTTTGCATAAAATCGGGCAATGCCACCATTTTGCGTGGCGGCTCCGAGGCGTTCCGTTGCAACCAGGCCTTGGCTGCGATCGTTGCACAAGGTTTGGAGGCAGCAGGTTTGCCCGCTGATGCCGTTCAAGTGATCGACACCACGGACCGCGCAGCAGTGGGCACATTGATTACCATGACTGAATATGTTGATGTGATTGTGCCTCGAGGTGGCAAAGGCTTGATTGAGCGGATTTCCCGCGATGCGAAGGTGCCTGTGATCAAGCACCTGGATGGCATTTGCCATGTTTTCATTGATGAGTCTGCAAACCTTAGCCATGCGGCCAACATTGCCGAGAATGCGAAAACCCACCGGTATGGCACCTGCAACACCATGGAAACTTTGCTGGTTCACGCCCATGTGGCCAAGCCCGCCTTGGCGGAACTTGCGCAGCGTTACGCAGCCAAAGGCGTCGAACTTCGCGGCTGCAAACGAACCATGGCGCTGTTACCCAGTGTAAAAGCGGCCACCGAGGAAGACTGGAGCACTGAATACCTCGCACCAATTTTGTCAATCAAAGTGGTCGACAGTCTTGACGAGGCCATCGCCCACATCAACCAATACGGGTCGCACCACACCGACTGCATCGTGACGGAAAACCACAGTCACGCCATGCGCTTTATTCGGGAAGTGGATTCCGCCTCTGTGATGGTCAATGCATCAACCCGTTTTGCTGACGGATTTGAATATGGCTTGGGTGCCGAAATCGGCATTTCCACCGATAAAATTCATGCGCGTGGCCCGGTCGGCCTTGAGGGCCTGACGAGCCAAAAGTACGTGGTGTTTGGCCACGGCGAAACAAGAAACTGATTGATTCAAAACCAACTGGAGCAGTACATGGACGGTTACCTGTGGGTGAAAGCCTTTCACATTTTGTTTGTCGCTTCCTGGTTTGCGGGTTTGTTTTACCTGCCCAGAATTTTTGTAAACCTGGCCATGGAAACGGAGCCAGCCGCCACAGCGCGCTTGCTGCAAATGGCGAAAAAACTTTACAAATTCATGACCCTTCTGGCCATTCCAGCCTTGTTGCTGGGTTTTGCGCTGGTGGGGGTATACCAAATTGGTGTTGGTGGGCAAAGTGGTTGGCTACATGCAAAAATTTTCGTTGTTTTCGCCATTGCCGGTTACCACTACAGCTGCGGTCGCATTCTGCGCAAATTTGAAGCAGGCCAAAACACACGCAGTCACACATACTTCCGGTGGTTCAATGAGGTGCCCGTGGTACTCATGACCATCGCCATCATCCTGGTGGTAGTCAAACCTTTCTAATTTTTTAAAAGTAATTCATGCCCTATTCAAGCCCCAATCATTCCAAGCCGAATAACGCCGGCAAACCCGCCGGTCAGCAACACAACTCGACCAAGCAGAGTGTGTTCAACTGTTTTGCAAGCTGCCCGCGTGGCCTGGAAGAAATTCTGGTGGCTGAACTGGAAACCATGGGTGCTCAAAAAACCCGTGCAGTAACCGGTGGCTGTACATTCGAAGCCAGCTGGCGCCAAGCCACCCGCATGACCTACTGGACCCGTTTTGCAGGCCGCATTGGGCTTGAATTGGCGAGGGGAGAATGCAGCAATGAAGAACAGTTCTACAATATCGCCAAGTCGGTTGACTGGTACAACTGGTTCAAGCTGTCTAACACTTTCCGGGTTGACCTGAATAATCTGGGAGCCGACATTCAAAGCGTTCGCTTCACACAGCTGCGCCTGAAAGACGCCGTATGCGATTCATTCCTTGAGCGTTTCGACGAACGCCCGAACGTCAGTGTTGAAGCACCGGATGTACGGATTTTCGCAGCCATCAGTCCTACTGAAGCCATGGTGTACATTGACCTGGCTGGTGAAAACCTGTTTAAGCGGGGTTGGCGCGAAGAAGCGGGTGTGGCGCCACTGAAAGAGAACCTGGCTGCTGGCCTGTGGCACATTGCACGCCACAGCGAAGCAGGCAAAAATGCCGATGTGTTTCTCGACCCATTTTGCGGCAGCGGTACGCTGGTCATCGAATCACTTTCGCAGCTGTGTGATCGTGCCCCAGGCCTGGAGCGCCCTTTCGCTTTTGAGAACCTGAAACCTTTCACCCGAGAATGGGGCAAAGAACTTCAAGAGGATGCCAACCGGCGGTTCAATGCCGGCCTGGACAAGGCGCTGACCACACCCTACTTCCAATGGTATGCCAGCGACATCACGGAACTGTTGATCGACATTGCCCAAGAGAATTTGGCACGTGCCGGTTTTGAAGAGTTGCTAGACGCTGGTATCGTGCAATTTGCGCAACGCGATGCGCTCACTGTTGAACCACCCACACCCGCAGGCATCGTGTTCAGCAACCCCCCCTATGGTGAACGTGTACGCGCCAAGGGTGCAGATGTACCTGAAGACGAAGCCTACGAACGATTGTTCAAAGCCTACGGTGACCATCTAAAAATGAATTTTTCAGGCTGGACGGCCTTTTTGTTTTCAGGCGACCTAGAAATCAAGAAAACCTTGGGATTAAGCCCCAAACGTAAACGCCCATTGTTTAACGGACCGATTGAATGTCGGCTGTTTGAAATTCCGCTGACCCGCGGTGTGTATCGACCGAGGGCCAACGGTGAACTTGCTGCCAATCCAATCACGGAACAACCCCAAGCCGGCAACAGCACAGAAGACTGAATAAAGCTGAAATTACTCTGCCAACAACTTGGCGATATCCGCTTTTAAATCTGCAGGCTTGGTGGTGGGGGCGTAACGGTCATACACCTCACCATTTTTGCGAACCAAAAACTTGGTGAAATTCCACTTGATGGCCTCGGTGCCCAAAATGCCCTTGGCTTGCGAAGTCAGGTATTTGAACAATGGATGGGCATCGCTGCCTTTTACATCCACCTTCTCTGCCATCAAAAAATCAACGCCGTAATTCTTCTGGCAAAAGCTGGCAATTACCTCTTCAGTACCCGGTTCTTGGCCCCCGAACTGATTGCAGGGAAAACCGATAATCACCAAGCCCTTCTGGCCCAATTCTTTGTGCAGTTCCTGCAAACCTTCGTACTGCGGCGTGAAACCACACTTGCTGGCCGTGTTCACAATCAACAGAACCTTGCCTTGAAAATCCGCGAGGCTCAGCGGCTTACCGTCGAGGGTTTTGCTTGAAAACTCGTACACATTGCTTGCCATGGGAATTGCCTCTCAAGGGTTTGTTGAAAAGCAAGTTTACCTGCAAACCCAAATTGCTCAAGGCTGGTTCGAGCCCGAAATCACACTCATCGCCACTTCTCGAGTAATCCTTCCAGTCATCAAAAGCCGTTGCACCGCCTGCTCCATGGTCTGCATGCCATGCTGCGAACCCGTTTGAATGGACGACAACATTTGCGCCACCTTGCCTTCACGAATCAAATTTCGAATCGGCGGCGTGGCCATCATGATTTCATGCGCAGCAACTCGCCCGCCCCCCTGCTTTTTCAGCAGGGTTTGACAAATTACGGCACGCAGCGATTCCGACAACATGGCGCGCACCATGCTTTTGTCAGCCGATGGGAATGCATCAATAATACGGTCAATGGTTTTGGGTGCAGAGGAAGTGTGCAAGGTGGCAAAAACCAGGTGCCCGGTTTCAGCTGCAGTCAAGGCCAGTTGAATGGTTTCAAGATCACGCATTTCGCCAACCAGAATTACATCTGGGTCCTCTCGCAGGGCAGAACGCAAAGCTGCACCAAATGAATGGGTGTGCTCACCCAACTCGCGTTGGTTAATCACACAGTTCATCGGTGTGTGCGTAAATTCAATCGGGTCCTCAATGGTCAGAATATGCGCCTTCTGGTTGCGGTTTACATCATCCACCATCGCTGCCAAGGTGGTACTTTTGCCCGAGCCGGTGGGACCGGTAACCAGTACCAGACCATTGGGTTCACGCGCAATTTGACGGAACACGGCGGGTGCCTCCAGTTCCTCCAGCGTTTTTACTCGGCTGGGCACCACCCGAAATGCCGCCGATGCACCCCTGCTCTGCATGAATGCATTCACACGAAAACGCGACAAACCATCCACTGAAAAACTGTAATCACATTCATGCGACTGTTCCCAGCCTTGCCATTGCGCTTCTGTCATCGACCCCTGAATCAGTCGATAAATCTCACGGTGTCCCAACACAGATTCACTCAGTTTGCGCATTTCACCGTTTACACGGATCATCGGTGGCATGTCTGCCGACAAATGCAAATCCGATGCATGCTCTTCAACAGCCCAGGTTAACAACTCGGTTAGTGTCATGTGGCTATAATCTCCCTTTAAGCATTGAATTGATGCACCATGAGCCGAGCCACACAATTGGCTGAAATTCAAAACCGAATCACAGCCGCATGCCACAAAGCGGGTCGACCGGGTTCAGCGGTCAAGCTGCTAGCGGTCAGTAAAACTTTTCCCTTGAGCGATATCCTTGAGTTTTACAGCTGCGGGCAAACAGCCTTTGGTGAAAATTACCTGCAGGAAGCGCTGGACAAAATCACCCAGCTGGCTGATCACCCCAATGCGCAAACAATGAATGCCAACCTTGAATGGCATTTCATCGGGCCCATACAAAGCAATAAAACCAAACCAATTGCAGAAAACTTCTCCTGGGTGCACAGCGTTGACCGCTTGAAAATTGCGCAACGCTTGTCAGATCAACGCCCAGAAAACCTCCCACCCTTGAATGTGCTGGTACAAATCAATACCTCGGGCGAAGACAGCAAATCCGGCCTCAGTCCAGCGCTCGCGATTGACTTGTGCCATCAAATTCATGGCATGAAAAACATGGCGTTGCGCGGCCTCATGACCATTCCCAGCAACACAGACAACACCGATCAATTGAAATCTGAATTTTTAGAATGTAAGTCGGTTTTCGATTCGCTCAATTCAAACGGCCTGAGCCTGGACACGCTTTCAATGGGCATGTCCGCAGACCTGGAGTTGGCGATTGAATGCGGCTCAAGCTGCGTGCGCGTGGGTTCAGCCCTGTTTGGTGCACGCGACTATTCAAAATAAACACACGGAATCACTATGCAGAACACTCTATTCATTGGCGGCGGCAACATGGCATTTGCCATTCTTGGCGGATTGATTGGCAGTGGCATACCTGCCAGCACATTTCATGTGATTGATCCCAGCCCGGAAGCAGCCTCAAAAATGTCCACTTTGAATATTCAGTGCACCACCGATTGGCCGAGCAACTTCACCCCGGCAATCGTGGTGCTCGCCGTAAAACCTCAATTGATGCAAAGCGTACTGAACAGCCAGGCAGCCCATTTGAAACAGGTGTTGATGGTCAGCATTGCCGCGGGTGTCAGCGTGGCTCAAATACGGGACTGGAGCCAGCAGAACGATGCACGCGTGGTGCGCTGCATGCCCAACACCCCCGCCTTGGTCTCGCAGGGTATCTCAGGCCTGTTTTTCACCGCGAATTGTTCTGCAGAAGATCGCAGTATTGCCCAGCAAATTTTCAGTAGCTGTGGTGAAGTTCTGGTGCTGAACCAAGAAGATGAAATCAACGCGGTAACAGCCATTTCAGGCAGTGGTCCTGGCTATGTTTTTTTCATGATGGAAGCCTTGGCCATGGCCGCGAAAAACCTGGGATTCAACGAGGCACAAGCCAACTTACTGGTGAGCCAAACTTTTTTGGGCGCCGCCACACTGGCCAGGCAGTCCAATGATTCGTTTGCTACCCTGCGGGAGAAAGTCACGAGCAAAGGAGGCACCACCTTTGCCGGTCTTGAACAGTTGCGCGCGCGTGGCGTGCAGGAAGCCATCGTTAGCGCAGCCAAATCCGCATGTGAACGTGCCGTCGAACTACAAAAGGGTGTCAGCTAAGTCAACACCAAACCACGCGCTGGCCGCGCTTAAAGAAACTCCAGTACCAAACCTGCAAACAATGCTGCGCCCAACCAGTTGTTGTGTAGAAATGCCTTGAAGCACAGCGCACGGTCGCGATTGCGGATCAGCATGAAGTGGTACACAGCAATACCCACAGCGCACACCCAACCTAACCAAAAAGCTGGGCCAAAGCCCAGTGAACTGGCCACCCACGCCCAAATCAAAAGGCTGGCTGCATAACACACCACAATGCCCGCTACATCATATCGGCCCAGGGTAATTGCAGCGGTTTTAATATTGAGTTTCAAATCATCGGGCTTGTCGACCAAGGCGTATTCTGTGTCGTAAGCCACCGTCCAAAATACATTGGCTACAAAGACAAGCCAAGCGTGCAGGGGCACACTGCCCTGCACCGCGACAAATGCCATTGGAATCGAAAAACCAAAGGCAATGCCAAGGTAGGCTTGAGGCATGGGAAAAAAGCGTTTGGTAAACGGGTAGCTGCCCGCCAAAAAAGCGGCGGGAATGCTCATCAAAATGACAGACCAACCGAGAGGTAAAGTAATCAGCAAAGCCAAAACAGCCAAGCCAGCGGCCAGCGAGAGGGCCTCTTTTTCACCAATCCGGCCACTGGTCAAAGGCCTGTTGCGGGTTCGCTCCACATGCAGATCAATATCGCGATCTGCATAATCGTTAATCGCACAACCCGCGGATCGCATTAACACCACGCCAGCGATAAATATCAGCAGCACATGCCAGGGTGGCGTGCCTTCGGCCGCCATCCACAAGCCCCACAACGTGGGCCACATCAACAGCAAAATCCCGATGGGCTTATCCAAACGCAGAAGCAAGTAATAGTCTCGCAGGCGCGCCTTACTCAGAACAACCATCGATTAACGCACCATTTGAGGTGCATCCAGAAACTCAACACCATTCAGGTCGCATTCCATGATTGCATCGCGCAAAGCCTCTAAGGCCTCACGCCGCCCAAAACTTTTTCGCCACACCAGCGCAACCGTGCGGCGCGTGTCGTCGTCGGCCAGCGGAATATAAGTCAACAAACTTTCCTTGGGAACGGGGTTAGGCACAGAACTTGAGGGCAACACGGTAATCCCCACACCCGAGGCAACCATGTGGCGAATCGTCTCTAGTGAACTTCCCTCGAAAGTACGTTGAATGCCTTCTGACGATTGCGAGAATCGGGACAGTTCCGGGCACACACCCAACACCTGGTCCCTGAAACAGTGCCCAGTGCCGAGCAACAGCATGTTCTCGGTGCGAAGGTCATCGGACTTGATCGCTTTTTCGTTGGCCCAACGGTGAGACTTCGGCAAAGCCACCATGAAGGGCTCATCATACAAAGGCTGAATCACAAAACCCGATTCATTGATCGGCAAGGCCAACACCGCCACATCGATTTCGCCCTGTTTCAACAACTCAAGCAGGCGCACCGTGAAATTTTCTTGCAACACCAGCGGCATGGAAGGCACACGCTGAATCATGCTGGAAACCAGGCCTGGCAACAAATAGGGGCCAATCGTGTAAATGACACCGACCCGAAGCGGGCCTGCCAACGGGTCCATCCCCTGCTGTGCAATGCTCTTGATGGCAGAAGCCTCTTCAAGCACACGCTGCGCCTGAACCACAATGCGCTCACCCACTGGTGTCAACGACACCTCGTTGGAACCCCTTTCAAACAGGGACACACTCAGTTCTTCTTCCAGTTTTTTGATGGCCACAGACAAGGTGGGCTGGCTGACAAAACAGGCGTCCGCGGCGCGGCCGAAATGCTTTTCGCGGGCCAAAGCGACTATGTACTTGAGTTCGGTGAGGGTCATTTAATTTTGCTATCAAAACTGCGAGTGTAATTATTATTGCAAACACGGCCCTATCAAGCAACAGATCTTTTGTTGTAAACCCTAAAGCCGCATGGGCAAAATCACCATTTGCTGGCCTGCATTGTGCAAACGGCGTTGAAGTTCCAACGCAGCCTGGTTGTGCAAAAAGCGGGTCAGAATATTTTCATTTTCAAATACGAGTTTGCTGGTGAAGAAAATTGCGTTGGGGTGATTATCGGCCACTACTTTCGCCAAGTTCGTCAACTCTTCAACCGCATCCGTTCCAAACGAAAGGTAGCTCTTGGCGCGCAAGCCATGGCTGCGGCAAAAATTAACAAAGTAATTCAAAGAAACTGACGCATCCACACGCATGGCCTCCAGCGCCTCTCGTCCTCCGTAAGCCTTGGAATCAACAGTGCGAGCATTCATGAACACAAAATTCTGAAAGTGGTTGGGAAACATGCGCTGCACCCAAAGCAAAGCATGCAAGCCACCCCCGCGGCTATTGCCCACAATGAATACCGCCGTGTTGCCATCAGGAATCAACTCGGGTGGCGAATGTGCCGAGCCATATTGCGCCATGGCAAACACCTCATCTATCTTCGCGATTTTTTCCTTGGTGTCCCGGTAGTGGTTGCGCACCCACAAGCACACCAACACCACCACCGTGGTGATCAGCATGGTGATCCATCCACCCTGAAAAAACTGGGTAATGATGGTGCCCAACAAAATGGATGCGGAAACAGCAAAGCCGAGCGAGGCCGACAAAATGCCTTTGATGAAACGTTTCTCATGGCGATTTTTAAGCCAGTAAACGCACAGCCCCAACATGGACAGGCTGAATACAATAAACACATTGATGGAAAACAGCACCACCAACAAGTCCACATTCGCATCGCTCAGGTAAATAGCCACCAAGGCCAAACCACCCATCAGCATGATGCCGTTCTTGGTCACAAAACGGTTGGACAAATAACGAAACTGGTGGGGCAACCAGGAATCAATCGCCATGGTCGACAACACCCGCGGCCCCACCGCAAATGCCACATGGGCAGCCAGCAACAGCACTGCCGTTTCAAGGCCCAGCATCACCAGCAAACCCAAAATAACGTACGGCCAGTCCCAGCCAAGGTCGGTGAATACCCTTTCAAACAGCACGCCATTCAAAGCCATGGTGGGTTCAAGGTTCACGTCCCACAGTGAATACAAGGCTGCAAGACTTGCGGCAGCAAAGGCCAGGGCACAGGCGACATAGGCCAGCATTTTTCTGCGGTTCTCGCTGCTTTGCCGGTAGCGGCTTAACTGCACCGTATCGGAGGCGGCCTCAATACCGGTGTATGTGCCACCACCCAGAAAAAATCCGCGTGCAAAAATTGCCAACACCGGCAACCATCCCAAGGTACTTAAATCGGACTCGGTGGTTTCAATGCTGCGTTTTACAACCCCGCCAATGTCCTGAAAGTGATCCGAGAAACCCACCAGAATAAAAACCAGATGAGTTAACAGAAAAGCCACAAACAGGTACTTGAAAGGTTTCAGGTTCAAGTGCCGCCCCTGAATGTGGAAATTCATCAAGGCAAGCATCAAGGCCATTGAAACCCACACGCGGTACTCGTAAAAATACGGCGGCAAAAAGCTGAACATCAAGTGGGTTGATGCGCTGATGCCCAAGGCCACCATCAACACATAGTCCACCAAGAGTGCTGCACCCGCAATCAAACCCACTTTTGGGCCAAGCAAATTGGTGGCCATGGCATAGCCGCCACCGCCTTTCGGGAAAAGCTCGGTGACACGGAAATAGGTGAGAGAAACGAGGAGAATGGACAGGGCTGTCAACAAGCCCAAAAACAACAGCAAATGGCGCGATTCGCCCAGTGCCTTGAATGACTCTTCAGGGCCGAAAGCCACTGACGCCAGACCACAGGCCCCTACTGCAACCCACGCGTATTTCTCGGAGAAAATATCATCGCGTTCATCCGCGGCAAGGGACGTTGACGTCGAGCGTGGCACAGCAGATTGTTGACCAAGCGTGGCGTTGGCCTTGCCTGACTTCGGGGGTTGACTCATGCGTACATTGCAGCGCAACAAACAAGTCGAGTATGGTATACCGTCCCCATGAGCAACACAATGCACCTCTCGGCGTTATCATGGCAACTGAGCGAATTTAGATCCATTTACCCAAACATTAACTGCACTCAAAATGACACAAGCTACAGTTGTTTCCACCTCCAAAGCCCCCGCCGCAATCGGCCCGTACAGCCAAGCCATCAAGCTCGGTAACCTCGTATTCACCTCGGGCCAAATTGGCCTGAACCCCGCCACCGGCGACTTGGTCGGCCCCGGCACCGAAGAGCAGGCACGCCAGGCATTCAGCAACTTGAAAGCAGTGGCCGAAGAGGCAGGCGGCAGCCTGGCCAACGTGGTGAAATTCACCTTGTTTCTGACCGACCTCAGTGAATTCGCCCAAGTCAACGCCATCATGCAAGAGTACGTATCTGCCCCATTCCCCGCCCGGTCTACGGTGGGGGTGGCCAGCCTGCCCAAGGGTGCACGTTTTGAAGTTGAAGCCATTTTGGCCCTGTAACAGCCTACTCAAGTCAAACACTTGACCGCAGCAGCCCCCCAACAACCAACCTGCTTCGAGGAGCTGCTGCCGCTGCCCGTGTCTGTTGCAGACGCGGTGGGCAGCCTGCTGACAGCCCCGCACTGGATGGGACTGGCCTTGCACCTGCCACTTCGTTTTGAAGACAAGGCCTCGATCACGGCCATGGACTCACTTCGGCTTGGGCAAAAGGTGAACTTGCTGGCCACTGTGGTTGGCACTGAAGTGCAATACCACCCACGCAAACAACTGCGGGTTTGGGTTGAAGACGGCGACACCAGCTTGCTATTGCGTTGGCTTCATTTCTACCCCGGGCTGCAGCAAAAACTCAGCGAAGGCACCCGAATTCAAATCAGCGGTCAAATCCGGCAAGGCTACGGCACATTCGAGATGGTGCACCCCACCGTGAAAATTGCCCCGCCCGGATCCCTTGACCAAACACTCAATCCAAAAATCCAGCCAACAAGCGCCAACGCTGTTTTGGAACCGGTTTACCCCAGTACCGGGCAATTGAAACAAAGCGACTGGCACCGCTGGATGAAAAAGCTGCCGGCAGCTTGTTTCATCGATACCTTGCCCACCAAGCTGTGCAAAAAATACAAGTTGCTATCTTGGTCAACTGCCCTGCAAACCTTGCATGGCCAGGCCAAACCCGAAGAACTCTATGACCTGAATTTGCGCACCCATCCTGCCTGGACACGTGTGAAGGTAGATGAACTTCTGGCCCAACAACTGTTGCTTCGTGAATACCGCCAACAGCGCACCCAGGAAAAAGCAAGTCCGCTGAAAGCCTTGAAAACCTCAAAAACCAGCTTGGTCCGGCAGTTCATGGCCCAACTGCCTTTCAAACTGACAGGCGCTCAGGAACGAGCCTGCCAGGAAATTTTCGAAGACCTCGCCAACCCCTATCCCATGCAACGTTTGCTTCAGGGCGACGTGGGAAGTGGCAAAACACTGGTGGCTGCGTTGGCCTGTTTGCGAGCCATCGAGAACGGAAAACAGGCTGCGATTCTGGCCCCTACCGAAGTGTTGGCAGCACAGCATCACCACAAGCTAACGCCATTGTTTGAAGCGGTGGGCGTGCGCTGCGCGAAACTTCAGGGTGCCATGAAAAAAAGCGAAAAAGACCGCACCCTGAGTGCACTTGCTACGGGAGAAATCGACGTCGTCATTGGCACACATGCCCTGGTTCAAGACCATGTCGAGTTCCATGCACTGGCACTGGTTGTAGTCGATGAACAGCACCGCTTTGGCGTGGCCCAACGCCTGTCGCTCATTGCCAAGGCAAGTAATGGGCACTTGGCCCACCAACTCATGATGAGTGCAACACCCATTCCACGGACACTGGCGCAAACCTATTTATCCGACCTTGCGGTGTCCAACCTCGATGAAAAACCACCCGGCAGAAAACCCATCATCACCAAACTTTTTTCCCAGAAAAAACGGGAGCAACTCATTTCAGCCATTGAAGGTGAAATTGACAAAGGCCAGCAAGTGTATTGGGTGTGCCCACTGATCGAAGAAAGCGAAACACTCGACTTACAGGCGGCACAAGCCACCTACACCGACCTGTGCGAACAACTTCCCACCAGGCGAATTGGTCTGCTACACGGCAAACAAGACGCCAAACTGAAGCAAGCCACCATGGCTGCATTTGCAGCAGGTGAACTTGATTTGCTGGTGTCCACTACAGTGATTGAAGTGGGTGTAGATGTGGGCAATGCCAGCCTGATGGTGATCGACCAAGCTGAACGTTTTGGCTTGGCACAGCTTCACCAACTGCGTGGACGCGTGGGGCGAGGCAGCGTGCAAAGTGTGTGCGTGCTGCTCTATGGCGGGCCTTTATCAAACACCTCCAAGTTGCGCTTGAAAGCCATGCACGAAAGCGACGATGGATTTTATCTGGCTGAAAAAGACCTTGAAATTCGAGGCCCTGGCGAGTTACTGGGCAAGAGGCAATCGGGTTTGCCGATGATGCGCTACGCCGACCCATTGACCGACAAAGACTTGCTGGAATTGGCGAGAACCTTGGCTCAACAAATGCCAGCAGATGCAGAGAACACACGCCGACACATACAACGGTGGATTGAAGAAACACCTTGGTGGTTGAGTTAAAAATCAGCTAAACATGCGTGGGTAGGCGTGTAGAAAACAAAAAGCCAGTTCTTTGTGAACTGGCTTTTTGTTTTACCTGGCTATGTTTTAGCCAGGGTATGCCACCAAGGCGAGTGACAATCAAATGCTTATTCAACAGATTGCTTGTTCACACGGTTGGGCAACTTTTCCTTGATACGTGCGGACTTGCCTGAACGATCACGCAGGTAGTACAGCTTGGCGCGACGAACATCACCGCGACGCTTCACTTCAATCTTTTCGATGGAAGGTGAATAAAGCTGGAATGTACGCTCTACGCCTTCGCCAGATGAAATCTTGCGAACGATAAAAGACGAATTCAAACCACGGTTACGACGGGCGATGACCACACCTTCGTAAGCCTGCAGGCGTGAACGTGTGCCTTCGATGACGCGAACACTCACGATTACGGTATCGCCGGGGGCGAACTCGGGAATTTCTTTAGCCAAGCGAGCAATTTCTTCTTGCTCAAGTTGTTGAATCAAATTCATTGATAGCTCCAGGTCATCATTCACGGGCTTTTTTGACTCAATGAATTGAGTATGCACCGCCAGAGGATGAAAAAATTAAAAGGTGTCTGCCTGTAAATTGAATACGAGCAATCCACCAACCTAAACCTTCTTGCCAGCCTTGCCTGTTTGATTGTTTGAATCAGAATCAGGGTTACCCAGCAATTCAGGTCGAAAGCGTTCTGTGTAAACTTTCGCTTGCTCAAAACGCCAACTCTCTATTTTGGCATGATTTCCAGACAAAAGCACGTCCGGAACTGCTTTATTTTCAAAAACTTCCGGGCGAGTGTAGTGCGGGCAATCCAGTAAACCCGCCTCAAATGAATCTTGGGTGGCCGACAAGGCATGGTTCAACACATCGGGCAGCAAACGTACCCAAGCGTCAACAAAGCAGGCCACAGCCAGCTCACCACCGGAAAGTACAAAGTCACCCAAACAGTAAGTTTGTTCAACATACTCGTCGATAAAGCGTTGGTCCACGCCCTCGTAACGGCCGCACAGTAAAATTGCGCCCGCACCTTGGTCGCTGAAAGCCCGAATGTTTTCCTGTTTCAACAACGGACCATGCGGTGTTAAAAAAACCAAAGGTGCACTGTCACCGCGCGCTTCGCGAATCGCCTTGACGCAACGCACCAAGGGCTCCGCCAGCATCACCATGCCCGGGCCACCGCCGTATGGCCTGTCGTCAATGGTGCGATGGGGGTCATCTGTGAAATCGCGGGGATTCCAGCAGTTCAGTTCAAACAACTGCTTTTTCAAGGCCCTGCCCACCACACCCAACTCAACCAAACTCGGAAACTGGTCAGGAAAAAGGGTGATCACATCAAAGCGAGGGCCCGGCATCAATAATCTTCCTGCCAATCGGCTTGAATCTGTTTGGCCTGCGTGTCCACATTCACAATATAAGCGGCAACAAATGGAATCAGCATGTCCTGCTCAGCATCACCCTTGACAGACAAAATGGGGTGAGCCCCATGGTCAACAACCTGAGTGACTGTGCCCAACACATTACCTTCCAGATTGCTTACCTGGCATCCGACCAAATCGACCCAGTAGTATTCACCTTCAGCGGGTGCGGGAAAGCGTGCGCGAGATACATAAACCCGACGCCCCTTGAACTGGGCAGCCAGTTCGGGCTGCTCTATACCCTCAAGGTGCGCAACAATTCGACTGGAGTGCGGCTTGCTTTGCAAAACACGAAACGACTCAAATACCAGGTCTTCGAATTTCGGCTGTGCTGTGCGACGCACAGCCGCGCCTTCAGAAGCTGGCAAACGTGAAACCCACCATTGCTTGCTTTTCAACAAGACATCCGGCTCTTCAGATGAAGGCAACACATTGACCCAGCCCTTCAGACCGTAGGGTTCACCAATTCGCCCCAGTTCTACCAAATCGTCGGGTACATTCATGCTCGGTGTCCAAAAATGGGCAAACCACAAAACCAAAAGCAAAAGTCCGCGAACGTAGCATCCACGGACTTTGTGTAACAACCTGCTTTTCGACCTGCGTTTGTTCCAAAATTAACCGGATCAAACTCGCCGGTGTTAAAGCTTGCAGGATTTAGCAGCTTGATTAAGCTGCTTGCTTGGCGTTGTATTCACCAACCAGGCGTTCTACTGTAGAAGAGCATTGTGCACCAACGCTTTTCCAGTAGGTCAGGCGATCCATGGCAATGCGCAGGCCTTCAGAGCCGGCAGGGGCTACCGGGTTGTAAAAACCAATGCGCTCGATGAAACGGCCATCGCGACGGTTGCGTGAATCAGCAGCCACCAGGCTATAAAATGGGCGCTTTTTAGAACCACCACGTGCGAGTCGAATGACGACCATAATTTCCTCTATTAAATTAGTGCCTGCAGCACAAACCTTGGCCACTGCAAACGAATGAATCATTGGGATTTCGACACACGAAATCCGATAACCCGCTATTATAGCCAGCGTAATCCAATCTAACAAGCAGTGTTTTAAAAAATGAATGCATCACCTCAAGAACCCTTCAAATCCAAGCTTTTGTTCTGCTGGCTTGCCCTGCTGACAGGTGCCATCGGCGGTCACTGGATCTATGCTGGCAAAAAACGTTTTTGGTTCTACATGCTGACATTCCCGCTGTCAGCGTTTGCCGGCTGGATAGACACCATGCGCTACGGCCTGATGAAAGACGAACAATTCAATGCATTGCTGAACCCGGAATACCCCGTGGACACACGACAAACCACGGGAGCAGTGGTGGTTTCCGTGGCTTTGTCACTGGCTTTTGGAATGACCGCGCTAATGGCCACCTTGGCCATGGTGTTCCAATGGTATTTCAGCGGCGTAGTAAGCTGAATTGCGAGTTGAGCACTTAAGCAAAGCCACCTGAACAAGCCACGCAAAAAAAAGCCCGCTTTAAAAAGCGGGCTTAACAGGGCTTGAGGAGACAGAGACACTTGCTTGGTCGCAAGGCTCGCCCCTAAGGGGAGTATGCGATTCCACAAGCAGTTGGCCTACCCTTAAAACGTGGGGGAACCCCAACGGTTTACAGGCGACTCGGTTCAAGAGGCCGAATCAACCAACATTAATAAGTGTCAAAGCCACCACTTTAGTTTCATGGTTTCAGGTATTTTTTAATCAACCGGCCCACATAACGCGCCACGCCTTCCTCTACGCTGTAAAAACTGCCGGTGTAACCCGCTGCGCGCAAGTTGCTCAAATCAGCTTGGGTATAGCTTTGGTACTTGCCTTTGAGCGCATCCGGAAACTCGATGTACTCAATAAAGCCACCCTTCACCGCCTCTTGTAAGCTCAGGGCAGCACTGCCCTGACTTTCACGAAGTGTATTCAAGGTAGTCAGGGCCACATCGTTGAATGTTTGGGCACGCCCTGTACCCAGGTTATACACACCGGAAGGTGCGTTACTGGCCTGCTCGAAGAAATACATGTTCACCTTGACTACGTCTTCAATCGAGACAAAATCTCGCTGCTGGCAGCCAGCCTCATAACCACCGTATGGGCCGAATAACTTGACTGAACCGCCCTCGCGAAACTGGTTGAAGTTGTGAAACGCCACTGAAGCCATACGCCCTTTGTGTTGCTCGCGATCGCCGTACACATTGAAGTATCGAAAGCCGAATACTGGTGCCTTCAGACCAGTTTTCATTTGCCGACGCAACACCTGGTCGAACAAAAACTTGGAGTAGCCATACACGTTAAGCGGTTTTTCAACCTCACGGTTCTCGACGAATTCGGTGCTGCCACCATAAACTGCCGCCGATGAAGCATAGAGAAATGGAGTACCCGTACGCTGCGCCCACTCAAACAAGGTTTGGGTGTAGCGAAAATTGTTGGCCATCATGTAGTTGCCGTTGTGCTCCATGGTGTCGGAGCAGGCACCTTCATGAAAAATCGCATCGAACTTGCCAAACTCGCCACGCTCAATGCGCGCGAGAAAATCGGCTTTGTCCAGGTAATCGGAAATTTCACAATCCACCAGGTTCAAAAACTTGTCACCTTTGGTCAAGTTGTCTACGGCCAACACATCGGCAACACCGCGCTCGTTCAGCGCCTTCACCAAATTGCTGCCGATTAAACCAGCGGCACCGGTCACAATCACTTTCATCATCAAATCCTTTAATTTAGCTCTTCCGGCAATATCACCGCTGTGCCCAATTTACCAACGACCACACCACCGGCCTTGTTGGCCAAGGCCACACTGTCCGGCAAGCTCATTCCTGAACCCACCGCACATGCCAGAGTGGCGATCACCGTGTCACCAGCGCCCGACACATCAAACACTTCACGGGCCTGCGCGGGCACATGAAAACTCCCGTCAGCTGTAAACAGCGTCATGCCTTCTTCGGAGCGAGTCAGCAACAAGGCACCCAAACTCAGGCGCTCACGCAGGGTTTGCGCTTTTTCAATCAACTGGGCCTCAGTTTTCCAGCTTCCCATAACCTGTTTGAATTCAGACCTGTTCGGCGTAAGAACCGAGGCACCAGCATACTTGCCGTAATCATCCCCCTTGGGATCCACCAAGGTAGTTTTGCCCGCCTTTTTGCACAAGGCAATCATTTCCGCCACATGCTCCAGGCTGCCCTTGCCGTAGTCAGAAAACAGCACCACATCGTGATTGGCGTATTCTTGCTCAAACAACTCCATTTTGGTGGTCAGTTGCTCGGGCGAAGGCCGCTCTTCAAAATCGATTCGAACCAACTGTTGCTGCCGGGCAATGACACGCAACTTCACCGTGGTGGGGAAATTCGGGTCTTTCAGCAAACGGGAACGTACACCACTTTTCTCGAGCAAGGCCTCGACCGTGTGGCCTGGTTCGTCGTTACCCACCACGCCCATCAGGCAAAGCTGTGCACCTAGAGAACTGGCATTGATTGCCACATTGGCTGCACCACCCAAGCGTTCATCTTTGGTACCCACCAGCACCACAGGCACGGGAGCCTCAGGGGAAATACGCTCTACATCCCCAAACCAATAGCGGTCCAGCATGACATCGCCGACCACCAGAATTTTTGCGTCTTTGAATTGGGACCTGTCGACCATTGTTCAGCCTGTTTTAATGGGTGTGAGCTGGGGTATGTGCTGCCTTCTTGGCAGACACAGGATAAAAATCAAGTTCTTCTGCACGACGCGGCACAATTGAATCCCAATTGGCACAGCCAGGGCATTGCCAGTAAAACTTCTTGGCCTGAAAGCCGCAAGACTGGCAACGGTAGCGCTCAAGGCGCTGCGTATGTTTGGAAATCAACTCACGTGTCAGACGCAGGTCTTGCATGCGGTCATCATCAAGCTTGCCTCGCAACTGGTGCTCCAGCAACTTGTCCAGGCCCAGCAGGCTGGGGCGGGCACGCACCTGTTCACGCAACAATTCGAATGCTGCGAACGGCCCTTTGGTTTCCTCAACAGCCTGCGCCAATACAAGCAGCAAATCAATTGAAGGGTACATGGTGCAATATTCCAGCAATGCTGCAATGCCCTCTTCCTCACGCTCAAGCTTCTTGAATGCAGCCCACATATTTGGCCCGACCAAGGGCAAATACCAGGGGTTCTGCCGCTCGGCAGCGCGCCACTGACCAATGGCTTCCTCAAACTGGTTTTGGGTGAAATAGATATCACCCAGCAACAGAGAGGCGCGCACATTTTGTGCATCAGTCAGCAAAGCATTTTGCAACTCGGCCTTGGCTTTGGGTAAATCTCCCGCATCGATAAACTGGGCTGCCAGTTCGCAATAAAAATGCGCGATATCGCCAGCAGGTACGTCCGCGCCATATTCACGAAGCTTGTGAGCTTGGGCAATGGCCTTATCCCACGCTTTTTCCAGTTCATACAGTTCAAGCAACTGGCGCGAGGCCTCGGCTTTCATGTCCGAGCCCGACAAACTGTGGAAAGCCTGCTCGGCACGGTCCAAAATACCTGCCCGCAAGAAATCAACACCCAACTCATAGGTGGCTTTTTCCCGGTCTGCAGGTGTAATTTGTTCACGCGTAGTCAAAAACTGGTGCACCCGAATTGCCCGATCAATTTCGCCTTTCTTTCGAAACAGATTGGCCAGCGCAAAATGCAACTCAACGGTGTGCGTGTCGATTGCCGCCACTTCCAGAAAAGCGTCAATCGCCTTGTCAGGCTGCTCGCTGAGCAAGAAATTAACGCCTTTGAAATAAGAGGCAGGCAATTGGCCACGCACTGATGCATCAGAACGTTTTTCGAGTCGGGCAGCCATCCATCCCAAGCTGAATATCAGCGGGATGAGTACCAACCACCAGGTTTCAAATTCCATGGCTTGGGCCTATTGGCAAAGCCGGCATGGGTTCTTCGACAATAACCGGCGTATTGCCTTGTGCTTTGAGTTGATTCAACTCACGCTCAAGACGTTCCGCATTTTTCGTGGCCACAGAGGCTGCACGCTTGGCCTTCAACCAGGAGGGCAACAAAGAGATCCATGCGAATACAGCGCCCAACAGCAAGGCAAGTAGCAAGGCCACCACCAGTTGAACCTGAATTTCTAACCCAGGCAACCATTTGACGGTCACTAAATCCGTGTTTCGAATGGAAAATGTGAGAACAACAAGGAAGAGTGCAAGTCGCACAACCCAGGCAAGTATTTTCAAGGTGGTCCCCTGTTTGTAGTTGGATCAACGCCGATTCATTCATCGGCGTGATGACTCAGGCTTCACCGAAGAACGATCGAATTAACTCTCTTTCTTGGAGTATAAATCAACTCGCTCACGTAGCTCTTTGCCGGGCTTAAAGTGGGGCACACGCTTTTCAGGCACAACCACCTGTTCACCAGATTTTGGATTGCGACCCACGCGCTGAGGGCGACGGGTCAGTGAGAAACTGCCGAACCCACGAATCTCAATGCGCTGACCTTCGGCCAAAGCTTGAGTCATGGAATCGAGAATGCTTTTGACAGCGAAATCCGTGTCGCGCACAGGCAACTTGGGGAATCGCTTGACCAGCTGATTGATGAGTTCTGATTTTGTCATTGTTCTTGAAATAAAAAGGCGCTTCCCGAATGGGAAGCGCCACTTCTACGGACTGATTACTGGTTGTTACCCAGTTTTGCTTTCAACAACGCGCCCAAGCTGGTTGTACCAGCAGAGCCTGCGCTTTCTTCAGCAATTTTCTTCATGGCTTCATCGGTGTCAACCTGGTCTTTGGCCTTGATGGACAAAGCGATTGAACGGGCCTTGCGGTCCACATTAATTACCATGGCTGTTACAGCATCGCCTTCCTTGTATGCATTGCGAGCGTCTTCAACACGATCGTTGGAGATTTCGGAAGCACGCAGGTAACCTTCGATGTCGTCGCCCAAATCAACCACAACACCTTTGGCATCCACAGATTTAACCGTGCCGTTTACCATGCTGCCGCGGTCATTGGACGATGCAAATACGGTGAAGGGATCGCCAGACAACTGCTTGATACCCAAGCTGATGCGCTCGCGTTCTGTGTCGATGGCCAGTACCAAGGCTTCAACTTCGTCACCTTTCTTGAAACGACGCACGGCTTCTTCACCGGTTTCGTTCCATGACAGGTCGGACAGATGCACCAAACCATCGATACCACCAGGCAAGCCGATGAACACGCCAAAGTCAGTGATTGACTTGATCGCGCCGGATACTTTGTCGCCTTTCTTGAAGCTGGTAGAGAACTCTTCCCAAGGGTTGGCCGCACATTGCTTCATGCCCAGGCTGATACGACGACGCTCTTCGTCGATTTCCAGAACCATGACTTCTACTTCGTCGCCCAAGGTAACCACTTTCTTGGGGTCTACGTTCTTGTTGGTCCAGTCCATTTCAGACACGTGTACCAAACCTTCGATGCCTTGCTCAACTTCAACAAACGCGCCGTAGTCGGTGATATTGGTAACCTTTCCGAACAAGCGTGTGTCAGCTGGGTAGCGACGTGACAAACCGACCCATGGGTCTTCGCCAAGCTGCTTCACGCCCAAGGACACGCGGTTCTTTTCCTGGTCGAACTTCAACACTTTTGCTTCGATTTCTTCGCCAACTGTCAGCACTTCGGACGGGTGACGTACACGACGCCATGCCAGGTCGGTGATGTGCAACAGGCCGTCGATACCGCCCAGATCCACGAACGCGCCGTAGTCGGTGATGTTCTTGACAATGCCCTTGACCACAGAACCTTCCTGCAGGTTGGACAGCAGCTTTTCGCGCTCTTCACCCATGGTGGCTTCAACCACTGCACGGCGTGACAACACAACGTTGTTGCGCTTGCGATCGAGCTTGATGACCTTGAATTCGAGGGTTTTGCCTTCGAATGGAGTGGTGTCTTTCACGGGGCGCACATCTACCAGTGAACCTGGCAGGAAAGCACGGATGCTGTTGACCATCACGGTCAGGCCGCCCTTCACCTTGCCGGTGATGGTACCTGTAACCAGTTCGCCTGATTCCAGGGCTTGTTCCAGGCTCAGCCATGCGGACAGACGCTTGGCCTTGTCGCGAGACAGCAATGTTTCGCCGTAGCCGTTTTCCAGGGCTTCGATGGCCACGGAAATGAAGTCACCATCATTGACTTCGATGTTGCCGTGGTCGTCTTTGAATTCTTCGAGGGGGATGTAGCTTTCGGATTTCAGCCCGGCGTTCACAACAACGTAGTTGTAATCAACACGAACAACTTCGGCTGTGATCACTTCACCTGCGCGCATTTCTTTGCGGTTCAGGCTTTCTTCAAACATAGCTGCAAAGCTATCTGGGGCTTGGGTAATTTCAGTTGTGGTCATAAATTTGAGATTTAACACGCCACTGCGGGAAGCAAGGCGGAGTTCAAAAACGTGATTCTCGGGATTGAAAACCACGGCGTTCTCTTCTAAAAAACCATCGTCGAAGCTCGGCGAGGTTCATTAAATGAGGGATAGGAGTGTACCAAGAAAGCCTTTGCTGATCAAGCGTTTAAATGCGTTCTTGCGCCCAATTCAAAATGGTTGAGACCACCTGATCAATCGGCATGTTGGAACAATCCAACACCAAGGCATCCTCACAGGGCCTTAGAGGGGCCACAGCACGCTCTGAGTCTCGCTTGTCGCGAGCCATCAGATCGCTATAAATTGCCTGAAAGTCGGCCTTCTGACCCCGCCCTTCAATTTGCCTGACTCGACGTTCAGCCCGCACCTGTGCACTGGCTGTTAAAAACACCTTCAGGAAAGAGTCAGGGAAAACAACAGACCCCATGTCGCGTCCATCGGCCACGAGGCCCGGGGCTTGGCGAAAATCACGTTGGCGCTGCAACAAACCGGCCCGAACCTCCGGCACCACCGCCAGGCGTGAGGCCATGACTCCAGCATCCTCTGTACGAATAGACTCGGAGACATCCACACCGCCAAGCAATATCCGATCATCTCGAAATTGCACCGGCAAATTGGCTGCCATGGGAATAATCCGTAGCAAGTCGACGGGCAGATCGGGATTCAAAGCAGCCCGTTCCACGGCTACAGCCAACACCCGGTAAATTGCCCCACTATCCAGATAATGGTAGCCAAGCCTTCCTGCCACCAAAGCTGCAACGGTCCCCTTGCCCGACGCTGTAGGACCGTCGATCGCGATTACCGGACAGTTGGGAATACTCATAAGCCCTAACCCTTGCGAACGGATTGAACCTGCATACCCAGGGAATTGGCCAAAGCAACAAATCCGGGGAAAGAGGTATCGACTGTTTGTGCGCCGTGAATGACCATGGTGCCTTGTGCACGAATGGCTGCAACGCTAAACGACATCGCAATTCGATGATCGCCCTGTGACTCAATGTTGGTGGCCTTGTAGCGCAAACCGTCGACATGACCCAAGCCCTGAATAATCATGCCGTCCTCGGTGGGCTCGGCATCAATGCCGCACTTTTGAAGGCCGTGTGCCATCACAGCGATGCGATCAGACTCCTTCACGCGCAACTCTTCGGCACCAGTTAATACAGTACGCCCGGTGGCATTGGCCGCGGCAACAAACAACACCGGAAATTCATCAATCGCCAATGGCACCAGATGCTCGGGGATCTCAATTCCTTTCAAAGATGTGCTGCGAATACGCACATCGGCCACGGGCTCACCCCCCACCTCAGCATGGTTGCTCAACTCAATACTGGCACCCATAAGCTTCAGGATATCGATCACACCAGTGCGGGTCGGATTCAAACCGACGTGCTTCAGGGTAATGTCCGCTTGCGGCGCGATCGACGCGGCCACCATGAAAAATGCAGCCGACGAAATATCGGATGGCACATCGATTTTGGTGGCTTTCAGTGTTTGCCCACCTTTCACACTGGCCCGTGAGCCTTCGGTGGTCACTTCAACACCAAATCCACGCAACATTCGCTCGGTGTGGTCACGGGTTACGGCAGGCTCGGTTACGGTGGTAGTGCCTTCCGCATACAAACCTGCGAGAAGAACGCAAGACTTCACCTGTGCCGAGGCCATGGGCAACACATAATCAATCGCCTTCAAAGTAGTGCGACCATGAATATGCAGAGGCGGACGCCCTCCTTCTTGCGCCTCTATTCGCGCACCCATCAGCACCAACGGGTCGATTACTCGTTTCATGGGGCGCTTGCCCAGGCTTGAATCCCCGGTCAGCACGCAATCAAAATCCTGGCCAGCCAACAGTCCTGACATCAAGCGCATGGAGGTACCTGAGTTGCCACAGTCGAGTACCTGGCGCGGTGCTTTCAAGCCATGCATGCCCACACCATGCACCTTCACCCTGCCTTTGTCCGGACCTTCAATGTTGACGCCCAAAGCACGAAAAGCGTTCATGGTCGCGAGTGCATCTTCGCCCTCTAGAAAACCTTCAACTTCGGTGGTGCCTTCAGCAATCGACCCCATCATGATTGAACGATGGGAAATTGATTTGTCGCCGGGCACGCGGGCGGATCCCGACATGCTTTGGGTGCTGCTGGCGTGAAATTCGATCAAATTCAGATCTGACATAACAAAGTATCCGTTGAATAATTGGACTGAATTAATTCTGCTTCCAGTGACTGCGGTATTCAGATGCCTGAGCAAGAATGCGTTCAAGTGTGGCACGGTCGCCGTTCTCGATCGCCTTGCGAAGACTCGCAATATTCGCCTCGAAACCGCTTAGCATGCTCAACAAGGCGGCGCTGTTGTTTTGAAAAATATCCGCCCACATTTCAGGCGAGCTGGCAGCAATACGAGTGAAATCCCTGTAACCCGCACCACCCTCTTTCATGAATTCTGCGCCCTTGGGGTGACCCAGCACGCTAGCCACATAGCTGAAGGCCAACAGGTGTGGCAGGTGGCTGACTGCACCAAACATTTCGTCGTGATCCATGGCATTCATGGTGCTTAACTTGGCACCAATGGCTGCCCAGAAGTTTTCAACTTTTTTCAAGCCCGCCGGGTTGGTTTGTGGCAAGGAGCAAAGTACACAATTGCGCCCTTCAAACAGATTCGCAACCGCTGCGGCGGGGCCATGCGACTCGCCGCCGGCAATTGGATGGGCCAACACAAACCGGGCTTTCAAACCCGGAAATTGCGGCTCAAGTTCATCCAGCATCACGGCCACATCCGACTTGGTACTGCCGGCATCAAAAATCAGACAATTGGGCGGCAAAGAGGGTAAAAACTGGGTGAGCACCTGTTTGTATTGCCGAACGGGAATGGACAGAACCACCACATCGACATTGCGCACATTCGAATCGCCTGGACCGGCAATGCACTCATCAACAATTCCCAACTTCAGGGCTTCGTGAGCAGTTTCAAGCTTGCGTGAATAACCCAGCACGTGCCCTGCCAAACCCTTTTTTTTGGCAGCCAGACAAATTGAGCCACCAATCAAACCCACGCCAATGGCAAGCATGCGGTTGAAAATTGTTCCCTTGGCCATCACGAAGCCTGCAAGCTGGCCAGCGCTTTGGGCAAGGCCACCAAAAAGGCTTCGTTTTCATGAGGCAGGCCAATAGACACACGCAACCATTGCGGCAAACCGTAGCCATTGACTGGGCGAACGATAACGCCCAAACGCTGAAGAGCGTCGAACACCTTCATGCCCGCGTCATCCGTATTTCCCGCTTTGAACAACACAAAATTGCCATAAGAAGGCACGTACTCTAAACCGAGAAACTTCAAGCCACTTTCGATTTGCTCAAGCCCTTTGAGATTCACCTCATAGGTTTGCTGCAGGAATTCCGCATCATCAATTGCCGCCTCTGCCGCAGCAAGTGCCAATGAATTGACATTGAAGGGCTGGCGAACGCGGTTCATCAAATCGGCCACCTCGACACTGGACACTGCATAGCCCACGCGCAAACCAGCCAAGCCGTAGGCCTTGGAGAAACTGCGCGACACCAGCAAATTGGGGAACTGTGAAACCCACTGCGTAGAGTCGTACTGATCCTCGGGTTTCAGAAATTCGTTGTAGGCCTCATCAAGCACAACCAGCACATGCGATGGCACCTGCTTCAAAAAAGCAAGCAACTTTTCCTGGGGCAAAAAAGTACCTGTGGGGTTGTTGGGGTTGGCAATGAAAACCACATGTGTTTGCGTATCGATGGCTTTCAAGAACCCATCCAGATCATGGGTAAAGCAAACCGCAGGCACCACTTTGGACTGAGCGCCGCAACCCTGTGTCGCCAGTGGGTAAACCGCGAAAGCATACTGCGAAAACACGGCATTGGTGCCCTGCGTAAGAAAGGCTTTTGCTGCCAACTCCAACACATCGTTCGAACCATTGCCCAAGGTAATTTGTTCGGGTTTCACGCCATGACGAGCGGCCAATTTCGCTTTCAAGGCAAAACCATTTGCATCGGGATAACGGCCCAGATCCATCGCAGCCTGTGCAATAGCTGCCTTGGCTTTTTCACCCAGCCCCAGTGGATTTTCATTGGAAGCAAGTTTGACCACCGTATTCGGATCGAGGCCCAATTCACGGACCACATCGGACACTGGCTTGCCAGCCTTGTAAGGGGCAATGGCACGAATGAATTCAGGAGATTGCTCGGTCAGTTTTTGCATGGTGCTGCTTTCAGTTGCGTTGTGCTGCCGGGTATGAACCCAGCACTTTCAAAAAGGATGCATTTTTTCTCAATTGATCCAGGGCCTTGGCCACGGCAGGCTCAGTTTGATGACCTTGCAGATCAATAAAGAAATAGTATTCCCAGCGTCCGTTGCGTGCAGGTCGAGACTCCAGTCGGGTCATGGAAACATTCTCGGCATTAAACGGTTCCAACATTTTGTAAACAGCCCCGGGTTGATTGGGCACTGAGGCAACCAAACTTGTTTTGTCCTGCCCGGAAGGCCCTGTAATTTGATTGCCCAAGACCAGGAAACGAGTGGTGTTGTGCGCATCGTCCTGGATATGCTCTTGAAATGCCTTCAAGCCATAACGCTCGCGCGCCGCTTGGCCTGCAATGGCTGCCACTTTTGCATTTTCGCTGGCCATTTGCGCAGCGACACCGTTGCTGGCCACGGTTTCTTGTTGAATATGCGGTGCGTACTGCGAAAGCCAACCACGGCACTGGGCCAACGCCTGCGGGTGCGCACAAATTTTCTCAATACCGTCCAGTGAGCCGGTTTGACACAACAACTGATGGTGAATAGCCAATTGCACTTCACCACACACCAACGCGCTTGACTCCACCAGCGCGTCCAGCGTGCGAGCAATCGACCCTTCTGTCGAGTTTTCAACAGGCACCACTGCAAAATCAACTTGCTGGGCTTGCAACTGGCGAAATGCTTCTTCAATCGTGTCAACAGGCTCAGCCTGAACGCAATGCCCAAAGAATGACCACACCGCCTGTTCGCTGTAAGTGCCCAAGGGGCCAAGGAACGCCACATGTACCTCGCGCTCCAGGGAGCGGCAAGCCGACATGATCTCCTTGAACAAAGTGTTGACGTGTTGGGTATTCAAAGGCCCGCTGTTGGCCGCATTCAGTTTGTCGAGCACCTGCGCCTCTCGTTCGGGGCGCATGACCGGGGCATCGGTTTTTGCTTTCACATGGCCGATGGACTGGGCCAAACTTGCTCGCTTGTTCAGCAGCACCAGCATTTGCTGATCGATTTCGTCGATTTGGTCACGAAACTTCAACAACTCGGCGTTGATATCCGGGGTATTCATCAAGCCTCCGTTTTCTCGAAATCGCGCATGAAATCTACCAAAGCTTTCACGCCCTCAAGGGGCATCGCGTTGTAGATCGAGGCCCGCATGCCGCCCACCGATTTGTGCCCTTTAAGTTGCACCAAACCGTGTTCTGCGGCCTTGCTCAAAAAACTGGAATTCAGCGCTTCGTCAGCCAGTGTAAATGGCACATTCATGCGGGAACGGTCTTGCCGGCGAACTGGGCAATTGTACAAATCGCTGTTGTCGATGGTGTCGTACAACAAGGCTGATTTTTCTTGGGCTTGCGCTTGTGCCCATGGAACACCGCCCTTCTCGATCAACCATTCAAACACCAAACCGGCAATGTAAATTGAATAGGTGGGCGGGGTGTTGTACATGGAACCGTTTTCAGCCACGGTCCCAAAGGCAAATGCTGAAGGACAAATTGACAAGGCCCGATTGAGCAATGCTTTGTCGATGATGACGATTGTGACACCAGCCGGGCCCACATTTTTTTGAGCGCCACCGTAAATCAAACCATACTGAGTCACATCAAGCGTTTTCGACAAAATGTTTGAGGACATGTCAGCCACCACCGGGCAGTCTAGCTGACCAGCCAGGGCTTCAATTTGTCCGTTGAATTCGACACCACTGATGGTTTCATTGTCGCAGTAGTGCAGATAGGCCATTTGCTGACCGTTCACACGGTCAAGCAGGGACGCGCACTCAGGTACGTAACACGCCGCTGCGGTGTTGGCCAGGGCGTTCGCGTTGTCGAGCACCACACGGGCCAGTCCGTACTTCGAAAATTCCTTGGTGGTCTTTTTCGACCAAGCACCTGTATTGACGAATGCGGCTTGCTCAAACCCTTGAAGCAAATTCATTGGCACAATTGCATTCATGCCAACAGCACCACCCTGCATGAACAGCACGTCGTGCGTGTCGGGCACATTCAACAGCTTGCGAAAGTCATCGCGGGTTTTCTCGAAAATGCGGGTGTATTCAGGGCTGCGATGGCTCATCTCCATTACAGACAAACCCTTGCCCTGCCAATCCAGCATTTCCTCGGCAGCCCGACGCAAGACTGACTCAGGCAAGGCTGCCGGACCTGCTGAAAAATTCCAAACTCTAGACATGCTCGCCCTGTGCAATCAACCGTTTATTACTCTTCTGTGGCAGCGGGCGCGTCGGGAGAATCCCCCTCTTCCACCTCACCAAGATCCTCAGCATCTGACTCCACGATCCGCTGCAAGCCAGACAACCATGTACCCTCGTCCACGCTGATCAAGGTCACGCCCTGTGTTGCGCGACCCATTTCACGAATTTCCGAGACACGAGTTCGAACCAGCACACCACCGGTGGTGATCAACATGATTTCATCCGTTGGGTTCACCAGCACTGCAGAGACAACTTTGCCATTGCGCTCAGAAGTTTGAATCGCGATCATGCCTTTGGTACCACGACCATGTCGGGTGTACTCGGAAACTGGCGTGCGCTTTCCAAAACCGTTCTCAGTGGCGGTGAGCACTGATTGCTGCTCACTTTCTGCTACCAGCATGGCAATGACTCGCTGCCCTTCTTCAAGATTCATGCCGCGAACACCGCGTGCATTGCGACCCATGGCGCGCACATCATTTTCATCGAAGCGAACAGCCTTGCCGGAATCGCTGAACAACATGACATCGTTGGTGCCGTTGGTCATGGCTGCACCGATCAGGAAGTCACCTTCATCCAAATTCACGGCAATAATGCCGCGCTTCATGGGCCTTGAAAAATCGCTTAACTTTGACTTTTTAACTGTACCCAGGCTGGTGGCCATGAACACGTATTTGTCTTCGTCTTCAAAGCTTTTAACCGGCAACACTGCGGTGATTTTTTCACCCTCGGCCAAGGGGAACATATTGATGATGGGGCGACCACGTGAAGTGCGCGAGCCTTGAGGCACTTCATACACCTTGAGCCAATACACGCGACCGGCGTTGCTGAAGTACAAAATTGTGTCGTGGGTGTTGGCCACGAACAGGTAATCAATCCAATCGTCGTCCTTCGTGGTGGCAGCCTGTTTTCCGCGTCCACCGCGCTTTTGCGCTCGGTATTCAGTCAATGGCTGGCTCTTGATATAACCAGAATGAGACAGAGTTACCACCATGTCTTGCGGGGTGATCAGGTCTTCGGTACCCAGTTCAGTGGCATTGAATTCGATCATCGAACGACGCTCATCGGCAAACTCGTTGCCAATCGATGTCAGTTCATCTTTGATGATCTGATTGATACGCTCAGGCTTGGACAAAATATCGAGCAGGTCAGCAATCTGATCGATCACTTCCTTGTACTCATTCAAAATTTTGTCTTGCTCAAGGCCCGTCAAGCGCTGCAAGCGCATGTTCAAAATTTCCTGCGCCTGCACTTCGCTCAAGCGGTACATGCCATCGTCTTGCAATCCCAGGCGTGCCGGCAAACCTTCTGGGCGGAACGCTTTCGCACCACCCGAATCGCCCAGTTCGGTACGCGACAGCATTTCGCGAACAATCGAGGAATCCCAGCTTTTTGCAACCAAATCGGCTTTCGCCACGGGTGGTGTGGGCGCGGCCTTGATGATTGCGATGAATTCGTCAATATTGGCCAAAGCCACAGCCAAGCCTTCCAAGACGTGGCCGCGATCGCGGGCTTTGCGCAATTCAAACACGGTGCGGCGGGTGATGACCTCTCGACGATGGCGCAGGAAATAGAAAATAAGGTCGCGCAAGTTCAACAAACGGGGCTGGCCATCGACCAGCGCGACCATGTTGATACCGAAGGTGTCCTGAAGCTGGGTGTTCTTGTAGAGGTTATTCAAAATAACCTCGGGCACCTCGCCACGTTTCAATTCAATCACGACGCGAATACCATCTTTGTCGGACTCGTCACGGATGTCAGAAATACCTTCAATCTTCTTTTCAGACACCAGCTCGGCGATCCGCTCAAGCAGTGATTTCTTGTTCACCTGATAAGGCAGCTCATCCACGATAATGGATTGGCGGTTGCCTTTGTCCAGATCTTCAAAATGGGT
The DNA here is from genome assembly GCF_013004065.1 of Limnobacter sp. SAORIC-580. GTDB lineage: Bacteria > Pseudomonadota > Gammaproteobacteria > Burkholderiales > Burkholderiaceae_B > Limnobacter > Limnobacter profundi. The sequence goes on from NZ_CP053084.1 coordinate 2,376,322, forward strand.
TTTTGCCCGCATGACCACACGGCCGCGGCCGGTTCGATAGCCTTCGCGCACGCCTTGAATGCCATAAATAATGCCCGCGGTGGGGAAATCTGGCGCAGGAATCAACTCGATTAGGTCATCAACCGTGCACTCCGGGGCATCAATCGCATAAAGGCAGGCAGCAACCACTTCTTTCAGGTTATGGGGGGGCATGTTGGTGGCCATGCCCACAGCGATGCCTGACGAACCATTGACCAGCAAATTCGGTAAGCGCGCAGGCAACACTTTGGGCTCGCGCTCGCTGCCGTCATAGTTTGGCCCGAAATCGACGGTTTCCTTGTCGATGTCCAGCAGCATTTCCTGGGCAATTTTGGCGAGGCGAATTTCGGTGTAACGCATGGCCGCCGCGTTATCACCATCGATTGAACCGAAGTTACCTTGACCATCAACCAACATGTAGCGCAATGAAAAATCTTGTGCCATACGCACAATGGTGTCGTAAACCGCAGAATCACCGTGTGGGTGGTACTTACCGATTACGTCACCCACAATACGGGCAGATTTCTTGTAGGCTCGATTCCAGTCATTGTTCAACTCATGCATTGCAAACAGCACACGGCGGTGCACCGGCTTTAAGCCATCACGCACATCCGGCAGGGCCCGCCCCACGATTACGCTCATGGCGTAATCGAGATAAGACCTGCGCATCTCCTCTTCAAGGCTGATCGGGAGCGTTTCTTTTGCGAATGAATCCATGTTTCTTCTTGTGTTGAATTATTTGACTGAAGGAATAACAATCTGGGACGCTGCCATTCACGGCTGCGTCACATCCCTGGCGCTACACTTGCAAGCTTTCGATTGTATCAGCCAAAATCGCTGAAACTGGGCGCAATGGTGCGTTCCAAATCATCTAGTGACCCTGCCCATGCAACTGCTGACCCCCCAATGGCTCTTGTGCCTGAACCACACCACTGAAGTACTTGAAAACCAGGCGGTTTTGATTAACCAAGACCTAATTCAGGCCATTGGCCCACGCGAGGAAATGCTGCTGGCGCATCCAGGCGCGGAAAGGGTTGATCTACCGGGGCAGGCACTGATGCCAGGCTTGATCAATTGCCACACCCACGCCGCCATGAATTTGCTGCGTGGTGCCGCTGACGATTTGGCCTTGCATGACTGGTTACAAACCCGGATTTGGCCCCTTGAGGGTGAATTGGCCGATGCCGAGTTTGTGTATGACGGAACAGTGCTGGCCGCCGCCGAGATGCTTCAAGGCGGAATAACCACTTTCAACGATATGTATTTTTACCCCGACCAGGTTGTTCAAGCGGCGCTGGACGTGGGTTCACGCGTATTTGCAGGCATCACCGTGATCGAATTCCCGACCCGCTACGCAGCAGAGGCCAAGCAATACATCGAGTTGGGGATAGCAGCACGCGACAAATTCAAGCTTGAGCCCACCGTACATTGGACCATCGCTCCGCATGCTCCTTACACAGTGAGTGATGACACCTTTCGGCATATGGCGATGCTGGCCGAAGAGCTGGACCTGCCCGTTCACTGCCATTTGCATGAGACCGCGAGTGAAGTCAGTGATGCGGAAAGTCGGGACGGCAAACGGCCGTTTGCCAGGTTTGAACAACTCGGTCTGATTAACGAACGCCTGATGGCGGTTCACGGAGTGCACTTGAATGAGCATGAGTTGCAGGCAATGGCGGCGAAAGGTGCAACGTTGGTGCATTGCCCCGCATCGAACCTGAAACTCGCCAGCGGCATTGCCCCCGTGGCTGCGGCGCTTAAAGCAGGCGTCAATGTGGTAATTGGTACCGATGGTGCCGCCAGCAACAACAAGCTGGACCTGTGGGAAGAAGGCCGATTGGCCTCCCTGCTGTGCAAGGGTGCAAGTGGCGATGCCACCGCCTTCAGTGCAGGTGAGTTACTGAAAAGCATGACCTGCAATGCAGCCAAAGCCCTGGGCGCAGACCACCTGATCGGCCGCATTGCCCCCGGCCTGCAGGCGGACCTGATCACAATCGCAATTGGAGAGGCTGCTCACCAGTTACCCAACCACAATCTGGTCTCAAAACTGGCTTACAGCGGGGCTTCCAGGGATGTGAAGCATGTTTGGGTAGCGGGCGTTCAAGTTGTGCAATCGCAACAACTTGTGGGCAAAAGGGCACAATTAGTCGGGGAAATCATGCGAAAAACCCAACGAGTGTGGCAGACTCGTGTCGAGAAAGTTGGTTGAGAGGGTGATAACTATGACAGCCTCTACTGTAAACTATCAACCAGCTTGAACCCCTATTTAACCCAAGGAGCAACAATGAAAAAAATGTCGACTCTCACGCAAGTTCTGATGGCAATGGCCATTGGTACAGCGTCTACAGCCGCTATGGCCCACACAACAGACAAAGGTGAAGGCCTGTCAGGCTATGTAGTGGATGGCAGCGGCAAGGTTGTTAAAGACGGCTCCGGCGAGTGCATCCGCACCAGCTACTTCACAGCCGCTTTGGCAATTCAGGAATGCGATCCTGACTTGATCCCCAAGAAGCCAGCACCAGCACCAGTTGCTGCACCAGCACCTGCTCCTGAGCCAGCACCTGCACCGACCCCAGTGATTACAAAAGTAAGCCTGGAAGCTGACGCTTACTTCGACTTCGACAAGGCCACACTGAAGCAAGGCGGCAAGGACCGCATTGATTCCGAAATCGCCAAGTTGGGTCAGGTTGACCTGAACAGCGTAATTGCAATCGGCCACACCGACTCCATCGGTTCCGACGCTTACAACCAGAAGCTGTCCGAGCGTCGTGCTCAGGCTGTGAAGGACTACATGGTAAGCAAAGGCGTAGCAGCTGACCGTATTCAGATCAAGGGCATGGGCGAAAGCCAGCCAGTGGCTGACAACAAGACCAAAGAAGGTCGTGCCAAGAACCGTCGCGTTGAAATTGAATTCAACGCAACACAGAAAGTTGTGAAGTAATTCCCAACCTCTGGTTCTGATCAAAAAAGCCCGGCCTAGCCGGGCTTTTTTGTTTCCGCCTTCGGTTAAACTACTGGCTGTTGAATACGCACCACGAGCGTTTACCAAGGAAGATGAGCATGAGCAGTATCGAATCCAACAACGTAGACCATGCAGAACTGGCTAAATTTTCAGCCCTTGCCAGCAAATGGTGGGACCCGAACAGTGAATTCCGGCCATTGCACGAAATCAACCCCCTCCGATTGAACTGGATCGACGAACGCGTCGGCCTGAAAGGCAAACGAGTGTTGGATGTGGGCTGCGGTGGTGGCATTCTGGCTGAAAGCATGGCTCGCCGCGGCGCAGATGTTTTGGGCATTGACCTGGCAGACAAATCGCTGAAAGTGGCTGAACTTCACAAGCTTGAAACAGGCGTGAATAATGTCAACTACCGTTTTGTTTCTGCCGAACAGCTGGCCACTGAGGAGCAAGAAACTTTCGACGTGGTGACCTGCCTTGAAATGCTGGAGCATGTACCCGACCCCGCTCAAACCATTCAAGCCTGTGCAAACTTGTGCAAGCCAGGTGGATGGCTGTTTTTTTCAACCATCAACCGCAACCCGAAAAGCTTTGTTTTCGCGATTGTAGGCGCGGAATATGTGTTGAACCTGCTGCCCAAAGGCACTCACGAGTACAAAAAGTTCATCAAACCGTCTGAGTTGGCCCAGTACGCACGCTTGTCCAAACTGGATTTTTCAGAAATCATTGGCTTGGTGTACAACCCCCTGACCAAGGTTTACCGCCTTGCTCGCGATACCGATGTAAATTACATGGTGGCGTGCAGAAAGCCCGCCTGATCAAAATTGCACAATGGGAATTAACCGTGCCTCTAAAAGGAATTTTGTTTGATCTGGATGGAACGCTTGTAGACACCGCACCCGACTTGTGCGGCACCATTCAAGACATGCAAAGCGACAGGGGTGTTGACATTACACCTTATCGCGCCATGGAGCACCTCGCCTCGGGGGGTGCTCGCGCTTTGTTGAAAGCAGGCTTCGGGCTTGAAATGCACTATCCTGAATTTCCGGCGATGCGTGCGGAGTTTCTTGAACGTTACGAGGCCAGAATCGCCCGCGAGAGTGCTGTTTACAGCGGAATCATTCCCTTACTGAATGAAGTCAAGGCGCGCGGTGCTCAATGGGGCATTGTCACCAACAAGCCATACTATTTGGCCGAGAAATTGGTACGTGAACTGGGCTTGACGCATGGGTGCAGCGTGTTAATTGGGGGAGACACCGCCGAAAAGCCAAAACCCTCCCCACTGCCCTGCTTCATGGCAGCTGGTGAAATGCACCTGCCCACCGAGCAATGCGTGATGATTGGCGATGATGAACGGGATGTAATCGCAGGCCGGGAGGCAGGTATGGCTACTGTGGCGGTTGAATATGGCTACATCGCCAGCCCGATAGACCAATGGGGTGCCGATGCCATCGTAAAAACGGCCCACGATTTGGCCAAATGGCTTGAAATTAGAATGTGAGCCCCCACCTCAAGAGTGTTACAATTAACTTTCCAATGGGGTCGATCTGGTTTCGACGTGGGTTGCAAAGCTATTGGGGCGTGTCGAGGATCAGTTACCTCGTAAATCCATCTGAAAAACTTTAAACGCAAACGACTCTTCGTTTAGCCCCGAACTCAAACTGGCCGCTTAAGCCAGTTTAGTTTGGACTTCCTACACCAGTTCGCCGATGGACTGGGCGGGGTCAAACCCGCAGTGGGATCATCTACATCGGACCGCTTACTGGAATGCTGCCGGCTGGTAAGTTAAATTAGGTGGATCGCGGATGCTGAAGAATGTCGCTTTTCGTCAGTAGCCGTTAAATACAAAGAAGACGACTACACACGTAGAACTGGTAGTGGAGGATTTGCGGACGCGGGTTCAATTCCCGCCGGCTCCACCAAACAAAATAGAAAAGGCTGCCCTTGTGGTGGCCTTTTTTATTTTGAGTTGAAGGATTTGTGGAAATTGAAGCCGCGGACGCAAGCGGCGCGGGGTGAGCCAGGTGGTTTCACGGGCCCAACAGTTTGGGGCCGTGCTGGGCGAACGCCCACGCCCTGCAAGGCGTGGGCCGGGAAATTCCCGCCGGCTCCACCAAACAAAATAGAAAAGGCTGCCCTTGTGGTGGCCTTTTTTATTTTGAGTTGAAGGATTTGTGGAAATTGAAGCCGCGGACGCAAGCGGCGCGGGGTGAGCCAGGTGGTTTCACGGGCCCAACAGTTTGGGGCCGTGCTGGGCGAACGCCCACGCCCTGCAAGGCGTGGGCCGGGAAATTCCCGCCGGCTCCACCAAATAAAAGAAAGGCTACCTTCGAAGGTAGCCTTTTTCTTTTCATTTCACCGACAAAATATACCGGGCAATCGCCAGTGCATCCTCATCGCTTACCCGTGGTTGCGCCGGCATCGGCGTATTACCCCATACCCCCGCACCGCCTGTTTGAATTTTTTTGGCCAACTTTTCAGCAGCCCCTGCCTCATCGGCGTATTTCAAAGCCACTTGTTGATAGGTGGGGCCATACTTCTTTTTGTCCTCAGCATGGCAGGCCGTACAGTTGTAACTTCTGACCATTTCAGGGCTTGCCACCGCATTGCCAAACGCCGTCAGCATTGAACCTGCAACAAGCAAGGCTACATGCTTCGTCATGAATACTTCCTCTCTAGAGCCGTGCCACCCAGTCAGGCGGCACAGCGTTGACATCCCAACTCAAAAAACTCAGTTGGGTTTGATCTGATAGATTTCCCCTTCATCAGTGGCCACATAGAGGTTGCCGTCAGGGCCTTGCGCCACCGAACGGAAGCGACCCGCGGGCATGGGCAAAGGCATGATGGTGCGCTTGGCTGTCAAGCCGTCTTTGCTGATGTCGAGTAAATCAATGCGGTTGCCAACTGGGGTGCCGTGAATACCAATTCCCATGTAGCCAACTGCCATTTTTCCATCCCAGTCTTTCCACTGTTTACCGTTCAGAAAAACACCCGAGGACATGCCTTGGGACAGATTTTCATTGTTCCAGGCCGGTTTCATCGCTTTGGGGTAGGTTTTGGTGTCTGTCATCGGCATGAATGCTGCTCGCTTGACGGGTTCCATGGCGCCCATCTGGTTGGGGCTGTAGCCGCAGTAGGCGTCGGGGCAATCACCACGCCCACCTACATTCGGCCGGGGATCCCAGCCTGCATTGCCACCATTGGTGAGCACAGTCACTTCATCAGAATGCCAAGGTCCATTCTCCGCAGTCACAGGCTGGTTTGTACCCGGACGAAATGCAATACCTTGGGGATTGCGGTGGCCAAATGTGAAAACGCGGGCATCAAAACCTTTGGGAGGCTTGTTGCCAGCAGCCGCCTTGCCGTCACGATCAATTCGCAATACCTTGCCGCCCATCTTGGTGGGGCTTTGCGGCACGGCACCATTGTGTGTGTCACCGGTGGTCACGTACAGAAAACCATCACCAGAATTGAAACGGATCCTTCCGCCATTGTGTGCGCCAGATGAACCGAAGGGATGATCGCTCGCAGCTGTTTTGTAGGGAATGTCATCCACAATATCGGTTCTATCCGAAGTTTTGCTTAAATCAGCATTCACCTTCAAACGAATAACCCGATTCGTTTGAGGACTGGATTTGCTGGACGTGGAATACACATACACGTAGCGATTCTTCGCAAATTCAGGGTCTACAGCCACGCCGTTCATACCAGCCTGACCATCGCAGAACAAATCTGGCATAGAGTCGGCATAACCCTTGGCATCTTTCATTCCCACCAGCTTATTCACTGTCCCGGAGGGCAAGCGAACGGAAAGTCCGTGGCATTTCTCGGTGAAGAACATGGAACCATCGGGCAAAAATGCCATGTCCCAGGGGTTTTCCAACTTGGATAGAACGGCTGTTGCGGTAAGATTGGGTGCTGCTGCAATCGCGACTCCACCAATCGCCAAACTGGCTGAGGCAAGGACGGCGCAGGACAAAAGTTTATTTAGCTTCTTCATTTTGTCTCCTGATTCTGTAGGTAAGGCAAGTGTGCCTTCAATGTTAAGGCGATTGCGAAATCGCCCAACGTCGAAGTACACCTAAAGAAAATTGCACATATTTAACACTCGGTCAATATGGCCTTACCCGGACTGGATCATTCAGTTTTTGAAGACTTGCCTTTCAATATCAGGCTGAAGAAGTTTTTGCCTCTGGCATGCTCACCTTGATCGGAGAGCAATCGCTGAACGCTACAACCCAGCAACAAAATTGTGGATCCGCTGAAGGCCAACAAGCCCCCAATGAGGGACAATGGCCAACTAAGATCGAGAAGCCGAAGCAACAATGCAACAATTACACTGAGTAACACCAACAAACACAAATAGATTTTCATGATCTAACACACCTGTTCAGCTTGCCAAACGCTGGTCTCCAGACCAGTGAATGCACACTGCAATGCAAGGTTTCCTTGCTAACGAACGACGCTCACCTGAGCGTGCCTGGTTGATCGCCAAAAACTATTGCTGTGATTGCCTGTGTTTTTGGACCAGCGAATATTAATGAATATGGCAATTTAGATCCAGAAAATGTAATGTCGATTTGCGGTCAATTTTTTGGCCGCCGGACGAACAAATTTCGTCACAATGCTACTTTGTACAAATTCCTTTTTTTAACAATTTCCGCATACAATTGCTGCAGCGCAAAAAACTACTTGAATGTCTATTTTTCGAACTAGACAAAACTAGAATTCTGGTTATTTTTTTGGCTTCACAATTGTTCACTTTTCGCCACAGCTGAAAGGCATCCACTCCGCAAATTATGCAAAAAGGCATTTTTCTTTCCATTTTGGCTTCAGTGCTTTTTGGCAGCATGTACTACTACACCACACTGCTTGAACCGTTGAGTGGGGAGGAAATTTACGGCTGGAGAATGCTACTAACCCTGCCTGTGATGACCCTATTTCTGATCTGGACCAAAGACTGGGGCTTGATCAAATCGATTGCGCTGCGCCTGAAAACAGAGTGGAAACTTTATCTGGCCTTACCGGCGTCATCCCTGCTTCTGGGCATACAACTTTGGCTGTTCCTATGGGCACCGCTACATGGCCATGCGATGAATGTGTCGTTGGGCTACTTCATGATGCCTCTTGTGATGGTTTTGATCGGTCGTCTGTATTACAAAGACAAACTGAGTCAACTGCAAAAACTGGCAGTCTTGTTGGCACTACTTGGCGTTACAAACGCAGTTATTCAGGCGGGGGGATTCGCTTGGACTTCGCTCCTGGTTTGCCTGGGTTATCCCTATTATTTTGTGCTGCGGTCAAAATTCAAAATAGACAACTTGGGTGGACTGTGGTTTGACATGCTGCTGATGTCACCGCTTGCCATTTATTTCGCTCTGAGCGGCGATGGCTTGGCTCAAATGACGGGGTTACAACTTCAGCTACCTTTGCTGATTATTCTGTTGGGCGTGTTAAGCGCATCTGCATTGATAGCTTATATTTTGTCGAGTCGAATGCTGCCCTTTAGTTTGTTTGGTTTGCTGGGCTACGTAGAGCCTGTGCTTTTGGTGATTGTTGCATTCTTGATCGGCGAATCAATCGCTCAGCAGGAATGGCCCACTTATCTCGCCATTTGGCTGTCACTGAGTTTACTGGCCGTGGAGGGTTTACTTAAGCTTTGTAAGACCGAATCGCAGTCGACAAATCAGGATCTTGGTTGAAAGCTTCCGTGAAGAAATCAACAAAACTGCTGATTTTGATGGAGGGGCGACGCTCGGGTTGATACACCACATTCAGCGGTAAAGTGCTTGGTTTGTAGTTGTTCAAAATCGTGTTAACACTGCCCTCCCGAATATCACGACCATAAATCCAGGTGGGTGAATAGCATATTCCCAGCCCTTCAAGAACGCCTTGGCGAATTGCTTCGGAACTGTTCGATTGAAAGTTGCTGCCCACACGCACCGTGATGGCCTTGTCTTTACTGCCGTAAAAAGTCCATTCATTGAAGTTGTCGATGCCGGTGTAAAGCAGGCAATTGTGCTCACTTAAATCATCAGGTTTTTGCGGAGCACCATGTCGAGCCAAATAAGATGACGACACAATCACAGCCCTCGCCACCGAGCCAATACGTCGGGCAATCAAACGGCTGTCTTTTAACTCACCCACACGAAAAGCCACGTCGATACCTGCTGCCACAAGGTCAACAAAACTGTCGTCGAGTTGCAGGTCAATACGCATTTTCGGATATCGCGCATAGAATGCCGCGAGCCGGGGCACGATGTGAATTCGGCCAAATGCGACCGGTGCAGCCACTCTCAGCAGGCCGCTGACCTCGTGTTCAGCGCGATGCACTTCACTGCGAGCCTCTTCCAGAGTATCGAGCACCTGTCTACAACGCTGGTAGTAAAGGCGACCCGCTTCTGTTAATGAATGGCTGCGGGTGGATCGCACCAACAACAACACGCCAACATCGGCCTCCAGAGCCTGTACCTGTTTGCTGATGGCCGACTGTGTGGTGTGGGCCTGCCGGGCCACCGCCGAGAAATTACCTGTTTCAACAACTCTCACGAATGTTTCCATCAGCCTCAAGCGATCCATGTAGTGATTCCTTTATATATTCCCATGAGGAATAAATACTATAACAACTGTTCCGTAGATCTATGGGCTTTGAATACGCATAATGTGCAACATTGCACTGCAACACAAGAGGAGTACCGACGTATGAATGCACCCACCCCACATGTGAATGAACAAATTGCCAACGTGGATGATTTAAAACTGTTCCAACCCGGAAAAATTGGCAGCATTGAGGTAAAAAACCGCGTTGTCATGGCGCCATTGACACGCTGTCGTTCCGACGAAGTGGCCGGAGATATTCCTGGCAGCGACATGAACATTGAGTATTACAGGCAACGTGCGAATGCTGGTCTGATCATCAGCGAAGGCACACAGGTTTCACCAGCAGGGAAAGGCTACATGGCCACGCCGGGGATCTATTCCGAGGCCCAAGTGCAGGGCTGGAAACCGATCACTGAGGCTGTTCATGCCGCTGGCAGCAAAATTATTGCCCAGATTTGGCATGTGGGCCGAATTACTCACCCCGACCTGACAGGAGGTTTGAACCCAATTGCGCCTTCTGCAATCAAGCCCAATGTGGTTGCCTACACTCACAATGGCAAAGTAGACGTGCCGGTACCTCATGAACTGACCGCTGAAGAAATCAAAGTGGTCGTGAACGAGTATCGCCAAGGTGCGGCCAACGCAATCAAGGCTGGCTTTGATGGTGTAGAAATTCACGGTGCAAATGGTTATTTGATCGACCAGTTTTTGCGTGACGGCGCCAACAAACGCACCGATCAATATGGCGGCTCTTTTGAAAACCGCGCGCGCTTCGCCCTTGAAGTGGTGGATGCAGTGATCGCGGAAATCGGCGCTGGCAAGGTGGGTATTCGCTTGTCCCCGGTTACGCCATTCAACGATCTGAGCGACAGCAATCCTCAAGAAGTGTTTGGCTATCTGATCGAGCAATTGAACCAGCGCGGAATCGGCTTCATTCATATGATTGAAGGCTCGACTGGCGGCGATCGCAATGTACCCGGCTTTGATTATGGATGGGCTCGCAAAACATTCAAAGGCACCTACATTGTGAACAACGGCTACACCCGTGAAATGGCAATCAATGCGCTGGAAACTGGCTGGGCCGATGCAGTCTCTTTTGGCCGGGCTTACATTGCCAACCCCGACCTTGTACAGCGCCTGAAACTGAACGCACCCTTGGCAGAGGGCAACCCGCAAACTTATTACGCACCAGGGCCAGAGGGCTACATTGATTACCCATCACTGACTGCGTAATTGAAAAACGCCAGCCACAAGCTGGCGTTTTTTTTGATACTCTCAGGTCATGAGCAAAGACAGCCTAGAAAAACTTCAACAACAATTGATCGAATTTTCCAATGCGCGACATTGGGAAAAGTTCCATTCCCCAAAAAATCTCAGTATGGCTTTGTCAGTCGAAGTGGCTGAGTTGGTGGAACACTTCCAATGGCTCACCGAGGACGAATCGCGACAAATCAAAGGCAACAAGCTGGATGAAGTCAAAGAAGAAGTGGCCGACGTGCTGCTTTACCTGCTGCAAATATGCAACCAGCTTGAAATCAACCCAATTGATGCTGCCCAGAAAAAACTGGTGAAAAATGCCTTGAAGTATCCCGCAATCGACTAGGGCTATACGGCTTGCTCTGGTGGTTCAGGCAAACGAGCACTGGTACCGCAGGCGTGACAATACTTTGAAAAAGTACTTTTGCGAGAGCCACAGCTTGTGCACTTGTCGTGAAGACCTATTCCGCAATGCGGACAAAAATCAATACCCGTGTCTTTCAAATCAACCGTGCGTTCACAGCCAGGGCAAATGCCTTTGAGTAAACGCGCCAGCGCTGTGTCGTAATCCAGAACTTCACGTCGTTTTGTTTCCGGCTGTTCCTCAGCCAATCGTTGTTCTTCCAGGTAACGGTTCAGGGCAAGAATGGCCTGCCGCCCCACCAACACTGTGATGACAATACCCACGATGTAGCGAATGTAGCCGCCATAACTGGGTAAATACGGCACCAACTCAACGAAAAATACAAACAAGGCAAAGTAGATAAAACCCCAAACAAATGGCCAATAAGTACTTTGGCGTTTGGTTTTATAAAGCCAGCCCGCAACCAGCAGCAGGGGCAGGGTTAAAGCAAGGCGATACGCAAAAACGCGCAATTCCTGGCTTTGAATGGCACTGGTGTACTCACCTTGCGCAGCGCGTTCCAGTTCATTCAAACGCAATTGAGCTTTTCGGTTGGCCTGCTGTGCATCCAGCAGCAATTTCTGCTGCATCTCCAGCTGTGCCAAAGCAACCCGTTCCAAGGCCTGTAAGTTGTCAACTCGCTGGGTTCTCGCAATCAGTTCCTGGTCTTGATCGGGAAGTGCTGTGGCCTTGCGGGTGGCTACCCAAGCCATGAACTTCTCGCGTTCGGAATCGGTGTCAGCCTCGGCAGCACTGTGTTTTAGCCTGGACTGCTCCAAAGCATCGCTCACCTCGCGCTCATTCAGTTCCGTCTTTCGGATTTGTTCCCGAACCGTTTTCAGTTCGATCGGATCCATGAAATCTTCAAGCGTTTGGGTTTGCTCAATTTGAGGCAAATCGCCAACGAGCGTGCCCCCCAAACCAATCAGGAACCATGCGAAAACCACGGCTACAAGCCACAGGCCACGTCGAAACCATTTTTCTGACAACCTCAGTGATTTGCTCATCTGAATCTCATCCTGTTCTTGTATGGTTTCAACAACGCGCAAGTCGCCTATTTCAGATACCGCGCATGGAAACGCAAATGATCTTCAATGAAGCTGGCAATAAAGTAGTAGCTGTGATCGTACCCGGCCTGGTAACGAACCTCGGCCTGATAGCCTGTTTCCTTTAAAGCAGCCTCCAGCAATTCGGTTTTTAATTGCGAAGCAAGAAAATTGTCGGCCAAACCCTGGTCTATCAGCATGGGAAGCTGCTGCGCGCCTGAGCGAATCAACGCCACAGTGTCATGACGCTGCCAGGCTTCAGGGTTGTTACCCAGGTACCACGCCAGGGCCTTCTGCCCCCAGGGGCACTGCATGGGGCTTACGATCGGAGAAAAAGCACTCACCGCGACATAAAGGGCTGGGTTGTTCAATGCAATGGTGAGCGCGCCATGCCCACCCATCGAGTGGCCGAACACGGATTTACATTTACTGACCGGCAAACCCTCTTCAATCAGGGCTGGCAACTCATCAACGATGTAGCTGTACATTTTGTAATGTGAGCTCCATGGCACTTCAGTCGCATCCACATAAAAACCGGCACCCAAACCAAAATCATAGGCTTTGTCTTGGTCATCAGGCACACCGTCACCACGCGGGCTGGTGTCGGGCATGACCACAGCAATGCCCAATTCAGCCGCCACTCGCTGGGCACCCGCCTTTGTCGCAAAATTTTGATCGGTGCACGTTAATCCGGACAACCAGTAAGCCACCGGCACTTTTTGCCCCGCTTGCGTTTGGGGTGGCAAGTAAACACTGAACTGCATGGTGCAGTTCAGCGCGTCAGACACGTGTTCATACTGGTTTTGCAGACCGCCAAAGCATTGAACGCTACTGAGTAATTTCATATCAAAAATGGATTACGGTGCGAATGGATTTGCCCTCGTGCATCAAATCAAAAGCCTCGTTGATGCGCTCCAAAGGCATGGTATGGGTAATGAATGTGTCCAGATCAATTTCATCATTCATGAACCGGTTTACATAGCCCGGCAGTTCGGTGCGGCCTTTCACACCACCAAATGCGCTACCACGCCACACTCGACCGGTCACCAACTGGAAGGGACGGGTGGAAATTTCCTGCCCTGCGCCTGCTACGCCAATAATCACTGATTCACCCCAACCTTTGTGGCAACACTCCAGTGCAGAGCGCATCACATTCACGTTACCTATACACTCGAACGAGAAGTCAACACCGCCATCCGTCATTTCTACAATCACTTCCTGGACCGGTTTGCTGTGGTCTTTGGGATTCACAAAATCGGTGGCGCCCAATTTCCTGGCAATCTCAAACTTGTCTGCGTTGATGTCAATTGCGATAATTCGACCGGCCTTGGCCTGCACCGCACCAATAATTGCCGCCAAACCAATTCCGCCCAATCCAAACACAGCCACCGTGTCACCTGCCTTGACCTTGGCTGTGTTGTGCACGGCGCCAATGCCCGTGGTTACACCACAACCCAGAAGGCACACCTTTTCCAATGGGGCTTTGGGATCAATTTTTGCCAGTGAAATTTCAGGCACAACGGTATGTTCTGCAAAAGTCGAAGTACCCATGTAGTGATAAATCGGCTTGCCGTCTTTGGAAAACCGCGTCGTGCCATCGGGCATCAGGCCCTTGCCTTGTGTGGCCCTAATGGCCTGGCACAGGTTGGTCTTACCCGAGGTACAAAATTTGCACACCCGGCACTCAGCGGTGTAAAGCGGAATTACATGGTCACCCACAGCCAGGCTTGTTACGCCCTCTCCCACCGCTTCGACGATTCCAGCACCTTCATGGCCCAGAATTGCCGGGAAAATCCCCTCGGGATCGTCTCCTGACAAAGTGTAAGCGTCTGTGTGGCAAACACCCGTTGCAACGATGCGAACGAGAACCTCGCCCTTTTGGGGAGGCATCAAATCGACCTCCTCGATTGATAGTGGTTGACCTGGTCCCCAGGCCACCGCGGCGCGTGTTTTGATCGATTGCAACATGTTGTTCCCCCAATGCTGGCGAGTGTTTAATACGAACCTCATTATAGTAGGCGTTCATGACCACCCTGCACGCTGCTGGCCGCATTTGAAGTGTGGTAGTGTCTTGAAACAATTAAAAGCATGCCTTTGTAACCGAATGACCCTTCCTAGCGAACCCAATACTGTGCCCCCTCAGGATGATTTTGAGCTATCGCTCAAGCCCCTTTGGATGCGCGCGCAAGGCGGAGACTCCGCAGCCTACAGGGAAGCGCTGTCGAAAATTGCTCAGCGTCTACGTCGTTTTTACAGTCGCAGGCTTCAAGCCCTGCCCGACGAGGTTGAGGACTTGGTGCAAGAGACCTTGCTGGCTTTGCACATGCAACGTGGCACATATGACGAGACATTGCCCGTGAGCAGTTGGGTGTTTGCAATTGCGCGGCATAAGCTGGTGGATTTATGGCGTAGACGTGGTCGACGAGACAATTTAAACGATTCTCTTGACGACATGACTGAGGACCAACACCCTGCCACGCAGGAGGAACTGCCCTCGAAACGTGATTTGGGAGTATTGCTTGAACAACTGCCTGAACTGCAAAGACAAGCCATTCTGCTCACCAAGATTGAAGGGCTGTCGATGATTGAGGCCTCGGAACGCAGCGGTGTATCTGTAGCCGCTCTGAAAGTACAAGTACACCGGGGATTGAAACAACTGGCAGCTTTGGTCAGGAGTGAAACATGAAAACTGATGAACTGATCACTATGATTTCAAACCAGGCTGGCCCTGCTCCAAAGGTATCGGTAGCCAATCGCCTGGTACCCGCCGGTGTTGTGGGTGGCCTGATCGCTGCGGCGATCGTATTGGGTGTTCTGGGTTTGATACCCGGTGAGATGTTTTCTGAGCCAGGCCCCTGGATCAAAATTGGATACGCCAGCACACTGACTATTGCCGCAGGTTGGCTGTTCACTCGCCTTGGGAAACCGGGCGCCTCCGACAAACAGGCCACATCGGCTGTGGTTGGAGTGGTGTTGCTGATGTTGATGGCGGGGGTACTTTCTTATCTGGGCACTCCAGCATCTGAACGCGCCGCCGCACTCTTGGGACACTCCTGGCTGGTTTGCCCATGGGCCATTTTGGGGCTGTCACTTCCGGTGATGGCTGGTTCATTTTGGGCCATGCGTGGGTTTGCACCAACCAAGCTGATTTCTGCCGGCACGGCCTGCGGATTATTCTCCGGCTCGCTGGCGGCTTTGGCCTATGCTTTGGCCTGCACCGAACCAGCCGCACCTTTCATTGCTGTTTGGTACACACTGGGTATTGCGTTGTGCGGTGTATTGGGCGCAGCGCTTGGACCCAAATTATTGCGCTGGTAAACAAGACTGCCGCCGCGCCATCCTACATCCTAGGCAGGTGGGTCAATACGCATCGTGCTCGATGTATTTACACGATACCAACCGGCAATGCTATATCGGTGGCGCTTGGCGGGCAGTACTTCATGTGGGAAGTCTTCACTTAAAAACACAGCGAGGGTTCCACCCTGTGGCTGAACAGTTTCCAGAACATCCTGCGTACCTAGGTCTGAATACAAGATCATTTCCCCGCCATCTTCTGGGCCCCATTCCGGGTTCAGGTACAACACCACCGACAAGATCCGATTAGCCTGTCCCTTGAACGCGTCCACATGGGTTCTGTAAAAAGCACCCGGTGCGTAATGTGCGAAATGAGATTCAAAGGAAAACAGGCCCAACATCAAAGTGCGATTCAGGTATTGCTGTAGCTGTGCACTGAATTCAAGCCAGCGACCCGCAGCGCCGCCATGTGTGCTTTCGATCCATGCAATTTCGTCACGGCGAATCTCTGCATTCGATTGCTGGCCGTGCGCGCGCCCAATACCAGCCTGTTTCAATGCTTCAGAGGGTATGTCAGTAAAAGTGTCCAACAGTTCAGAGATCAAGCCACGCGGCAGTGCGTTCTTTTGAATGCTATAACCCTTTGACCGAAGATCACTCGCGATTAAATCAAACATGACTCTTGGAATCCAGAAAAGCACTCGCTTCGAATGATCGAAGTGTAGCGCTTCCACGAGACTTGGAATCAAGCGTGTGCCAAAAGCTGACCGATGGCGTTGGAAAGTGAAGTCGAATCAAACTTTTTCACGTAAATGTTCACGCCAGCCTCAATACCTCGTCGGGCATTTTCCTCAGAAGTTAAAGACGAGTACATGATGATCGGAATGTTCTTGAATCTCGGATCACCCTTGAGCTTTCTGGTCAAGGTGCAGCCATCCATGATGGGCATTTCCTCGTCGACCAACACCAAAGAAACCCGCTCTTCCAATTCTTCTGAATTCTGATTGGCACTGGAAGCAATGGCCAACAACTTTTGCTCGGCCTCAACACCGTTGACCGCATGGCTGTGTTTCAAACCCATGGTGTCCAGCACTTCGCTGATTTTTCGTCGCGCCACAATCGAATCATCCACAAAAAACACAGGCCCAGCCTTGTTCAATTCAAAACCAGTGGTCACAGGTGTCGCATCTTTTTCAGGCAACACGCGGTGACACACGCTTTCAATGTCCACCAAAGACACCAGGCTGCCATCTTCGAGCATCACCACGCCGAAAACGGATCCTTCTTCAGAATCGTACTTTTGCGGAGGCTTTACATCAGACCAAGGCACCCGAATGATTTTGTCGACATCGGTCACCGCGAAAGCAACTGAACGGGACGCAAATTCAGAAATAATCATTTTGGAGTTGGGTTCGCCGGTGGACATGCCAATCGCATCTCCAAGCGAGACAACAGGCAACACTTGTCCGCGCAGCGAAATTACTCCGTTCATGGCACCTTGCTGCCCGGGAATCTGGGTGACCTGCGACAGCTCAGTGACTTCCCGAATCTTGAATACATTCAAGCCGAAAATTTCCTGACCGCCCAGGGAAAAAAGCAGAATTTCAATCATCTCGGTGGATGATTCGCCAGGGGTTCGTTCGTTGTTGTAATTCATGGGTGGATTGACCGTTGACGTGGTTCAATCTTCATTCTGAACCAAGTACAAACGAATCAAATCCTTAGGAAGGGGGATAAAACCGGTCTTTTACGCCTTTAAAAAGACTACAAATTTAGCCTAGATAAGCAGACAGCTCCTCGCGGGGATCGGCAAGTAAAGGACCTACCTGAGGCAAGGCAATTGAACCAATCGGCTGTGCTACGGCATCCAACAAACCGTTCAACACTTCGGCTGACTTGGCATAGTAGTCAACACCGAGCAAGGGCTCGGCAATTGGATCAAGCAACTCAACACCCGTGGCATCGATTGATGAAGACACCAGTTCGCGCCCCACACCAGCAACATTCTCTTGCAGAAACTCGCGAATCCCGGACCCCACCGCCATGCCGGTATCCACCAACAATTCGCGAAACTCACCCTGCCGGCCGCCATCAAAAGTCTCGCCGAACTCTTGTTGAGAGGCCTCGGCCTGCGCTATGGCCTGCTCGATAAAATCAAGCAGTGAAAATCCAGCGCCCACCGTCCCAAGAGTCTCGGGTAGTTCGTCTGTAATCAGGGTAGTCCCAGAAAATCCTGTTTGTTGAATTCCAAACGTACCCTCATCTTCCAGCGACGAACCTTCGAAGCGAGACATCAATTCGGGGTTCTGAATATCTGGTTGGACGAAACCGTTGGGCAACTCAATTAATTCTTCAGGTGTATTCGAAGACACAGGTCGTGAAGTCACCACAGGGGAGAAAGTGTCAATAAACAACTTCTCCAGAGACTGCAAAGTAGACTCGGTGTCACTTCCAGCGCTTTTATCAGTCGAATCGGGAGTGGGCAGGCTGGCATCTGCATGTTGCAAATCAGGCGCTACTGGCGAAACATTCAAGCTGACCGCGCTGTAGGACTGGGCAGTGGCTCCGCCCAAAAGCGCAACGGCTTGGATTGTTTGATCCGAAATTTGATTTTGAATGCCGCTCATTGTTGCTCAATGCCCTAGTACCAAGGCTCAATTTAAACAAAAGCAAAGCAAAGACTCAATCCGGAAAGTGATATATTTCAATCACTTGTTTGTAGGCATTTGATGCGTTTTATTAGGAAAAATTACTTAGTTTCCCCCCATTTGGGGTTATTGATTGGCCACAGCCACGTAAAACCACTCCTGACCGGCCTGCGACAAAGTGTTCGGGAAAACAATAAATCCATCCCGACTGGCCCTCACCTCTTCCCCGCTCTGTCGGATGCCGATTAACTCGCCTTTGCGTATGGGATCAAAACTGGACCAAGCACGTACAAACTGATCGTCAAAATGCTGCTTATCGTTTACCTCGACCAAACTAAGGTGTTGATACTCACTCACCGGTGGCACCGAGGGCCCTTCAATCAATTCCAGATGAAGCAAGGTGTTGGAGATGGCACGGTAAGCCACATCCGGACCCAAAGGATCATCATGCTGACCACACTCCAGTGTGACTGCATATCCACCGCTGGAGCGCATGCACTCCGTGGTCCCCATGCCATAACGCGGATCTGTATTTAAACCCTCACCCGATTGACCCGTCGCCTTCAAGTAAGCAACACGGTTCGAAACACCTTTGGCATAGGTGTCGAGCCAGCCGTCTACAAATCGACTCACTCCCAGTCGCAAGGCCAAACTACGCTCAGCGCTCTCATGCTTGAAAGACTCAAGTGTGCTGTTGTTGTTCTTTGGTCCAAATAAAGCGAAAGGCACTTCCCCTTTCTGAAAACTGTGTATGTCCAGCAACACGTCATGCGCAGCCAGCAAGGGGCAAAGCCAATTCGCCACATGGTCTTCAAAATCAACCGGGCTGTTGGTCGGCGTCAAATTGCGGTTCAGGTTTCTATCGCCATTGCGCTGTTTGCGGTTGTAAGCCAAAGGGTTGGTAATCGGCACAAAAGTCAGCTGCCCTTTGATCAGCAAGCGTTCACCAAGCTCAAACTCCTGAATCATTTTCAGGATAGCCTTGCTGCCCGATACCTCGTTACCATGCACTGCCCCCAGCACGATCAATTTTGGACCAGGCTGCAATGCAGTGAATGTGACTGACTTGAACTGCAATGGATGAGGAATTGTGGGAAGGGCTGGAAACTGCATGGCAGAAATTGGCAAATGAAGGCGATTTGTGGAGGTTACCACAAACCGGTGGCCATAAAAAAAGGGCAGCCCAGGCTGCCCTTGAGTTCGTGACAACACCAATTATCGGCCTGGCGCTTCCACTGAAGGGCCAAACCTCTTTTTCACCGCACCAAAGGCGAACAAACGCACCAGCGCGGGAATAAGCACCACGGCACCCACCATATTCCACAAGAACATGAATGCCAAAAGCAGGCCCATGTCCGCCTGGAACTTGATCGCAGAGAATGCCCAAGTGAACACACCCAGCGCTAGAGTAACCGCGGTCAAGGCAACAGCCACTCCGGTTGAACGCAGGGTTTCAAAATAGGCATCCTTAAAATTCAATCCTTTGGCCAGGAAACTTTCAAGTCGGTTGTAAATATAAATACCATAGTCAACCCCGATACCTACACCCAAGGCAATTACAGGCAGCGTAGCAACCTTGATGCCCAGATTAAGCTGCACCATGATCACCTTACACAACACCTCTGTAATGAACAGGGGAATCATGATGGCGAGCATCACGCGGAAACTCTTGAACTCCCACCAAACCAGAGCCCCCACGA
Organism: Limnobacter sp. SAORIC-580; assembly: GCF_013004065.1. Taxonomy (GTDB): domain Bacteria; phylum Pseudomonadota; class Gammaproteobacteria; order Burkholderiales; family Burkholderiaceae_B; genus Limnobacter; species Limnobacter profundi. The sequence goes on from NZ_CP053084.1 coordinate 2,396,247, forward strand.
TGCCATACACCAACAGCAACATCGTTTTCTGAGCCTGCTCCACAACAATGTTGGTTGCCGCTTCAATGCCGCTGTTGCCGGCCGCAAGAATGAACTTGGCATCTGCGGAATCATTCTCTGCAGCGAAAGCCTGTACCTTGGCCACCACACGCTCAAGCGTCTCAGCTTTGTGATCAGACAAAAACAGAATCACGGGTGTCATCGAACATTCGGAGTTATACAAAGTGGTGGGAATATTCTTGTGCGCACCATTTGAAATGAAGCGATCACGGGAAATGGCCAACCACTTCGGATTACCACCATTGAAACCGGCAATGATGTTTTTCATCACAGTGAACAGAGAAACCGTGCCTTCTACTCCTTCCAGGTTTTCCATTTCCCACTGGAAACGATCTACCACTGAGGCCACAGGGTATGCGCCACATTCACCCGCAGGTGTCTCCACCATCACCACAAACACATCCGAGCTGGTGGAGTAGTTCTCGACCAGAAACTTCACATCCTGGTTGTATCGTGAGTCAGGACGAAGTTCTGGTGCACCAGGGTCCAAGTCACCAATCTTGATGTCGGCCGAGGCAAACAAACCCGCCACCAAAATCAGCGCTGCTGCCGCACTGACGCCATAAGCTACCTTCTTTTCAGTCAAGCGAGACAGAAGGTGTGACACTGTGTGCTTACTGGCTTCCTGCTTGGCAACCTGCTTCAAACCACGCTCGGTCACATCCGTATAACTCATCAGCACTGGCAACAAGAACATCTTGGTGAAAATAATCACTGCCACACCAATTGAGGCGCTGATCGCCAATTCACGGATAACTCCGATCTCAATCACCAGCAAAGTGGAGAAACCTACAGCATCGGCCAGCAAAGCCACTGAACCAGGAATGAACAAAAGGTGGAAAGTTGCTTTCGCAGCGTCTACTTTGTCCGCTCCATGAAAACGTTCAGATGCCATGGTTCGCACGTTCTGAATCGCATGGCTCACACCAATCGCAAATGTCAAAAACGGAACAAGTATGGAGTAAGGATCAAGTCCAAACCCCAACAAGCTCACTGAGCCCAAATGCCAAATCACCGCAAGCGAGCAACAAAAAATAGTGGCTGCGGTACTCTTCCAGCAACGGGAATACCAAAGCAACAAGATCACGGTAAGTACGAACGTGATCGCGAAAAAGCCGGCAATGTCTTTGGATCCGTCGATCAAGTCACCCACTACTTTCGCAAAACCAGTGATGTGAATCGAAATATCGTCGCTTTGGTATTTGTCCCGCACCACCTCTTCAATCTGCGCTGACAACTTGCCATAGCTCAACTTCTCACCAGTGTCGGGATCAACCTCCAGCAGCGGCGCCAAAATAATTGCAGAACGCTGATCATTCGAAACCAGAGAACCGATACGTCCAGAACGTTCCACGTTGGCTTTGACAGCCTCAATTTGTTCAGGAGAACCCGAAAAACCCTGACCAATGACGGGCCCCATCCGCAGCCCCTCTTCGGTCACTTGCCGCCACATTACGTTGGGCGTCCAGATCGAACTCAAATTGCCACGATCAACGCCAGGAATGTAAAAAACCTCATCAGTGATCAAGCGAAGTTTCTCAAGAAACTCCGCCTCGTAAATAGTACCGTTCTTGTTGTGAACTGCAATACGGAGCACGTTACCCAGCGGGCGTAGCTCGTTCTCGTAATTCAAGTAATTTGCAATAAATGGATGCGTCACAGGCACCATTTTCTGAAATGATGCGTCAGGCTTTAACTGCACCGCATGGTAAGCAAAAAACACCGACAACACAGCAAACACGGCGATCACCAGTTTGCGATGCCCAAACAAAATCGACTCAAAAAACCGTTCGACCTTACCCAATTCTTCTTGATTGCTCATGACAGTTCTTCCAGTTAGCGTGGCAGCGCAAGGGTTCTAGGGCCGTTCTGGCCACTCAATACCAAGGTGTTGTTTACAAGGGCCATGCCAGTGACAGGCTTACCCTCTGTAGCGCTCACCATTTTCAACGTAGTGCCCGACTCATCGGTACGCACCAAGCGACCCTTCTGGTCGACAAACAAAACAGTTTTTCCAAGGGTCAATCCCTGAACAAAACTTTCCTTGCTGGGGCTTTGTAGCTGCCACCAAGCACTCGCACCCGCACCCAAGCGGTAAACATTTCCACCAAAACCATATGCAAAAACAATGGGCGGCCCTTCGTCATTGCGCAGTACCGCGGTACCGTAAAAATGGCCGTTGTAACCTGTGTCCGAGCGTGTCCAAGTCGCGCCAAAATCATTGGAAATGTACACTCGGCCGGCTTCTCCTGAAATCAACATCAGCCCTGTTTCATCGCCATATAAACCGTTGTAATGGCGAAAATCGGGATTGTCCAAGCGATTCGCAATCAGGGTCCAGGTCGCGCCGCTGTCTTTGGTTTCAAAAATCTGTCCGTAGCTGCCAACCACCCACCCGGTATTTTCATCCTTAAACCACACATCGAGCATCGGGCGTGCCGGGCCAAACCGGGCGCCCGCTTCAGCATCTTCAAATGCAAAAGTTGCTGCCTCCAAGGCTTCACTCATCTTGTCCTGTTCAGCCACACTTGCAGCATCAAATCGACTCTGCATGTCATCCATTTTCTTCTTCGCGGCAGCAACCACTTGCTCATTGGCTTTGTTGCCATCAAACACTTTGGTCCAACTTGCACCAGCATCAGTCGACTTCAGCACCACGCCATCGTGACCAACCACAAAGGCCAAACTGTCATTCACAAACTGAACACCCGTCAAATTGACTGACACAGGCACCTTGGCTTGAATCCACAGTTTGCCTTCGTTGTCCTTCACACCCTGCGCAACATCGCCAGCGGCAAAGTCCCGCTTCAATATAATGCCCCGCTCACCCACCATCAGCACATTACTGCCTTGGGAAGTCGCATTGAGCGACAAAGCCTTCGCGGCCTTTGGTGCCTGAATTGCAGGTAAATCCAAGGGATCTTTAAATGCGTAACTGAATTGACTTGCACACAAACTCAAAGCGACTAAAGTTGCGCGCAGCAGTGGCTTTCTCATGCCATCTCCAATTTAAAAAACCCAGAGAAGTGATATCTCTGGGTTGCAAAAAATTTAAACCTCAGGTGCCTGGAGCACACTTGCTCCAAACACACTGAAACATCATTACCTACCCATGCGACGCAATGCTGCAGTCGAAAAGTCAGCGGTGGTGTACTTCTTGCCAAATTCCACGGGCTTCTCTTCGTTAGTCAATGCATTGACCAAATATCGGCGTGCCTGCAAATCGTAAATCACCTCACCAGCGGGGCCAAACGCAGGTGCGTCATACAACTGAACGCCATATACCTCGCGCACACGCCACAAGCCACCACGTGCGTCGTACTGGTCTGCGTGCAAAACAGCCCATGAATCTTCATCAATAAAGAACACACGCTTGGAGTAAATATGACGAGCGCCGGGCTTCAATGTGGCCTCTACCACCCAAACGCGGTGCAACTCGTAACGCAAATGGTCGGGGTTCACATGATTCGGCTTGATGATGTCGCTGTACTTCAAAGCCTTGCTGGTCAACTTGAAGTTGTTGTAGGCCACATACATTTCTTTCTTGCCTACCAGCTTCCAGTTGTAGCGATCTGGTGAGCCATTGAAACCGTTGAAGTCATCGTTGGTCCGCAAGCCATCAGCACCAATACCTGGTGAGTCATACGCCAGTTCAGGTGCGCGAATCACTCGACGCTGCCCAGGGTTGTACTGCCAGGCCAAGCGAGGCTCCTGCACCTGATTCAAAGGCTCGTGTACCAAGGCCACCTCACCAGCTGCGTTCGCAGGTGCTGTGGTTTGATTCAGGTAATAGAAGATTCGGTTAGGTTCGGGATCTGTCATGAAAGACGCATAGGAAATTGTTTCCGTACGCTTGCCCACAGTGAAACTTCCATTGGTTTGAACTGGGAAGTCTGCAGAATAACGAGTGATCGAGCCACCCAAATCACGCATCAAATGATTCCAGATCACTTGAATACCATCGGTCGGAATCGGGAAAGGCACATTGGACTTCTTCAAATTCAGAATACCGTTACCACCCTCTGCCAGTTTGATGCCCGCAGCTTCTTCCTTGGCAAACTTGTAAACGTCCGCTCGGTAAGCAGCTGTTCGCTGAGTCGGATAAACGTTAATCTTGTAGCTGGGATAACGCTTCATCATCTCCATTTGCCCTGGTGCCAACTTGTCTTTGTGCTGCTCCATATTGGCGGCAGTAATGGTCAAGGTGGGCTTATCAGCCGCAAATGGGTCAACATAACCTTTGGCGGGATCAAATCCTGCGGGTGGCTTGCTCAAGCCACCGTTCCACGCTGGAATCGTACCCGCAGCATTACCCGCTTTCTCTGCACCAATCGGTGTCAGAGTAGTGCCCAACTTTGAAAAATCAGCCGATTGTGCGTGCACCGCTGAGGCAGAGCCCAACAATGCCATGGACACGGCCAACTGCGTGATCTTCATCAATTTCATTTCAATACTCTCCTAAAAACAACTCTTGAATGGCTCACCCTCTGATTCCACCTTTTACAGGTTGGCGCCCACTACCAAAGACAGAAAGTCGCGGTCTTTGAATGGATCGAAATAAGCCTTGTCATTGAACATGCTGTAATTCATTTCAGCAAAATATCGCGCAGACTGGATCTCGGCCCGAACGCCAACACCCAAATTCATGCGGTCCTCCAGAAAAACGCCATCGGCGGAATAACCTTTGAAGTCATGCGAGAAGAAAATTCGAGGCGCCAAAGTAACCCCGAAAATGGCGTCAGGATATTGCGCAACGGACAAAATCCGATAGCCAAACGCAGTTTCAGTTGCATAGCCGTCGACCACACAGTTCTGGGAATTCGGATTGACGCCTGCATTACAATCGCCACCGTTATACGTCGCATGGGCCCCAGCGCCAAAAGCAGGCGAACGGCCAAAGCGCTCGCTGGTGAAGGGATCGCCAATTCCGCGCCACATTTGAGCGCCAATCTCGCCAATTACAGCAACCTGGCTTGCTCCCAATCGACGAGGAAACAAGGCAATCGTTGACATCTGCGCCTGAATTTTATCCAACGGTTTGGAGCCGGGCAAAATCGAACCAACCGGGAACTGCGCATTGTCGCCATAGCGCGCCAAAGGACCATCCCCAGTTGCACCACCTTTCAACAAATCTGCGGTGTTGTACGCGGCAGGGAAATCCTTGGTATAACTAACCTCACCAAATACAGAGTAACCAAACAACTCGGTTGCGGCAGACAGGCCCGCAACCTGAATATTCTCTGATCCGTAATCAAAGAAATACGACAGTGGATTCACCACACTCTGACCTGCTAGTTCTAGCCCGTTGAATAAGGAACCGTCAAATCCGGATGGTGTTTTCTTCAAGGACAGATTGGGAATACGCTGGTGATAATTCACAATGTAAGCGCCGAACTCAGTGCCAATTTCGCCCGCATAGTAGCGACCAGACAAACCAATCTGCCCAGAATCTTTGGGCCTGCGATCTGCCAATTGGGCCATCCGGAAATTCAAGCTACTCAGGTCAGCTGGCAAACCCGTGATACCGCCCAAAAGCCCCGCCAAGGGACCCAGACCCGAAAACAGCGTGGTATCGATTGGAATACCGCCAGCAGTAATTGTGCCCCCACCTGAAAAACTCTGTTGATCATCATAGCCAGTGAAATCGATGTCACCCACCGGGGTGCTCAAGATACCTGGGTTGATTGGGGCACCCTGGAAATTACAGTTCAACAAATCAGCCTGTGAAAAGAAAGTGCCGCAACCATCCGCAACCACCTTTTCATGGTTCAACTGAACAAAACCTTCCAGAGACAGCTCATCTGTTGCCTGAATGTTCGCAGAGATCTGGGGAATGGGGAGGAACACCTCTTTCAGCTGCGCACCCGGGCGACGAAGCGCAGCCGAGTCAAAGTTGGAATACTGGTTCACACCACCCAACACAAACAAAGCTTCACCCCATGTCACCACCTGATTACCGATTTTCAGGGTCAGAGGCTTGCCCAAGGGCTCATAATTACCGAAGAAATATGCATCCAGAAACTGTGCGTCTTCGAATTTCGTACCTTTGTCAAACCCGTTGTCATTCAAAGGTTCATTGGGCCTGAAGCCGTTGTTAGATGAACCGTGCGGTACCCTATTGCTTCTGTTGTGAAAGTCCGAGAAGGCTTTGGCACGAATGAAAACACCGTAGTTGTCTTTTTTAAGCTCGAGTTCACCTACAGCCTTGGCCACGGCGTTGAACACATCACCCTTGCTGTAATTCAAATTACCGTCGTCAACCGTACCACTCGAAGCCTTGCCACCATTGCCGATGAATACCAAGGACTCGTCAGCGTCCTTCGTTCGCATGGATGCTCCCACCGTCACTTCCATCGCCCATCGGCCCTCAATGCCTGCAGGCCCCTCAAAGGCACCGGCAGCAACAGACAAACCGTGCATGGACATCAGCGCAGATAGAACAGCGAATTTCAATGTGGAATTCTTGGGCAGAAAACCGGCCATGTATGTCTCCTCAGGGCCTTGCTGGCCTCTTGAATAGATAGTGCGATAACTAATCTAAAGTGTGTAATAGTTACCCCTCATACTAAGACACACTCCATTTAGATTCACAAATCGAACAATACCCACAAGAAATAGAAAAGCACTTGCAAAAATCCATGTAACTTGTGAGTAAATTTCGATTCCCACTGTGCGCCCAAGTTTAAATTTGCGCAAGAAACAGATTGCCCCAACAAGCAGTAGGAACCACACTGACAAAGTGAATAACCATTCAGAACATTGCCGTGACACAATTTGAAACCCACAAGCAATACAAACTCATTGCGAAAGCAATTCAAGTTCTGGAACAACATGCAAGCAACTTTGCAACAGAACACACCGGGATTGAACCCAAATTGGCCATACTGGCCAAGCACTTGAATACGTCGCCGTATCACTTGCAACGCACCTTCACCGAGTGGGCCGGAATCAGTCCCAAACAGTTCTTTCACTGTCTGCAAAAAGACCATGCTCGCAAACTTATTTCCTCGGGAAAAAGTATGCTCCACACAAGCCTGGCACTCGGTCTCTCCAGCAGTAGCAAACTTCACCACCTCATGTTGAAGTTCGAAGCGCTTACGCCTGGCGAGATTAAAAATGAGGGCCTTAACCAAGTATTCACAATTGGGCATGCGCCCAGTCCGTTCGGTCAAGTATTCGTTTGCCTCACGGCCAAAGGCATCAACAGCCTTGAGTTTGAAACTGCTGAATTGACTTATCACCAGTGGAAGGGAGAAATTCGCGGGCTATATCCCAAGGCAACTTTTGTCGAGTCCAGCTCAAAAACAGAAGCACTTGTTGAACAACTTTTTCACCCTACGGGCCATCAAACGGGTGATCTGTATTTGCACCTGCGCGGTACACCATTTCAACTCCTGGTCTGGCAGGCCTTGATCCACCTGCCCATCGGACAACTTGCAAGCTATCAGCAAATTGCCGCATCAATCGGCAAACCATCTGCAAGCCGTGCTGTAGGAAGTGCGATCGCCAAGAACCCGGTCGCTTTTTTAATCCCCTGTCATCGGGTCATACAAGCCACCGGAGAACTGGGGCAGTACCGTTGGCAAAACGAACGCAAAAAAGCCCTGCATCTGTGGGAGCAGGGCCTCATCTCAACAACAATTAACGCCGCTTGAGTAAACCATCATCGATCATTTGAGCAAAGTGATCGCACAACGTTTCGATCAATGGCCGGTATTTCACACCCAACAAATTAACCGACCGGCTGTTGTCGAAACGCAAGTGATAGCCCACATTCTTCTGAATAAATTCACGACTCACTCCCGCAGCAATCGGCGCAACAAGTTTCACCAAAAACTTGGGCAACTGCTTGGTGGGCAGGGGATACCTCGGGAAACGCGTACGCAAAATCGTTGCCATTTGCAACAAACTGGCAGTGTGCGCACTCAGAATGTAGCGCCCCTCCGCATTGGAATCAAAACCAGCCAGTACATGCGCTGTCGCCACCTCGCGAACGTCAACAACACCGAACTCAAGCATTGGTACACCTGTACGCTGCCGTCCACTGCCCAAGTCGCGCATTACATCAATACTCGTTGACTGGGTTTGGGTGGTCAATGAAGGCCCCATCACCAAACTTGGATTGATTGTTACCAAGTCCCAGCGAGACTGGCTTTTGCACACATCCCAAGCCTTGCGCTCGGCCATCACTTTTGAGTAAGAATAAGGTTGATGACCTTCACTGCTGGTGTTGTTCCAAAGTTGCTCCGTGAAAATTCCACCTGGTGCTTTCAAAATTTCGACTGCATCCCCATAAATAGAAGCAACCGAACTGGTCAACACCACCCTTCGAACCGTTTCCACCTCATTGCAAGATTTCAAGACATTCTCAGTGCCCTCTACAGCTGGACGAATCAGTGCTTCATTGGGATCAGTAAACCCCTTGATCACAAAAGGAGAGGCCGTATGGATCACCAACTCGCATCCCTCAATAGCAGCCTTGAAACTTCCTGGCTGAATCAAATCGGCATCAAACAACTTCAACGTGCCTTTGGAGCCTTCCGCCAGTTTCCAAAGATGCGCAACCGAACTGGCTTTGTTCGAATCACGCACAGTCGCGTGCACCACAAACCCTTTGTCGAGCAAATCCTTCACAATCCAACTGGCGATATACCCTGAAGCCCCTGTAACACACACCGGCTTGTTCTTGTCAATTGTTACCATCGTCATTATCCTGCGTTCAAATTCTGTTTAATATAAAGCATCACCCACAATCAGCACTGTCTGTGCATACTACTGTAGCACCCCATGAAATCGACACTGAATCTACTACGTACACTTAAAGTCATCCCGCTAATCCTCTTGGGCGGCTGTTCAGCGCTTCAAGTGGTTAACTCAGTGTCAAAAATTTACACCGCAGAAGTGAAAGAAAACATTGCGTTTGGTGCGCATCCGAAGCTGAAATACGATCTGTATCTGCCCAACAATGCCAATAAAGAGTTCAACCACACACCAGTTGTCGTCTTCTTCTATGGGGGCAGTTGGAATCGGGGCGACAAATCTGAGTACGAGTTTGTTGGCCGGCGCCTCGCATCCATGGGCTACATCACCGCCGTACCCAACTACCGCTTGTACCCTGAAGTGCAATATCCTGATTTTTTGGAAGATGGCGCACAAAGTATTGCTCACCTGAAAAAAGAACTTCAGAAGCCCGAGTACAAGAATCTGAATCCATCGCAACAATATGTTTTGATGGGTCACAGTGCCGGGGCCTACAACGCTGCCATGCTGGCACTTGATCCTCGCTGGCTCAACGCTGCCGGCCTTGAACACCAAACCAGTGTCCAAGGATTAATTGGGTTGGCTGGTGCCTACAATATTTATCCCATCAAAGACACGGATGTGCAGCCTGTGTTCAATCACCCCGACTACCCCCCTAAATCGCAACCGATTGACTACGCGGGGAGTCGCAATGTCCCCGCACTGCTCTTGGCGCCCCAAAGTGACACCTTGGTCAGTATCGAGCGAAACACGAATGCACTACACCAAGCGTTACAGTCAGCAGGCAATCAATCCAAAGTGGAAAGTATTGAAGGGACAGACCACATTACCCTGATTGGCACCCTGTCTCCACTTCTGTTTTTCAAAGGCAGCACCACCAAACCAATTGATCAATTCATGCGAGAACTGCATCAAAAAAACAATCTGAGCGCTTCAAATCCTGAACAAGGCTAGAGAGTTCGCCCTAAAAACTCAATTGACCTGGACTTTGGCTTGGAATGATACTTGTAAGTTACACAAATACTTACAACGACGAGACAAGCCAAATTTATGTTTAAAAAAACAAATACCGTGTCGATTCCACGAAACGTTGGATCAGTTACCCAAATCGACTCCAAAGCAGAAACCAGCCCCTATGACGTCAGCATGACTCGCGACAATATCGAGGCCATCTGGAACAGTGTCGAAAGCTTTTACAGAACTGGTTTACAACCTGGAATGACCATGGTTGTGCGCCGTCAAGGCGAAATTGTACTCAAGCGCTCAATTGGACATGCTAGGGGCAACCCACCCCCAAATCATCCAGACCAGGATGTCGAGCAGGTGTTAATGACACCAGACACACCAATTTGTCTGTTCTCCGCGTCCAAAGCCATTACCGCGATGCTGGTTCACAAACTATGCGAGCAGGGGAAACTTGAACTCAATGACACGATCGGAAAGTACATTCCCGAATTTGCGTGCAATGGGAAAGAAAATATCACCATTGCACAAGTTCTGTCACATCGTGCAGGCGTCCCTCAAATACCGATAAGCAACCCACACCCTTCATTGCTTTTCAAATGGGACAGTGTTATTGACTTGATTAACTCCGGGTACACGAACCGAGGCGACGGCAGCCAACAGGCTTATCACGCTATTGTTGGAGGTTACATTCTGGGTGAATTGGTAAAGAGAATCACTGGTAAATCCGTGGAATCCGCTTTGCAAGAATTCATTGCAAAACCGCTGGGTGCGAAATACCTCACCTATGGTCTTCAGAAAAAACATCAAGAACTGGCCGCGTTCAACTACAGCACAGGTGCAACACCGGTGTTTCCCATCAACGTGCTGGCTAAACGAGCTCTAAACATTGAATTTGAGAAAATAGCTACCATTTCCAACAGCTCCGGTTTTATGGACGCCAGCATTCCCGCAGGTAATATTTACGGAACCGCAGACGAGGTGAGTCGCTTTTATCAAATGATGCTGGATGGTGGTGTTTACAACGGCAATCAAATGTTCGAAGCAAGCACAGTGAAACTGGCCACCCGGCCAGCTGGCCCTTTAACCATCGACCAAACACTCATGATCCCAATTCGGTTTTCAACCGGATTTATGCTTGGGGAAAATGTTTTCTCTTTGTTTGGCATAAAAGCTCGAAAAGCATTTGGGCACCTCGGTCTAATCAACATTGTTACTTGGGCAGACCCATCAAGAGATATTTCCGTGGCATTTCTAAATACGGGCAAATCACTTGATCCACGCTCCCTCCCCGCCCTTGGGAAAGTATTGGTATCGGTCAGCACCAACTGCAGTGTCCTTAAATAGGCTCTGTTTTATCAAACAATGTTTTACTCGCGCTGCCGCGTGATCGGAACAAAAACCAGCCCCAAAGATGAGCTGGTTTTTTTGTAACTTAATTTTGTAACTTAAACATCAATATTTAATCGCAATAGATATTCAGGATGGACCTGAAATAAAAAAAACCCCGCCTCAGGTATTGAGAGCGGGGTTTTTTGGAATTGGAGAGCCTGACGATGTCCTACTTTCACATGCGAATGCACACTATCATCGGCGCTAAGGCGTTTCACGGTCCTGTTCGGGATGGGAAGGGGTGGTACCACCTTGCTATGGTCGTCAGGCAAAGAGGGTTGGCTGTAAGTGCGGTGCCTTGATTGCACTTACTTGTTAGCTAACCAGCGTTGCGGCTGATTGGCTCGATTTGGAACTGATGAGTTATCTTTGAGACAGCGCTGCTATCTTGTTGATGCGTGTTGCGGGTATATCTATTTCAAACAAACTACCTTGGTTTTTATTGAGGCTAAGGTCTAGCCCCGGGTAGATTTACTGTGTTGTTTCATGTGCGTATCTTTTAAGCAAGGCTCAATGCTATAGAGCCAAGCCGCACGGGCAATTAGTACTGGTTAGCTTAATGCATTACTGCACTTCCACACCCAGCCTATCAACGTCGTGGTCTTCAACGGCCCTTCAGGAGGATCAAGTCCTCAGGGAAATCTTATCTTAAGGCAAGTTTCACGCTTAGATGCTTTCAGCGTTTATCTCTTCCGTATTTAGCTACCCGGCAATGCCACTGGCGTGACAACCGGTACACCAGAGATACGTCCATTCCGGTCCTCTCGTACTAGGAACAGCCCCCTTCAAATTTCCAACGCCCACGGCAGATAGGGACCAAACTGTCTCACGACGTTTTAAACCCAGCTCACGTACCTCTTTAAATGGCGAACAGCCATACCCTTGGGACCGGCTACAGCCCCAGGATGAGATGAGCCGACATCGAGGTGCCAAACACCGCCGTCGATGTGAACTCTTGGGCGGTATCAGCCTGTTATCCCCAGAGTACCTTTTATCCGTTGAGCGATGGCCCTTCCATACAGAACCACCGGATCACTATGTCCTGCTTTCGCACCTGCTCGACTTGTCAGTCTCGCAGTCAAGCACGCTTATGCCATTGCACTATCAGTACGATGTCCGACCGTACTTAGCGTACCTTCGAGCTCCTCCGTTACTCTTTAGGAGGAGACCGCCCCAGTCAAACTGCCCACCATGCACGGTCCCCGACCCAGATAATGGGTCAAGGTTAGAACCTCAAACAGATCAGGGTGGTATTTCAAGGATGGCTCCATGAGAACTGGCGTTCCCACTTCAAAGCCTCCCACCTATCCTACACAAACCGGTTCAAAGTCCAATGCAAAGCTACAGTAAAGGTTCATGGGGTCTTTCCGTCTAGCCGCGGGGAGATTGCATCATCACAAACACTTCAACTTCGCTGAGTCTCAGGAGGAGACAGTGTGGCCATCGTTACGCCATTCGTGCAGGTCGGAACTTACCCGACAAGGAATTTCGCTACCTTAGGACCGTTATAGTTACGGCCGCCGTTTACTGGGACTTCAGTCAAGAGCTTGCACCCCATCATTTAATCTTCCAGCACCGGGCAGGCGTCACTCCCTATACGTCCACTTTCGTGTTTGCAGAGAGCTGTGTTTTTATTAAACAGTCGCAGCCACCATTTTATTGCAACCCCTTCGTCCTTCCATTGTTCATGGTCAAACTACAAGGGCGTACCTTCTCCCGAAGTTACGGTACCAATTTGCCGAGTTCCTTCTCCTGAGTTCTCTCAAGCGCCTTAGAATACTCATCCCGCCCACCTGTGTCGGTTTGCGGTACGGTCAACGTGTAACTGAAGCTTAGAGGCTTTTCTTGGGACCACTTCCAATGGGTTCGTAGCCGTAGCTACTTCCCCCCACACCCTTGAGTATATGACAGCCGGATTTGCCTAACTGTCCTCTATGATGCAGGGACCAGGATATCCAACACCTGGACCACTTTCCACGATCCGTCCCCCCATCGCATTACACGTCGGTGCAGGAATATTAACCTGCTTCCCATCGACTACGCATTTCTGCCTCGCCTTAGGGGCCGACTAACCCTACGCCGATGAACGTTGCGTAGGAAACCTTGGGCTTACGGCGACAGAGCCTTTCACTCTGTTTATCGCTACTCATGTCAGCATTCGCACTTCTGATACCTCCAGCATGCTTTACAACACACCTTCGCAGGCTTACAGAACGCTCCCCTACCACATACACTTACGTGTACATCCGCAGCTTCGGTTATCTGCTTAGCCCCGTTACATCTTCCGCGCAGGACGACTCGATCAGTGAGCTATTACGCTTTCTTTAAAGGGTGGCTGCTTCTAAGCCAACCTCCTGACTGTTTTAGCCTTCCCACTTCGTTTTCCACTTAGCAGATATTAGGGACCTTAGCTGGCGGTCTGGGTTGTTTCCCTCTTGACACCGGACGTTAGCACCCGATGTCTGTCTCCCGAGATTGCACTTACAGGTATTCGGAGTTTGCCATGGTTTGGTAAGTCGCGATGACCCCCTAGCCATAACAGTGCTCTACCCCCTGTAGTGAGACTCGAGGCACTACCTAAATAGTTTTCGGGGAGAACCAGCTATTTCCAGATTTGTTTAGCCTTTCACCCCTATCCACAGCTCATCCCCTAACTTTTCAACGTTAGTGGGTTCGGTCCTCCAGTTGGTGTTACCCAACCTTCAACCTGGCCATGGATAGATCATCTGGTTTCGGGTCTACACCCAGCGACTAGACGCCCTATTCGGACTCGCTTTCGCTACGCCTTCCCTACTCGGTTAAGCTTGCCACTGAATGTAAGTCGCTGACCCATTATACAAAAGGTACGCCGTCACGGAACAAGTCCGCTCCGACTGTTTGTATGCACACGGTTTCAGGATCTATTTCACTCCCCTCCCGGGGTTCTTTTCGCCTTTCCCTCACGGTACTAGTTCACTATCGGTCAGTCATGAGTATTTAGCCTTGGAGGATGGTCCCCCCATGTTCAGACAGGGTTTCTCGTGCCCCGCCCTACTTGTCGTACGCCTAGTTCCACAATCGAGTTTTCACATACAGGGCTATCACCTTCTATGGCCGGACTTTCAAGACCGTTTTGTTAACTCAAATGCTAAATCGTACAGGCTGATCCAATTTCGCTCGCCACTACTCTCGGAATCTCGGTTGATTTCTTTTCCTCTGGGTACTTAGATGTTTCAGTTCTCCAGGTTCGCCTCGCACAGCTATGTATTCACTGTGCGATACCCCTAAAAGGGTGGGTTTCCCCATTCGGACATCTACGGCTCAAAGCTTGTTTGCCAGCTCCCCGTAGCTTTTCGCAGGCTACCACGTCCTTCATCGCCTATGACTGCCAAGGCATCCACCATGTGCACTTATTCGCTTGACTCTATAGCGTTAAGCCCTGCTCAAGTTATTCACAAGAACAACACTGTAATCACCATAAAAAGCAAAGTAGTTTGTGTGTATTCTAAATTTCAAGCGCCGGTGCGTATTAGGAACAATACACACCCACTTCTTGAGAAGAACGATGATGCAATCGCATCAATCAAAATATCTACACCTTCGTTAAAAGGAGTATCTATCTCGATATCTCATCATTTCCAAATTGTTAAAGAACAAGTCCAGATCCTGAAGACCTGGCGACTCTTACAGCCAAATGAATAAACACCCCAGTGCCCAGCACCACGCGCTTATTCATTTGACCGCAAACCGATGCAAACTCCTGCATCCCTTGCCTAACCGCTAACAGCCAATCTTTTATTCAAAGACCATTTATTCAAACACTCGATACAAACTTCACGTTTCTTGCAGCACTAAAACTTGGTGGAGGTGAACGGGATCGAACCGATGACCCCCTGCTTGCAAAGCAGGTGCTCTCCCAGCTGAGCTACACCCCCAGGTGTTTTACAACAACTTCAAACCAATGGTGGGTCTGGATGGGCTCGAACCATCGACCCCCGCCTTATCAAGACGGTGCTCTAACCAACTGAGCTACAGACCCCGTAAACTTTTCAGCCCCAGGGCCCTGACCTCTAGACAGTTCTTTCGTTCCGCACTTAAAGGCCCTCTCTTCTTGCTGCTTGTATCTTCGCGTCTAAACAAACCGATAAGTGTGAGCACTAAAACCAAACAAATTCAAGACTTGAATCTACTTCTCTTTCTCTAGAAAGGAGGTGATCCAGCCGCACCTTCCGATACGGCTACCTTGTTACGACTTCACCCCAGTCATGAATCCTACCGTGGTGACCGTCCTCCTTGCGGTTAGACTAGCCACTTCTGGTAGAACCCACTCCCATGGTGTGACGGGCGGTGTGTACAAGACCCGGGAACGTATTCACCGCGGCATTCTGATCCGCGATTACTAGCGATTCCGACTTCACGCAGTCGAGTTGCAGACTGCGATCCGGACTACGATCGGTTTTCTGGGATTGGCTCCACCTCGCGGCTTGGCAACCCTCTGTACCGACCATTGTATGACGTGTGAAGCCCTACCCATAAGGGCCATGAGGACTTGACGTCATCCCCACCTTCCTCCGGTTTGTCACCGGCAGTCTCATTAGAGTGCCCTTTCGTAGCAACTAATGACAAGGGTTGCGCTCGTTGCGGGACTTAACCCAACATCTCACGACACGAGCTGACGACAGCCATGCAGCACCTGTGTGCAGGTTCTCTTTCGAGCACCAATCCATCTCTGGAAAGTTCCTGCCATGTCAAGGGTAGGTAAGGTTTTTCGCGTTGCATCGAATTAATCCACATCATCCACCGCTTGTGCGGGTCCCCGTCAATTCCTTTGAGTTTTAACCTTGCGGCCGTACTCCCCAGGCGGTCAACTTCACGCGTTAGCTACGTTACCAAGGAAGTAAATCCCCAACAACTAGTTGACATCGTTTAGGGCGTGGACTACCAGGGTATCTAATCCTGTTTGCTCCCCACGCTTTCGTGCATGAGCGTCAGTGTTATCCCAGGGGGCTGCCTTCGCCATTGGTGTTCCTCCACATATCTACGCATTTCACTGCTACACGTGGAATTCCACCCCCCTCTGACACACTCTAGTCGTGCAGTCACAAATGCAATTCCCAGGTTAAGCCCGGGGATTTCACACCTGTCTTACACAACCGCCTGCGCACGCTTTACGCCCAGTAATTCCGATTAACGCTTGCACCCTACGTATTACCGCGGCTGCTGGCACGTAGTTAGCCGGTGCTTATTCTTCAGGTACCGTCATCCCCCTAGGGTATTAGCCCAAAGGATTTCTTCCCTGACAAAAGTGCTTTACAACCCGAAGGCCTTCTTCGCACACGCGGCATTGCTGGATCAGGGTTTCCCCCATTGTCCAAAATTCCCCACTGCTGCCTCCCGTAGGAGTCTGGGCCGTGTCTCAGTCCCAGTGTGGCTGATCGTCCTCTCAGACCAGCTACTGATCGTCGCCTTGGTAGGCCTTTACCCTACCAACTAGCTAATCAGCCATCGGCCGCTCCAATAACGTGAGGCCTTGCGGTCCCCCACTTTCCCCCTCAGGGCGTATGCGGTATTAATCCGGCTTTCGCCGAGCTATCCCCCATTACTGGGCACGTTCCGATGTATTACTCACCCGTTCGCCACTCGTCAGCATCCGAAGACCTGTTACCGTTCGACTTGCATGTGTAAGGCATGCCGCCAGCGTTCAATCTGAGCCAGGATCAAACTCTTCAGTTTAATCTCTGCAAAATTTACTAAACTCGACGGAGTAGATGTTTATAAAAGCCTTGACAGCTTTCACATTCATTTACTTTATTCCGTGAGCACTAACTCTGAATCGTGATTCAAAGTCATTCTTTTTGAGAAAAGAACAAACCTTAAACCCATCTGGTCAGTGCCCACACTTATCGGCTGTTAACTTGTTAAAGATCGCTTCGAAATTTCTGCTAACCTTGCTGCTCTTCAAGCTTACTTAAAACCTTGGAGAACCGCTTGTTTGCTTCGTTTCGTGCTGCTTGTCGTGCAGCAGAGAAACGAGATTATGCACATCATCTTTCCACCTGTCAAACACTTTTGGCAAATAAATTCAAAGAATCCTTACATGAAAGTTAGACCGAGCGTAAAAATACTGCAATCACAAGGACTTGGCAGTCGTCGTGAATGTGAAAATATTTTCTGGAATTCTGAGATTTTTCGCGACGGAATTCAGATCGACCCTGAAATCGATGAAATTTCTTTGGGAGACACCCTGTTAATTGACGGAAAAAGCTTCGAAATCACCCAGCACAAGTATGTGCTGATGCACAAACCTGCTGGCTATGAGACTTCTCACTTGCCTAGCCACAACCCCTCGGTATTTGATTTATTGCCAAAGCACTATATAAAGCGCGGCCTGCAGGCCGCTGGCCGATTGGATGTGGACACCACTGGACTTTTGCTGTTTTCAGATGACGGTCAGTTTATTCATCGACTGATAAGTGGGAAGGTGGGCACCAAACAGGAGGTGGAGAAAATCTATGAGGTGACCGGCGCGCGCCCATTCACAGAGTTGCAGTTGCAACGCTTGCTGGAAGGTGTGGACCTGGATGATGAGCCTGAGATCATTTATGCCAGCAAAGCCAACTTACTGGGCAACGGGAGGCTGGAATTGGGCATTACTACAGGGAAGTATCATCAGGTTAAACGAATGGTGGCTGCTGTTGGCAATCATGTTGAGGCACTGCACCGACGAGTGGTCGGCCCTTACGAATTGCCGACAGACTTGGCCGTTGGCTCCTATATAGAAGTAGACCCAAGCCCGGTGTTAAACAGGAACACATCGAAAACAGTCTGAATTAAAAGGCTTTATTACCCTTCAACCCCTCAAAAATGCCCTGAATTCACACGCGAAGATGTATTGTGCCAACAAACACTTCGAGTACAATACGGGGCTTAAATTTTAAATCCTCATCAAACTCATGAAAACAGCACAAGAAGTTCGCCTAGGCAACGTGGTTATGGTTGGCAAAGACCCCATGGTGGTTTTGAAAACCGAATACAACAAATCAGGCCGCAACGCCGCCGTTGTAAAAATGAAAATGAAAAACCTGCTGACCGGTGCAGGTATGGAAAGCGTTTACAAAGCGGACGAGAAGTTCGAACTGTTGGTGCTGGAACGCAAGGAAGTGACTTACTCCTACTTTGCGGACCCTATGTATGTGTTTATGGATGCGGATTACAACCAGTACGAGGTAGAAGCCGAAAACATGGGCGACGCTTTGAACTATCTGGACGACGGCATGGAATGCGAAGTGGTGTTCTACGACGGCAAGGCACTTTCTGTGGAATTGCCAACCAGCTTGGTGCGTGAAGTTGAGTACACAGAACCAGCCGTACGTGGAGACACATCGGGCAAGATCATGAAAGCAGCCCGTATTAAGCCCACCAGCTTTGAAATTCAGGTGCCCGCTTTCGTTGAAATTGGCGACAAGATTGAGATTGACACTCGCACTGCAGAATACCGCGCACGCGTGAAGTGATTACTCCATTTGAGATGGAAAACATGGGGCCCCACTTGGGGCCCTTTGTATTTTCCGGTTTGAGGCTCTATGCACATTGGCATTGTTTGCAAGGTAATCGATAATTTCGGTGATGCTGGCTTTTCCCTTCGCTTGGCGAAAGCACTGGCTGCGAAGGGCCATTGCGTGGATTTGTTTCACGATGAGCCAGCCACTTTTAAGGCGCTGTATCCGCACTCGGTCTACGATAACCTCAGGCTAATCGATGCGGTCAAGACGAACATCGAAACCGAGTATCGACAAACGCCAGATCTGATTCTGGAGCCATTCGGAACTTCAAGTGGGCAAACTGCATTCCGCTTTGATCTAGCGCTGAAAAGCCGTTTTCCCCGCACCCCTTGGTTGCTGATTGACTATCTTTCGTCTGAAAAATGGATTGAAAGCTTTCACCTGAACACATCAACAGACCCAATCACTGGGCACGTTACCACCTTTTTTTATCCCGGCTTTACCGACAAAACCGGGGGACTGATTCATTGCGACTACCCTGCTCGCCTGGCTGGAAAACAGCAAGCAACAAACAATACGGGTCTGAATGTTTTCGTTTTCGCCTATCCAAACGCACCTATTCGAAAGCTGATTGATCTCTGTAATTCAATTAACACCCCGGAATACGCAATAAAAATTGGACTGACAGGGAATGTTTTAGCACCCGGACCAGAGGATTGCGCCCGCCTGATTCCCTTCGTCGCACAAAGTGAATTTGATGAGTTGTTGGCGCAATATGATGTGTTGTTTGTGAGGGGAGAAGACTCATTTGTGAGAGCTCAACTGGCGGGAAAACCATTCATTTGGCAAATTTACCCGACCGAAGACGATGCACACACCGCGAAACTTGCCTGCTTTTACGATCTGTATGCAAGCGGGCTTGGTGCAGATTGTAGATTGGCGCTTTGGAACTGCTGGCTGGCCTGGAACTGTATTGATACAACGGTAGATTTTGGCAAAGCCTGGATTAATCTTTTGCCGCATTTGCCAGAACTACAAACCCATGCGATCAAGTGGCAAGCACAACTTCTTGACGGCAGGGAACTTGTAAAGGAAGTTCTTACATGGCGTGGTTTGCAGACTCCTACTTTGAACGAAAAGCCTGATTTATAAGGCTTTTTTCATCAAAAGGAAACTCAATGGAAAGACAGAAACTGAATTCAGGTTTAACGCTTGGATTCAGCAATGTTGTCATTTCTTCTCTCTCTGGGTTTGGGTTTTGGTTCAATTGACCAGACGCAATTGCCCGCACACCAAGTTGAACAGATTGCCAGGGAAGTCATGACGGAACTGGAGGTGGAAATGCGAACCAAACCCTCCCTGATCGTGACGGAACGTCCCGAACCCACACCACTGGGCGCCTTGGCTTATGCCAACGGAAAATGCGTAGTCATTGTGAATACAAATGAGACGGCATGGGCGCAGTGGGGGCGATTCTTGAACGAATCCAATCGCGCCCACTGGCAGCAAATTATCGCTGCATCAGTGGCCCACGAGATGGGACACTGCTTTCGGGAAAGCCGCTCTTTCGTGGCCAACTACGAGGTGGATGAAGACGAGTTCAGAGGGATTCAAAACACAGGGGGTTTTGGCCCGAAACCAGAGATGGTTTACAAACAAGAGCTGTTCGCTGACACCGTAGCCATTCTGTATGCCAAAGAGAATGCAGGAAACAACGCTGATTACGTGATTGAATCGATGATTCAGGCTCGAGAAAAATTCAGCGCCAATGACCCAACACACAACACGGCAAAGATGCTCAACCGACTGATTGCCGCAAAAATGACACGTCAAGGCGATGAGACTTTGGGTTTGGCGGCAACACGTTTGCTTTCTGCGCTATAAAAGCTGAAGGACTTTTATTTGGCTCGCGGAAAAGCATTGTCGTACACGGTGGAAAGGTGGTCAAAATCCAGAGCTGTGTAGACCTGCGTAGACGCGATCGAAGCATGCCCCAACAATTCCTGAACGGCCCTCAGATTTTGAGTGCCTTGCAACAAATGACTTCCAAATGAGTGACGCAACATGTGGGGGTGTAAATGTTGTCCCAAACCGCAATTTGCAGCATGGTTTGCGATATCTCGCTGTGCTTGCCTGACAGTCAACGCTTGCCCTTTGGCAGACACGAACAGGGAGGTCTCTTGCCCTCTTCCATGTTTGAGCAAGTGACGTTGGCGGGGCTCAACAAACTCCCTGAGACGAGCCTGCAATGTGTCGACCACAGGCACAATTCGGGCCTTGTTCCCCTTACCGATAACCCTCAATTCTGTAGATCCATTCAAGGCTTCGGCTCGAAGCATCAAGGCCTCGCTGATTCGCAGCCCTGTGCAATACAGCAATTCAATCAGTACATGGGCCTGCGCGAAACGGAATTCCTGCGGAAGCGGCAGAGCAAGCAATGCAGCCAAGGCGTCAACTCCCACTGCCTTGGGCAGGGACCTGGGTAGTTTGGGAGTTTTCAGCCCCAACGTGGGATCAATTTCAATAACACTGTTGTTCAGTAAATATTTGAAAAACCCCCGCCAGCTTGAGGCCACACGTGCCAGGCTGGCAGGTGCAGCACCGTTTGCATGGCGCTGAGCAAGAATTGATTTAAGTGCTGTGGGGGTGACTTGCTGTGGTGGATTGATGATCAACAACAAGTCACGCTGAGCGGCCTTTACGGAGTTGTCGCTGTAACGCCGCTCCAGCCGCAGAAAGTCCAGATACCTTTGAATCAGGATTGCGTGTTCTGGAGTCTGCTCAGCGCGGCGCATGCGGTTTCAGCCAGAGTATTCAAAAAATCAGTTTCCAGGGTTGGCGAGAAGCGGTCTTTGTCAGGAGAACCAAATCCCAGACAACCGAAGGTTACCGGACTGGCGCCGACACGCAAAGGGATCAATACCACTGAACGTGGAACCACATCTTCGCCTTCAAAAACCGAGAGTGTCGGTGCATTCTCGGCAAATCCGCAGTAAAGATTCTTCATACTATCGATGAGCGTTTTGTCAGAATCGTGGGCTTCAGAATTGTCCTCGCCCCACAGTTGCAAACGAACTATGGGAACCACAAATTTTTTCTTGATTGCCTCGACCAAGACAGTGGGCAAGTCACTTGCGTTTTTGACTGTGAGCAAAGTGCGGGTAATCGATTGAAGGTTGTCAATAATCGCTTGATTCTCGACAGCTGCGTGCGTCATTTCGACCACCCGGTGCTCAAGAGACTTAACCTTTTCGCGCATGGTTTGAACTTGACGCTCATGCAGCGATGCCACATTCCCTGTGCTTTGCTCTGGCAGTTTGATAAAAGCGAGAATTCCTGGATTCTTGATCAAAAAATCAGGGTGTGCTTTCAGAAAATCGGCAACCTGGACGGCCTCGTCAGTCATAAGTAAAACTCTCCTTCGAAAACTGTTTGTGCTGGACCTGTCATGAAGACATCACTGTCCTGCTGCCCACTCCACTCAATGGTGAGGGTTCCACCGGCTTTGACAACGTCTACGCGCTCGGCGATTAGTCCCATTTTCATACCTACGACGGCAGCTGCACATGCCCCAGTTCCACAAGCGAGGGTTTCGCCTACCCCACGCTCATACACGCGGAGATGAACCCGACTGCGGTCTACGATATGAAGAAAGCCCACGTTAACCCTTTCAGGAAAACGGGGGTGTGATTCGAGTGTGGCGCCCAAGCGCTGAACCAAATCATCGGAGGCTGTTTGATCCAAGAGAATAACGACGTGGGGGTTACCCATAGAAGCGACGCCAACCCACAACTCTTCCAGATCAGAACCCGAGTCAACTGGGAGTTTGTATTGTGTCAGGCCACCTACCTTGCGACTGGAAAGGCCCTCCGCAATGAACGGTACCTTGCCGGGATTAAGCTGCGCAGGTCCCATATTCACTTTGACCCAATTGTGTTTGATCAACTCGGGCTGAATGATGCCAGCAAGAGTTTCAACGGTAATCTGATTTTTCTGGGTCAACCCTTTGTCGAACACATATTGTGCAAAACAGCGTGCGCCATTGCCACACTGCTGAACTTCTTGACCATCTGCATTGAAAATTCGGTACTTGAAATCGGCAAGGTCGGAAGACTCGACGATAAGAATCTGGTCAGCGCCGACGCCAAAATGGCGGTCGGCAAGCCGCTTGATCAGCCCGGGGCTGAGGTCTAGTTGACCCGCGCAGTTGTCCAGTACAACGAAATCGTTGCCCGCACCGTGCATTTTGGTGAACTTGAGTGTATTCAAAGTTGCCATCGTCGCTTTGCCAAAGACCGTGGTGTATTGATTTGAAGTATCAGTATATTCTGGACTCGCCGGCCGGGCGGGTTTTGAACCGCTTGTGCAACCACAAGTATTGCGGAATGTTGTCTTTCACCCAAGACTCGATGTGATGATTCATCAGCTGCGTTGATTCAGCGTCGTCGTCCAATGGAAAGTTGGGCAACGGTGCATGAATATGAATGCTGTATCGACCCTTGCTGTATTTGGTGGTAACCGGTACGACTTGCGCCTGAAGTAGCCGGGACAATCGGGCCACCGCGGTGACCGTGGCAGCTTTGACTCCAAAAAAGTCAACAAATACAGAGTCGCGCTCACCGAAATCCATGTCGGGCAAATAGTACAAAGGACGCCCCTTTTTCATCGCGGCCAGCAATGGACGCACGCCCTGTTGGCGAGACAACAGTAGTTGATCGCCAAACTTTGAGCGTCCTTGCAATATCAACGAATTCAACACGGGATTCTTTTGGTTTGAATACATGGTGACCATGTCGATTTCAAGACACAGACGACTCCACGCGGCATCGAGCCCAAGAAAATGTGGGGCCAGAAAGATAGTTGGAGACGCCGAGTCAAGAATAGCCAAGCCTTCCGGGTTCTCAATTCGCACCCGATCACGCACCACCTTTTGATTGCCTGACCACAGCCAAGCCCTGTCCAGAAAAGTACGCAGGTAAAAGTAGATGTGAGCCATGGCCCAACGGATGCGCTGGAAAATGGACGAATCAGGAAAACACAAGGAAAGGTTGGTGAGTGCGACCATTCGACGCTCACGCGCTAGGGCGAACAACAACATGGCCAATAACATCGAGATTGATGAGGAAATAAGTCGATAAGCAAAAAATGGTAGCCGCGCAAGTGCAAACCACATTGAGATCAGAAATTGAGTCACGATTGCCCTTGCTGGCCATGTTGACCTTTTGGAGATTTGTAACGTTCATAGCCCCAATAATACTGCTCAGGGTGCATCAGAATGAGCTTTTCCATGGCCGCATTCACTTGAGTGGCCGCCTCAACGGGGTCCGCACTGAGCGATTCGGGGCCTTGATACAACTCAAGCTTAAAACCTTCTCCACCCGGCTTTCTGTAACCGATTGCCAAAACAATCGATGCGCCGGTCGCGTGGTGGAGTCGGCCCGGCAAGGTCATGGTGTATGCAGGTTGACCAAACATGGGCGCCCAAACACCCTCTCCCTGCGCTGGAACTTGATCAGGCAACATTCCAACAGCTTCTCCTCGCTTTAGCGCCTTGAGCAAGATTTTCACACCCCCAAGCGTGGTGGGAGCCAGAGCGACGTTGTCGCGCGCACGGCTGTCTTCAATAATGTTTTGAAGTTCCGCCTTGCGATTGGGTCGATACAACACAGTGATGGGTGCACGAGTTGAGAATACTTGGGCGGTTGATTCAAAACTCCCCATGTGCGGTGTGAGGAAAATAATGCCTTTCCCCTTGGTTTGAGCCCTTTCCACAACATCCCAGCCGGTAATGTCGGTGCATCGAGCCGCGCCCTGCTGCGTAGACAAGCCCCAAAGAAAAGGAAGCTCCAGCAGCGCCATTCCGGCATGCTGGACTGAACCCTTCACAGCAGCGAGACGTGCCGATTCGTTATCCGGAAAGGCAATTTTGGAGTGGATTTCAATTTTGCGACGATAGCTGGCCGACAAACCATAGACAGACCATCCCAAACACGCACCCAGCGCATGGAGAACCGACAAAGGGAAAACCGACAGTGCTTTGAACAAATTTTTGATCATGGGGCAGATTGTAACCAGTACGTGCTTTGCCTTCGTCCCCAAATGTTGTATATTTCCCAAGTTCGCTGAGTTAAATGACAACTTGCGGGGCGAACTAAAACAAATCTGCTAAAGCGTCGCCGGGCTTCAAACGAACATGGCGGCCGTAATAACCCCTTGTTTATTTGGAGCTTTTTTAATGTCTAACGAATTTTTCTTCACTTCTGAGTCTGTCTCGGAAGGCCACCCAGACAAGGTCGCCGACCAAATTTCTGACGCGGTTTTAGATGCAATTCTCGAACAAGACCCCACCGCACGGGTAGCTGCTGAAACGCTAACCAACACGGGTTTGGTGGTAATGGCTGGCGAGATCACGACCACCGCCCAGGTGAACTACATCGACGTAGCCCGCGAAACACTGAAAAAAATTGGCTACGACAACGGCGATTTCGGCATCGATTATAAAAGCTGTGCGGTGATGGTGTGCTACGACCGCCAAAGTCCAGACATTGCCCAAGGTGTAGACAAAGCGCACGACAATGACCTGGACCAAGGCGCTGGTGACCAAGGTTTGATGTTTGGTTACGCAGTGAATGAAACCCGCGAATTGATGCCATTGGCCATCAGCCTTTCACACCAACTGGTTCAACGCCAGAGCCTGCTTCGCAAGGATGGCCGCCTGCCTTGGCTGCGTCCGGATGCAAAATCACAAGTGACGATCAAGTATGTGGACGGAAAACCTTTCTGTATCGACACCGTAGTGCTTTCAACCCAGCATTCACCGGATATCGAGCTGGCGACCCTGCGCGAAGCAGTAATTGAAGAGGTGATCAAGCCGGTACTGCCCAAGGAACTGGTGAAAGGAAATATCAACTTTTTGGTAAACCCAACAGGACGCTTTGTGATTGGCGGCCCTCAGGGTGACTGTGGCTTGACAGGTCGAAAAATTATTGTTGACACCTATGGCGGCGCGGCTCCACACGGTGGTGGTGCATTTTCGGGCAAGGATCCTTCCAAGGTGGACCGTTCCGCGGCCTATGCAGGCCGTTACGTGGCAAAGAACATTGTTGCGGCGGGCCTCGCCGAGAAGTGTTTGGTCCAGGTCAGCTACGCAATCGGTGTGGCACGTCCTACTTCAATTATGGTGAACACCTTCGGCACCGGAAAAATTGAAGACAGTGCAATTACCGAATTGGTGAGCGCTCACTTCGACCTGCGCCCCAAGGGTATTGTACAAATGCTGGATTTGCTGCGCCCGATTTATGCAAAAACGGCAGCGTACGGACACTTTGGTCGCGAAGAACCAGAATTCAGCTGGGAACGCACAGACAAGGCGGAGGCTTTGAAGGCCGCTGCGGGCGTTTGACGGGAAACGCAGGCTGATCAGGAAGATGCGAGCATGAATACCGCTTGGTCTTCCTGAGCCAACCCTGTTACAATTTATGCCGTTCGAGGAGCGTTGCGACACACCCATGCTTTTTTGGGGTGCTAGGCTTGAACAAGAAATAAACAACGGCGCTCACGCTTCTTTCTTTATGAACTTTAAAAAGGAGGGCGTGATGAACGCCATTGCAAAACCAATCACCGCTACCGGCGAGAACGATTTTTTCGTAGCCGATATCAACCTGGCCGACTTTGGCCGCAAAGAAATCGCAATTGCAGAAACCGAAATGCCTGGCTTGATGGCCATTCGCAAGGAATTTGCTGCATCCCAGCCTTTGAAAGGCGCCCGCATCACCGGTTCACTGCACATGACCATTCAAACAGCGGTGCTGATTGAAACCCTAGCAGCACTGGGCGCAGAAGTGCGTTGGGCCTCTTGCAACATTTATTCAACACAAGACCATGCAGCCGCAGCAATCGCAGCCGCTGGTATTCCTGTGTTTGCGTTCAAGGGCGAATCACTGACTGATTACTGGAATTTCACACACCGCATTTTCGAATGGGCAGACGGTGGTTATTCCAACATGATTCTGGACGATGGTGGCGATGCGACCATGTTGCTGCACTTGGGTACCAAGGCAGAAAAAGACATCAGCGTACTGAACAACCCTGGCAGCGAAGAAGAAATTTGCCTGTTCGAGTCAATCAAGAAAACGCTGAAAACAGACCCAACCTGGTATTCAACACGCCTGAAAGAGATCAAGGGCGTGACTGAAGAAACTACAACTGGTGTTCACCGCTTGTATGAAATGCACAAGAAGGGCGAATTGGCCTTCCCTGCAATCAACGTGAACGATTCAGTAACCAAGTCGAAATTCGACAATCTGTATGGCTGCCGTGAATCGCTGGTTGACGGTATCAAGCGTGCTACAGACGTAATGATCGCCGGTAAAGTGGCTGTTGTTGCCGGTTACGGCGATGTGGGCAAGGGTTCTGCACAGGCATTGCGCGCCCTGTCAGCCCAGGTTTGGGTTACTGAAATTGACCCAATTTGCGCACTGCAAGCAGCAATGGAAGGCTACCGTGTGGTGACCATGGACTACGCTGCTGACAAGGCAGATATTTTCGTGACGGCCACAGGTAACAAAGACATCATTACCCATGACCACATGGTGAAAATGAAGGACCAAGCCATTGTTTGTAACATTGGTCACTTTGACAACGAAATCGACATTGCCAGCGTGAAGAAGTACCAGTGGGAAAACATCAAGCCACAGGTTGATCACATTATTTTCCCCGATGGCAAGCGCATCATCATGTTGGCTGAAGGCCGTTTGGTGAACCTGGGCTGCGGCACTGGTCACCCCTCGTTCGTGATGTCCTCCAGCTTTGCCAATCAAACCATTGCACAAATCGAGCTGTGGACGCAAAACGAGAAGTATCCAGTGGGCGTGTATGTGTTGCCCAAGCACCTGGACGAAAAAGTGGCCCGCCTGCACCTGATGAAAATTGGTGCCCAGCTGACAGAGCTGAGCCCATCGCAAGCAAGCTACATTGGCGTGAAGCAAGACGGCCCTTACAAGCCAGACCACTACCGCTATTAATTAGGGAAAGAGCTACCTTTGCGCGCTGACCTTGCCTTGGTTGAAAAAGGCCTGTGTCCCTCACGGGCGCAGGCACAAATATTGATCGAACAAGGAAAAGTGCAAGTGCGCAACGGTGTAGTTCAGGCACCTGTTGTTGTAAAAAAAGCATCGCAGCAGATCGAGCCATTCATGACTCTTGAATTGATTGACTGCGATGCACCCAGTTTTGTATCCCGTGGTGGATTGAAATTACACCACGCACTTGAAGCCACCAAGATTGAAGTTCACGCAAGGCGTTGCATCGACTTGGGACAATCCACTGGCGGCTTCACTGACTGCCTACTTCAGAAAGGTGCATCGAGTGTCGTGGGTATTGACGTTGGGCGGGAACAGTTACACCCTCGTTTGAGAGGACACCACGCTGTGATGGCCCTGGAGGGGATCAACCTGTACAAAGTCAATGCAGGTGATCTCGAAAAGGACATTGCCGCGCTGAAACCAGAATTCATGCCATTTGACATTGCGGTGGCGGATTTGAGCTTCATCTCTCTGCGCAAGGTGTTGCCCAATATTGCAAAGCTGATGCCTGCAAGGTGTGAAGGTTTGTTTCTGGTTAAACCTCAATTTGAAGTTGGGCCGGAAAACATCGGTAAAAATGGTTTGGTGAAAAATCTCGATGACCTGATCGAACAACTAGAGAACGATATAAAGACTTGCTGCGCCCAACTCGACTTGACTGTGAAAGATTTTTTCCAGTGCGAGTTGAAAGGTGGCGACGGCAATCAGGAATATTTTGTGTACGCGACGAAAAGTATCGATGTTGCGACCAACCACTAACTCTGTGAATGAATACACCATGATGAATATCAGCTTTGAATTTTTCCCCGCGAAAACAGACGAAGGTGCAGAGAAGTTGCGCGCCACGCGTGAAAAACTGTCCGAAAGAAAGCCAGAGTTTTTTTCCGTGACATTTGGGGCCGGCGGGACAACCCAAGACGGAACACTGTCCACTGTGCTTGAAATCAAGGCGGCTGGTGAAGAAGCAGCACCGCATTTGTCATGTGTTGGATCTTCCAAGGAAAAAGTCGCGGCACTGCTAAAGCAGTACAAAGAACACGGAATCAAGCGTATTGTTGCGCTTCGCGGTGACTTGCCCTCGGGCATGTTGGAAACGGGTTCGTTTCGATATGCGAGCGAGTTGGTTGAATTTATTCGACAGGAAACAGGCGATCACTTTTTTATTGAAGTTGCTGCCTATCCCGAAACCCACCCGCAAGCAAAAAGCCCGGCAGCCGATGTGGACGCTTTCGTACACAAAGTCAATTGCGGCGCAAACTCTGCCATTACCCAGTATTTTTTCAATCTGGATGCATTTTTGTACTTCCGGGATCAAGTGCAACACCGCATTTCGATTCCGCTGATTCCTGGCATCATGCCTGTGACCAATTTCAGTCAGCTTGCTCGTTTTTCAGATGCATGTGGTGCGGAAATTCCGCGATGGATGCGCAACCGCCTGCAACATTTCGGCGATGATCGCGAGTCGATTCGAGCATTCGGACTGGAAGTTGTCTCGAACCTGTGTGAACAACTAATCAGGGAAGGCGCACCCGGACTGCACTTCTACACCATGAACAACGCGCAGCCGACCTTGTCCATTCTGGATCAAATCGGTTATTAAGAAGCGCCTGAGCGAGTGAAAATAAACTCTCGCTCAGTGAGCAAATAATCGAGTAACTCGTCGTGTTGTTCTGAGAAGTTATCTTTGGTTTCGGTAATAGCATAAGCCACACCAACAGTGACTGGCTTGGCAGGCATTTGACTCAAGGTTCGATCATACCAACCTGCGCCATATCCGAGACGAGCTCCCGCTCGGTGGAAAGCAAGACAAGGAACAAGCAACACTTCGGGCTGAACCCAGGATTTGGATTTTGGAACTGGAATATTGTATCGGCCAAGCTCCATTTCCATGTCTGGCGCAAACTGCGCAAATTTCAAGAATGGGCCTGTTGGCGACTCACAACACACCGGCAAGGCCCACCGAAAGCCTTTGAGCGCCAAATTATTCATGATGGCGAGTACATTCGGCTCGCCGCGTGTGGGATAGAACAGACCCACAGTGCAAGGCTGGAATGTTTGGAGTAGAGTTATCAGAGATGCCGAAATTTCTTGGCTAAGCGAGTTGATTTCTTCGGGCTGAAGCCGATTTCGATAAGCCATGGCAGTTTGCCGCAATGATTTTTTCATGACAGGAACAATGACAATTTCTCACCACATTTCACGTTGGGTATCGCTACCTTTGCTTGCCTTGGGTGCTATGGCATTTCAACCCGCTTTGGCCAACAAAGAGACGGATGCAGAGTTAATCAAACAGATCAAATCTGCCTATGCAGATGGCGCATACGACAAGTTTAACCGCTTGGTTTCTGAATTGCCGCAAAAAAGCATATTCAGACCCTACGTGGACGTCTGGCAGTTTCGCTTTTTTCAGAAGGGGGTGGAGAAACAATTTCCCGATCGAGAAGTGGTGTGGAACAAGTCAGAAATTCTGCCCCTGCTGAACAAACATGACAACAGCTGGCCAACCGAAACATTGAGACGGGACTGGCTTGAGCAACTGGCACGCACGGCGCAGTGGACTGATTTTGCAGAGCAGCGACAACACTTGCGCTACCGCCCAGACCAGGGTGTTGAGTGTGCTGACTTGATGTACGCCGCAGAGCAGGGACAGTTGGTGAGATACAAACTGGATGCTGTGGTGAGTTTTGATAAACGCCTGCCTAAAACATGTCGGGTTCTTTTGAAAAACCTGTACAAACTGGGCGGTGTAAGTGCGCAAGACCTGGATCGACATGTGCTGCAAATGGTGGCATCCAACCAGCTGACCAACGCAGTCAAGTTTGTTGACGAATTCGAAGACACCGCTTGGGGAAAGACGATCAGCAGCACTGCGCTGCGCGAGGCGATTTTCAATCCTGACAAATATCTGAAATCGTCAGGTCAAAAAGCCGACACAGACCTCTACTTGACTGGCGCGCTGGCCAGAAAAGCAGTGGAAGACTATGAGCGTGTTGCGCGACAAATGACTGAAAATTATCAGGGCAAACTTTCACCCAGCTCTGAACAATGGCTTTGGGCGCATGTGGGCTACCGTGCCGGTCTGGTCTGGGACAGAAACGCACTCACTTACTTCAAGCGCAGCAAACCTGAAGTAATGAGCCAGGAACAACAAGAGTGGAAGGTGCGCTCGGCGCTGCTTCTTGAGGACTGGAATGCAGTGCTCCAGGCTTCCAACGAGATGAGTCCGAATGTGAAGGAGGACAGGGCTTGGACCTATTGGCGAGGACGTTCACTGGCCCAGTCAGGCAAGTTGGTTGAAGCACGACAAGAATGGGTCAAAGCCAGCAGCCCATTCTCTTTCTACGGAAAACTGGCCCATGAAGAACTAGGCGACTCAGTCACGGCCCCGAAGCGCCCCGAATTGTTAAGCGCAGCCGAGTTGGACTGGGCAAAAAAACACCCGGGATTGTTGCGTGCACTCGCACTTTACGATGCGGGCCTGCGCACCGAGGGTTTCTGGGAATTCAATCTACAAGTTGCACAAATGAACGACAGGCAGTTGCTCGCTGCCGCGACTTGGGCTGAACGCAATCAACTCTACGACCGGGCAATTGCAGCAGCAGACAGAACCGAGATTGAACACGACTTGGGTTTAAGGTACCTGACGCCATTCCGCGAGAACATGCGGGCGAAAACCAGGGAAATTGGCGTGGATGAATCCTGGGTATACGGCTTGATTCGCCAGGAATCGCGCTTTGTGACCATTGCGCGTTCTGGCGTAGGAGCCAGTGGCTTAATGCAAGTCATGCCCGCTACAGCCAAGTATGTGGCGAAGAAAATCGGCATGTCCGACTTCAAGCCTGCTGACATTACCGAAATTGAGACCAACCTGACTTTGGGCACCAGCTACCTGAAAATGGTATTTGAGCAGCATGACCAATCACCTGTGCTTGCTTCTGCGGGTTACAACGCGGGCCCAAGCCGCCCTGCCCTGTGGAAACGTCGCCTGGGCGACCGGAAGATTGAAGGGGCTATTTTTGCGGAATTGATCCCGTTTGACGAAACACGCGGTTACGTAAAGAACGTAATGTCCAACACCGTGGCTTATTCCTTGCTGTTGAACAATGCCTCGATCCCTTTGAAACAAAGACTGGGTATCATCTACGGATCCAAGTAATCAGGTGAATGCTGTTTCTATGAGTAAAACAAAAAACGTATTG
Organism: Limnobacter sp. SAORIC-580; assembly: GCF_013004065.1. Classification (GTDB taxonomy): domain Bacteria; phylum Pseudomonadota; class Gammaproteobacteria; order Burkholderiales; family Burkholderiaceae_B; genus Limnobacter; species Limnobacter profundi. The sequence goes on from NZ_CP053084.1 coordinate 2,428,185, forward strand.
GTGATCGGTGGTTCGGGGTTTCTGGGCCAAGCCGTTTGTAATCAACTGGCCAAAGCCGGTTACCGAATTACCGTGCCCACGCGCCGCTATGACAGGGCAAAGCATCTGCTGACCCTGCCAACATGCCAAATTATTGAAGCAAATATTCATGATCGCGCCACACTGGGTCGCCTTGTGTCGGGGCAAGACATTGTCGTGAATTTGCTTGGTGTGCTACACAGCAAACCGGGCAAACCTTACGGCCAAAACTTTCGGGTCAACCATGTTGAATTCCCCAAAGCCTTGTGCACCGCTATGTCCAAGCATGGCGCCAAACGAATTGTTCACATCAGCGCATTGGGTGTCGGTGTACAAAACCCGGCGCCGTCCATGTACCTGCGCTCCAAAACCGATGGCGAAGCTGTGGTCAAAGACAGCGGACTGGCCTGGACAATTCTTCGCCCCTCGGTGGTGTTTGGTCGTGAGGACAAGTTTCTGAATACATTCGCCTCACTTGCAAAGATCGCGCCCTTCATTCCATTGGCCGGTGCTGATGCACGCTTCCAGCCAGTTTCGGTCAGTGATGTGGCCAAAGCCGTGTTTGCATGTGTGGAAGATCAAGGCAAAGACACCCTGCACAACACCTATGATTTGGTGGGTACCGAGATTTTCACCTTGAAAGAGTTAGTTAAGCTTTCAGCCCGCGCTGTTGGAAAAAACCCGCTGGTATTTGGTATTCCTGACGTTGCTGCGAAGGCTCAAGCGTTTTTGATGGAACTGGCACCTGGTGAGCCACTGATGAGTCGAGACAACGTCGACTCCATGAAAATCGACAATATCCGAACCTCGGGCAGAACTTTCCCTCTGCCAAGCTACGAATGCTTGTCGGTAGTTGCCCATGAATACCTCAGAGCCAAGCACTTGCCCTCTGATCTGGATGAATTTAGGACTCGGGCTCACCGGCAAGACTAGCCCTTAAGCCTTGATTCGTCGTACAATTTCGCTTTGCACAACGCAGCCGCACGTCGACCGATTGGCTGCGTTTGTTTTTAGAATCCGCGTTTTGCCTGAACACTGCTGATAGAGAGTTTTAACGTGACAGACCACTTAATGAAAACTTACGCCCGCCAACCCATTGCTTTCACTCATGGTGATGGCGCCTGGATGTGGTCAACTGATGGCAAAAGGTATCTGGATGGCTTGTCCGGTATCGCAGTGAATGGTTTGGGCCACAATCACCCCAAGCTGGTGAAAGCCATTTCCGAGCAGGCGGGCAAACTGATTCACACCTCGAATTTGTACGGCGTGGTTGAGCAATCAAATCTTGCTGATCGCCTGTGCGAAATTTCAGGCATGGATGAGGCTTTCTTTTGCAACTCGGGCGCTGAAGCGAACGAGGCGGCCATCAAACTGGCCAAATATTTTGGTCACAAGAAGGGCATTGAAAACGCAAAGATTATTGTGATGGAACGCGCCTGGCACGGCCGTACCTTGGCCACGCTGGCTGCCACGGATAGCCCCAAGGCCAAGATTGGGTTTGGCGACCTGCCGAGCGGGTTTGTACGCGTACCCTACAAAAACTTCGCAGCAATTGAACAGGCGGCAGACGACAACCCCGAAATCCAGGCCGTTCTACTGGAAGTTTTGCAGGGCGAAGGCGGTATCAATGTGGCCGATACCGAGTATTTACAGGCTCTGCGCAAGTTGTGTACCGCCAAAGGCTGGCTGTTGATGATCGACGAAGTGCAAAGTGGTATTGGCCGCACTGGCAAGTGGTTTGGTTACCAGCATGCAGGCATTCAGCCCGATGTAATCACCTTGGCCAAGGGTTTGGGTTCGGGCGTGCCAATTGGCGCGTGCCTGGCCTGGGGCCCTGCCGCAGGCGTATTTACACCTGGAACCCATGGCACCACATTCGGTGGCGGCCCCTTGGTGTCAGCGGCTGCCTTGGCAACCATTGAAATCATGGAAGAAGAGGGTTTGCTGGCGCATGCCGAGCAAATGGGACAGCTCATTCGGGCCATTTTGTCGCGTGAGCTGGCTGGCATTGCTGGCGTAAAAGATATTCGCGGCCGCGGCCTCATGGTGGGTATTGAATTGTGGAAGCCTTGTGGCGAACTGGTTGCGATTGCGCGCGACAAAGGTTTGATCATTAACGTGACCCGAGACAATGTGGTGCGCCTGTTGCCGCCACTGGTGATTAAAAGAGAAGAAGCAGAGACGCTGGCCATGGAATTGGCCCCTTTAATTAAAGCGTTTCTTGAACAATCCGCATAAGGAGGAGCCGGCCTGCCAGGCAAGCCGGTCTACAAAAATGCCTATCAAACATTTTTTGCAGTTCAACGATATCAGCAAAGACGAGTTCGATTACTTGATGCAGTCGTCTCGCGATGTGAAAGCGAGGTTCAAGCGTTACGAGCCCTACTACCCGCTGCAAGACCGTACCTTGGTCATGATTTTCGAGAAGGCATCCACACGCACACGGCTTAGCTTTGAAGCGGGCATGCACCAGTTGGGCGGTTCAGCCATTTACCTGAACACCAAAGATTCGCAATTGGGTCGCGGTGAGCCAGTTGAGGATGCGGCACAGGTTATTTCACGCATGTGCGACATCGTGATGATTCGTACCTACGAGCAGGAAATTATTGAGCGCTTTGCGGCCAACAGCCGAGTACCGGTCATCAATGGCTTGACCAATGAATACCACCCTTGCCAAATTTTGGCGGACATTTTTACATTCATTGAACACCGCGGCAGCATTCAAGGCAAAACAGTGGCCTGGGTAGGCGATGGTAACAACATGTGCGCCACTTGGTTGCAAGCAGCAGAATTGCTGGATTTCAAAGTAAATATTTCGACGCCCAGCGACTACAACATCGACCCCGCGAAAACCAATATCAAGGGTACTCACCACGAGTGGTTTGAAGACCCAATGGACGCCTGCAAAGGCGCTAACCTGGTGACCACCGATGTTTGGACCAGCATGGGCTTCGAGAATGAAAACAAAGCGCGCCGCCGCGCGTTTGCCGATTTTCAGGTAGACACCGAGATGATGGATGTGGCCAACCCGGAGGCCCTGTTCATGCATTGCCTGCCCGCCCACCGTGGCGAGGAAGTGGCGGCCGAAGTGATTGACGGACCGAAAAGCGTGGTGTGGGACGAGGCGGAGAACCGCCTGCACACGCAAAAAGCCCTGATGGAATTCCTTTTGTTGGGCCGCAAGTAAGCGGACCTTTAACAACCCTTTTTGAATCGAGAACCATGAGCGACATCAACAAAGTAGTACTCGCCTATTCCGGCGGTTTGGACACCTCAGTCATCCTGAAATGGCTGCAAGACACCTATGGTTGCGAAATAGTGACCTTCACTGCCGACCTGGGTCAGGGTGAAGAACTTGAACCCGCGCGCCAAAAAGCACTGAAGTTCGGTATCAAGCCCGAGAATATTTATATTGACGACGTACGTGAGGAATTCGTACGCGATTTCGTGTTCCCCATGTTCCGCGCCAACACCGTGTATGAGGGTGAATACTTGCTAGGCACGTCGATTGCCCGCCCCTTGATCGCCAAACGACTAATCGATATTGCGCGTGAAACCGGCGCAGATGCCATTTCACACGGCGCAACAGGCAAGGGCAATGACCAGGTTCGTTTTGAGCTGGGCGCTTACGCACTGATGCCTGGCGTGAAAATCATCGCCCCGTGGCGCGAATGGGATTTGCTGAGCCGCGAAAAGCTTCTGAAGTACGCCGAAGACGCGGGTATTGAAATCGACATGAAGCACAAGAAGGGCGGAGCGCCCTATTCCATGGACGCCAACCTGCTTCACATCAGCTTTGAAGGCCGTCATCTGGAGAACCCCAGTGCGGAAGCCGAAGAGGCCATGTGGCGCTGGACGGTCAGCCCCGAAGCGGCACCCGATGAAGCCGAGTACTTGGACATTGAATACGAAAAAGGCGATATTGTTGCACTGAATGGCAAGAAAATGAGCCCCGCAACCGTGCTGACCGAGCTGAACCGATTGGGTGGCAAACACGGGATCGGCCGCCTTGACCTGGTGGAAAACCGCTACGTGGGCATGAAGAGCCGCGGCTGCTATGAAACGCCCGGCGGTACCATTATGCTGAAGGCGCACCGCGCCATTGAATCAATTACCTTGGACCGTGAAGTGGCCCACCTGAAAGACGATTTGATGCCCCGCTACGCCAGCATGATATACAACGGCTACTGGTGGGCACCAGAACGTGTGGCTCTGCAAACCCTGATCGACCACACTCAAAATACTGTGAATGGCTGGGTACGCGTGAAATTGTACAAAGGCAATGTGATTGTGGTGGCCCGTGATTCAAAAACAGATTCACTGTTTGACCAGAATATTGCAACCTTTGACGAAGACGGTGGCGCTTACAACCAGGCCGACGCAGGTGGTTTCATCAAATTGAATGCCCTGCGCATGCGAATTGCAGCCAATGCCAAACTAAAACGCGGCTGAGCGATTCACTTGTCGTGAATCAGGTTTGAAAACCGCCACCCACAAGGTGGCGGTTTTTTTATGCCTGCGAATTTGACCTTGAATGGAACATTGCTGGAGCAAGGGCCACTCAGCTGAAGTAGGGTTCTTAATTCAAAAGCGCATATGCACTTCAAAAAACTGATGTTTTCCGCCATTCTGATTGCATTCGGCTTGACTGTCACCTCAACTACAGCTGCGGCTGTGACACATTTTGCTGACCTTGGTTTTGCCGCACACCCCAACTCTGTGATGGCTGAAATCGGAAAACCGGTCACGTTGTCAGTATTGATCAAGGGACCAGTCAAATCAATTCAATGGCGGCTAAACCGCGTGCCCATAGCCGGCGCAACACAGCAAAGTTTCGAAATTGCCTCAGTGGAAAAGAAAATTGACCCTGATGAATATGATGTAGTGATTCAAGATGCATTTGGCAACAGCGTAACCAGCGAAAAAGCCGTTGTGGCGGGACTTGAGCCTGATTCGAATCAACTGCTCATTGAATCAAGACGAGTCGAATCGCTGAAACTTCAATCCATTTTCAATTTGGTGCATGTGTTTGATCAAGTATCTGCCCGAATCTCGGAACCCTTGCCAATTTGGGACATGCGCAAATCAGCAGTATCCATGTATTTCGACGGTTGTCACGACAAAGTAAAAGCTGAGCTGGTTACACCGGTGCGCAATGCTGAATCTCTTCATGAGGCCATGAAACTGGAAATGAATTCCTGCTTCATTCAAAAAACCGATGGACTGGGAAACGACATGGGGGCGCTGGTGAGCGGCACCTTCATTCAGTCCAGAAAAGTCGACAAACAAAATAACAAAGATATTCGCAAGTTAGAGAAATTCGCGAAAAACCTGAAACTCAGCTTTCCCCATGCGAGTCAGAAAAAAAGAGCCACACTCGACTTTGATATTGTTCTGGATGGGAAACTGGTGCGAACCACTGAATTCGAGCAATCCAACACCAAAAACATGAGGATCAAAGAAGAATACTCCTGGAGCAAAGGCACACGAATCGAAAATCCTCAGTCCGGGGTAAAAGCTGTCTTTGTCTCCGGCAGCTATGTAAAAGAAAACTTCGGGTATCTCGAACACCAGCAATTTTACCCAAGCAGGGAAACCGAATTTTTCAACAAACTGAGAATCAAAATTGGCAATGACGATGTGCTAATTCATGGTTTGGTCAACAAGGTGACTGACGGCGACACAATTCATCGGTCTGGCAATTTCAACCTGCATATCAACGGCAAACTGGCGCTGAGTGCCCCAAGCGAAATAGCTTCCCTGCTCACATTTACCGGAAATTTGCCAATTTCACCAAAGCTCAACGGCTTTTTTATCAATGATCATGTGCCTGGTGTGGTCGCCTCTGAGAAGCCCGGGATCAAATTGGGCTCTGGCTCAATTAACACACCGTACTTGCGCTGAACACTGGATTGCACATGCTGAACCAGTTGCAACAAGTCACTGCCACTTCCCTGCCCCAAGTTCACCAGAATCAGGGCTTGCCTGCTGTAAACACCTACACCACCCAGCACATGCCCCTTCAAACCACATTGTTCGATCAACCACCCGGCAGCTAACTTCACCTGGCCATGATCTGCTGGGTAATTAACCAAATTTGGAAACCGCTGAACAAGGGCCTTGGCTTGTGCAGCGCCAACAATCGGATTCTTGAAAAAACTGCCGCTGTTACCCAATACGGCTGGGTCTGGCAGCTTTTGTGTACGTATGGCACTTACCGCTTTCAACAGATTCACGGGGGTCACTGATCCCAATTCAGCCACACGCTGAGCCACATCCCCATACCCCAACACAGGCTGCCACTGCACGGGTAAGGCAAAATCTACTGCCGTGATCACATACCGACCCTGCGCAGCATGCTTGAAAATACTGTCACGGTATGCAAACTCGCATTCATCCAGATTGAAAATGCATTCCTTTTGAACATCCAGATCAAATGCGTGCACCGCTGAAACGCGGTCCTTGAGTTCAACGCCGTAGGCTCCAATATTCTGAACAGGGCTTGCACCCACACAACCGGGAATCAGAGCGAGGTTTTCCAGCCCGCCCCAGCCCATGGCCACAGTCCACTCGACTGTTTGGTGCCAGTTTTCGCCAGCCCATACCCGCACATGGTGACAAACACCGTCGCAACCCAAATACCGTCGCCCTTTCAAGGCAACTTTCCAAACCGTTGCGTCCACCAGTGGGCTGGTAAACACTGTGTTGCTGCCCTCGCCCAGCAACAAAAATGGCTGGCCTTCTTGCCGGGCGCGAGCAAAAGCCAGCAAATCGGACTGACCGCCCAATAAACGCAACTCGCGGGCACGGGCTGGTAAACCAAAGGTATGCAAGGGTTGCAGATCAACGCTGTGGGTGGCAGTGAGGGCTGACATAGGGAGTGGTCTAGCGATTACAATGAGGCATTATGCTTGAAGGAATGAACTATGCCGTCTTTTGATGTGGTCTGCAAACCAGACTTGATCGAATTGCGCAACGCGGTCGATCAGGTGAACAAGGAAATTGGTACCCGCTTTGATTTCAAGGGGTCTGATTCCAAAGTTGAATTGAACGAGAACACCATCATGGTGTATGCCGACGATGACTTCAAATTGGAGCAGGTCGCCGAGATTATTCGCAACAAATGTGCAAAGCGCAACGTAGATGTACGCTTTCTGACATTTGACAAAAAAGAAAAGATCTCTGGCGACAAGATCAAGCAAACCGTGACGGTTAAAAACGGATTGGACAAGGACCTGGCCAAGCAGGTTGTGAAAGAAATCAAAGACAGCAAAATGAAAGTACAGGCCAGTATTCAAGGCGATACTGTGCGCATTCAAGGCGCAAAGCGCGATGATTTGCAAAGTGCAATTGCCTTGCTGAAACAGAAAGTGACTGAGACACCTTTGGGTTTCGAAAACTTCCGCGACTAAACAACCTCAAAGGACATGCCATGAGCGCAGACCATTCACACGATCACGATCATGAACACGGCCCGGATTGCGGCCACAACCACGATGTGGTGTACAACAAAGTAGTAAAGGCCAACCACAAGGTGGCCGCCGTATTGCTCCGCAATGCAAAAACCATTGAACTGACTTTTGATGAACGCCAGGAAGTACCCCACGATGTGAAAGCCACCGACGGCAGTACCCTGATTTGCCACTTGCACGACACCGTAGAGGTGGGCGACAAACTGGTGTCAAACACCAATGAATGGGCGATTGTGGCTGCTGCTCAAGAAGAACTGTTTGAAGTGATACGCGGCCAGAAAGGCTTCGAAGAATTTCTGCATGTGGCAGGCCTTAACTTTTGGCCGGTGCAATTAAATGAAAAAGGCGCGCGTGTTGTGGCGAGCCATGAATGCATGCACATGCTGGAGCATTTTGAGTTGAAATTCAGCACACTGACCGCACCCATGCTGGAAATTGTGGTGCCAGAACTGAAACACCACGATTGCTGTGACCACGACCATGGGCATGGTCACGATCATGGGCACTCGCATGCGCATGAACACAAGCATGGTCCGGATTGCGGCCACGACCACTAAGCAACAACACCTAGCAGCAACATTGCAGCAAGAGGATTTCCAGGCATGAGAGACGCACAAGCACCCATCACCTTTTATCGCAAGGACTACACCGCGCCGAACTACAAAATCAGTCGCACTGATTTGACGTTCACGCTGAACCCTTCGCGCACCAAGGTGGCAAGTCGCCTGGAATTTGAAGTGTGGGACCATTCAAACCCTGACAACCTTCCACTTGAACTGGATGGGGAAGACCTTGAGCTGGATCAGGTGTTGCTCAATGGTGAAAAGCTGGACGCCACTTGCTACACTCAAAGCCACACGGGCCTGACCATTCACAACCCTGGTCGCGAAGGCGTTCTGGAAATTACCGTTTACATTCAACCCGACCAAAACACCCGGCTTGAAGGTTTGTATGTGTCCAACGGCAATTTTTTCACGCAATGCGAAGCCCAGGGTTTCAGGCGCATTACTTATTTTTCTGATCGCCCGGATGTTCTTAGCCAATTCACAGTCACGCTGATTGCCAACGAGGCCACGCACCCGGTCAGTTTGTCCAATGGCAACTTGATTGAAGAAAAAAAACTGGGCGAAGGCTTGCACATGACTCGCTGGGAAGACCCATTTCCCAAGCCTGCTTACCTGTTTGCCTTGGTGGCCGGTCGCTTTGTGTGCCAGGAAGAAACAGTGAAAAAAGGCGACGGCAAGCCAGCATTGTTGCAAGTCTGGGTTGAGCCAGGCAACCTGGATAAAACCGACTTTGCCATGCAAAGCTTGAAGAAGTCGATTGACTGGGACCGTGAACGGTTTGGCCTTGAACTGGATTTGGACCGCTTCATGATTGTGGCGACCGCCGATTTCAATATGGGCGCCATGGAAAACAAGGGCTTGAATATTTTCAACACCAAGTTCGTTTTTGCCAATCCAGAATTGGCTACAGATGTTGATTTCGAAAATGTTGAAAGCGTGGTCGGCCACGAGTACTTTCACAACTGGACAGGCAACCGGGTTACCTGCCGGGACTGGTTTCAACTCTCGTTAAAAGAAGGCTTGACTGTATTTCGCGACCAGGAGTTTTCCGCAGACATGATGGCCGAAGGGCTGGATGAAGTACAGGCAGATTCTGCACGCGCGGTGAAACGGATTGAAGATGTAAAGGTGCTTCGCGCCGCACAGTTTCCGGAGGATGCCGGCCCTATGGCGCATCCCATACGACCCGACAGTTATCAGGAAATCAATAATTTTTACACCGTGACGGTGTATGAAAAAGGCGCTGAAGTTATTCGCATGCAGCACACCCTGCTGGGCGAACAATTGTTTCAGCGCGGGATGCAAATTTATTTTGAACGTCACGACGGCCAAGCTGTGACCTGTGAAGATTTTGTCGGCGCCATGGAAACCGCCCTGCAGGAAGCCCACCCGGAACTGGATTTGAAGCAGTTTCGCCATTGGTATTCACAGGCAGGAACCCCAGAGGTATCGGCAAGCTGGACGCAAACCAACGGCCAACTGGTATTGACCTTGAAGCAAAACTGCCGCCCTACGCCTGGCCAAGCGATCAAACCCGCCTTTCACATTCCTGTGAAATTAGGTTTTGTAGAAAAAGCCAGTGGTCGCGATGTGCCCTTGCAGCTGGAAAGCAATACGAATGCGCTACATGGCGATGTCCTTGACTTTACCGAATCCACGCAGACATTCGTGTTCACTGGCTTGGACAAACCGGTGGTGCCCTCGCTGCTTCGCAGCTTTTCCGCACCCGTTATTTTACAATCCGCGCACACTACGGATGATCTTATCTTTTTGGCGGGTCACGACAACGACCCATTCAACCGTTGGGATGCCTGCCAAAAAATTTACGGCAAAGCCATTCTGGACATTTACCTTCAGCGCGGGCTTACCGATGGCGCAAACACCCAGGCCGCTGTGCAAATTGTGGAAAACTTGCTGAAAGACAAACAGTTGTCTGACGGCTTTTTGGCTTTGGCCTTGCAATTGCCCAGTGAGGGAACACTGCTTGAGGCATTTGACGGACTGGTAGACCCAGTTGCGATGCATTTTGCACGTACCACCTTGCGCGATTTGTTGGCATGTACTTTCGGGGCAGACTTCAAGGCGATCTACGATGCACGCAATTTAACAGGGCAGCCCTACAGTTACAACGCGGTGGCCGCCAGCCAGCGTGCCTTGAAAAATGTGGCGTTGGCCTATTTGGTGGCCGCAGGCGCGGACGAAGAACTGAATGTAGCGAAGGCTCAATATGCGGCCTCCAACAACATGACGGACAGAATGGCGGCGCTTAGCAATATTGTGCACAACGGACCAGGCAACCCGCCTGAATTGGCCGAATTTTTTGAACGCTTCAACAATGAAGCGCTGGCCGTGGACAAATGGTTCATGCTGCAGGCCACCGTACCTGCCAGCAATGAAAATGTGAACACTTTGCAAACAGTGCGTGAACTGCTGAAGCACCCTTCATTCACCCTGAAGAACCCAAATCGCGCTCGCTCCCTTTTGGCTGCTTTTGCAATGCAAAACCCAAGTGTGTTTCACTCACATTCAGGTGATGGTTATGCCCTGTGGGCCGACCTTGTGATTGAGTTGAACACCATTAACCCACAAGTAGCAGCGCGCATGGCGCGTGGGCTGGACCGCTGGACCAAACTGGTGCCAGCACTGCAGGAAAAAGCACACAAGCAACTTGAACGTGTATTGGACACAGACAAGTTGTCGCCAGATGTTCGCGAAGTGATCGGCAAAGCGCTGGACGCGGCCACCCATTGATTTTGAATTGAACAGAGGACAACGATGAGTATGAATTTGGCGCAATACCTTGAACACCACGCAGATGCGCACATGGGTGTGTTGATCTCGGCCATTGCCGACGTGTCGCAATCCATTTCCGCCGCGGTTCACAAAGGAGCACTGGGCGGCGTATTGGGTAGTGCAGGTTCAGAAAACGTGCAAGGCGAAACCCAGAAAAAGCTCGACATCATCGCCAATGACATGATTCTGGATGCGCTTGCTGCAACCGGCGTAGTGGCGGGTATGGCCTCTGAGGAACTGGACGACTGCTCACCTGTACCCGGGCATTCGGATCGCCCGTTCCTGGTACTGTTCGACCCGCTGGATGGCTCCAGCAATATCGACGTGAACGTGTCGATCGGCACCATTTTCTCGGTTCTTCCCAATCCTGATGTTGGTGAAATTACCAACGAAAGCTTCCTGCAACCTGGCACCGAGCAACTGGCTGCGGGTTATGTGGTGTACGGCCCTCAAACGTCGCTGGTACTGACATTTGGCCGGGGCGTAGTGGCGTTTACACTCGACCGTGAGGCTGGCCAGTACATCCAAACCAGCGAAAGTATGGATGTGCCCGAAGACACCAAAGAATTCGCCATCAATATGTCGAATCAGCGTCACTGGTATAAACCAGTGCAGCGTTACATCGCTGAATTGCTGGAGGGAAAAACCGGCGTGCGTGGCAAGGACTTCAACATGCGATGGATTGCCTCCATGGTGGCCGATGTGCACCGAGTGTTGACCCGGGGAGGTATTTTCATGTACCCCAAAGACCTGCGCGACCCCAACAAGCCTGGCAAGCTGCGCCTGATGTATGAGGCCAACCCGATGAGTATGCTGGTGGAGCAAGCTGGCGGCAAAAGCTTCGATGCGACCCAGCGTATTCTAGACATACAGCCGACCGATTTACACCAACGCTGCGCGGTGATGCTGGGCTCGGCCAATGAAGTACAACGAGTCAGTGATTATCACAAGGATTAACTCAGCTTCGTTTGCTGGCTGATTGCCAAACTTAGTTGCCGAACTTAGTTGCCAAACTTGGCGAATTCACGCTCAGCGTCGGCTTTGCGTTTGTATTCGCGTTGTTTGGCATCAATTTCCGCCAACAGATAATAATTATCCCTCGCATACCGTTTGGCAATTTCAGCCTGTTCAATTGCTGGCAAATAGGCTTGACGTGCGTTGTAAGACTGAGCCAGAGCCATGTGGTGTTCGGCCGGCTTTCGCAAAGCCAAAGCACTTTGGGCGAGCAGATCAAAAACCTCAGGCACAGAGCGATAGGCCTGCGAAAGTTCTTTCAGGTATGCATCTGATTCCGCAAATAAACCCAAACGCTGTAAGCCCTCGGCATACAGCAGACGAACTGACATTTCACTTCTAAATTCATTTCGCAGGGAAGTCAGTTGCCCAAGCGTGACCTTTTCCTGCGCATTCAAGGCCGAGCGCTCCCGTACAGGACGCTGGTCCATGGGTGCAGAGGCCAATGGCAAGCTTACATCCATGGCCATTCTCATGCGCTGACTTTGAAGCAGCAAGGGCACCTCGGTTTTCTTGACCACAGACTGCCCGGATTTAAACAAATCGATGGCCTTTTCACTGGCCGCAAGGGCCTCCTGCTTTCGCCCCATGGAATTCAAGACCAGCGAACGGCCGTACATTAACGCCACTGGATCTTTGATACCCTCTTGCTCATTGGGTGATTCAAAAGTTCGCAAACGGTCTGCCAACTGTTGGTTGCTTCGTTCCGCAAACACAATGGACTTGACCCGGATCAGCTCAAATTCCAGGCTTGACTGATTTTGACTTCGATTCGAGCTGCTTTCCAAACCAGCCCGGTTACGAATGTCGGCAATTCGCTCGGTGGTTAGCGGGTGAGTACGCAAATAGGAAGGCGCATTGTTTTCATAAAGACGAGATGCTGTTTGCAAACGTCCAAAAAAATCCACCATGCCCTGAGTATCAAAACCGGCTTGCTGAAGAGTCAAAAACCCAACCCGATCCGCCTCCCGTTCCGCATCGCGAGAAAAGGACAATTGCTGATCAATGGAGTAACCAGCGCCTGCTGCCATGAGGCCAGAAGCTGCTTGTGGATTAGAACCCGCCACCAGCAATGCGGCAATCATGGCCGCAGTGGCGACGAGACTGGTTTGCTTTTGTTGCCCAAAACGGCGCGCAATGTGGCGCTGGGTCACGTGCCCCACCTCGTGCGCCAACACGGAGGCCAATTCGGATTCAGTTTGGGACGCCGCAATTAACCCTGTGTGCACGCCAATGTAGCCACCCGGCATGGCGAACGCATTCACCGATTTGTCGGTGACCAGAAAAAACTCAAAGTTGGATGGAGATTCCGAGGCAGCCTGAACGATTGTGTTGCCCAAGCGGCTGATGTAGGCCGTAATTTCCAGGTCGGTGTTGACCGCGCCAAAAGCCCGATAATCCTTCATGATCAGGGCCCCCAGTCGGCGCTCATCCTGAACAGAAAGCTCGGCCCCACCCGCATCGCCCAGGCTTGGCAAGTTATTCAAGCCATCCGCATGCGCGATCGGCGACAGCATGGAAGACAGCAGCAGGGTACTGCACAGCACACTCGCAACACTTTTCCGAAAATCAAGACGCATCATGGGCTTTTTACGGTGGTAGTCTGGGTATGATAGCGCGATGAAAAACAAGTTCAATCAACTTCGGGCGTAGCACGGCTTTTCCTTGGGTAAATTTAGGTAAACGCCTGGCAGGCAATGCGACCAGCACCTATGAAGTTAAGACAATCAGTCAGCAGGGGATTAATACAATGAACGGACTTACGCACTTTGACCAAGAAGGCAATGCACACATGGTCGATGTGGGCGGTAAAACCGAAACCGAACGCAAAGCCGTTGCCACGGGCACCATTCAGCTGGGGCATGAGGCCTACGCTGTTTTAAAAGCGGGAACCGCCAAGAAAGGCGATGTGTTGGGGGTCGCCAGAATTGCCGCGATACAGGGGGCAAAACGCACCTCTGATCTTATTCCATTGTGTCACCCACTTCCACTGACTCGACTGGCAGTTGAATTTGAACTAAACGATGAACTGTGCGAGGTTCATTGCACCTGCACCGCGCAAACCGTGGGCAAAACAGGGGTGGAAATGGAAGCCCTGACCGGTGTTCAGGTAGGGCTTCTCACCATTTACGACATGCTTAAAGCGATTGACAAGGGCATGGTCATGACTCAAACCAGACTCGTCGAGAAACGCGGCGGCAAAAGTGATTTCAGTCGGTAAATCTTAGTTAACGTTGTTGTTGCGGCAAGCTGCGGGTAAGTAACGCCGGAACTCAGCCGCAACGTTGGTGACGCAGCGCCACTCACCTACTGGCTGCAAGGCATTGGTGTGCCTTACGCCGCCGGTGAATGGAATCAAGGCAATAAAATTGTTGGCAGCGATGCCCGCAGCTACCGTATTGGCCTGAAATGTGACTTGAATTCTACCGTTCGCACCCACAAGCAATTGACGTGCGTACTGACTTTGCGCGGCCACGTTGGACTGGCAACCCGCATCGCTGGCATTGGCCGGCCATGCATTCGTCGTGGCTGTGAATTCAATAATGCCCGCCTTGCAAGACTGGGCAATATTCATTAACTCTGTGACTTTGGAGCGATTCAAGTAATCCTGAAACGCCGGGATTGCAATTGCAGACAGCACGCCAATAATCGCAATGCCAATCATTAGTTCAATCAGGGTAAAACCCTTTGAAACCTTACTTCGGGTAACAGTTCTTGGCGTATTCATCGTCGCATTCCTCACATCGAAAAGTGGTGTTGAGAAACCATTCTTCGGTGTTCAGCCTGCGTGAAGTACCCCCGCTAGGGTTAAAAAGAAAAACCCCACCATTCTGAGTGAATGGTGGGGTTTTAGTGAACTACGACTTGACTACTCAGGCCCCGATTGCCTTCTTCAGCAATTGCCCCATCACGGAGGGGTCTTTGGTCACAGTAATACCGCACTCTTCCATAATGGCCAGCTTCTCCTGAGCTGTACCTTTACCGCCAGAGATGATGGCGCCAGCATGGCCCATGCGCTTTCCGGGGGGCGCTGTTACACCAGCAATGAAACCAACCACGGGCTTCTTCATGTTGTCCTTCACCCACAAGGCAGCTTCTTCTTCATCGCTACCACCAATTTCACCAATCATGACCACGGCATCGGTGTCGGGATCGTCATTGAACATTCGCATCACGTCGATGTGCTTCAGCCCGTTCACGGGGTCACCACCAATACCCACGGCTGTGGACTGACCCAAGCCCAACTCACTCAACTGGCCCACTGCCTCATAGGTTAGGGTACCGGAACGAGACACCACACCGATACGTCCCTTCTTGTGAATGTGGCCGGGCATGATGCCAATCTTGATTTCATCTGGCGTAATTACACCTGGGCAGTTTGGACCCACCACGATGGTTTTGCGACCCTCCCTACGCATGCGATCACGCACCTCGATCATGTCACGGACGGGAATACCTTCAGTGATACAAATCACCAAATCCAGATCAGCTTCTACAGCCTCCCAGATGGCAGCCGCAGCAAAGGGGGGAGGAACGTAAATCACGGATGCGTTGGCACCGGTCTGTTTTTTGGCATCGGCCACCGTGCCGTAAATTGGCACACCTTCAAAATCTTCGCCAGCTTTCTTGGGGTTTACACCTGCAACAAAGCAGTTCTTGCCATTGGCATATTCACGGCACATGCGTGTGTGAAACTGACCAGTTTTACCAGTAATACCCTGGGTAATTACCTTGGTGTCTTTGTTAATGAGAATAGACATTGTAAAAATCCTTTTTCGTGTTGAATGGCTGTCAAATGTGGGGCACCGGGCGCTCAAGCGCCCTTGGTTGCAGCCACCACTTTTTGCGCAGCCTCGCCCATGGTGTTCGCTGCAATGATTGGCAAACCAGATTCAGCCAAAATTTTCTTGCCCAAATCTTCGTTTGTACCTTTCATGCGCACAACCAGAGGAACCGACAAACCCACTGCCTTCGATGCAGCCACCACGCCATCTGCAATCACGTCACAACGCATGATGCCGCCAAAAATATTCACCAAAATGGCTTTCAGGTTGGGATTTTTCAACATAATTTTGAAAGCTTCTGTCACTTTCTCGGTGGTGGCACCACCGCCCACATCCAGGAAGTTGGCAGGCTCGCCACCAAACAACTTGATGGTGTCCATGGTGGCCATCGCCAAACCAGCGCCGTTCACCAGGCAACCAATGTTGCCGTCAAGACTGATATAGCTCAAATCGAATTTGCTCGCTTCGATTTCAGCAGGATCTTCTTCGGCTAGATCCCGCAAGGCCACGATTTCGGGATGACGGTGCAAAGCGTTGGAATCGAAGTTCAGTTTCGCGTCCAGTGCGATGATGTCGCCAGAGCCAGTCAAGATCAGTGGGTTAATTTCGGCCAGACTGGCGTCAGTTTCCCAAAACGCTTTGTACAAACCTTGAAACGCCACACGCGCTTTGGCAACAGAACCCGCGGGAATGCCGATTTTCACTGCCAAATCATCGGCCTCTGCGTCTGTCAGCCCTGCAACGGGATCCACGTAAACTTTGTGAATCAGTTCTGGGGTGTGTTCAGCAACTTCTTCAATTTCCATGCCGCCTTCGCTGGATGCCATGACGCAGACCCGCTGGGTAACACGGTCGACCACCATGCCAACGTAGTATTCCTTTTTGATGTCTGCACCTTCCTCAACCAGCAAACGGCTGACTTTCTGGCCTTCTGGGCCTGTTTGATGAGTGATCAACTGCATGCCCAGAATTTGGCTGGCATACGTTTTTACATCGTCCATGCTCTTTGCCACTTTCACGCCACCGCCCTTGCCGCGACCACCTGCATGAATTTGCGCCTTCACAACCCAAACCGGGCCGCCCAGTTTTTCCGCGGCTGCAATGGCCTCATCAATTGAAAAACAGGGATAGCCGGTAGGCACAGCCACGCCGTACTTCTTCAGAATTTCCTTGCCTTGATACTCGTGAATCTTCATTTGAATTCCTTGCTGGGAAAGTTAATGCAAATCGGCTAGACGCAACAAGGCGGCTGAACTGACAACATTGTAAAGTGGAGAGTGTTTTTTTCGCGTGACAGCGCAAGCGGGTTCTCGGACGTAAAGCCGAGGCAAGGATGAGGCATGCCAGGCATGCTATGAAGGTTTTTATCCATCTCTTTCTTTGCTTCTTGTGTCGTTGAATAACGCTTCGTTATTTAACTAGACTATCACTTCTATGGAAACACATAAGCCGATCAGAATAATATCACGCATTGGATTTGAACTCAGCCAGAATGCGCCGCCAAGCGCGTTCAATGTTGCCAAATTCAAACCCTCGGGCTGAAAGCCCGCGATAAACCTTGGACTTCAAAACCAACAATTGAGCCTGATCAACAGCTAAGTCAACACCCAAAACGCTTTCAAGACTTGAAAGCTGCCTGCGCTTTATCCAGTCATACGCTCTGTCTTCTTCACTGCTCGGGATTTGGGTTTCTGAATCATCGTGCGAAAGCGACTTAAGGTCTCCCAAACCGTGTTGCCCCAATTCGGCGGAAATTGCACGATCCCCAAAAGTTGAGGCACGCCTTCGAAACAGACTCAGTTTGAAACGCTCATCGCATTGAAATTGGTGCGAAGTTGCCCATTCAATGGCCTCTTCTACCTCAGCGGGCTCGTAACCGCGCTGCAACAACTTTGCTCGAAGTTCGGTTTGACTGTGTTCCCTGCGGGCGAGCAAGGCGACAGCCTTGGACTTGGCGGAAACCACGGGCTTGCTAGAGCCCGTAGTACCTCCGAATGAACGCCCATTTGACTTAATAGACGACTTGATTGGTAACTTACTCGGCGTCTTCGACTTCATTCTTCTTTTTGGCAGCAGGTGCGGCTGACGCTTCTTCAAGCAAACGCACACCCAGCTTTTCACGGATTTTGTTCTCGATCTCTGCAGCCATCGCCGGATTGGCTTTCAGGAAATCGCGCGCATTGTCTTTGCCCTGACCAATTTTCTCGCCGTTGTAGGAATACCAGGCGCCAGCCTTGTCAACAAAACCATGCAACACGCCGAGATCAACGACTTCACCCTCTCGGGATGTGCCCTGACCATACAAAATATCGAACTCAGCCTGCTTGAAGGGAGGACTTACCTTGTTCTTGACCACCTTGACGCGAGTTTCGCTGCCGATAACTTCCTCACCCTTCTTGATGGAACCAATTCGGCGAATGTCCAGACGGACCGAGGAGTAAAACTTCAGGGCGTTACCACCAGTTGTGGTTTCAGGGCTGCCAAACATAACCCCGATTTTCATTCGAATTTGGTTGATGAAAATAACCAGGCAATTGGTGCGCTTGATATTGGCAGTTAATTTGCGCAGGGCCTGGCTCATTAAACGGGCTTGAAGACCTGGCAGGGAATCGCCCATGTCGCCTTCAATTTCAGCTTTGGGTGTAAGGGCAGCCACGGAGTCAATGATTACCAGATCAACAGAACCGGAACGAACCAGTGCATCGACAATTTCCAAGGCCTGCTCGCCAGTGTCGGGTTGGGAAATCAACAAGTCAGGCAAGTTAACACCCAACTTGGAAGCATATTGGACATCGAGCGCGTGTTCAGCATCGATAAAAGCACAGGTACCACCCAGTTTTTGCATTTCCGCAATCACTTGCAAGGTCAAGGTGGTTTTACCGGAGGATTCCGGGCCGTAAATTTCGACGACACGACCGCGCGGAAGGCCACCAATGCCCAAAGCAATGTCGAGCCCCAAAGAACCGGTTGAGACCGACTGAATGTCGTCGATGATCTCGTTTTCCCCAAAACGCATGATACTGCCCTTACCAAACTGCTTTTCGATTTGGCTGAGCGCGGCGGCCAGGGCTTTGACTTTGTCTGAGGATTGGTTTTTGGTTCTGAGATCTTCCATGGTCTGCCTTCAACTGAATTGGGTTGCGATTTCCGAATTATTGCACAGTTTTTACTGTAAATCTATACAGCCTTTTTGAGTGATACTTTTGACAGGATGGTTAACCCGGCTTGTACCGCCTGTTGGCGAACCGCCTCACGATCACCATCAAAAACATGGTGAAAAGCCTCAATCGACTTGTGCCGAACGGCCAAACCAAACCACACCGTGCCAACTGGCTTACCGGCCGAACCACCTCCCGGGCCGGCGATGCCTGACACCGAGAGGCAACAGTCCACACCCAAGGCGATCATTCCACCATTGGCCATTTCCTTGACGCATTCTTCACTGACTGCGCCGTGTTGCTCCAAAGTGGACTCGCGCACATACACCGACTTCATCTTGACCTTGTTTGAATAGGTGATCAGCCCACCTTCAAACCAGTCGCTAGAGCCGGGTAGACTAGTCAATGCCGAGCCAAGCCCGCCCCCCGTACAAGACTCGACCACACCGAGTTTGCCAGCCGATGCATTGAATATGTCTGCAATTTGCAGCAAAAGTGCTTGGTCTGGATTGCTCAAGAGGCTCCCCGTTGAGTGTTTAAAATTGAATTCACTTCAAAAAATGCAAATAGACCGCTAAAGCCAACAAGGTCATGAAAGCTGCAACGATGTCATCAAACATTACACCAAAACCATTTTTCCAGTGCCGGTCGAACCAGCGGATCGGGGGCGGTTTTACCATGTCAAAGAACCTGAAAAGAAGCACACACGTCAATTGTTCAATGGGGCTGGAAAAATGATTCGAGGCCACAAACAACACCAGCCAGATCGCAACGATTTCATCCCAGACAATCCCGCCGTGATCGATAACCCCCAGAGCCTTCCCGGTGATCTGGCAAGCCCAGGCACCCGCAATGAAAGCGCCAACAATCGCCCAAATCCACTGATTTGCAGCCAGATAGGGATCCAGCCAAACATACAAGAGCCAGCCCATCAATGTACCGAAAGTACCTGGCAAAACCCACGCCAAACCACTGCCAAATCCCAAGGCCAACAAATGCGCGGGATGGGCCAGCATAAAGCGCCAGTTGGGCCGGAAACGGGGTATCGAGCTCAATTCTGGATCTCGGCAAAATGATTAAAGGAACAACTTGACACGCGCTCTCGGCTTGCCCCCTGGGATTGAAGCCAGATACCGCTTCCGGGCTCGATGACGCCTACACAATGCAGGCCCGCCTTCAAGGATTGTATTGCATCATGACGGTTCGGGTGGGCTGTCCAGCACAATTCGAAATCGTCACCGCCCGCCA
Source organism: Limnobacter sp. SAORIC-580 (assembly GCF_013004065.1). Taxonomy (GTDB): domain Bacteria; phylum Pseudomonadota; class Gammaproteobacteria; order Burkholderiales; family Burkholderiaceae_B; genus Limnobacter; species Limnobacter profundi. Next base: position 2,448,239 of record NZ_CP053084.1, read on the forward strand.
AGGTTTGCTCGAGCAAGATTTTCAACAACCCGGCCGCATTGGCCTGTTGATCTATTTCAGGCCAAAGTTTTCGCCACATTGATTCCAGAGACGACTGGAAGAGTATGGCGGACACTTCGCTTGCACTGGAAATGTGGGCCAGATCTCCACTCAAACCGTCGGACAGATCGAGGCAGGCGCTTGCAAGCCCACGCAACTGCAATCCAAGTTCAATGCGCGGAACTGGCATGCCAAGCTGACTTACAGCAATTTGCCGCAGCTGAGCCGGCATGGCCGCTAGCAAAGCCTGAACCTGCGGTAGCTCGTTACCCTTACACAGCTGCTCCAAGCGACCTCGCCTTTGGTATTCAAGCAAAAGCCCCAGGCGAGCAAGCCCGGGGGTACCACTTAACCAAACTTCTTCACCAATTTTCGCGTGTGCCCGATTAAACCCGAGGTGAGAAGCAGGCGCCTGGCCAAACACGGTGATTGACAGGGTTTTCAATGGATTGGAGCCGGCTGAAGTGGTATCACCCCCCACCAACGGGCAATTAAAACGGGTGGCGATGTCGAGCAAACCTGCTGAGAAGCCAGCCAGCCAGTTTTCATCAATTTCGGGCAAACTTAAATTGAGCGTGAAGCCGAGTGGACTCGCCCCACTGGCAGCGAGATCGGACAAGTTACTGGCCAAGGCCTTCCAGCCTGTGACACGAGGTGGATCATCTGAAAAAAAGTGAACGCCCTCAACCAAGGTGTCGGTAGAGGTGAACAGATGAAAATCGGGTGCAAGTCGAAGCGTCGCGCAGTCGTCTCCGATGCCAAAAAGTACCGTGTCGGGATTGGCCTGTGCAAGCCCACCAAAAGGAGTTTTGAAATAGCGATGAATAAGGTCGAATTCCAAAACGCCTCTTGAGTTTTAGCTTGACTGACTGTTTGCCTGAGCCTTGATTTCGGAATCACGCGCCTGGGCGGCCACTTTGTCTAGCACACCATTGACGAATTTGAACGCGTCAGTGCCTCCGAAGGTTTTGGTCAACTCAACCGCCTCGTTGATCACCACCCGGTAGGGAATTTCTGCATGCGTATTCATTTCATGACTGGCCAACACCAACACAGCTTTCTCGACCGGACTGAGCTCGCCCCAAGGACGATCAATGAACGGCTGAATCTGATGCATCAACGCGTCAAGGTGATGCACCGAACCATGCAAAAGAGACTCGTAGTGCTCACGATCGGCTTTGTCGAAACCGGGCGCATCCCGAATGTGCGCATCCACTTCACCCACTTCAGTGGGATTCAAAAACCACTGGTACAAGCCCTGCAAAGCCAATTCACGAGATCGACGGCGAGCGTTGCGAGTGTGTCCTTGCCTCTTGCCCGAATCGGGCTTGCTGGCTTCACTCATCGTCTTCTTCCTCGTCATCTGCGCCAGGTAGGTTGTCATCCAGCGTCATCATTAAATTGCCCATTTCCACGGCACATCGAGCGGCATCAACGCCTTTGTCCTCGATACGCTCAATGGCCTGGTCTTCGGTGTAGGTCGTCAACACCATGTTGACTACAGGCACATCGTGAGCCAAGGCCACACTTGAAACGCCGCGGGCGCTTTCGCCACACACAATCTCAAAATGGTAAGTGTCGCCCTTGATCACGGCACCCAAAGCAATGAGTGCATCAAACTCGCCTGAGAATGCCAGGCGCTGCAATGCGATTGGAATTTCCATCGCACCAGGTACCGTGATGTGAAGAATGTCTTCATTCAACACGCCCAAGCGCAGCAATTCACTGCAACAGGCGGCCCAAAGGCCATTGGTAATTTCTTCGTTGAAGCGGGCCTGAACCACACCCACACGAATGCCATCGCCATTCAAATTAGCAGGCACACTTCCTGGACTGTTGCTCATTTCGTTTCTCCGTTGACATAACCTGATACTTCCAAATCAAACCCGGTCATGCTTGGCATTTTCCGTGGTCGGGACAGCAATTTCATTTTGTTGACACCCAGGTCGCGCAAAATTTGCGCCCCGATACCATAGGTACGCAAATCCGGGTTTGATCCCGCACCCTTGCGTGCAGTAGTACCGCGCTGCTCGATATCGTCTAGCGAGGCAAACTGCCCCAACAAGCGGTCAGAGGACACATCACAGTTCAGAAGCACAATAACGCCGGCCCCCTCATCCACCACTTTCTTCATGGCTGCAGGAATTGAGAAAGAGTGTTCCGACAAATTCACTTCGAGAAAATCGATCAGCGAGGTGGGTTCATGGACGCGTACCAAAGCCTCGGTGTCGGGGTTCAATTGGCCGTACACCAAGGCAAAGTGTGCGCTACCAGTGGGCTTGTCGCGGAAAGAAATGCACTTGAATTGGCCTTGCACGGTGTCAATGACACGTTCGTGCATGCGTTCGATCAGTGACTCTTTGGTGCTTCGGTACTGAATAAGATCGGCGATGGTGCCAATTTTCAAATTGTGTTCTTTGGCAAACTCCACCAGATCAGGCAAGCGGGCCATGGTGCCATCGTCTTTCATGATCTCGCAAATGACCGAGGCTGGGCTGAGGCCGGCCATGGCAGCCAGGTCACAACCCGCTTCCGTGTGACCTGCCCGCATGAGTACCCCACCATTCACTGCGGTCAGGGGAAAAATATGGCCCGGTTGCACCAGATCTTCTGGTTTGGAATTTTTGTTCACTGCCACACGAATGGTGTGGGACCGATCGGCTGCAGAAATACCTGTTGACACACCTTCTGCTGCTTCGATGGAGACCGTGAAATTGGTACCGTGAGAGGAGCCATTGGCTGCCACCATGGGGCGCAAGCCCAACTCGCGACAGCGGGCCTCGGTCAATGTCAGACAAATGAGGCCACGGCCGTATTTGGCCATGAAATTGATGGCCTCTGGCGTAACAAAGTCGGCGGCCAAGACGAGATCACCTTCATTTTCACGGTCTTCCTCGTCAACGAGAATAACCATGCGGCCTGCGCGCATTTCTTCAACGATTTCGTTGACTGGACTAATTGACATGGCTTTTTAAATTTTACGGATTGATTGAATGGGCTCTATTGTAAGCCCTCAAGCGCCATTCACGCACGCACAGCAGTAGAAGGACTGCTCCCCAAATTGAAAACCACAGGCGATCGCCCCACTTTGCGAAGAAGGTTTGCCCCAATCGACCTTCGACTTGCCCCGACCAAACCAGGGCTTGCCCAGGCTCAACGCGCTGGGTCCACTGACCGTTCGCGTTCACTATGCCTGAAACACCGGTATTGGTCACACGCAAGCCTGGCTTGCGGTGTTCTGCTGACCGGGTACGGCCCATTTGAGCATGCTGATCAAGCGCCCAAGACTGGCCAAACCACGCAAGATTACTCAAATTCACAAACATGGAGGGCTCTTGGGTGGAATTGGCGACCAACCCAGCAAACTCACCGCTAAAAATATCTTCGTAACACACGGTGGAGGCCAACGCGTTGCCATTGACCAAAAAGGGCTTCAGCGGCCCCGAACCGGAGGTGAACTCCCCCATTGGCATGTTCAACATGGCCACAAACCACTTGAAGCCCAGCGGAATAAATTCACCAAATGGGACCAAATGCCGTTTGTCGTGGCGTGTTTCAGGCACCTCAAGCGCTTCCAGTGCTTCATCACCTTGAAACATGACGATGGAATTGAAGTACCGTGCCCCCTCTTGTATGGCCGACCCCATGATGACAGCTGTCTCGCCAGGGGTTGCAAAGTCGCGAAAGGTGGTCCGCCATTCAACCGGGGTATCGGTCCACACCAAAGGATTCACGGTTTCCGGAAACACGAGCAAACCGCCCCCCTGATTCGCCAACTGTTCCTTGGCCATGTCGCCCAAAGCAAATGCTTTTTGCATGTTCGACACAATCAGATCAGGATCAAACTTGATGCTTTGATCAACATTGGTTTGCACCCCCACCACGGTCAAGGCGCCAGCGCTTTGGGTGTTCACAGGAAGTTGAACCAGCACCAGCAAACCGCCCAGCACAGCAGTTGCTCCCAGTAAATTGCCGGGCAGGCGATTGAATACAAAAGACAGGAAAAGTTGAGCAAACAACATCAAGGCAAACAAGCTGCCGTAACTACCCAACCAAGGCAACAGGTTGGCAAACGGGGAATCTACCAGCGCGTCACCCAGCCCCAGCCAGGCAAAACCGGTCATGAATGTGCCCCGAGCCCACTCGAAAAAAGTCCATAAGGCAGCCCACAGCAGCGCATTGAACACGGTGGCCGGCCAGGACTGTGCGCGTACCGCCGCAAAACGACTGTAAAACCACAAAGCCAAGGCAGGAAAAAGTGCCAAATAAAGCGTAAAGGCGGCAATGGCCGCCCAAGCCAGCACAGAGGGTAAACCGCCGTAAGTGTGCAAGCTGATGTGCAACCAGGAAACGCCCAAGCCATATGCTGACCACCCAAATGCCAGGCCGGTCAGCCAAGGGCGGCTGGTTTTCAGGGCAACAAAAGGCAACACGGCAAGCAAAAGTAGCCCAAGCCACCACAGGGAAATCGGGGCGAACGACAACACCCAAGGTGCCCCCAAGAGCGCGCCGGCCAGAAAGGAATACATCAAGTGGGCCTGTCGGAGTCTGAGTTCTCGGTGGATGAATTGGCATCCGTGTCTTCGGGCGCTGGTTCAATTTTCTGAACACGAAGCAAGTGCACCTGCCGGGCATCTGCACGCAACACTTCAAAACGGAAAGGCGGTAACTCAACCACATCACCACGCGCGGGCAAGCGCGCCAGGTGGTCTGTCAACAAGCCACCCAATGTATCGGCATGTTCATTTGAAAACCCGGTTCCAAATGTTTCATTGAACTGTTCAATGGTGGTCAACGCTTTGACGCGGTATAAGCCCGCCTGGTCGCCACCCAGGCTCACTATGTTGTCCGCCTCCTCATCGAAGTCATATTCGTCTTCAATATCGCCCACGATTTGCTCAAGCACATCTTCAATGGTCAGCAGGCCGGCGACTCCGCCATATTCATCGACCACCAAGGCAATGTGATTTCGGTTCAATCGAAAATCATGAAGCAACACATTCAAGCGTTTGCTTTCTGGAATGAAGACTGCCGGGCGCAGCATGTCGCGCAAATTGACATCCGAATCGGCGTGTATGCGAAGCAGGTCTTTGGCCAGCAAGACTCCGATTACATTGTCACGCTCGCCCTCATACACCGGGAAACGGGAATGCGCCTTTTCAACGGCAAAAGCCACGATTTGGTCGATCGAGTCTTCCGCGTTGATCGCATCCATTTGGGCGCGGGGCACCATGATGTCGCCTGCTGAAAGGTCACTGACCTGCATGACACCCTCGATCATCGAAAGCGCATCGGCATCCAGCAAATTTCTTTCATGGGCCTGTTGCAGCACTTCCAACAGCTGCTCTCTGTCCTCGGGCTCGCGAAGTAGCAACGAAGACAGTCGTTCTAGCAGGCCCCGTTCTTTTTTATTGGGGACCTGCAACGGACTCGGTTCTGACATACGGGAGGATAAACCTCTGCTAACAATAACGGCTCAAGGATAACCGAAAAAAATGACGGATATCAGGCAGCCGTGATTGGCACTTGCCCCCTCAGGGAATTGGGATAAGCCTCGACAATGTCCAACTCAACGATCTGTCCCACCATTCGGGCATTTCCGGCAAAGTTGACCACCCGATTGTTCTCGGTACGTCCCGCCAACTCGGCGGGGTCTTTTCTGGATGGCCCTTCGACCAATACCTTCTGACGAGTGCCAACCATCGACTTGCTAATGCTGGTGGCATGGTCTTGGATTGTTTTTTGCAGGCGGGCCAAACGCTTGAGCTTGGTAACCTGGTCGACACCGTCTTCCAAATCCGCTGCAGGCGTTCCGGGGCGCGGGCTGTACACAAAAGAAAAAGAGGTGTCGAAACCCACGGCATTGATCAAGTCCATGGTTTTTTCAAAATCGGCCTCGGATTCACCAGGAAAGCCAACGATGAAATCAGACGACATGGATATATTGGGGCGAATTTCACGCAGCTTGCGAATGATCGACTTGTATTCAAGTGCGGTGTACCCACGTTTCATGGCGGCGAGAATGCGGTCTGAACCTGCCTGAACCGGCAAATGAAGATGGTCAACCAGCTTGGGCAGCCTCGCATAGGCTTCGATCAGGCGTGGGCCAAACTCTTTGGGGTGCGAAGTGGTAAAACGGATTCGTTCGACGCCCGGCACTTCCGAGACGTACTCAAGCAGCAGAGCAAAATCGGCTATCTCGCTTGTATCGCCCATTTTCCCGCGGTAGGCATTCACGTTTTGCCCAAGCAAATTGATTTCTCGCACGCCTTGGTCTGCAAGATCGGCAATTTCAGTCAGTACATCGTCAAATGGGCGGGAAATTTCTTCACCGCGCGTGTAGGGAACCACACAGAAACTACAGTACTTGCTGCAGCCTTCCATGATGGACACAAATGCAGTGGCACCGGTGTTTTTGGCCAAGGGCAAATTGTCGAACTTCTCGATCTCAGGAAAAGAAATGTCCACCTGTGGCCTGTGCGTATCCCGGCGCTGCTTGATCAATTGCGGCAATCGGTGCAAGGTTTGAGGACCAAACACCACGTCGACATACGGCGCACGCTCAACAATGGCCTTGCCTTCCTGGCTGGCCACACAGCCGCCCACACCAATAATCAGGTTGGGGTTGGATTTTTTCAGGTGCTTGACACGCCCCAAATCGCTGAACACCTTTTCCTGCGCTTTTTCACGCACCGAACAGGTATTGAACAAAATGATATCCGCATCATCTGGGGTGTTCGTTCGCTCCAGCCCGTCTGAACTACCCAGCACGTCGGCCATTTTGTCGGAGTCATACTCATTCATCTGGCAGCCAAAGGTTTTGATGAAGAGCTTTTTCTTGGAAGTCATGGTTTGCCTAAAATGTGCCACCATGAAGCAGACCGGTCTCAGAACTGAAACAGGAGCCAACACGGGGACGTTGTAATTCGTTGCGCGTTGACGCGGATTTTACTTGCATCCCTTGCTAAAATGAAGACTTCATTGAAAAAACACAGCATTGGTGCGTAGTAATGCCAAATCGAGCCCCCCGTTTTCCGAAGTTTCCCGCCTTGCCCACGCTTCCCGCTATCGATGCCATATTGGGCGAGGTCGACAAAGCATTGAAGACCCTGGCTGCCACACCTGTGGCCCAGCGCCCCAACCCGGCAGGGAAAAACCTGCCCACCGATCAGCTAAACGATGCAGAAAAACAGCAGGTGATTGGCCTGATGCGCGTAAATCACGTGGGGGAAATTTGCGCACAGGCGCTTTACCAGGCTCAGGCACTGGCCAGCAAAGACCCCGAAAAAAAGGCGTTGTTTGATCACGCCGCCAAAGAAGAGGCCGACCACCTGGCCTGGACCCAAGAGCGGCTGGACCAGTTGGGTGCTCGCCCTAGTCTGTTAAACCCATTCTGGTATGGCGGCGCATTCGCCTTGGGCTTTGTTGCGGGCACACTGGGGGACAAGGTTAGCCTTGGATTTATGGCGGAGACGGAGAAACAGGTTGAAAAGCACCTGAACGATCACTTGGGCAGACTGCCCGCGGGTGATCAGCAGTCCAGAGCGATTCTTGAACAGATGCGTCAGGATGAGATTGAGCACGGGCAAACCGCGATTGATCAAGGCGCCAACAACCTGCCCATGCCCGTGAAACTGGCCATGACCGCGATGTCAAAGGTCATGACCACGCTGGCACAGAAAATTTAATCTTCAATAATTTCGTGTGTAAACACCAACTCAGCCGTTTTGCCCAACATGGCAGACGCTGAGCAATACTTTTCATGGGACAGCTTAATGGCCCGATCGACCAGATTAGGCTTCAACCCCCGGCCAATCACCTGAAAGTGAAAATTGATTCTGGTGAAAACCTTGGGAGCCTCTTCAGCACGCTCGGCACTCATTTTCACCTTGCAATTGCGAATATCCTGACCGCTTTTGCGCAGAATCAACACCACATCGTAGGCCGTACAGGCACCGGTGCCTGCCAAAACCACTTCCATAGGGCGAGGGGCCAGGTTATTGCCGCCACCATCCGGGGCACCATCCATACACAACATATGTCCACTGCCTGTCGTGGCTACAAATGACATGCCGGGTAACCCCGACCAGCTAACTTCGGCTTCCATAAAACTCCTTATTTATGATTAATTGCTCATTATGCATTGCACAATATTTACTGAAAAGAAGTTGAAAAAATGCTCTATTTTATTGAATCTGGTTAACAAATAACCGGTCAGTCACTAGTAATATTTTTAAGTATTTGTTTTTATTGTTATTTTTTAATCCATTTTTAAAGTGTGGAATAAGTTGCTTTTTTCGGACAACAGAAACAGACTCTTGCGCCGCAACAGAAAAATCTCTAGAATTCGAGTTGTAGTCACTTGAATGAACCACGAATCACCGATCGCAGAGTTTCTTTCAGGCGCAAAGTTGTCTCCTCCACCCTCCTCCTTTGGTGGATTAAACCCAAGCACCTCACAGTGCTTGGGTTTTTTTTATCCAACACCCAAAAAAGTTTAACCGAAAGCAAAAAACTTTGCTAAAATTGCGGGTTACCTGTTGGGAGAGCCCTTCGGCTGCAGACCGGCATATTAATTGCTGGCTGCATGTACAAGTAGGGAGACAGGTAAAAAGCACTTTTTTATCTTTAAGGAAAAATCATGAAAACCTACTCAGCGAAACCCGGTGAGGTTAAACAAGAGTGGTTTGTGATCGACGGCACCGACAAGGTGTTGGGACGTGTAGCCAGTGAAGTTGCACGCCGCCTCCGTGGTAAGCACAAACCTGAATTCACACCGCACATCGACACAGGCGACTTCATTGTTGTTGTAAATGCCGGTAAATTGCGCGTTACAGGCACCAAAGGCCTGAACAAGAAGTATTTCCGCCACTCTGGTTACCCTGGCGGTATTTACGAAACGAACTTTGACAAGATGCAGGAACGCTTCCCCGGCCGCGCGCTGGAGAAAGCTGTGAAAGGCATGTTGCCAAAAGGTCCTCTGGGCTACGCGATGATCAAGAAATTGAAGATCTATGCCGAAGCAGAGCACCCGCATTCCGCACAACAACCCAAGCCACTTGAAATCTGAGGTGAACCATGATTGGTGAATACAATTACGGAACCGGTCGCCGCAAAAGCTCAGTGGCCCGCGTTTTTATCAAAAAAGGTACTGGCCAGTTCATCGTGAACGGCAAGCCTTTGACTGAATACTTCGCTCGCGAAACAGGCCAAATGGTTGCTCGTCAACCCTTGGTACTGACCGAGAACGTTGAAACTTTTGATATCAAGGTAAACGTGCGCGGCGGCGGCGAAACTGGCCAGGCTGGCGCAGTTCGCCACGGCTTGACACGTGCCCTGATCGACTTCGACGCAGAACTGAAGCCAACCCTGTCCAAAGCAGGCTTGGTTACTCGTGACGCCCGTGAAGTTGAACGTAAAAAAGTGGGTCTGCGTGGCGCGCGTCGTCGCAAGCAGTTCTCCAAGCGATAAACCAGCACAAAGCTGTCATATCGTTTACACCCAGCAGCCCTCCCAGCTGGGTTACAATCGAAAGCCGCACAAATGTGCGGCTTTTTTTCTTTTCAGCGCAAGGAATAATCATGATCAAGGTAGGCATTGTTGGCGGAACCGGTTACACAGGGTCTGAACTTCTTCGCCTTTTGGCCCTGCACCCGCAGGCTGAACTGAAAGCAATCACATCGCGCGGCGAAGTTGGCCAGCCAGTAGCAGACATGTTTCCGGCACTACGCAAACGCGTCAATATCGCTTTCACAGAGCCGACCTTTGAATCGCTGAAAGATTGTGATGTGGTGTTTTTTGCAACTCCCCATGGAGTAGCCATGGCCCAATCGGCTGAACTGGTGAATGCGGGTATACGGGTGATTGATCTAGGCGCGGACTTTCGCCTGAAAGATACGGTGCAATTTGAGAAGTGGTACGGTATGCCCCATTCAGAGCCAGAACTGCTCAGCAACGCATGCTACGGCTTGGTTGAATCAGCACGTACCGAGCTGAAAACAGCGAAATTGGTAGGCTTGGCAGGCTGTTACCCCACCGCAGTGCAATTGGCGCTCAAACCTTTGATCAGCGGGGCAAGTCCGTTGATCGACGAAAGCAACATTGTTGCGGATTGCAAATCGGGAGTGTCCGGTGCGGGCCGCAAAGCAGCAGTGGGCTCTTTGTTCTCTGAGGCGGCTGAAAGTTTTAAAGCGTACGGGGTAAGTGGACACCGCCACTTGCCGGAAATTGAACAAGGCCTTGAATTGATTTCAGGCCGCAAAACCCAAATTACCTTCACGCCACATTTGGTGCCCATGGTGCGCGGCATTTTGGCAACAACGTATGTAAAACTGAATGAACAAGGCAAAAACACCGACATTCAAGCGCTTTATGAGCAGCACTACGCCAATGAATATTTTGTGGATGTGATGCCCAAAGGCTCACTGCCTGAGACCAAATCCGTACGCGGCTCCAACTTCGTAAGAATCGCGCTGCATCGTCCACAGGGTCGAGACACGCTGGTGATCGTCTCGGTGATCGATAACCTGGTGAAAGGTGCGGCAGGGCAAGCCGTTCAAGCCATGAATGTGATGTTCGACTTGCCCGAGCATATGGGGCTGGAGCAATTGCCTTTGGCACCTTAATTACAAGGATTTTGCGGTTTGAACCCCAAGAAAACACACCATTCACGTCGAACCCTGTTACCGGGAGTGCAACGCTCCTCCCGGTTTGCTTTCGCTTATGGCCTGCTGCTTGGCCTGTCCGTTCTGGGAGTCTGCGCTGCCTATGCAATGTGGGGTCCAGCGGACAACGCCATTCAAAAACTTTTTTCGACCCAGGAAATTGAGGTGCTCAATGAGCAACTGGCTGAACTTCAAACGAAAACAACAGAACTTCAAGACGAGATATCCCGTACCAATGAATTGGTAAAACTGGACAAAGAGGCCCGCAGCAAACTGACCCTGCTGATTACCAACCTGGAATCAGAAAATGCGAAATTGAAAGAGGATTTGGCGTTCTTTGAAGGATTCATACCCGGAAGCCTACAAGGTGCCATTTCACTCAAGCGGCTTCAAGTGAACAAAGACACGGTTCCGGATCAATATCGCTATAAAGCACTCGTAATTCAAGGTAGCCAGCGCCCCGAGGTGACACTGAATGTGCAAGTGTTGATTAAAGTGTTGAACAAAGGGGAATCCAGTGTCATAGTTTTACCGAACGCTGAAACGTCCGAAGACCCCCAGTTCAAAATCAAACTGACCCGTTTTTCTAGGGTGTCGGGCATGTTTTCCCTGCCCGAGGGCAGCAGGTTACAAAGCGTTGAAATGAGAATTCTGGAAGCAGGCGCTATTCGCGCGCAGTCCACCATCAAACTTTGAAGGGGTTTTAAACGCATGTTCTCGAAAAAAAATACAAAGCGGCTGCTGCCAATCCAAAGCCTGGTGGGCGCGGACATGATTCTTAGAGGCGATTTGCGCTTCAAAGGCGGCCTGCGAATTGATGGCGAAGTGGACGGCAATGTGATTGCAGACGAAAGCGCTCAGTCACTGCTGGTGATTTCTGAAACCGGCAAGGTACGAGGCAGCGTGCGCGTTGGGCATGTTGTGGTCAGTGGTCTGATTGAAGGTCCGATCGAAGCCAATCAGCTTCTGGAGCTGCACCCTTCCGCAAATGTCTCGGGTGACGTAAGATATAGGGCATTGGAGATGCATCCAGGTGCGGTCGTAGACGGTACCTTGCACCATGAGAGCGAAGAAGTGATGCCAGGCAAGCTGGCCTTGGCTTCAAGCAAGTAATTCCAGCAAAAAGGCAGGACAAGATGGACGTAACTACAGAACAACCCAGCGTATTGGTTTTCACTGACTCAGCCGCAGCCAAAGTGCGAGATCTGATCAATGAAGAAGGCAACCCCAACCTGAAACTGCGCGTATTCGTGCAAGGTGGCGGCTGCTCCGGTTTCCAGTACGGTTTTACTTTCGATGAAGACGTGAATGAAGACGACACGGCCTTGGACAAAGGCGGCGTGACTTTGTTGATCGACTCCATGAGCTACCAGTACTTGACTGGTGCCGAAATTGATTACAAAGAAGACATCAACGGCGCGCAGTTCGTGATCAAGAACCCAAATGCGACCACTACATGCGGCTGCGGCTCTTCGTTCTCTGTTTAAAACAGGTACGGCATGAACAAAACCCACCTTCGGGTGGGTTTTTTATTGGCTCAATGACCAAACACCACACGCAAACAATTGTCCCCACTACTTCTTTTCCCTGATTTCGCAATTATCGCCCTAGGCTACCTGCTGCGCCGCTTCTGGATGGCGCCTGCCGCCTGGGTCACCATAGAAAAACTGGTTTACTTTGTGTTGTTTCCATGCCTGCTTTTTTTCTCGGTGGTGTCGAGCAATTTTGACCTGAACACAGTTGGAGCCTTCGCCCTGGGTGGACCTGCCGTCATATTCACGGCGTTTGTGTTGGGTTGGTTAGGATTGCTCTTCAGTAATATGGGGCGCGTGGACTTTGCATCAGGCTTGCAAACGGCGTACCGGTTTAACTCCTACATTGGTCTGGCTTTGGCCAGCCGCTTGGGTGGCCAATCGGCAGTGGCCAATATCGCCATTTTGCTGGCGCTGGGTGTGCCGCTGTGCAATGTATTGGCCGTGGGCACCATGAGCAAAGGCGGTCGTTTGAGCGCGTTTGTAGACATTCTGAAAAATCCGCTGATTATTGGGACCTGCCTTGGGATTGCAGCGAAATTGGTGGGCGTGCAGGTGCCTGAACCAGTCATGCTGACTCTAGAGCGATTGGCACAAGCAGCGGTGTCGCTGGGCCTGCTTGCAGTGGGGGCGGGCTTGGTATTCTCCGGCTTGAAAGGCAATTGGCCGGTGTCGGTTTGGTGGTTGTTTGTGAAACTGTTGGTGTCACCTTTGGTGGCGGTTCTTTACTCTCACTTCACCGGGCTTGGGCAAGAACAGACCATGGTGCTGCTGGTGTTCTCTGCCATCCCCTCTGCATCGAGTGCCTATATTCTGGCAGCGCGCATGGGCGGAAATGCACCACTGGTGGCTTGTCTCATTTCGATGTCGACGGTGGGGGCTGCTATAACCTTGCCTTTGGTGTTTGCGCTGGCGCAGCGTTTTCCCCTGTAATCCAGCTTGTTTGTTGGGCCCGCTTGGCTTGGGTTCCGGTCTCTCGGTGCTGGTTCATCGCCCAATCGGCTTGGGTTCCGGTCTCTTGGCGCTCGTTGACCGCCCAATCGGCTTGGGTTCCGATCTCTCGCCAGAAAACCTGTTGGTCCCTTGCTGAGCCTCGCGATGCCTGAGAACGGCCCTCCTAAACTGCGGGTCGGGTCCGTTCTCTGTCACCCATACTGGGCGACACCGGCCCTGCTCGGCACGCAAGGGCAGGTTTTCTTGAAGGCAAGGCGATCGAAACACCGCCGCCGACTGGGGAGCTGAACTTGCAATGGGTCACACGATGACCAGTCAGAAAACTTGCCGGCTTGGCGCGCAGAGACTAACGATCGCGCCCTGGCGCGAAAGCCAAGACCCGACCGTTACTTTTGGAGGGCTTGGCTTAGCACAGGATCAAGCCGACAAGCCGAAATGCCAAGTTTTCGGGCAGCGGTGACCCTGCAAGCTCAGCTCTCAAAAAACCAGTCCAGTCCGACACAGCTAACCCATGCCGAGTTGAGCAAATAACGGCAACGAACGGCGACCCTTCAAGCTCAGTTCCCAATAAACCAGTCCAGTGCAACACAGGCAATCCATGCCAGGTTGGCAAGAAACAGCCGCGACGAGCCGTCAAGGCAACAAAGCCTCGATCTGATTTTGTATCCAGGGTTTCACGGATTGAAGCCAATTTGACTGCAGCGGGTCAACCACTTCTTTGTTGGACGTTGAACGCAGCCAGGTAATTTGCCGTTTGGCCAATTGGCGTGTGGCAGCAACACCCCGGTCTATCATTTCCTGCCGAGTGCAATGGCCGTGCAAATGCTCCCACACTTGCCTGTACCCCACACAACGCATCGAAGGCATGCTGTCATCCAATACGTAATTGTGACGAAGCTCGATGACCTCCTCAACAAGGCCCTGCTCCAGCATGTTCAGAAAACGCGACTCAATGCGCTTGTGCAATACAGACCGGTCAGAGGGTTCGATAGCCAGGGTGGGAATTTGCAAATCGGCCTGCTGATCCCGCTGATGAAAGCTTGAAAGTGGCTGGCCGGTAATTTGAAAAACCTCCAGCGCGCGCTGCAAACGCTGGGAGTCATTGGGCTTTAAGCGCTGGGCTGTAACGGGGTCTACTTCGGCAAGGCGGGCGTGAATGGCGGGCCAGCCCTGCTCCAGGGCCTGTTGTTCTATGGCTTGGCGAATTTCAGCATTGGCGGCAGGAAGGTCGTCCATGCCGCTGACCAGTGTTTTGTAATACATCATTGTGCCGCCCAAAATAACAGGCACTTTGCCTCGCGCACGGATATCCGCAATTAGTGCATGGCATTGAACGACAAATTCAGCGGCGCTGAAAGTGTCGCTTGGTGTGATGATATCGATTAAGTGGTGCGGCACCAAAGCCAGTTCTTGTGGGGTGGGTTTGGCGGTGCCGATGTTCATGTCCCGAAACACCAGTGCCGAGTCGAGGCTGATAATTTCTATCGGAAACCCCTGTTCGGCCATCCACAAGCCCAAGGCAGACTTGCCGGATGCCGTGGGCCCGAGCACAGCCAGGGCGGGAATAGCGCCAATGCTCACGTGATTCACGGTCCCCCCTTGCTCTATTGGCCGCGCAAAAACCACTTGTCCATTTCAGACAAACTGAAATGACGCCATGTGGGCCTGCCATGGTTGCATTGATCCGACCGTTCGGTGCGCTCCATGGAACGCAACAACGCATTCATTTCAGTAACGGTGAGCTTTCTGTTTGCACGCACTGCGGTGTGGCAGGCCAAGCCAGCCAGCCATTCATTGCGCTGGCGTTCAAGCACATGCGCCACGCCGTACTGGTGCAAGTCTTCAAGCCACTGTTGCAGCAATGCAGACAAATCCTGACCCGCCAACATGGTGGGCACGGCGCGCACCGCGATTTCCTGAGTTGAAATGAGACTCAAGCGAAAACCCAGTTTTTCCCAAAGGTGCTGACCATTGTCGACTTCACTGGCCAGGCGCGGATCAATTTGCACCAACAAGGGCACCAATAACTCTTGAGAAGAAATGGTTTGCTGATTGTCCAGCGCATTCTTGAACTGCTCATAGAGCACACGCTCATGGGCTGCATGCATATCGACCACCACCATGCCATCGGGACGCAAAGCGAGAATGTAAATGCCGTGTACCTGCGCAATCGCCTGTCCCAAATACTCCGACAATTCGGCATGATCGGCCGCTTGGCTTGGCCAGCTTTCTTGCACCAAGGGTCGCGGTGTAATTGCAGTGGGGCGCGGCGCGGATTCAATCGGCCGATAGGCTTGAATATAATCGGCAAGCTCCTCCCGCAGGAAAGGAAGCGCTGCACTTTTTGCCTGAACCTGAACCACTGGCGATGAAGCGCTGGACGCCCTCCACACATTGCCGTTGCCCGACACTGAGGGCGTTACAGAAGGTGCCCCAACCTCAACACTTGCGGACGAATCACTGAGAGGAGCGACAGCCCTGGAAGGAGCCAGACAGGCCTGAATCGATTGACGCACCCATTGATGCACTGCCCGCGCGTTTCGGAATCGCACCTCGGTTTTTGCGGGGTGCACGTTCACGTCTACCTCGTTGGCTGGCAAATTCAAAAAAAGCACAAAGGCCGGAAATTTGTCGCCATGAAGCACATCTTCATAGGCTGACCGGACCGCGTGCCCAATCAGTTTGTCTTTCACAAAGCGGCCATTGACGTAGAAAAACTGCATATCGCCTTTTCCGCGGGCCGCGTCGGGCAGGCCAACCGCACCATGCAATTGCATATCGGCAGTTTGGACGTCAATTGGCTTGGAAGCGCCATTGGCCATGGTTTCGAGAATGCTGAAGACTCGAGCACTCCAGCTGCTTTCCTGAAAACGGCTTTGTAATTTGCCATCGCGATACACCAACCAAGTGACCAAGGGGTTGGCCAACGCCATGCGTTTAACGACGTCCAGACACTGAAAAAACTCAGTTTGCTCTGTTTTCAGAAACTTGCGGCGCGCGGGTGTGCTGAAGTAAAGCGATTGCACATCGACTGTGGTACCAGGGCTTGCCGATGAGGGCTCGACAAGCCACCGCCCACTTTGGTTACTGATGCTGTATGCGCATTCCTGACCTTTCGGATAACTGCTCAGCGCAAACTGACTTACCGAAGCAATGGAGGCCAAAGCCTCTCCTCGAAAGCCAAGGCTCATCACACTTTCAAGTTCACTCAGCGATTGAATTTTTGAAGTGGCATGGCGTGTAACCGCCAACTCGAGTTCGTCTTTCGGTATGCCTTTGCCGTTGTCCTGAATGCAAATTCGTTGAATACCGCCACCATCGATGCGAATGGTGATCTCAGACGCACCAGCGTCCAAGGCATTCTCCAGCAGTTCTTTGACAACCGACGCCGGACGATCAACCACTTCGCCTGCGGCAATTTGGCTGATCAATACGTCGGGCAACAGGGATATCGGGCGGTGGCTCATCCACTTATTATAAGTGGCAGCGCGCCCGGTTTAGGTTAGGGGAGTGCGGGCAACAGGAGGGTTCTTGGCGAAGTAATTTGCAATACCCTTGGCGATCGCTTCAGCCAATTCTTGTTGATGGGCCGGGTTGGCCAGTTTTTTCTCTTCATCCGGGTTGCTGATGAAGGCTGTTTCAATGAGGATGGAGGGAATATCAGGCGCCTTCAGTACGGCAAACCCCGCCTGTTCCACACGCGGCTTGTGCAATCGATTCACCTTACCCAGGTTACCGAGAACCGCATCGCCCAACTTCAAGCTGTCATTGATTTGAGCGGTGGTCGACAAATCGAGCAGTACGCGGGCCAGTTGCGAATCGGTGCCTTTGATATTGACCCCACCGATTAAATCAGAGGCATTCTCCTTGTTGGCGATCCACTTCGCGGCAGTGCTGGTAGCACCTCGTTCGGATAGAACATACACCGACGATCCGCCCGCAGTGGGACGAATGAAGGCATCTGCATGCACAGACACAAACAGGTCAGCATTCACGCTGCGGGCCTTTTGCACACGTGTATTCAAAGGCACAAAAAAGTCACCGTTGCGAGTCAACATGGCCCGCATGCCCGGCATTTTGTCAATTTCTGCCTTCAGTTTTTTGCTGATGGCCAACACCACATTTTTCTCGTAGGTGCCCCCTTTGCCAACCGCACCGGGGTCTTCACCGCCATGGCCAGGATCGATGGCAACCGTGATCATTCGTCTCAGCTCTGGTGCCGGCTTCTTCTCAACGGGTGCATTGGGCTGTGCCTTGGCGACTTCGGTTCTGCTGGCACCTTTTTCTGGCGCCACACCTTCCAGCTTTAAAGTGCCGTTTGTTTCTGATTCGGCCAAACGCAAAGCACGGGAAATCTCATCTTCCCGCATGGCCGGGTCTTCAGACTTTTTCAGCAAAGCCAGCAAAGGATCTGCCGGATTCTTGGGATAAAAATCAACGACAAATCGATTTTGATACTCGGCAATTGGATCAATCGTGAAAATTTCTGGTTTGACTTCTGCTTTCAGATCGAACACCAGTCGCACGGTGTTCGCATCGTATTGCCCGACACGAATTTGTTGCACATAAGGGTCTTCGGGATGCAGGCGACTGGTGAGGTCTTTCAGGGTGTTGTCGAGTCGCATGTCAAGCAAATCGATCACCATGCGCCAGGGATTCTCAATCAGGAAGTGTTTGTACTTGATCGCGCCTGCGTGCTCTAGCGTTACCCGTGTGTATTCATCTGCGGGCCACAGGCGCACATCCACAAACTTCACCTGGTCAGCAGCAAAAGCGCCCACAGGCATTAGTTTCAGAAGCATTCCTGCCCCAACGGTTTTCAACAAGTCGCGACGCGAATTCATAGGCTATTGTTGTTCGTTCAGTTGTTTTACCAAATACTGCCCGTCTGGCGACAGGGCCCTCACCTCGATGTGTCGCCCTGTTGTTTCAGGGTTCGCGTGTTGGTGATAACTCAGGTGAATTTCGATATCCGCTTGAGGAAGCAGGCCGCCAGCCTTCTCGGGCCATTCGACCAAACAAATGGCATTTTCCTCAAAGTAATCACGAAAACCGGATTCTTCCCACTCATTCTGATCGAAGAATCGATAAAAATCAAAGTGATACACAGAATAATTCGAGAAATTGTAAGGTTCTACCAACGCATAGCTGGGACTTTTAACCGCACCCTGCACGCCCAAAGCCCGCAAAAACGCGCGCACCAATGCTGTTTTACCTGCGCCCAAAGGGCCGGAAAGGTAGATGCGAAGCGGTGCTTGCGCAAGTTTGGCCAGCTTTTCCCCTACACTGTGGGTTGCGGCGTCATCGGGTAAATGGCAGGTATAAGTTTTCATGCAGGCTCATCAAGAACAAGAGAACTGGGCATTGTTACAACGTGTGGCCAAAGCGCAGGGGTTGGGCTGCATGGGTGTCAGCGACACCCACTTGCAAGCCTGTGAACCACATTTGCAAGCCTGGCTAAACCAGGGCATGCACGGCGAGATGGCCTACATGGAGCGCCACGGACTGAAACGCCTAAATGCAGACACCCTGTTTCCCGGTGCGATTCGAATCGTATCACTGCGTGTGCCTTACGTACCTGAAACAACGCTGAACCAGCCTGATGCGACGACATTCACCGAGAAAACCCTGATGGAAATCGAAGCCCACAACAAACCCTATGTGAGTTTGTATGCGCGCGGTCGCGATTATCACAAGGTGATACGCCAGCGCCTGAAACGGTTCGCCGATGCTGTGAATTCCGAGGTAGGCGGATTCGGATTTCGTGTAGCAGTGGACAGTGCGCCCACAGCCGAAGTGGAGATTGCCCGCAAGGCGGGTTTGGGCTGGCGTGGTAAACACACATTATTGATTCATCCCGATGAAGGTTCGCTGTTTTTTCTGGGTGAAGTGTTCACGAACATGCCTTTGCCGCTGAGTGGTGAATTTGGCAAGAACCACTGTGGTACGTGTACCAGCTGCATCACAGCCTGCCCTACCCGCGCAATTGTGAAACCCTACCAGGTGGATGCCCGGCGTTGCATTTCGTATTTGACCATTGAGCACGACAGCGAAATACCCCTTGAACTTCGCCCACTCGTGGGCACCCGAATTTATGGTTGCGACGACTGCCAATTGGCATGCCCGTGGAACAAGTTCGCCAAGCCTGCGCAATACGCTGACTTCAATCCGCGCGCCGAGTTTGAAAAACCCGACTGGTTTGCCATGATGCGCTGGACTGAGCAGGAGTTTTTAAGAATAACCGAGGGCAGCGCCATTCGCCGGATTGGCTACAAGCGGTTTAGAAGAAATTTGGCAGTGGCCGCAGGCAATAGTGTGGGTGTTGTTGGCATGCGTGAGGCGCTGCTCGAAATGCGCTCAAGCGCCGATGCATTCCTGATGGAACACATCGACTGGGCTTTATCCCGGCTTGATTAATCGGTGAACACTTATTTTGCAGGTCGAACAATGGTGTGTGCTTCGCCCTCAACACGCGGGCGTACCACGCCCACTTGATACACCTTTTCACCCGCTGCGCTTAACAAATCCATTGCAGCCTTGGCTTGTTCTGCCGGCAGCACCACAACCATGCCAATGCCACAGTTGAACACGCGGTTCATTTCATCAAACGGCACTTGACCGTTTTGCTGCAACCACTTGAACAAATCCGTTTCTGGCCAGGTACCACGGTCAAGCTCAGCCACCAAATTGTCGGGCAACACACGTGGAATGTTTTCGACCAAACCACCACCAGTGATGTGGGCCAGCGCATGAACCGGCACCTTCTTGATCAACTCAAGCACAGGCTTCACATACATCCGCGTTGGGGCCATGATGGCCTCGCGCAAGGGCATGCCATCGCAAAGCTGGTTTAAATCGGGTTGGGCACGTTCCAGAATTTTGCGCACCAACGAAAAACCATTGGAGTGAATGCCATTGGACGCGAGGCCCAAAATAACATCGCCGGCCTTCACTTTGCTGGCATCCAGAATTTCGGATTTTTCAACAATGCCTACCGCAAAACCAGCCAAGTCATATTCACCGTCGGGATACATGCCGGGCATTTCGGCGGTTTCGCCACCAATGAGCGCGCAACCCGCTTGTTCACAACCATAGGCAATACCGCCTACTACACTTGCGGCTGTTTTAACGTCCAGTTTGCCGCATGCAAAGTAATCGAGAAAATAAAGGGGCTCTGCGCCTTGAACCAAAATATCGTTGGCACTCATGGCCACCAAATCAATACCCACGGTGTTGTGAATGTTCCACTCAAAGGCCAGACGCAACTTGGTACCCACACCATCGGTGCCGGAGACGAGCACGGGTTCTTTGTACCCTTTGGGTACTTCGAACATGGCGCCAAAACCGCCAATACCAGCCAGCACACCTGGGCGCATGGTGCGCTTTGCCATGGGTTTGATTGCATCAACCAGATCATCACCGGCTTGCATGTCAACGCCGGCGTCTTTGTAGGTCAAGGGAGAATTCATTGAAATTCGGTCCGAAAAATTGTGGTGCTGGGTTGCTTGCTTCAGGTTTGTGGCCACAAGCGCGAGTCGGTGTATTTTAACCGAGACAGGGCGTAAAAAGTGTCATTCAAGGGTATTATTGGGGGCTGCTCGATTCCCCCCGCTTTGGCAATGCCCATGCAACAGTTGCTTCTCGATGTGTTCACGCCCCCCAGGCCGACACTGTCCAACTTTCTGGTTGGGCAGAATGGGCAGCTTGTGTATGAACTGCGAGAACTGATCCAAATGAAGGGAACCAGTCCGTTTGTGTACATCTACGGACCTTCAGGTTGCGGAAAAAGTCATTTGCTGCGGGGCGTGGCCAGCCAACTGGGAGTAAATGTAATTGCCGGCGGCAATCGCTTTGTGTTCAAGCCCGGCGAACAGGCCTTGGTGATCGACAACATTGACCGCCTGACCCCGTACTCCCAGGTGCAATTGTTCAATGCGTTCAATTCAAGCATGGCCGAGAACAAACCCGGTAAAATCGTGTTGGCGGGTGAGCACCCCACCACCGAACTGAAACTGCGTGATGACTTGCGCACACGCATTGAAGCTGGCTTGTGCTTGCGCGTGCACCCGTTGAGCGATCAGGAAAAACATGCGGCACTGCAAGCCATGGCGAAATCGCGGGGCCTGCAGTTAAGTGAAGAGGTCATTGAGTACGCACTTCGCTATTTCCAGCGTGACATGGGCTCGCTGATGGCGGTGATGGACGGGCTGGATCGCTTTTCCCTTGAACAACAAAAACCAGTGAGCGTGAATTTGCTGCGCCACTGGATGAAACGACGAGAAAGTCTGGTAATTCGAGAATATGAAACTCGCACTGTTTGACCTGGACAACACCCTGTTGCCCATTGACTCCGACCATGGCTGGTCGCAATTCCTCATCAACAAAGGTGTGCTGGACCGGGCCGAGTTTGAAGCGAGAAACGATCAGTTTTTTGCGGACTACAAAGCAGGCACGCTGAACATCGACGAGTTTCTGGACTTTCAATTGCGCCCGCTGCGCGACAACAAACGTGCACAACTGGCGGTTTGGCACAATGAGTTCATGGCTGAAGTCATTCGACCCAACTTGAAACCAAGCGCCATTGAGCTGGTAAAACAGCACCAGGCGGACAATGCCGTGTGCGTGATCATTACGGCCACCAACAGCTTTATTACCCAACCAATTGCACAGGCATTCGGTATTGAAGCCCTGATCGCAACCGAGCCCGAATTGGTCGATGGTGAATACACTGGCAAGGTCACTGGTGTGCCCAGTTTCAGGGAGGGCAAAGTGACAAGGCTGAACGACTGGTTGGCCGCGAAGAACTGGACTTTGAGCAGCTTTGAGAGCAGTTACTTTTACAGCGACTCCATCAATGACCTGCCCCTTCTGGAATGCGTAAGCCACCCAGTTGCAGCAAACCCCGACAACAAACTGGCTGAAATTGCACAAACACGCGGCTGGCCTGTCCTTGAGTTGTTCAAATGATCAAGAAACTGTTTAAACGGATGTTTTCCAAGCCGGCCACGCTGGGGCGTGAAACCCCGGGGCCAGCTGCGCACTTGAACCTGGGGACACCCAAGAAAGTGAAAGCAAGCTACGGCGTGCACAAACCCAAGGTGTGGGGTGTGGCCGAGCACAAAATTGATCGCCGCCTGGTTAGCCACAATGCGATCCGCGTGTGCGAAACCTTGCAAAGCAAGGGTTACAAAGCATTTGTTGTGGGCGGTGCCGTGCGCGATTTGCTCTTGGGCATGCGTCCCAAAGACTTCGACGTGGCCACTGACGCAAGCCCTGAACAAACCCAAAGACTGTTTCGCCGCGCACGGGTCATTGGCAGGCGCTTTCAAATTGTGCACGTGATGTTTGGCCCTGAAACCATTGAAACATCAACCTTCAGAGCCCTGGCCAGTGCAAGCAACGAGAAAGATGAGCATGGCAGGGTGCTGCGCGACAATGAATTCGGGCGGCAAGACGAAGACGCCTCAAGGCGCGACTTCACCGTGAACGCCATGTACTACGACCCCAGCACGGAAACCGTGTGGGACTACCACCATGGCATGGAAGACCTGCGCGCGCGCGTGCTACGCATGATTGGAGAGCCAAGCCTGCGCTACCGCGAAGACCCGGTTCGAATGCTGCGTGTGGTGCGTTTTGCAGCCAAACTGAATTTCGAGATTGAACCAGCCACCTACGCGCCCATCGCCGAGTTGTCTGACTTGCTGCGCAATGTGCCTGCCTCGCGGCTGTTTGATGAAATGCTGAAGCTGCTGATGAGCGGCTCGGCCATGGCCTGCTTGAAAGGTTTGCGGGAAGCTGGATTACATCATGGTGTATTTCCCTTGCTCGATGCAATTCTGGAGCACCAACGCGGTGAACCCTTTTTGACGGAGGCTTTGGCCCGCACCGACAAACGTGTCAAAGAAGGCAAGCCACTCAGCCCCGGCTTTCTGTTTGCCTGCCTGTTGTGGCATTTGGTGCTGGAAAACTGGGAGAAAAAACTTGAACAGGGGGAACTGAAATTCCCGGCCCTTTTCGCTGCAATGGACGATGTGCTGGCCGAACAGGCCGAGCGTACAGCTATTCCCCGTCGCCTGACTGGTGACATGCGTGAAATTTGGGCATTTCAACCGCGTTTCGAAAAACGCGCAGGCAAAGCACCGTTTCGCATGCTAGAGCAGCAAAAATTTCGGGCGTCACTGGACTTCTATGAATTGCGTGCAATGGTGGGCGACATAGACGCCGATGTTGAATTGGCTGAATGGTGGCGGGAGTTCAGCGATGGCGATGTGAATAACCGCCAGAATATGCTGGACGCGCTGCGTGGAACACCCGCGGGTACTGATGGAGCAGCCAAGAAAAAACGACGTCGCAGAAAACCCAAATCAGGCACAAGTGCACAAGGTGCAAGCCCTGCGGGACAGGAGCAACAAGGCGAGTGAGCGCCGAGGTGAGTCTTCAATTGAACCCTACGCTGAGCCACACCCTGTGCTACCTGGGTTTGGGTGGCAACTTGGGGCATCCCATGGCCTTGTTCGATGAAGTAATTGACTATTTCCGAGCCCATTCTTGCGCAAAGGCGGTGCGGGAATCTCTGCGTTTTGAGAGCGCCCCGGTGGATGCCACAGGCCCGAACTACGTGAACTCCGTGCTGGAATTGATGTGGCAAGGCAATGCCGAACAACTATTACATACATGTATGGCCATTGAGTCACAATTGGGGCGGGTTCGTACCACGCGCAATGCCCCACGTCCCATCGACGTTGATGTGCTCCTGTTTGGTCAGGAAACCGTTAATACTTCACAACTGACAGTGCCCCACCCACGCATGCACCTGCGGCGCTTTGTACTGGAGCCGCTGTTGCAGTTAAACCCAGAAATTGAGATCCCGGGCCTGGGCCCGGCGAGAAACCATTTGCCAGGCACGCTGGACCAGATCGTCAAAGCAATTTGAACTTTTTTTCCAATACCAGCCTCACCCCTGCGCTACACTGAGGCCGCGCGCAAGCCACCCACCGGAGAGTAAAACTTGTTGTTACAAAAGTATCGCCACATCGTGATTGAAGGCCCAATCGGCGTGGGAAAAACCTCGCTGGCCCGACTGATCGCCCAGCGATTTCAGGCAGAGCTGTTGCTCGAGAAGCCTGAAGACAATCCCTTTCTTGAGAAGTTTTACCAAGAACCCGCCCGTTACGCCCTGCCCACCCAGTTGTTTTTTTTGTTTCAGCGCATTGGGCAGCTGCGGGATTTGACCCAACGGGATTTTTTCGAAAACATGGTGGTCAGCGACTTCCTGCTGGAAAAAGACCGCATGTTTGCCAGCCTGACGCTGGATGAAGAAGAGCTGAAGCTTTACCAGCAAATTTATCAACACCAAAGCCCACAAACCAGCGTGCCGGATTTGGTGATTTACCTGCAAGCTTCGCCGCAAGCACTCATTGAACGGGTGCAAAAACGCGCAACGCCCTATGAGGTGAACATCACCGAGGCGTATTTGTCCCAGTTAAGCGATGCATACAGCCGGTTTTTTTACCACTACGACGACGCACCCTTGTTGATTGTGAACACCGAGCATTTAAACCCGGTTGATCATTCCGAAGATTTTGATTTGTTGTTAAACCAGATTGACGGGATGAAAGGTCGACGCGAGTTTTTCAACTGGTCTGAGTAAGACACACCCCACAAGAGAGCACACCATGAGCGCACAACCCCAAGCCGCTGCCAACAGCACCCGCAAGGCTGTTACCTTGCCCGCGTTGCTTGAGATGAAAAAAAATCAGGAAAAAATCGCCATGCTGACCTGCTACGACGCGTGCTTTGCCAGCGTGCTCGATGCAAGCGGCGTGGATGTTTTGTTGATTGGCGACTCTTTGGGCATGGTACTGGCTGGCATGCCCAGCACCCTGCCTGTGACCATGGACATGATGGAGTACCACACACGTTGTGTAGCCGCTGGCAACAAGAATGCATTTGTGGTGGCCGACATGCCGTTTGGCAGCTACCAGGAAAGCGTGGAGCAGGCCTACCGCAATGCCGCCAGGCTGATGGCAGCAGGCGCGAACATGGTGAAACTCGAAGGCACTGCATGGCTGGCCCCGACCGTTGAATACCTGACCACACGCGACATTCCTGTGTGTGCCCATTTGGGCCTGACGCCGCAATCGGTCAGTGCGCTGGGTGGTTATCGCGTGCAGGGCCGCGATGCCAAAGCCGCGAAAATACTGAAAACCAATGCCAAGGCCATGCAAGAGGCTGGCGCCCAAATGGTGCTGTTTGAACTGATTCCGGGCAAACTTGCAGCGGACATTTCCAAAAGCCTGACGGTACCCACCATCGGCATTGGTGCCGGGGTTGATTGTGACGGACAAGTTTTGGTGCTACACGACATGTTGAATGTTTTTCCGGGCAAAAAACCGAAGTTTGTGCGCAATTTCATGGATAATCAGCCCTCGATTCAAGCTGCCGTGCAGGCCTATGTGTCTGCGGTGAAAGACAGAACCTTTCCCACAGCAGAACATACATTCTGAGTATTTGATGAGACAGATTTCTTCAATTTCCGAGCTGCGAGATCAACTGCGTGGCCAAAACCGGGTGGCTTTTGTGCCCACCATGGGCAATTTGCACGAGGGCCACATGTCCCTGATGCGAATTGCTGCCAAACACGGTGACCCCGTGGTCGCGAGCGTGTTTGTGAACCGTTTGCAGTTTGGCCCCAATGAGGATTTCGACAAGTACCCGCGCACCATGCAGGAAGACGCGGAAAAACTGGAAAAAGAACAGGTGTATGTGATGTTTGCGCCCACCGAGCGCGACCTGTACCCCGAGCCACAGGATTACCGTGTAAAGCCGCCCGATGACCTGGGTGGCACACTGGAAGGTGAATTTCGCCCCGGTTTTTTTGAAGGTGTCAGCACAGTAGTAACCAAGCTGTTTAATTGCGTGCAGCCCAAAGTGGCAGTTTTTGGCAAAAAAGACTACCAGCAGTTAATGATTATTCGGCGCTTGGTGGCCCAGCTGGCCATGCCGATTGAAATTATTGCAGCCCCCACGGTACGGGCCGAGGATGGTCTGGCCCTTTCTTCGCGCAACCGTTACCTGAATGAACAGGACCGTGCCGAAGCGCCGTTTTTGTATCAACTTTTGAATGATCTCTCGAATCGGGTAAAATCGGGTCGCCCGAATTTGGACCAGTTGGTACAATTGGAGCGCATTTGCGCCGACACACTGGCGAACCGTGGCTGGAAGCCCGATTATTTTGAGGTACGCAGGCAAGCAGACCTGCAACGCCCCACCGATGAAAACCTGTCCGATCAAACGCCGCTGGTTATACTGGCCGCGGCCAAGCTGGGTCAAACCCGCCTGATCGACAATCTGGAGATTGACTAATGCATCGTGAGATGTTGCTCGGAAAAATTCACCGAGCCAAAGTAACCCACTGCGAACTGCACTATGAAGGTTCTTGCGCGATTGATGAAAACCTTCTCGAAGCGTCGGGCATTATTGAATTTCAGCGCATCGACATTTACGTGATCGACAATGGCGAGCGTTTTTCAACTTATGCCATCAAGGGCGAGCGCGGAAGCGGCATGATTTCCCTGAATGGTGCGGCTGCACGCCGTGCTCAAAAGGGTGACTTGGTAATTATTGCGGCCTATGGCACGCTGGATGATCAGGAGTGCAAAACATTCCAGCCCAAGCTGGTGTTTGTGGATGACAACAATGTGATTGCCGAGCAGCGCGGGCACATTCCAACCCAGCAAATGTAATTAAACCAAGCAGCGTGGCAACTCAGGCGGAAGCGCGTTTCAAGCGATCATTGACCGCTTCCCAATCCGGGGTTTGCCCAGGTTTTTCAAATAATACTTGCCTGCAAGCCAATTCGTCAGCCTGACGCAATGTGGCATACAGCGCCTTGGCGACTTCGCCAGGTTTGTCACTCAAGGCTTCAACCAGCACTTCCCCGCACTTTTCTCGCAGCGCGTCAGCCTGCGCCAGGAATTCATCGGTCCAGCCCACACACAAGGTTTTATTCTGCAACTGCAAGGCAGCCAATTCGCTGGCCTGCAGCACCCACACCTTGGCATCAGGGCTGTAGTGTTTTTCAAGCGCACCGGAAACCCGCGGATTGGCGTTTGGAGTTTTGGATACCTCACCGTGACTTTTCACAGCCACGCCCAGCACCGCTTCTATTTGCGCAGCCGTAATGGCACCAGGCCGCAGTATGGCGGGCTGGTCATCCAGCAATGAAACAATGGTCGATTCAATACCTACCTCAGGCACATCGCCATCCAGAATAAACGGAATTCGGTCGCCAAGCTCGGCCAGCACGTGGCTTGCACGTGTGGGGCTGACTTTGCCAAAGCGGTTGGCCGAAGGTGCTGCCACCGGCACCCCAGTGGCTTTTAGCAGTTCAATCGCAACCGGGTGGGAAGGGCAGCGAATCCCCACAGAATTTTGCCCGCCAGTCACTTCAAAAGGCATGCGCTCGCCCTTGGGGACAACCAAAGTGAGCGGGCCAGGCCAGAACGCATTCATCAACTTTTGCATGGTGAGGGTAAGTTCAGCCACCCAGCCTGTTAATTCTGCACCGGGGGCCACGTGGGCAATCAGGGGGTGTTCTGAGGGTCGCCCCTTGGCCTTGAAGATGCCTTCAATGGCGCCCAGCTGAGAAACAGCCGCACCCAGGCCAAACACGGTTTCGGTTGGAAAAGCGACCAACTCGCCGCTCTGAAGCGCCTGAGCGCATCGCTTGATGTTGCTCGCAGAGGGGACGAGCAATTCAGCATGCATGTGAGGCCGGCCGGAATCAGTCGTCGTCATCGCCAATGCCCAGAATGTCTCTAACTTCTTGAGCAACCGCCAGGGCACGGTCAAGGGTTTCTGCAATCACCGTGATATGGCCCATCTTGCGCCCTACCCGGGCTTGTTCTTTGCCATACAGGTGCAGCTTCACTTCGGGAATGGCCAATACTTTTTCCCAGGCAGGTTCACGCACGCTGCCATCTTCGCCATACCAAAGGTCGCCCAGCAGGTTCACCATGACGGCAGGACTGTGCTGGCGAGTGTCGCCCAATGGCAGCCCTGCAAGCACGCGAGCCTGTTGTTCAAATTGGCAGGTAACACAGGCATCAATTGAATAGTGCCCGCTGTTGTGGGGACGCGGTGCAATTTCATTGACCACGAGGCCCAATTCATCCACTACGAAAAACTCGACGCAAAGTACACCCACGTAATCAAGGGCACCAGCAATTGAAATGGCATTGGCGCGGGCTTGGGCAGCCATGGCGTCATCAATACGGGCAGGCACAATGGTGGTGGCCAATATGCCCTTGCGGTGATGATTTTCAGCCACCGGAAAAGTTGCGCACTCACCTTTGTGGTCTCGGGCCACAATCACCGACATTTCTTTTTGCAAAGTGAGGCGCTTTTCAAGCACACATTCCACTTCATTCAAATCGGCGAATGCCTTGCGCACCTCGTCCAGCGTTTTCACACGAACCTGACCCTTGCCGTCGTAACCCAAACGGGCCGTTTTCACGATACCCGGCAGCAGGTTCTCAAGATCATCGGTAATATCGGCCATGCTGCGAATGGCCGCATGGGGTGCAACAGGCACGCCACAACCTGTGATGTAGGCTTTTTCTTCAATGCGGTTTTGCGCCACACCGACCGAGAAAGCAGATGGGCTGACAGGAATGCTTTTGGAAAGCGTATCCAGTGCCAAGGCGGGCACATTTTCAAATTCAGTGGTTACCCCCACGCAGCGCTGGGCCAACTTGGCCAAACCCTGATCGTCCATGTAATCGGCAAGCACTTGGTCATCAGCGACAGAACCGGCAGGGCCGTTGGCGACGGGGTCTAGCACCAGCACGCGATACCCCATGCTTTGTGCTGCCATGCAGAACATACGGCCCAACTGACCACCACCCAACAGGCCCAGCCACTGGCCAGGTTTGGCTGTTTTGAATTCAATCTTGCTCATGTGTTTGGCTTAAAAATCAACGCAAAGGGGGCAGTTCCATTTCGCGGGCCACATTGGACTGGCTCACACGAAAATCCTGCAATTTCTGATTCAATTCCGTGTCGGTCAAGGCCAAAATGGCGACCGCACCCAAAGCAGCATTGGCCGCACCCGCCTCCCCAATGGCGAAGGTGTGCACCGGAATGCCTTTGGGCATTTGCACAATCGACAACAGAGAATCTTCGCCGCGCAGGTACTTGGAGGGCACTGGCACCCCCATGACCGGCACAATGGTTTTGGCTGCCAACATGCCGGGCAGGTGTGCTGCACCGCCTGCACCGGCAATAATCACCTGGATGCCGCGGGTGGCTGCTGTTTCAGCGTAGGCAAACATTTCATCGGGCATGCGGTGGGCTGAAACCACACGGGCTTCATAGTCCACACCAAAATCGCGCAGCACCTGTACGGCGTTTTTCATCACTTCCCAGTCGGAAGACGAACCCATGACCACACCCACTTTGGGATGGTCGGAGGTGTGCATGTGTATGGCTTCGGTCATGTGCTTATCCAATCCAAAGGCGGCCAGTCAAAATTTCATAGGCCTGGCGATATTTACCCGCCGTTTTGTCGATGATGTCTTGTGGCAGTGTAGGCGCTGGTGCTTTTTTGTTCCAGCCTGGAACGCTTTCCAGGTAATCGCGTACGAATTGTTTGTCATACGAAGGTGGGGAAATGCCCACCTGGTACTGGTCTGCCGGCCAAAATCGGGAGGAATCTGCGGTCAATACCTCGTCCATCAAGGTGAGGGCACCGTTTTCGTCGAGACCAAATTCAAATTTGGTGTCCGCAATAATAATGCCCTGGCGGGCTGCGTAATCGCTGGCCTTGGTGTACAAGGCAATCGATACATCGCGAATTTGTTGGGCAAGGTCACGGCCAACAACATCGCTCATGGTGTCGAAATCAATATTTTCGTCGTGTTCACCCATGGCTGCCTTGGTGGCTGGCGTAAAAATAGGCTCGTCCAGCTTGGCAGCCATTTGCATGCCTGGGGGTAATTTGATGCCGCACACCGCACCTGTGGCCTGGTAGTCTTTCCAGCCAGAACCGATCAGGTAACCACGCACCACGGCCTCGATTGGCAAAGCTTTCAGCTTTTTAACCACCATGGAGCGGCCCTTGATCTGGGGTGCTTCTTCAGCCGACACCACTGTTTCGGGAGCAATGCCGGTGAGGTGATTGGGCACTACGTCAGCCAGAATGTCGAACCAGAACTGAGCCATCTGGGTAAGCACCATGCCTTTTTCGGGAATGGGTTGATCCAGAATGACATCGAATGCAGACAGGCGGTCGCTGGCCACAATCAACATTTTGTCGTCGCCAACAGAGAAATTTTCCCGAACTTTGCCGCGGTGCAGCAAAGGCAGGGAAGTCAGCTTGGTTTCAAACACAGTACTCATTCAAATGGCCTCGTGGGATTCAGGCTTTAAAAATAAAACACGCGGGGCACAGCCCGCGTGAGCTTCAACAGGCTTTTGCTGACCGTTTATTGAACGATTTGCGCGAGTTCGCCTTTGGCGTATTTCTGTGCAATTTCGCTCATGGGGATCGGCTTGATTTTCGCGCCCTGCCCTTCACAACCAAATTCCATGTAACGCTGTTTGCAAATTTGCTTGGCCGCTTCACGCGCGGGTTTCAGCCACTCACGCGCGTCGAATTTGTCGGGGTTCTCGAACAAGAACTTACGCACCGCACCAGTCATGGCCAGACGAATATCGGTATCAATGTTGATTTTGCGCACACCATACTTGATGGCTTCCTGAATTTCCTCCACAGGCACACCGTAGGTTTCTTTCATCTTGCCGCCATACTGGTTGATGATGGCCAGCAATTCTGCGGGCACCGACGATGAACCGTGCATCACCAGGTGGGTATTTGGAATACGGGCATGAATTTCCTTCACGCGTGAAATGGCAAGAATATCGCCAGTGGGCTTGCGGCTGAACTTGTAGGCACCATGACTAGTACCAATGGCGATGGCCAAAGCGTCCAGTTGTGTGCCCTTGACAAACACGGCAGCCTCTTCGGGATCGGTCAGCATTTGGCTGTGATCCAGTTTACCCTCGGCGCCAATGCCATCTTCCTCGCCCGCTTCACCTGTTTCCAGGTTACCCAGGCAACCCAGTTCACCTTCCACTGTCACACCCACCTTGTGCGCCATGTCTACCACTTTGCGGGTCACTTCAAGGTTGTAGTCGAATGAAGCCGGTGTTTTGCCGTCTTCCATCAAAGAGCCGTCCATCATCACCGAGCCAAAGCCCAGGTCGATTGCGCCCTGGCAAACCTTGGGGCTTGTGCCATGGTCTTGATGCATAACCAAAGGAATGTGCGGAAATGCTTCCACAGCCGCCTGAATCAGGTGCTTGATGAACGGCTCGCCAGCGTACTTGCGGGCACCCGCGCTGGCTTGAAGAATAACAGGCGCACCCACCTCGTCGGCAGCGGCCATAACAGCCTGAACCTGTTCCAGGTTGTTCACATTGAAGGCGGGGATGCCATAGCCGTTTTCGGCGGCATGGTCCAGCAGTTGGCGCATGGATACGAGAGGCATTTCAAAGTCTCCGAAAAATAAAATTAGTCAAATAGCTGGTTAATTCAGCAAGCCAATGTGTTCGCCCACGCGAACAATTTTCATGGTGTTGGTTCCGCCCGATTTACCGATTGGCTCACCAATGGTGATCACAATCAGATCACCCAACTCAACCACTTTGGCATCCAGCAAAGCCTGCTCTGATTTCGCCAGCAACACCTCACGGTCCTCAGTTTCGTACTGCATCATGACAGTGCGCACATCGCGGTACATCGACAGGCGACGGCGGGTTTTCTCCTCGGGCGTCAGCGCGAAAATCGGCACGCCACTGTTCAAACGCGACATCCACAAGGCAGTAGACCCAGACTGGGTCAACGCCGCAATCGCTTTCACCTCAAGGTGGTGTGCAGTAAACAAAGCGGCCATTGCAATGGACTGGTCCACTCGCTTGAACTTGCGATTCAGGAAATCGGTGTCCAGGCTGATGGTGGCTGACTTTTCTGCTTCAACACACACGCGGGCCATGGCCACAATTGTTTCTACTGGGAACTTGCCCGCAGCGGTTTCAGCTGACAACATCACGGCGTCTGTGCCATCGAGCACTGCATTGGCCACATCGGACACTTCAGCGCGGGTGGGCACGGGGCTTTCAATCATGCTTTCCATCATCTGGGTAGCAGTAATGGTCAGCTTGTTGGCTTCCCGGGCGGCGCGAATAAGGCGCTTTTGGGCTGCAGGTACAGCGGCATCACCAATTTCAACTGCCAAATCACCGCGTGCCACCATCAGACCGTCGCAAGAACGGATTAAATCATCCAGATTCTCAAGTGCCTCGCAACGTTCAATCTTGGCAATCATCATGGCGTGGCCACCTGCCGCGCGAGTCAGTTCGCGCGCCATGTACATATCCGCACCGCTTTTGGGAAAGCTGACCGCAATATAGTCAGCCTCGAAAGCCACTGCAGTGCGGATGTCTTCCATGTCTTTCGACGTGAGGGCAGGCGCGGACAAACCACCGCCCAATTTGTTAATGCCCTTGCGATTCTTGAGCACACCACCCACTTCAGTTTCACAGTGAATTTGACTGGGGGTTACTTTTTTGACTTTCAGTACAATCTTGCCGTCATCCAGCAACAGGGTATCGCCTGTTTTGACATCATTCACCAGCTCGGGATAGTCCAGCCCAACCCGCTCGTCGTCGCCTGAGTCGCACTTGGCTTCCAGCACAAAGGGCTGACCGTTAACGAGGTTGGTGGAGCCATTGGCAAACACACCAATTCGAATTTTGGGCCCTTGTAAATCGGCCATCACCGCAATGTCGCGCTTCAAACGGGCCGCAATTTCACGCACGGTTTTGACCCGATCAATATGCTCCTGGGCAGTGCCGTGCGAGAAGTTGACCCGCACCACATTCATGCCCGCTGCGATCATTCGCTCAAGAACTGCGGGATCGGTAGATGCCGGCCCCAAAGTGGCCACTATTTTGGTTTGACGGGGTACATACACGTTGGGCACCAATTTGCTCCCTGAGTTAGACATTAAGCCGCTCTCTGTTGAAGAATTTCTACGGCCGGCAGGGTTTTACCCTCCAGAAACTCAAGAAATGCGCCGCCACCGGTTGAAATATAACTGACCTGATCACCAATGTTGTACTTTGAAATAGCCGCCAAGGTGTCGCCACCGCCCGCAATCGAAAAAGCCTTGGAATTTGCAATTGCCATGGCCAGGAGCTCGGTGCCTTTGCCAAACTGATCGAACTCAAACACTCCCACGGGGCCGTTCCACACAATGGTGCCGGCTTTGTCCAGAATGGCAGCCAATTCCTCGGCTGTGTTGGGGCCGATGTCGAAAATCATGTCATCAGCGGCCACATCGGCCACCTTCTTGCTGGTGGCATAAGCTGTCGGGGAAAATTCTTTGCCCACCACGACATCGCTCGGAATTGGCACAGCAGCGCCTCGGGCTTTCATGTTGTCGATGATGGTTTTGGCCTCGCCCACCAAGTCGTGCTCGGCAAGCGACTTGCCGATTGGCAAGCCCAGCGCAGCCATGAATGTATTGGCGATACCGCCACCCACAATCAACTGGTCCACTTTGTCGGCCAGACTATTCAAAATTGTCAGTTTGGTCGACACCTTAGAACCCGCCACAATCGCCACCATTGGGCGTTTGGGAGCGGAAAGCGCTGCACCCAAGGCATCAAGTTCGGCAGCCAGCAAAGGGCCTGCACACGCCACTGGCGCATATTGTGCCGCGCCGTGAGTAGTGGCCTCTGCACGATGGGCCGTGCCGAAGGCGTCATTGACATAAACATCGCAAAGCGCGGCAATTTTTTGTGCCAGTTCGGGGTTGTTCTTTTTTTCGCCTTTATTGAACCGGCAGTTTTCCAGCAGCAACACTTCACCAGCCTTCACGTCTACACCATTCACCCAGTCTTTGACCAAGCGAACAGGGCGGCCCAACAATTCACCCAGACGCGCGGCCACCGGGGCCAAACTCAACCTCTCATCGTACTCACCCTCGGTGGGTCGGCCAAAGTGGCTGGTCAGCAGCAAGGCTGCGTTGTTGTTCAAGCAGTATTCAATGCCGGGCAAAGAGGCACGAATGCGGGTGTCTTCCGTGATGTTGCCATTTGCATCCACTGGCACGTTAAAATCGACGCGGATCAATACACGTTTGTTGGATACGTTTTGGTCAGTCAGGCGCAGGAAACGCAACATTGCTTTTCAACTCTCAAGGAAGGTTATTGGAAACAATCCGGAATTATAACGCCCCCAGCCCGCTTTTCCTCGGGGTTGCCTACTCCTTTGTGATTGGAATATTGGCAATTGCAGGGCAAGTTTTTGGGCCCGACTTCGCCCGGCAAGGGCTTGATTTAATTGACTCATTCTTCATTTACATCCTGATAGCGCAGTTTACCCACCTAGGCTGGGTTCACCTGGGCCTGAACCTGGGCGGCTTGGCGATTGTGGCCTGGGGATTTTCAAACCAGCGAAGCCAACGCGAATGGCTGTGGGTACAGTTGCTTTCACTGGTGTGGCTTGCGTTTTACTTGACCTGGATTGAGCCTGTTCAATGGTATTGCGGATTGAGCGGCGCCCTGCATTTTCAGTTCACTGCCTGTCTGCTGCTCGCGCTGCACCGAACCCCAAGCAAACCTGCTCTGGGCTGGCCTTTGTGGGTTCTTGCCGCGGGGCTGATTGCAAAGCTGATACTTGAATGGAATTCTGGCCACACCACCGATGCTTTGGTGGGCGGCCCGATTGCATTTGAGGCACACAGGGGGGGTGCCTTGGGTGGTCTTTTATTCGGACTGGCTATAATTTCCCGGTCATGGTGGCTGAAGCAAAACCCGACTTTCTGAATAAGCCAATCAGCAGGGTGAGCATCAGCAAACCAGGCAATGTGGTTGCACCGCCGCCACCGCCACCGCCGCCACCTGCGGAAACTGCCGAGCTGGAGCCCGAACCGTTGTCAGTAGTGGGTGTGGTAGTGCCACCTGAACTGGCATTGGCCACCGATGAGGGTGAACTGCCATCATCCCCGCTGGCCAACACACGCAAGGCTGTGAAGCTGCTGTGCGCTTCGCCAACCGAGTCGGTCACGGTGAGTTGAAACACCAAGTCGGAGCTTGAAGTCGGGGCTGGCAAGTCAACATCAGCAGTGGTTTGTGTGCCGGTCATCAGCTGCTCACCCGACACCTGCGTCCAGGCATAAGAAGCGATGCTACGCCCCGCCGCAACGCTGCTGGCAGACCCACGCAAGCGAACAGGATGCAAGCCGGTGGCACTCTCCTGATATCCGCTCGTGCCCAAGCCATTGGCTGATGCAGATGCATTGGCCACTGGGCGTGTTCCTTTCGCCGCAGACACTGCCGCAAAAGCATCGAGCATGCCCGCGCCACACACAGCAGTGGTGCAATTGCAACTGCCTGAACCCTGGTTGGCCGTGCAGGCGCTGCTTCTGGGACTTAGAAAACCCGACGTGTTGCTCAAGATTTGACTACGCAATTGGGCTGGCGTCAGTGCTGGATTTATGGCGCGCATCAACCCAGCCGTGGCTGCCACCAAAGGTGCAGCGAAAGAGGTACCGGTTTTGCTGACCAAACTGGCCGATGCAGGCGTGGTAGTACCCGAATTGCCCAAGCCCACCAAACCATTGCTGAAACCGCCAGGTGCCATCAGGCTGACTGCACTGCCGATTGCGCTGTAACTGGCGCGGCTGCCATCGCGGTCTAAAGCCCCCACTGAAAGAACATTGTTGCAATTGGCCGGCGAGTCGACCGAACCACCGCTGTTTCCAGCTGCGGCCACCACCAAAGTACCCGCTGCATTCACTCGATCCACCACTGTTTGCTCAAACGAGCTGCATGTAGTGGGACTTCCCAAACTCAGATTGATCACATCGGCCGGGTTAGGGTTGCGAGGAATGCCCGGAACATCAAGGCCAGCTGACCACAGCATCGCATCGAGTACATCCGACAGCAGGCCGCCGCATTTGCCAAGCACGCGGACCGGCAACACCTTCACATTCCAGTCGGCGCCAGCCACATCTGAATCGCTGTGGGTATTGGCCGCGATTTGACCGGCAACAAAAGTGCCATGCCAGCTTGAATTCTTGACACTACAGCCAGAGAAAGCCTGAGTTTGTGCGTCAGCACTGCTGATCCAGTTACCAGGGTCTGCTGCATTGGCATCGCGGCCGTTGCCATCATTGGCTGTGGGTACGTCCGAGACAAAGTCAAAACCGCTGAGCAATCGACCCATCAAATCGGGAGTTTCAAAAACCACACCTGTGTCCAACACAGCCACGACCACATCGGCGCTCCCGCGAACCACATCCCAAGCCTGATCAAACTTTGCGCCTGCAGTGTTGAATGTAGAACGCAAGGCCCACTGATTGGCAAAGGTTGGGTCGTTGGGTGTTGCAAATGCACGCACAGGCCGGTCTTCAATTGCAAACTCCACCTCGGGATCACTGGCCAGGCGGTTCAGCATGGATTGCTGATCACCTGTACGCACGCTGCTACCCCAACGCATCACATGTGTACCCACCGAACCTGCGCGCAACCAGGTGGCATCCACATTGTTTCTCGCCATCACATCGGCAAGAAATTCACCTTCTTTTTCCAGGCGGCGCAGGGACGGCGCACTGCTTAGCTCAACCGAGTTCTTCAATTTGACAATGAATTGAGCACCACCACTTTGAGCATGGGCAGGTGCAATCAATACAATCCAAAGCATGAACAAAACGCTGGTGACCAGCACACGCAGGGGCGTCAGTTTTTGCTTTTTGGGTCGGAAGGTCAACATGGCAGTACTCGCTTATCACAATGGGTTCAGGTTACCCAGCGAGGTGTGCAATCAATTTGTTGAATAGAAAGCAGAACGGAGCCTACTTCTCAGCCACCTCGCCGAAGCCCGACGAATACCGCTTTAACGGCATGAAACAAGGCTTTTCGCATGACCAATAGGGGTAGGGAGACCCACAAAAGGGGGAGGTTTTTTTGAGGAATACAAGGCGAAAAAAAACCGGACTCAAGGCCCGGTTTTTTCATTCACTACACGCTTGGAAATTACTTGGCGTTCATCAGTGCAACTGTGGTGTCCAACATGCGGTTGGAGAAGCCCCACTCGTTGTCATACCAGCTGGATACCTTCACCAGCTTGCCGCTGACTTTGGTCAAGGTGGCATCAAATGCGCTGGAAGCCGGGTTGTGGTTGAAGTCGATGGACACCAACGGTGCCTCGTTGTACTCCAACACGCCCTTCAACGGGCCTTCTGCCGCAGCCTTCAAAATGCTGTTCACTTCTTCAACGGTGGTGTCGCGCTTGGCAATGAACGACAAATCAACCATGGACACATTGATGGTGGGCACGCGAACTGCGTAACCATCAAGCTTGCCGTTCAGTTCTGGCAACACCAAACCAACCGCAGCGGCCGCACCGGTTTTGGTGGGGATCATGCTCATGGTGGCAGAGCGCGCACGGCGCAGGTCTTCATGGTAAACATCGGTCAACACCTGATCGTTGGTGTAGGCATGAATGGTGGTCATCAAGCCTGTTTCAAGGCCAATTGCATCGTTCAATGGCTTGACCAATGGGGCCAAACAGTTGGTGGTGCAAGAGGCATTGGAAATCACGGTGTCGGTGCTTTTCAATACATTGTGGTTCACACCAAAGACAACGGTCGCGTCTACGTCTTTACCGCCGGGGGCGGAAATAATCACTTTCTTGGCACCGCCTTTTAGGTGGGCAGATGCTTTTTCCTTGGAGGTGAAAAAACCGGTGCATTCCATCACCACGTCCACACCCAACTCACCCCAGGGCAATTCGGCTGGGTTGCGGTTGGCCAAAACCTTGATTTTGTCGCCATTCACAACCATGTAATCGCCATCCACGCTCACGGTACCGGGGAAACGGCCGTGGGCTGTGTCGTACTGGGTCAGGTGGGCGTTGGTTTTGGGGTCACCCAAATCATTGATCGCCACGATTTGAATGTCGTGTTTTTTGCCACCTTCATAGTGGGCACGCAGTACGTTTCGGCCGATGCGGCCATAGCCGTTAATCGCTACGCGAATGGTCATGACAAATCTCCTTGAAAGTAAATCAAATATTCGGTTTCTTAAGCCAATGTCTGTTATTGAGCCAAAGCCAAGGCGGCCTCGGTAAACTTCTCGGTGGTTAGCCCAAAGTGCTTGAACAAGGCGCCAGCGGGAGCAGACTCACCAAAGGTACTCATGCCCAACACGGTGCCTTTCACACCAGCCTGTGCAATATATTTGTACCAGCCATCGGTCATACCTGCCTCAATTACAGCGATCGGCGCTGTGCCCAGCACTTCGGCCTTGTAGGCAGCGCTTTGGCGATCAAATACATTGGTTGAAGGCATGGACACCACACGCGCCGCGATACCTTTCTCAGCCAAAGTTTTCTGCGTGTTCATGGCGATTTCGATTTCCGAGCCCGTGGCAATCAAGGTGACCTTGGCATCGGCTGCATCGGCTAACACATAACCACCTTTGGCGATCGAATTCAACGCCGATTCCGAACGGGCCAGGAATGGCAGGTTTTGGCGGCTGAACAACAAGCTGCTGGGGCCGTCTTTGCGCATAACCGCACTATTCCAGGCAGCCATGGATTCCACTGAATCAGCGGGACGCCACACGTCCATGTTCGGCAGCAAACGCAAGGTTGCAGCATGCTCAACTGGCTGGTGGGTGGGGCCGTCTTCACCCAAACCGATTGAGTCGTGGGTAAACACAAAAATATTGCGCTTCTTCATCAATGCAGCCATGCGCAGCGCATTGCGGCTGTAATCCGAGAAGGTCAGGAAAGTAGCGCCAAAAGGAATGTAACCGCCATGAAGGGCCACACCGTTCAGGGCGGCGCTCATGCCGAACTCTCGTACACCCCAATTAATGTGGTTACCGGCTGTGAAGCCTTCCTTGTTGCGGCGAACAGCCACGCATTTGGGCCAGTTGGTCAGATTAGAACCAGTGAGGTCAGCAGAGCCGCCCAGCAATTCAGGCAATTCAGCAGCCAACAGCGTAATTGCATTTTGGCTGGCTTTGCGGGTGGCAATTGTTTCACCCTT
This sequence comes from Limnobacter sp. SAORIC-580, assembly GCF_013004065.1. Taxonomy (GTDB): domain Bacteria; phylum Pseudomonadota; class Gammaproteobacteria; order Burkholderiales; family Burkholderiaceae_B; genus Limnobacter; species Limnobacter profundi. The sequence goes on from NZ_CP053084.1 coordinate 2,487,554, forward strand.
GGCGGCCACTTCAGCCAGCAAACGGGCAGCAGTCTGTTCAAACTGGGCAGGCAAATCACCCGCCATCCGGCGCTTGAACTCTGCGGCCTTGGCCGGAAATTTGGCGCTGTAAGCCTCAAATAGTTTGTCCCAGGCCGACTGGCGTGCAGCGCCTTCAACCTGCGCGTCCCAGGCGTTGTAAACCTCGGCGGGAATCTCGAAAGGCGCATGCTCCCAGCCAATGGCGGCACGGGTAGCGGCAATTTCAGCCTCGCCCAGTGGGGCGCCATGCACTTTGTCAGTGCCAGCCAAATTGGGCGAACCTTCACCAATATTTGTTTTGCAGCAAATCAGGGTTGGGCCCTTGTCCAAGGCAGCGTTTTGTTTGGCTTGGGCAATTGCGGCATCCACGGCGTCTACATCATGGCCATTCACATTCGGAATCACGTTCCAGCCGTAGGCTTCAAAACGCTTGGGCGTGTTGTCGGCAAACCAGTGCTCTACTTCACCGTCAATGGAAATGCCATTGTCGTCATACATCACGATGAGCTTGGACAGGCCCAAGGTACCGGCCAGCGAACAGGCCTCGTGAGAAATACCTTCCATCAGGCAACCATCGCCCAGGAACACGTAGGTGTTGTGGTCAACGACAGGGAAACCCGCTTCATTGAATTCAGCAGCCAACAGCTTCTCGGCCAAAGCCAAACCAACCGCGTTCGCAATACCCTGCCCCAATGGGCCGGTGGTGGTTTCAACTCCGGGGGTAATGTCAACCTCAGGGTGGCCTGGTGTTTTAGAATGCAGCTGACGGAAATTTTTCAGTTCCTCAATCGGCAGGTCATAGCCGGTCAGGTGCAGCAGCGCGTAAATCAGCATGGAACCGTGACCGTTGGACAACACGAAGCGATCACGATCAGCCCACAACGGGTTCTGAGGATTGTGCTTCAAGTGACGGGCCCACAAGGCCACAGCGATTTCGGCCATGCCCATTGGCATGCCAGGGTGCCCGGATTTGGCGGCTTGAACTGCATCCATGGCGAGCGCGCGAATCGCGTTGGCCATGTTCTTTGACGAAGAGGACATAGGTATGGGGATTGAGGGTTATGCCTGTGGCAAAGTTGGAAAAAAATGAATTTTATCAAAGCTATCCCAATAAAGCGCCCCCCCGCGGACAAACCATTGAATAAAGACAGGGAAACATGAAACACGACAAAGGCAAGCGCTTACCACGCTTCCTGCTAGAACACTGCAACAGCGCGGGCCAAGTGCTTGATCTGTCGGACGACTTGATGCATTACGCCTCAAGGGTTTTGCGCCTGCGTGAAGGCGAGTCAGTGCGCGTCTGGAATGGCAAAGGCTGTGAGTACCACGCCACAATCCACTATGCATCGAAGAAACTGGCGCAAATTCAAGTCAGCGACCAACTGGCCATGCGAAACACCGAGCTGAATAGACCCTTGCACGTGCTACAGGCCCTGCCAGAGGGCGACAAAATGGATTGGGTGCTTGAAAAATGCACAGAATTGGGCGTAGCCGGCTTTCACCCGGTTCAGGCCCAGCGCAGCGTGGTTAAACTGGAAGGTGAACGGGCTGCCAAGCGGCAAGCCCATTGGGAACGCGTGGTGTTGGCGGCGAGCTTGCAAAGCGAACGGGAACAACTGGCCATGGTTGAACCAGTCAGGTCTGTTTTTGATGCACTTGAATATGTGGCACACACCTGGCCCAGCGCGCATGTACTTTGGTTTACACCTCAAGCCGAACGGGGATTGCGAAATTGGACTCCCCAGGCAAACGCGGAGGAACCTTTGGTCATTTGCGTGGGTCCGGAAGGTGGTTGGTCACCCGAAGAAACTGACACCGCCACGCAACTGGGTGCCCTGCCCCTGAATTTTTCGCGACGTGTGTTGCGAACCGAAACATTCGCAGTGGCCTGCACAGCGCAGCTGACAGCCCTGCTAAACCTTGAAGCACATTGAACAACAAGAGAGACAGACATGAGCAGTACCCAAAGCCAAACAATGAACAACAAATTTGAATTCAAGAACCCCAGCCTTTTGCAAACAAACCCATTTGTATACGGCGGTTTTCATGAATGTGAAGTTGATTTTCCAGTAGACAACCCCTCCACTGGCGAGACCATTGCGCAAGTTGGTAACACCTCAATCGCATTGGCCCATGACGCCATTCTGTGTGCTGAAAAAGCACTGGCCAGCTGGCGCAACACCACCGCCAAGAGCCGGGCGCAAATGCTGCGCAAGTGGTTTGACCTCATCATCGACAACGCCGACGACCTCGCATTTCTGATGACCCTGGAACAGGGCAAACCCCTGGCCGAAGCCAAAGGCGAAGTCATTTATGGCGCAAGCTTTGTGGAATGGTTTGCCGAGCAGGCCAAGCGGATTGAAGGCAGCGTGCTGGAATCACCCCAACTGGGTCGCGAACTGCTGGTGTTGAAACAGGGTATCGGCGTGTGCGCAGCCATTACGCCATGGAATTTTCCGATCGCCATGATTACCCGCAAGGTGGCGCCTGCATTGGCTGCTGGCTGTACAGTGGTCATCAAACCCGCCGAACAAACCCCGCTTAGTGCATTGGCATTGGCTGAATTGTCACGCCAGGCAGGCATTCCGGCTGGCGTGCTGAACGTCATCACCGGCGACGCTGACCGCTCCATCGAGATTGGCAAAGTGTTGTGCGAAAGTGAGGTGGTCCGCAAACTGACCTTCACCGGCAGCACCGAGGTGGGCCGCATCCTGATGCAACAATGTGCGCCAACCATCAAGAAATTAAGCCTCGAACTGGGCGGCCATGCGCCATTTATTGTTTTTGAAGACGCAGATCTGGACAAGGCAGTGGAAGGCTTGGTGGCCTCCAAGTTTCGCAATGCTGGCCAAACCTGCGTGTGCACCAACCGTATTTATGTTCAACGCAGCGTGCAACAGGCTTTTGCCGAGAAACTGCTTGCCAAAGTGGCCAAACTGGAAGTGGGCGATGGCCTGAAAACCAAAGCCAGCATTGGCCCCATGATCGACGAGCAGGCAGTCGTCAAAGTTCAAAAGCATGTGGACGATGCCCTGAGCAAAGGCGCCAAACTTCTTCATGGCGGCAAGCCTCACGAACTGGGTGGCCGTTTTTTCCAGCCAACCCTGATCGACAACGCCGACCATCGCATGCTGGTGGCCCAGGAAGAAACATTTGGGCCACTTGCTGCCATTTTTCCGTTTGACACCGAAGAACAGGCCGTCAATTACGCCAACAATACGCCCTACGGCCTTGCCGCCTACTTCTATACCGAGAACTCGGCACGCACGTTCCGCGTAAGTCGCGCACTGGAATACGGCATGGTGGGAATCAATGTGGGCGTTTTCTCCAACGAGGTGGGTCCTTTTGGCGGGGTTAAGCAATCAGGACTGGGTCGGGAAGGCTCGGTGTGGGGCATTGAGGAATTCCTGGAAATGAAGTACCTGTGCATTGGCACGCTCTAAGCTCGACAGCCCCGGTAACCATTACAATACGGGGCAATCAATGACCAAAAAATTGAATCAAGAAGGACACAGGCGCACATGCAAAAGAAACCGCTGACGTTTCAACAGGCCATTCTGACCCTGCAAAACTATTGGGACCAACAAGGTTGCGCCCTGTTGCAACCCTTCGACATGGAAGTGGGCGCTGGCACCAGCCACACCGCCACTTTTTTGCGCGCCTTGGGCCCTGAACCCTGGAATGCCGCCTACGTTCAGCCCTCGCGCCGTCCCAAAGACGGCCGCTACGGTGAAAACCCCAACCGCATGCAGCACTACTACCAGTTTCAGGTTGTGTTGAAGCCATCGCCAGAAAACATCATTGACCTGTACTTGGGCAGTCTGGAAGCCCTTGGCATTGACACCCAACAAAACGACATTCGGTTTGTGGAAGACAACTGGGAAAACCCAACCCTGGGTGCCTGGGGTTTGGGTTGGGAAGTGTGGTTGAACGGCATGGAAGTGACCCAGTTCACTTACTTTCAGCAAGTGGGCGGCCTGGACTGTTCGCCAATTTTGGGCGAAATCACCTATGGCATTGAACGCCTGACCATGTACCTGCAAGGCAAGGAAAATGTTTACGATTTGGTATGGACCGAGCGCGAAGAAAAAGGCGTCAAGAAAGTGCTCACCTACGGCGATGTATTCCACCAAAACGAAGTGGAGCAATCCACTTACAACTTTGAACACAGCAATGCAGACATGTTGTTCCGCCATTTTGGCGAATACGAGACTGAGGCCAAACATTTGATCGAAGTTGGCCTGGCCTTGCCCGCTTACGAAATGATTCTGAAAGCTGCACACACGTTCAACCTGCTGGATGCCCGTGGTGCCATTTCCGTGACAGAGCGTGCGGCTTACATCGGCCGAATCCGCAATTTGTCGCGTGCAGTGGCACAGGCCTATTTCGATTCCCGCGAGAAGCTGGGCTTTCCCATGTGCAACACCCCCAACTCACAAGCCGCTTGATACACATGAATTCAACATTACTGGTAGAGCTGTTCACCGAAGAGCTCCCACCCAAAGCGTTACAAACACTGGGCAACGCGTTCGCCGAACTGCTGAGCAAAACACTGCGCGATGAAGGCCACCTCGCGGACAACAGCGCGGTGGAGGCTTTTGCCAGCCCACGTCGACTGGCATGCCGCATCACCAACGTGGCTGCGGTCAGCCCTGAGAAAAAAATTCAGGAACGCCTGCTGCCTGTAAAAATTGGTCTGGATGCCAATGGCCAACCCACCCCACCCTTGCAGAAAAAACTGGATTCACTGGGACTGGGCGCCATTGCTGTGGATCAACTGGAAACCATCAGCGATGGCAAACAGGATGTGCTGCACATTTCGCGCACCCAGGCAGGCAAGGCGCTTGAAGATTCGCTGACCAAAGCCCTGGATACTGCCACCACCAAACTGCCCATTCCCAAGGTGATGAGTTACCAGCGCCCCGATGGCAGCACGGTGCATTTTGTGCGCCCCGCCCACCGCCTGGTTTGCCTGCACGGTGACAAGGTAGTACCCGCGCAGGTATTGGGACTGGAGAGTGACCGAATTACACTGGGCCACCGCTTCCTGAGCCAGGGTGTGCTGAATATTGCCAGTGCAGACAGCTACGAAGCCCAACTTGAGACCGAAGGCAAAGTGATTGCCAGTTTCGGGAAACGCAAAGCAGCCATTGTAAAAGCCTTGGCAGAGCAAGCTGCTGGCGACAAAGTGGTGCAACCCGACGAGTTGATTGACGAAGTGTGCGCACTGGTTGAATGGCCTGTTGTGTACGAGGCCGGTTTCGAGAGAGAATTTCTGGAAGTGCCACAGGAATGCCTGATTTTAACCATGCAGGCCAACCAGAAATACTTTGCGATCACAGACCAAAATGGCAAGATGAAAAACCGCTTCTTGCTGGTTTCAAACCTGTTGACACCCACACCCGAACTGATCACAACCGGCAATGAACGCGTGCTGCGAGCGCGCCTTGCTGATGCCAAATTCTTCTTCGATCAAGACCGCAAAAAAACATTGGAAAGCCGCCTGCCTGGCCTGGCCAATGTGGTGTACCACAACAAACTGGGCACCCAGAAAGACCGCAATGGTCGTTTGGTTGAACTGGCTGCGGCCTTGGCGCCCGTGTGTGGTGCCGATGTTGAACAGGCCAAACGTGCAGCCCTGCTTTGCAAGGCCGACTTGCTCACTGACATGGTGGGTGAATTTCCCGAACTGCAAGGCAATATGGGTGAGCACTACGCCCGCCACGATGGCGAACACCCCAATGTGGCGCAAGCCATTGCCGACCACTACAGCCCCCGTTTTGCGGGCGACCAGTTGCCACGCAACCCCGTGGGTGTTGCAACCGCGCTGGCTGACAAGCTTGAAACCATGGTGGGTATTTACAGCATTGGTTTGATTCCCACTGGCGACAAGGACCCCTTCGCTTTGCGCCGCCACGCCTTGGGCGTGATTCGCATGGTGATCGAAAAAAACCTGAAACTGGATTTGATCGATGCCTTGAACAAAGCCAGCAAATTGTTTGTCGCCTATCCAGATTTCAAGCACAGCGTGGAAGGAATCGGTGGTTTTATTCAAGACCGCCTGCGTGGTTACCTGAAAGACCAAGGCTATTCCACCGCTGAAGTTGAATCGGTTCTCAGCCAAAACCCAAGCCAGTTCGCCGACCTGCCCAAGCGCCTTGAAGCAGTGCGCGCATTCTCGCAGTTGCCTGAATCGCAAGCCCTTGCTGCGGCCAACAAACGCATTACCAATATTCTGAAGAAAACCGAAGTGGGCTCTGCTGAGGTGGATACAAGCCTGTTGCAGGTAGACGCTGAAAAAGCACTGGCTACGCAGGTGAAAGAGGTGGAGCCACACGCCACGCGGGCATTCGAACAGGGTGATTACCAGCAAGCCTTGCTGGTTTTGGCTCCATTGAAAGCCAATGTAGACGCCTTCTTTGAAAACGTGATGGTCATGGACAACAACGAAGCGCTGAAAAACAATCGCCTTGCTTTGTTGAAACACATGCATGGTTTGATGAACCGTGTGGCCGACATTTCGCAACTGGCCGCTTAAAGCCAGAACACAACGCAAGGACAGTCCATGAAACTTATCGTGCTGGATCGGGATGGCGTCATCAATGAAGACTCAGACGAGTACATCAAGTCCGTGGATGAATGGATCCCCATTCCTGGCAGCATGGAAGCCATTGCACGCTTGAACCGCGGGGGTTTTCGGATTGTTGTGGCCACCAATCAAAGTGGCATCTCGCGCGGCTTGTTCGATCTTGAAACGCTTTCCGCCATGCACAAAAAAATGCATGAACTGGCTGGCGTCGCAGGCGGGCACATTGAAGGCATCTTCTTCTGCCCACATGGTCCCGATGACAAATGCAATTGCCGCAAGCCCAAACCAGGCCTGTTTCAGGAAATTCAGGCGCGCACCGGCTTCAATCTTGAAGGTGTGCCTTGCGTCGGCGATTCACTTCGCGATTTGCAAGCCGGTGCCAGCATGGGCTGCAGCACATTTCTGGTCAAAACCGGCAAAGGCAAAAAAACACTTGAAAAAAGCAAAGACGAATTGCCCAAAGGCACCTTGGTGTTCGACAATCTGACTGCAGTTGCCGAACATTTGGTGCCTGACGACCCTTTCGCAAACAATCGATAACAACTAAAACTAGTTCGGAGGCCCGTGGTGAGATCCTTCATTGGTTCTATCCTGTTTTTTGTTTACGTGGTGGTGTATACACCCATTCACGCAACGTTATTACTCTTGGTCTCCCCCTTCATTTCCATTCGCAACAGGTATGTGTTTGCCTGTTGGTGGAATGCACTGAATATTAAAATGCTTCGCCTGCTGTGCAACATTCAGTACAAGGTTGAAGGCATGGAGCACCTGCCCAACACAGGCGCCATCATCCTGGCCAAGCATCAGTCTGCCTGGGAAACATTTGCCATCCCGGCAAACCTGTTACCGCGCCAACTGTGCCTGGTGTACAAAAAAGAATTGCAGTTTGTACCGTTCTTCGGCTGGGCTTTGTGGGTGTTGCGCATGGTGCCGATTGATCGCAAAAATGGTGTTGAAGCTTTTGAACAAGTAAAAACCATGGCTGGCAAACGCATGAAAGAAGGCGCATGGATGATGTTTTTCCCCGAGGGAACCCGTGTACCCGTGGGCTACAAGCGCCGCTACAAAACCGGCGGCACTCGCTTGGCTGTGGCCACAGGTACCCCTGTAGTGCCCGTGGCGCACGATGCTGGCGAGTACTGGAAACGCAAAGGATTCTTCAAAAAAGCAGGTACTGTCACTTTGCGTTTTGGTCCACCTATTTCACCGGAAGGCCATGACGCCGACAGCCTGATGAAAGTGGTTGAAGACTGGATTGAAAGTGAGATGCACAACATTAGCCCCCATCGCTACAACAGCGCTGAAACCCCTTTGGTGGGAAAAGGCGACAACTAGACCATGCAACTAACAGCGGCACCCAACCCCACCGAAGTTCGCAGTATTGAACTGCCGTGGGGCGTGTGCCGCTATATTCTGAAGCGCAGCAAACGCAGGTCGGTGGGGTTTTTAATTGGTGACCAAGGCCTGCAAATTTCTGCGCCATTGCGCCTTCCAATCACCGAGCTCAATGACATTATTGCGACGAAATCGTCGTGGATCGAACAGCGCCTGAAACAATGGGAGGTGCGCTGCAAACAAACCATTTCGCTTTCAAGCCTGCTAGACGAAGGCAAACCAATTCCTGTTCGGGGCGAGCCTTATCACCTTGAAACACTGCCACCTCGCTGCAAAGCAATGCTGAACCCATGGACAAAAAGCATTGCCTTACCGGCCTGCGAAAGTACCTTACAGCGCGACAAGGCCATTGAGAAAGTGTTGAAAGCCCATGCCAAAGAAGTGTTCACACACATGGCCACCAAGCTGCTTGAACGTCAACCGGCAGCACAACGCCTACCCAGCTTTTCCATCCACTTGAGCAGTCCCGGCTCGCGTTGGGGCAGTTGCAACAGCAAGCGAGAGGTTCGTTTGAACTGGCGTTTGGTGCACTACCCACCACAACTGATTGAATACGTGATTGCACACGAATTGGCACACCTGGTTGAAATGAATCACAGTGTGCGCTTTTGGGCCGTGGTTGAAAGCCTGATGCCCGATTACCACACACCGCACAAAGCCCTGTCAAAAATGAATCCTGCCGAAGTACCTGTACTGTGAGAATTCTTCATACAATGGCCTTCTTCCCCCTAGGGCAGGCAAGGCCTTGCGGACCACTTTGACAAACAGAAGTCAAGTAAAAAATTTCCGTTTTTTTCCAGTTTTAGGGTCGAATAAAATCGCCCTGCCCGTTACAATGGGCTGCTCGAAATTTGCTTAAATTTTGTGCAACGTGCGCATTGCTCATTTAACACTTCCAAATAATCTGTTCTTGGCCCCAATGGCCGGCGTGACAGATCGCCCCTTCCGCCAGTTGTGCAAAAAACTGGGCGCGGGACATGCTGTGTCGGAAATGGCGGCAAGCAACCCCGCTTTGTGGAAAACTGACAAAAGCACGCGCAGATTGAACCACTACGGCGAAACCAAACCCATCGCAGTACAAATTGCGGGAGCCGACCCGGAAATGATGGCGCACGCCGCTGCCTACAACATTGAACGCGGCGCACAAATCATCGACGTCAACATGGGCTGCCCCGCAAAAAAAGTGTGTGCGGTTGCGGCAGGTTCTGCATTGTTGCAAAACGAAAGTCTGGTCGAGCAGATTTTAAAAGCTGTGCATGCTGAATGTGAACAACGCGGCGTGCCACTTACTTTGAAGTACCGCACTGGCTGGTCACCAGAACACAAAAATGCAATTCACATTGCGCAAATGGCCGAGTCTATTGGCGTTTCACTTCTCACGCTTCATGGCCGCACGCGTGCCTGTGGATACGCGGGTGACGCCGAGTACGACACCATCAAGGCAGTGAAGCAGGCGGTCAGCATTCCAGTGATCGCCAACGGCGACATCATCAGCCCTGAGAAGGCAAAATACGTGCTGGATTACACCGGCGCAGACGGTCTGATGATAGGCCGGGCTGCCCAAGGCAACCCCTGGATTTTTAGAGAAGTACTGCATTACCTGAAAACGGGTGAACACATTGATCCACCCACCCTGGAAGAAGCCCATGAAGTCATGATGCATCACTTGCGTGATCACCATGAATTTTATGGAGAGAAAACGGGCATGCTCACCGCCCGAAAGCATTTGCAATGGTATCTTTGCGGCCCAGCCGGAAAAAACAACACTGTGGTCGACCAACTCATGTTGGCGCAAACCACCTGCGAACAATTGCGCATTGTTGATGAATTTTTTCTGAACTGGTTATCAAGCGGCCAACAGTACTTCGCCGCTGCAAACGATTCACTCCAACCAACACCAAAAAGAAGATTGGCAGCATGAAACCCAATGACAGCGATCTAAGTCCCATCACCATTTCAGAGTGCATACGCAATAACCTGGACAAGTTCTTTGACGATCTTGAAGGTGAATGCGCCAAGTCGGTTTACGACATGGTGCTGTCTGCCGTGGAGCGACCCATGCTCGAGGTGGTCATGGAAAAAGCCAACATGAACCAAACCATTGCAAGCCAAATGCTGGGCATCAACCGCAACACACTGCGCAAAAAACTGCAGCAACACGGCCTCATCTGATTATTAATTTTTTACCGGCCGCCTCAAAACCGGCCTCTGAAACCATGACATCAAATCCAACCATCAAACGCGCGCTGCTGAGCGTGTCCGACAAAACCGGCATTCTTGAGTTGGCCAAAGCGTTGGCCGATCGCGGTGTGGAAATATTGTCCACAGGCGGAACTGCCAAACTGCTGGCTGAAAAAGGCCTGGTCGTGAAAGAAGTAAGCAGCCACACCGGCTTTCCTGAAATTATGGATGGTCGCGTAAAAACTCTGCACCCCAAAATTCACGGTGGCATTCTTGCGCGCCGCGATTTGCAAAGCCACCTGGATGCCATGGAAGAACATGGTATTGGCGCAATCGATTTGGTGGCAGTGAATCTGTATCCCTTCGACAAGGCGACTGCCGGCGACAATGTGAAGCTGGAAGATGCAATTGAGAATATCGACATTGGCGGCCCAGCCATGGTGCGCGCTTCTGCAAAAAACTACACAGGCGTCACTATCATTGTTGACCCCGCCGATTACGGCAAAGTCATCGATGAAATCAAAAGCAATGACGGTTCAACCACACTGAAAACACGCAGTGGTTTGGCAGCGAAAGCTTACGCCCACACTGCGCGCTATGACGGCGCAATTGCTGCCTTTCTGACCAGCCTCACAGGCACTGAAGGCGCACTGGAAGACACACCCGCTCGCATTGAATACCCGGAAGTGCTTTCCATGCAATTCCACAAAGTGCAAGACATGCGCTACGGCGAGAACCCACACCAAAGTGCGGCGTTCTACCGTGAGGCGAAAGCACCCGTTGGCTTGCTGGCCAACTACCGCCAGTTGCAGGGCAAGGAATTGAGCTTCAACAACATTGCTGATTCCGATGCAGCCTGGGAATGCGTCAAAACATTCGACGCCCCCGCCTGTGTCATTATCAAACACGCCAATCCGTGTGGCGTGGCTGTGGCCGAAGGCACATTGAATGCCTATCACAAGGCTTTCAAAACAGACCCCACTTCCGCATTTGGCGGCATCATTGCCTTTAACCGCCCAGTCGATGAAGCCACCGCACAAGCCGTGGCAAAACAGTTTGTCGAAGTGGTCATTGCACCTTCGTTTGATGAAGCCGCACGCACGGTATTTTTCGCCAAACAAAACGTTCGCCTGCTGGAAATTCCAGTAGAGACAGGCATGCACAAGTTTGATTACAAACGCGTGGGTGGTGGCTTGCTGGTGCAAAGCCCCGATGAACGCAATGTGCAGCAAAGTGAAATCAAAGTGGTCAGCAAACGCCAGCCTACCGAGCAGCAATGGGCTGATTTGATGTTCGCCTGGCGCTGTGCGAAATTTGTGAAAAGCAATGCGATTGTGTTCTGCAAGGACGGCATGACCATGGGTGTGGGTGCTGGCCAAATGAGCCGTGTGGATTCTGCACGCATTGCATCCATCAAGGCACAAAACGCAGGCCTTACTTTGGCCGATAGCGCTGTTGCATCCGATGCATTCTTCCCCTTCCGCGATGGTCTGGATGTGGTGGTCGATGCAGGCGCAAGCTGCGTAATTCAGCCCGGTGGTTCCATGCGCGACGAGGAAGTGATTGCAGCGGCCGATGAACGTAACATTGTGATGGTGCTGACCGGTGTGCGCCACTTCCGCCATTAATTTCAACACCACACACCCTCAGCTGTGATGCGCATACTTGGCATAGACCCGGGCCTGCGCATCACCGGTTACGGCGTGGTCGATATCATTGAAAGCCAACAGATTTACGTGGCCAGTGGTGTGATCCGATCCAATTCCGACGCTTCCCTGCCCGACCGTTTACACACCCTGTTCACTGGGCTTTGCGAACTGGCCGATCTGTACAAACCCCAAGTGGCCGTAGTTGAAAAAGTGTTTGTGAACGTGAACCCGCAATCAACGCTGCTGCTTGGTCAAGCACGTGGTGCGGTGCTCACCGCACTCACCCACAGTGGGCTCGCAGTAACTGAATACACCGCGTTGCAAATCAAGCAAGCAATTGTTGGGCATGGCAAAGCCAACAAAGAACAGGTGCAGGAAATGGTGAAACGTTTGCTCAAGCTGCCAGCCCACCCTTCAGCCGATGCGGCCGATGCCTTGGCCGCGGCCTTAACCCACGCACAAAGCAGCAAACTGTTGGGTGCACTGGCTGCCAAAGACCTGCCTGCCAGTATTTTCAAAACACGCACCCGAAAGGGCCGCACCAGCTGGAAATGAATTCGCTTGGCGTATAATCAAATTCAGTTTACTGTGATTATGAACAGTGTGGAGAAACTGCAATGATTGGTCGCCTGAAAGGCACTTTGCTCGAAAAAAATGCACCCTGGGTTCTGGTCGATGTTCAAGGTGTTGGCTATGAACTGCAGGTGCCCATGAGCACGTTGTTCAACTTGCCGGAAATTAATGGCATTTGCACCTTGCTTACTCATCTGGTTGTTCGCGAAGACGCGCACACCCTGTACGGCTTTCAAAACATTGCGGAAAAAAACCTGTTCAAAACCTTGATCAAGGTGTCAGGCATTGGTCCGCGAACTGCCTTGGCCATTTTGTCGTCTATTTCCACCCACGACTTTCTGCTGGCCGTACAAAGCCAGGAAACAGCGCGCATGGTGAAAATTCCCGGCATTGGCAAGAAAACAGCTGAACGTTTGTTATTGGAACTGAAAGGACAAATTGTGGCACTGGGCGGCACCGCCAATATTGCAGAAGGCATGCCACTGCCAATTGGAAATCAAAGCGAAATTGTTCAAGCCCTGTGCGCACTGGGTTATTCTGACAAAGAAGCCGCGCTGGCCTGCAAGGGTCTGCCCGAGGGCACCAGTGTCACTGATGGCTTGAAGCTGGCACTACGCAATTTGTCAAAAGGCTAACCGAGATAATCCACGATGATTGAACCCGATCGCCTCATCAGCCCAAGCAAAACCACTCCCGCCGAAGAAGCCTTTGAGCGCGCATTGCGCCCCAAGCATTTGGACGAATATGTGGGGCAACAAAAAATTCGCGATCAACTCGATATCTTTATCGCAGCAGCGCGCGCGCGCAAAGAAGCACTTGACCACGTGCTGCTATTTGGCCCGCCTGGCTTGGGCAAAACCACACTGGCCCATATTCTGGCCCGTGAGATGGGTGTAAACCTGCGCCAAACTTCAGGCCCGGTGCTTGAACGCCCAGGCGACTTGGCGGCATTGCTGACCAACCTTGAAGCCAACGATGTGTTGTTCATCGATGAAATTCACAGATTGTCGCCTGTGGTGGAAGAAATTTTGTATCCCGCGCTTGAAGACTATCAAATCGACATCATGATCGGCGAAGGGCCAGCGGCTCGAAGCGTGAAACTCGATTTGCAGCCATTCACGCTGGTGGGTGCCACTACCCGTGCCGGCATGTTGACCAACCCGCTGCGCGACCGGTTTGGCATTGTGTCCAGGCTTGAGTTTTACACCCCCGAAGAGCTTTCGCGCATTGTGGCTCGTTCAGCCAATTTGCTGGACACCCCGGCAGAGGCCTCCGGCTGCCTGGAAATTGCACGCCGCTCACGCGGCACTCCACGCATCGCCAACCGCCTGTTGCGCCGAGTTCGCGATTATGCGCAGGTGAAAGCCGATGGCGTAATTACTGCTGCTGTGGCCGATGCTGCCCTAAGCATGCTAGACGTGGACAAAGTGGGCCTGGATCCGATGGATCGCCGATTACTGGAAACCATCATCCACAAATTTGGTGGCGGGCCAGTGGGGCTCGAAAGTGTGGCCGCTGCAATTGGTGAGGAAAAAGACACGATCGAGGACGTGATTGAACCCTATCTGATTCAGCAAGGCTACATTCAACGCACGCCTCGTGGCCGCATTGCAACCTTGAATACTTACGCACACTTTGGTTTGACTGCACCAGCCAGTTTGGCGGGCACGCATGCAGCAAATTCGCAGCAAGGCGATTTGCTGTAGGCCCTGGGCTGCAGATTTCCTTCGCCAACTCAGCAGCGAAGTCCCAATCAATCCTCAGCCGCTTTCACCGGCTTACTTGCACCCACTTTCGCCGTGGCTGGCTTTCGCACCGCCGGCTTCTTCGCCGCTACAGGTCGCTTTTCAGTGGTTGCCTTGCTAGAAACAATCGGCTCAACCCTCTTGCTTTCCCACGTCACGCCCAACGCGGCTTCAAGCTCTTCCAGTGCCTCGCCGGTGTACACCGACAAACGCTGCATGGAAGGCAAGGCATCGTGATCGCCAGTAAACGCCACATTGAACTGGCCCGAGTAACTTACCACCGTGATGTTTAAAGCCTGCCCGTGAGGAATCAAGGAGATTGGATAAAACTGTTCCAGACGACAACCCGAAAAATACAGGTCGCGTGAGGGGCCCGGTACATTTGAAATTACCGTGTTGAAAATTGGCCGTGTCAAACCACCCAAGCCTGACACCAATTGCAACATCATCGGCGCCATCAACATAATGGTGTAGTTGTTGATCGCTTCTTTGGGCATGGCTTGCAAATTGGCCTTGGCCAATTGCGTCGAACGACGAATTTCCTTCAAACGAGTCAGAGGATCACTTTCCGTGGTGTACAGGTTGGCGATAATAAAACTGATCGCATTGCCGCCATCCAGGTCGTCGGCCGGGCGCACGGACACTGGCAAACCGGCTGTCAACGACTCGGACGGCAAGGCATCACGTTCCAGCAAATAGCGACGAATGGAACTCGAACAAATCGCCAGAAAAATATCGTTCACACTCACCTTGGCCGCCTCGGCCACGGCGCGAATACGCTCTAGCGGATATGTTTGAGTGGCCAGTCGGCGGGCTCCACCCACGCGCTTGTTCACAATTGATTTCGGACCTGAAAACGGTGTGGCCAAAGCCGGATCTGTGGGTTTGACCGCTTCTCGCATCAAATCCATGAGTGCACGACCCGCGGCGGGCAAGGATTGCCCACTGAGCTTTGCAGCCTCCCAGGCTTCCCGAGCCTGGTCCGCGAAGTGCTGGGGTTCAGTGTTCTTTTTCTTTCGGCTAATGGTGCCAACAGACCAAGGGGCAGGCAGCGACATACTTTCTTTTGCAGACTTGCCAAAAATGCGCTCCATCAAACGCATACCACCCACACCGTCCATCAGCGAATGGTGCATTTTGGTGTACAAGGCGAAACGATTGCCGTAAAGGCCTTCAATCAGGTGCATTTCCCACAGTGGTTTTCGAAAATCCAGCGGGTGAGAATGCAGACGGGAAATCAGTGTACCCAATTCGCGTTCACCGCCAGGTGCCGGCAAAGCGCTGTGACGGAAGTGATAATCCAGATCAATTTTGTCAGCCTCAATCCATTTGGGCATCAAGGTCAACAAGCGGGGACTGGACAAACGGTAATTGAAAGGCGGTGCAAACTCCACGGAGTTTCGCAGCAACTGAACGATCCGGCCAACGGCTTGTTGAGTGGTTTCGCCCTCTGGCACAGTGAAAATTGCCATGCTGCCTACATGCATGGGCGCTTCTTTTGATTCGACGTACAGCCAGGATGCATCCAGCAATGGGATATTTCTCGCCATGTCAGTGGTCTCCGCTTCTCGTTGTTATTTGAATGTGAATATTTAATTAATTTAATAGTGGCAGGATCCCACAACCCCTAAGGAAAGCCCTACTCCTGCTTACAATATTGTAAGCATACTAGAGACGGGCCATTTCATGACATTCAAGTACTCTCTGCGCGTTTATTTTGAAGACACCGATGCCGGGGGCATCGTTTATTACGGCAATTACCTCAAATTCATGGAACGTGCACGAAGTGAATGGTTCCTGCAGCAAAGTATCGGCATGAAATCGCTGATGAATGACCATCATTTGGTGTTCGTTGTCAGCCGAACAGAATTGAACTACCTTCGCTCTGCTAAACTTGAGGATGTACTTGAAATATCAGTGGAACTCACTGAACTTAAGCGAGTTTCCGCAGTCTTCAAGCAAATCGTAACGCGCAACGGCGAGGTGCTGTGCGAGGGCAAAACCAAGGTGGGCTGTGTCAACACGGAAACCCTGAAACCCAGCGCAATACCCCCCGCTGTGTATCAACAACTCAACCAATTGATGCCGTAGTGCGTTACAAGAAACAAATCATTTTCCTTACCGCGGATTGTTAATGGATATCTCTACCGACATGTCGTTCATTTCCCTGATCGCAGAGGCCAGCCTGGTTGTCCAGTTGGTCATGCTGATTCTGGTCATGATTTCCCTCATTTCATGGGCCACCATTTTCAAAAAATGGGCCGTATTGAAGCGCACCAAGCAACAGGCCGACAAATTTGAAGAAGAATTCTGGTCGGGCGGAGACCTGAATACCCTGTTTCAACGCGCCGGCATGCGCCGCAACGATGCAGGCCCGCTTGAACGTATTTTCGAGGCTGGCATGAGCGAGTTTCTTCGCGCCCGCGACAAAAAAGGTTTAACTGATTATTCCCTGATCATCGACGGTGCCCGCCGCGCCATGAAAGCCGCATTCCAGCGCGAGAATGAAATTCTGGAACGCAATCTCCCCTTTCTCGCATCGGCCGGTTCCGTCAGCCCCTACATTGGCCTGTTCGGCACGGTGTGGGGCATCATGCATGCCTTCGTGGGCTTGGCCAATGTGCAACAAGCCACCCTGGCGTCAGTAGCACCGGGCATTGCTGAAGCGCTGATTGCTACCGCAATCGGTCTGTTCGCCGCCATTCCGGCAGTGGTGGCTTACAACCGCTACGCCAATGACATTGATCGCTTGTCTACCCAGTTTGAATCTTTCGTTGAAGAATTTTTGAACATTCTGCAACGCCAACACTAATGGCAGCACGAATGGCAGCAACGACACCAGCAATGAGCAACAGGAAATTTAATCGATGAAAGCCGAACTTGGACGAAAATCCAGACGCGCCATGAACGAGATCAATGTGGTGCCCTACATTGACGTGATGTTGGTGTTGCTGATCATTTTCATGGTCACGGCCCCAATGATTACTCCATCAGTGATTGATTTGCCGTCCATGGCCAACACCAATCCACCCAAGCAAATGCGCCCCATCGAAGTGACTGTACGCCAGGTGGGCAATTTGCTGGTCAAGGACATGAAAACCAATAAAACCACCGAAGTGACTTTGGAAAACCTGGCCGCTGAAGTGAAAAAATTGCAGGCCGACGAGCCAGATCGCCCTGTGGTCATTTCAGCCGAGAAAGCCATTCAGTATCAGGCCGTGGTTGACGCAATGGATGCTTTGCAAAACGCACAAATCCAGAAAGTCGGCCTGCTGGTGAAACCGAAAAGCAAATGAGCGCAGACTTAACCCGACCACGCAACGGCTGGGAATTCACACCAGCCCACCAAGAATTGCTTTCCAAAATGAGCAAGGAAAGCGGGCTTGAGGCACGCCTTGACCCCCCGGTGGATCACACTGGCGAAAAGGCAGGGCTGACCGTGTCCGTGCTTGCGCATTTAACTTTGGTGGCGTTTTTTGTGGTGGGGTTGAACTGGAACACAGAGGAACCGGCTGCGTTTGAAGCAGTGTTGTGGTCTGAAATGCCGGCCAATGAGCCAATTGCCGTGCAACAGCCCAAACCCGAACCAGTGCCAGAACCCGAGCCACCGAAGCCTGTGGTTGAAACACCGCCACCACCCAAGCCAGTGGAGCCACCCAAAGCCGATATCGAATTGCCCAAACCCGAGCCCAAGAAGAAGCCCGAGCCAAAGCCAGAACCGAAAAAACCCGAGCCCAAGCCAGAACCAAAAAAGCCGGAGCCAAAGCCAGAACCGAAAAAACCCGAACCCAAGCCTGAGCCGAAGAAGCCAGAACCCAAAATTGATCCTGAAGTGGCCAAGAAACTGCGCCAGGAAGAGCTTGCGCGCATTATGGGTGGAGCGCCCAATACCGGCAGCACCTCTGCCGGCACCAGTCGAAACAAAGCGCTGTACAGTGACCGAATTCGGCAATATGTACGCAGTAAACTGGTGTTTCCCGGAGCCGACACAGTCGACGGAAACCCGGAAGCAGTGTTCGAGGTCAAGCAACTTCCCAACGGGGAGATTGTCTCTATTACACAGAAAAAAAGCAGTGGGTTGCCAGCGTGGGACAGCGCTGTGGAGCGTGCCTTGCAGCGCTCCAGCCCGCTACCCAGGGCCGAAGACGGTTCAGTTGAACCAGTGCTTGTCCTCTCATTCCGTCCAAAAGACGTTTAATTCATAGTGAAACAATGAACTACGCCAACCAAGCCATGTATTTACCATCAACAACTACGCTGTGGCTTCGCCTGCAGCGAGCCGCGCGCGCCCTGCTGGCTGTCGCTGCGTTTGCTGCAGTGTCAACATCTGCGCAGGCACAACTGAAAATTGACATCACCGGGGTGGGCACCAATCAAATTGCATTCTCGGCAGCACCTTTCCAAGGCAACCAGGGTTTGCCTGAAGACATCAAAAAGGTGATCGAAGACGACTTGGTGCGAAGTGGTTTTTTTCGGGCCATCAACACCACCAGCAATGTTGAATTGAATGAATCCACGCTGATCGACCCCTCTGCCTGGAAATCAATTGGCGTGGACGCCCTGATCGTGGGTTCGGTGAAAAAGCTGCCTGACGGGCGCTTGGACTTGCGCTTTAACCTGCACGACACAGCCCAGCAAAAGTCACTCGGCAAATTCAGCTATGTGATTGCACCCTCAGCCTTGCGCCTGCATGCCCACAAAATTGCCGATTTTGTGTACGAAAAAATGCTGGGTGAGAAAGGTGTGTTTTCCACGCGCCTGGCCTATGTTGAAAAAGCCCCTGGTCGCTACCGCCTGATTATTGCGGATGCCGATGGTGCCAACCCACAAGTAGCCCTGGCATCCAAAGAACCCATTATTTCGCCAGCCTGGTCGCCAGACGGCACACAACTTGCATATGTTTCATTCGAAACGCGCAAACCTGTTGTGTTTGTTCACACACTTGCAACAGGTCGCCGCAAGGCAATGGCGAATTTCAAAGGCAGCAACAGTGCGCCAGCCTGGTCAGCCAATGGCCAGCAACTTGCAGTGGTGCTGACCAAAGATGGTGGATCACAAATTTTCTCGATGAATGCCGATGGATCAGGCCTGAACCGATTGACCAGCACCGGTGGAATCAACACCGAACCCGCTTACAGTCACGATGGTCGAAGCATCTATTTCACTTCTGACCGAGGAGGTGGCCCACAAATTTACCGAATGAGCACAAATGGTGGTGATGCGGCACGCGTAACATTCGAAGGTGGATACAATATCTCGCCTCGAATTAGTCCCGATGACAAAACATTGACATATGTGACTCGTCGAGACGGGCAATTTCGAATCGCCGCACTGGATTTGGCAGGTGGCACAGAAATGCTGCTGACAAATACTGGGCGCGACGAAAGCCCAAGCTTCGCACCGAATGGCCGTTACATTTTGTATGCGACCAAGTCGGGCGGCAAAGGGACCCTGGCCGTGGTGTCAAAAGACGGACGAATCAAGTACACCTTGAGCAGTTCGGGCGCTGACATTTCGGAACCCACCTGGGGCCCGTTCATAAATGATTGATTTTGAATTTGTTTTAACTGGTTTTACACTAAACATTCTTTAGGTCTGGAGAAAAAAAATGAAACACTCAATGGTCAAGTACTTGGCGATTTCCGCAATGGTGGCCGTATTGGCCGCTTGTAGCTCTGCCGTTCCTTTGAACGACAAGCCTACAGTTGAATCAAAAACCGGCACAGCGCCTGGTTCTGGTGACGGCCGCGCCGTACCCACAGTAACCCCAGGTGATGCCGATCCCCTGAACGATCCTCAAGGCGTGCTGGCCAAGCGCAGCGTTTATTTCGACTACGACAGCTACACTGTCAAGTCAGAGTACCGTGAGCTGGTTCAAAACCACGCCAAATACCTGGTTGCCAACCCCAACCGCAAAGTTGTTATTCAAGGCAACACCGACGAACGCGGTGGCGCTGAATACAACCTGGCCTTGGGCCAGCGCCGTGCCGACGCAGTGAAAACGCTGATGTTGGCTTTGGGCGTAAAAGAAGGTCAGATTGAAACAGTCAGCTTCGGCAAAGAAAAGCCAAAAGCAACTGGTAGCAACGAAGCCGCTTACGCTGAAAACCGTCGCTCTGACATCGCTTATCAGTAATCAAGGAAACCATTCGAGATGACTTTGAACTTCAAGCAACAAGCCTGGGTAGCTGCCCTGTTCTGCGCCTTTGCATCCAATTCCGCATTTGCGATATTTGATGACACGGAAGCACGCAAGGCAATTCTGGACTTGCGCCAGCAGGTTAAGGTGCTTGAAGACCGGGTTGCTCGAATGGAAGCCGCGAATCAGGGGCAGCTGTCATTGGCCCAGTCC
Source organism: Limnobacter sp. SAORIC-580 (assembly GCF_013004065.1). Taxonomy (GTDB): domain Bacteria; phylum Pseudomonadota; class Gammaproteobacteria; order Burkholderiales; family Burkholderiaceae_B; genus Limnobacter; species Limnobacter profundi. Next base: position 2,508,059 of record NZ_CP053084.1, read on the forward strand.
CTGAGTGACAAAGACCGAGAGATCGCCCGCTTGCGTGGCGATCTCGAAGTCGCCAACAACAACATTCGCAAGCTACAGGAAGACAATCGCATCCTGTATACAAACCTTGACGACCGCATCAAGAAACTTGAGCCCAAAGCCGTTCAACTTGATGGTGAGGAACTCACGGTTCCGCCCGAACAATTCAATGATTACCAAGCCGGTCTTGATCATTTCAAGGCGGGTAATTACAAAGACGCAGCCCTGCAATTTCAGGATTTCCTGAACAAATACAAACAAAGCAAGCTTGAACCACAAGTTCGCTACTTTTTGGGCAGCACCCAGTTTGCACAAGGCGAGTACAAAACTGCGCTGGTAACACAACGCGACCTGGCGAAAGATTTTCCGGACAGCCCACGTGCACCAGACGCGTTGCTCAGCATGGCCAGTTCACAACTGGAGTTAAAAAGCATTCCTGGCGCCAAGAAAACCCTGGGTGAGCTGATCGCCAAATACCCCAGCAGCCCCGCGGCCGCCAGCGCGAAAGCCCGACTCGAAGCGCTGAAATAATCCCCGGGAAGTTATCGCAGCAACTATGCGCGCTTTTGCGCATACACAGTTAAAATACCGGCACTTCAACACAAAGGTGCCGGTTCATGGAAGAAATCAACCTTAGCAGCATTCAAAGCATCGTGCTTTGGGCCACTTTTGCCGTGGGCCTTGCCTTCGGTGCCATTTCCCATCGCACCCACTTTTGCACCATGGGTGCAATTGCCGACGTTGTAAACTTTGGTGACTGGAATCGCATGCGGATGTGGCTTCTGGCGATCGCCGTTGCAACACTTGGCCTTCAGGGATTAAGCATCACGGGTCACGCTAATCTCAACGACACGATTTTTTTGAACAGCCAATGGTCTTGGCTGTCAGGTATTGTCGGTGGCCTGCTGTTTGGCGCGGGCATGGTATTGGCGTCGGGTTGCGGCAGTAAAACATTGATACGCCTGGGTGCCGGAAACTTAAAAGCCTTGATGGTTTTCGTGATCATGGGAATCACTGCGTACATGACCCTCAAAGGCGTCTTCGGCGTGTTTCGCGCCAACTACCTTGATCCGGTTCGCTTTGAGTTTAGCAGCAGCCCCTATTTGCCCGAGCTATTGGCCAATCTGTTCAGCCAAGAGCCAGCTGGTTTGATACCCATTCTGGCTATCGCTCTGCCTGTGATCCTGCTGATCATGGCATTGGGCAGCAAATCAGCCTGGAACAAAGAAGTAATTGTTGGCGGTGCTGGCGTGGGTCTCACTATCGTGGCTGCCTGGTGGGTCGTATTTCAGGTGGCTTACATTCCAGAACACCCAGACACGCTGGAAGCAGCCTATTTGGGCACATATGCCAACCGGGCTGAAGGCTTCAGCTTCGTGGCACCTTATGCCTACACACTTGAATGGTTGATGTTTTTTTCGGACGTTACACGGGTGCTCACAGTGGGCGTCGTGGCCTGCTTTGGCGTCATTCTGGGAGCCACTGCCAACGCCTTGATGGAGAAATCATTTCGCTGGGAAACATTTCAGGGTGTCGAAGACACTGCCAACCACACTGTGGGTGCCGTGATGATGGGTGTGGGCGGTGTACTCGCCTTGGGCTGCACCGTGGGCCAAGGACTAAGCGGCGTAAGCACCCTGTCATTGGCCTCATTCGTGGCCTTGGGCAGCATTGTAGTTGGCGCCATGGGAGCCTTGAAATATCAAATGTGGCGCGTGGAGCGCATGGTTTAACTTTCATGACAAAGAAGTGAAGAAGCTCTTCTTTTTTTAAGAAAGCTCAGTTATACTCTCGGTCTTCGGCGAATTAGCTCAGCCGGTTAGAGCGACGGAATCATAATCCGCAGGTCCGGGGTTCGAATCCCTGATTCGCCACCAAACAAAAAACCCCTCAGTGAAAGCTGAGGGGTTTTTCTTTTCTGCCCAACTGTTGACTTTGCTCACAAATCCTTCTCAAACAGCATCCAAACATCGCCTCTTTATACGTTGCATTACTAACTTTAATTAGTATAACAACGATTGTTCAAAACCATAATCACGGTTATTATTTTTAGAAAGATGCATCTAAAAATGCACTTCAACAGTAACAACTGTTAACAAAGGCAAGAGAGAACAGTCGCAGTACCTAAACAGCTGCAACCGTCCTTTCTTCTACAAAAACAGCTTGCTAGGAGGAGATGACACGTGTTCAAGCTGAATAAACTATCTGCAGTAATCGCCATTGGATTGGGAACTGCATTACCCGTACAAGCCGGTCTGCTCGACGATCTGATCGGTGCCAAATTCAACCCGGTCAGCACCAACAAAGGCGTAGCACCTGAGGGTCAGAAAGGCTCCTTCAGCAAGCCATTTGCGGAGCCTTTTGTCTACGAACGCTCCGTAGCTGACGATAACAATCCGGATTTACAAGGCATTCGAACAGACAACAAATGCGAAGGCATTGGCGCGAATGGCAAGCTACGCTGCAAACCTGCAGCGGGTACCATCTCCATGCTACCCAATGGCGACTTCCTGTATTTCAACGCGCTTGAAGGCACAGAGGATTTTGAGTTCAGCATTTTGGTGGACTTCGGTCAAAAAGCGATTAACGACCAAACCCGCATGATGCGCATCCCGGAAGGGGCAAATGCGGCCAGCTTGTGGACACGCCCGACAGACGTGGATTCCGGTGCCAATCCGGATGGCTATGAAATCACCGAATTGATCCCGGGTCTCACCAACAAAGAAACCAATAGCGCTGACGGAGCGCTGTTCTGTGCCGACGTGGCCATGCTGGCTGATGGCCGCATTATGGCTGTCGGCGGAACGGCCTATTATAGCGAACCCGGCAGCAACTTGATTGGTTATGGTTTGACCGAACTGGAAGGCCTGAAAAACAGCCGCGCCTACAACGCCAACACCAACACCTGGAGCCAACTGGCAGACATGAACTTCGGCCGCTGGTACCCAGCGCTGATCACCCTGCCCGACAGCAAAATGTTTGTTGCCAGTGGCGTAACGAAGCTGTTGAAGCCCATCTATCCACAGGCCCCAGAACAAAGCGGTCGCAATGTACCACAAACCGAAACTTATGATCCGGTGACCAACAAGTGGACGGTCAATGCGCAAACAGCGCAGCGCTCCTTGCCACTTTATCCTCGCCTACACCTGCTGCCCAACGGCCATGTGTATTACAACGCTGGTGGCCAGGCCTTCAACCCGTTTGGTCAGTCTTACGACCAGCCATTGTGGAATATTGCAGCCACTTACAACCCAGCCAACCAAACCTGGTCTGATCTGGCCTACGCTGGCTTCCCGCTGAAGTTCAGCGATGCTGGTCTGGAGTCACTCACCCAAATCCTGAATCCATTGACTGCCCCCAACGCAGCCATGAGCGCACTCACCAAAACCTTGATGAGCGCGCCCATGAAGAGCCCTCAAGCGCTACAAAAACTCTTGAGCACAGTGACCACGGGCAACCCTGAGCAAACCTTGCAGAAAGTGGTTGGTGCTGGCATGCGCGGTTCAACATTCTCAATCATGATGCCGTTGCGCCCCAACGCTCAAGGCCAGTACAAAGAGGCCAGCTTCCTGACTGCTGGCGGTGTACTCCCACTGGTCGGCTTGACCTCGCCAGGTGGATATGTAGCGGTAGCCTCCTCACGTATTGACACCGTGAAAACAGAAGGTGACAACATTGTTGATTACCAAAGTGAAGTTACTGGTTCTCTGAACGAGACTCGCTGGTATGGTTCCGGTGTGTTGATGCCCGATGATTCTGTGATGGTGTTCAGTGGTGGTGACCGCGATGGCGTTGCTGCACCCGGCGTGGAGTTCCCACGTAAAACCGCAGAACGCTTTGATCCGGTTACCAAAAAGTGGACTCAAATGGCTGTGGCCAACAACCCCCGCACTTATCACAACACTGCATTGCTGATGCAAGACGGTCGCGTGCTGATCGGTGGCCACGCGCCCATTTCCACCCTGTACCTGAAGAACATCAATTTGGCTGCATTTGGTTTTTCACCCAACGATGGTCGTGATCCCTCATTCGAGATTTACTCACCACCTTATGTGAACAATCCAAACCGCCCCAACTTGATCGGTTTTGCAGGTGGCAACGCCACACCAGCTGGCGACGGTAAAACAATGATGCGTGAATTCCGCAAAGGTCAACAAGTCACACTGCAAATGGCACCCGGTACGGACATGAGCAAGATCGACTCAGTCACCTTGGTACGCCACACAGTGACAACTCACTTGACCGATGCAGATCAGCGCACTGTTGTTATTCCTAAAACCCAGCTATCTGTAACAGGTCAAAGTGTGCGCTTTACCATTCCAGATCAGGCCGCTGTGGTTCCACAAGGTGCTTACATGACCTTTGTGCGCACCAAGCAGGCGGATGGTTCACTGTTGCCGTCCAAAGCTGTCAGCTTCATGTTGAAGCATGGCAATGGACAAGGAGTGATGACTGCCAATGCCCGTCGTTAAATCGAATTGGGTGAAGAAAACGCTGGGCGCATGCCTGGCGTTTTCTTTTTCTACCCTGCTAATTTCAAGCCCCTTTGTCAGCACCACAGTTTTAGCACACGCCGAACACGGTTCGGAGGGTGGAATTCCCACTGTAAGTGCGAAAGCCAAATTGCCCAAAGGCCTTTCATTGCAAGTGGTTAAAACAAATGCCTATCAATTTGCATTGGCCACCGATGGTCAACAGCATGTTGAAATACTGGGCGAGGACAAACGCGCTTTTTTGCGATTTGACCGTGACAAACTGTATGCAGATTTAAACGCAACTGGTTGGCACCGTTCCCGACAACCCGGTGGTGGTCCAATCCCCGAACGCCTTAAAGACAACCCAAAGTTAAAACCGAATTGGGTTCTGCTCGACAAGCAGCCTGGCTATGGTTGGTACGATCCCCGCTTGATCAAAGAAGACCTTGCCCACTTTAATCTGGCCATGGTCGCCAACGGCAAACCCATCAGCGTTCGAATTGAACGCATTGAGGCCGAGCCTATGACAGGTTACTGGCGCCCGTTGTTGGTCAATGAACCCGAATTCACTGGCCTGAATGCCATGGTGCCTGGGCTGAGTGGCAACAATTTCATGCTCAGCCGCATGGGCACAGCGAAAAGTGAATTTCAGGTGCTGGATGATCAGGGTGCACCATTCCTCGAGCTTCGAGAAGACGGAGTCTGGCTAAACAGCATGCATGCCTGGGCCAGTTCAGTGGAACTGTTTCATAGTCCTGGCACTGAACAAGCGCCCTGGGTGAAAGTGTCAGAAACCGGAACTGTGACTTACGCAGACCCGCGACTGAACAAAAAACCTGTGAAAACATCAGAAACCGGCAGTTGGGTAATTCCGGTGAAGCAGAAGGAAGGCGAGCAACAAAATTTGCTGAAAGGCGAACTGAAGTGGCAAACCATTGTTGAACAAGTCAACTAGTTTTTTGCCGCCTGGGGCTCCAGGCGGCATTCTTCCTCAAATCCATACTTGCGTGCAAACGGGCAATCAAGCACAGGCAATGTCGATGGAATTTGGTAGTACTTTTCCACAGCTTCGCGCAATACCACATCCCTGAACCGTTGGTAATTGAAGTTGCTACCATCCACAATCGTGAAAGGCACACCCTCGATCGTTTGCGTTGTTACTGAAACGTTGCTCAGGTAATCCTGGTAAAGCGCTGGGTCAATTGGCTTGGCTTTGGCCACAATCCGAATGGGTTTGCCATCCATTTCCCGCCAGTCCACAAAGGTGTCATCATTGCGCGCGTGGTATTTGCCAGGGCCAAAAACAGGCACCACTTTGCCGTAGTGATAAGTCATCAGGGCCGCAGGCGAATAGGCAATGGTGGTCAATACACCATTGGCTGGCATACCATTGCCAAGTTCAGCAAGAATGGCTGGCATATTCCGGTGAAACAACACGTCTTCCTGAAAGTCTTTTTTCGGCCAAACCGACACATCGGCGTGCATCAACAAGCCAAACAACACCAGGTGAGGAATCGACAACACAGCATTAAAGCCAATGTAACGCCTCATCCAAACACCTTGTGTACACAGTGCCAAAAGCACAAAAGCAATGGGCAGAAAACCCAACACCCAATGCAAGCCCACTGTTTTTTCAAGGGAGATGAGCAGAAATAGAGCCAGTGGCACCAGCAAGGCAAAGGCCAGCGCACTTTGGCGCAACCAAACCCGGCTACCCTTGAGCAAACTCCAAAGTGCCCAAGGTGTTATCAGATAAATCATCATGCCCAGGTAGGTCAACACCGTACCCCACCCCAACTGTGCATCCTCGTGCCGATTCACCAGATTAAACATGATGTTATTCCAGCAATTGTGCAGGTTGTAGCCAATGTTCACACTGGCAAATGGCAACACGCCCGCCAACAACAAGAACAGGTATTTGAAACGCTGCGGCTGAAACAACAAATGAAATCCAAAGGCAAAACCCAATAGAACAGCGAAGTATTTGGACAAAAAGGCAAGGCCCAGAAAGCACCCGGCGAGAAACATTGCCGAACCCGATTCAGCACGAATCGCCTTCACATAGGTGAATATGGCCAGGCCCATGAAAAAGATCAAAGGCGTATCGGTGGTTACAAATACGGCAAACCAGGACACTGGCATGGACAAATAAACGGCGCCAGCCAACCAGGCTCGGGGCTCCTGCTCGCGCGGCAACAGCTCACGGGCCAGCAGCACCACACCCCAGGCGATCACAGTGGTTAACAACAAGGTCAGGCTGCGAATCACAACAGGTTCATTGCCCACATGGCTTAGCGCCCACAACCACCAACCCACCATGGGCGGGTGATCGTAGTAGCCCCAATTCAGGTCGGTCGACCACAAATGGAAAAAAGCCTCGTCGCCAGTCATGGGGAAAAACCACGCCAGCCAAAGTTTGATTACGGCGGTCAGCAATACCGTCCAGCCAAACACGCTTTTGGCAGTTTTTAGCGTCAACTCGGGCCCTTGGGGCCGGGACAAAGAGAAATGACTCGACATGGGTGTTGGATATCTCAGGAAGCCAGGTACACAAGCACACCCACTGAGGCCAAAAAGCCCCAACTGATGCGATCGTGAATGGCGAAATGCACCGGATCATCGATCATTTCCTTGCGAGAAGTCATGATCCAGATTCTCATCAACCAGTACAAAAACAGGGGACAAATGCCCCACAAAAATTCGGGTGTTGCGTACAGCATCGAACCATTCTGACTGTCTACATACAAGGCCAATACCAGTACGGCCACAAAACCGCTTGAGATACCCATAGACACCAGGTAACTCAAATCGCTCATTCGGTAACCACGTCCCTGCGGCTGAGTGCCCTCAAGCTGCAAGAACTCCAGTTCGGCACAACGCTTGACCAAAGCCAAACTTAAAAACACAAAGAGTGAAATGGCCAATAGCCAGCTGGAAAGCTCAATGCCAGTGCCCACGCCGCCTGCAATCACGCGAACCGTGTAAAGCATGGCCAACAGCAACACATCAACGAAGGCCGTACGCTTGAATACAAAGGTGTACAGCAGTGTAACCACGGTGTACACCAACAGCACCAGCGTAAATTGCCAACCCACTGCCAGCCAGGCCACCGCAAAGCCGGCTATGCCCAAACACTTCATGAACAAGAAAGCCTTGCCAATGCTGAGCGCACCGCTGGCCATGGGGCGATGGCGCTTGCGCGGATGTTGGCGATCCGCATTCAGGTCCATCAGGTCGTTCCAGATGTAAGTAGAGGACGCCAAAAAGCCAAACGCCAGGAAACCCCACATCATCTTGCCCCAAAGGGTGAAATCGGTTTCATGCGCGGCAATCAAAGGTAGAAACAGCAAACCGTTTTTGGCCCACTGCTGCAGGCGCATGGCTTTAAGCCACACCTTGATTCCGGTGCTGCGCGTATCAAGCCGGTTCAGCTCAATACCAGCCGCCATCGCCTTGCGTCGGGTACCTGAGGAAGTATTCACGCCAAATGCCAGTGCAGCCTTTTTCCAGATTGGAATATCGACCAGGGCATCACCAAAATACACAAAGGGTTGCCCATGGCTGTCTGCCTCAATGGCTGCCAGTTTTTGCTGGCCCTTCAAATTACTGTGCTCGCTGGCGATTACACGGGCAAAAAGGCCCAGGCGTGCGGCTATCTTGAGCACATCACGACGCATCGAAGCACTGGCCAACACCAATTCATGGCCAGCCGCTTTCAATTGATTCAGTCGCTCAAGCACCATGGGATCAATCGGCAGATGATCCAGCACAGGATCGATTCGTTTGGCCACCTCAGTTTTAAATACCCAGGCGCCCCGAATGGCCCACAACAACATGGGAAAGACGTAGAAAATGTTTTGCTTTAGCAGCAACAGGCAACTTTCGAGCAGCACATCCGATGGGCTCAACGTGCCGTCCAAATCAACGTAAACAATCGGCTTGGTCATTTTGGTTTGGACAAACCACTGAGCAGTGACTGCGTGGGCTCTTCTTCCCAATGCGCCGCACCAAGAAACACCATCACAATTTGCTTCACAAAATTGTCGAGCATTTCTTTTTCAATTTGCGGTTGATCTGGCCTGACGTCCAGAAAATCAGTGGCCGAATTCATCATCAACGTAACCACCAGACTGCAAATCAAAGTCAGGGTGTGTGTGGACAAGCCGGGGAAAATATTCAACAGGCGCAGGTCGCTGGCCATTTCATTGGTGAAGTGTGCAATTTCATTGCGAATGGCATTGCGCAGGGACTGCGAACCGCCAGACCTTTCCGAGCTGATAAAACGCCACTCCAGGTGGTGTTGCTTCAGGTAAGTCACAAAAACACTCACCGAGTGCCGAATCATGTCCTCACCTGGCAGGCTGGCCTGGCGAGCCTCTCGCAACAACCTACGCAAGGTAATGCCGCCATCCTCGACCAAGGCCAGGCCCAGTTCATCGGTAGTTTTAAAGTGGCGGTAAAACGCAGTCGGCACCACACCGGCTTCTCGGGTAATTTCCCGAATGCCCAACGCAGTAAAGCTGCTGCCGTTTCCAACAAGGGTAAGCGCTGCCTGCATCAAATTTTGGCGTGTCTGTTCTTTGCGCCGCACCCTGGCTTGGGTTTCGTCCACCGGCTTGGTTGCGGCGCTTAATCTTGTTCTCATGGTTCTTGCTCGAGCCTAGACTGGATTAGTCAACTTCCTGACCTACCCCGATATTGTAATGAAAAGCAGCTTGTTCACAGCTTAACAGCCTGCAAGCCCGTGAAATAGGACCTGAACACGATGAAAAGAACTAACAGAACCAAGCCACTTCAGGAATTATTACTGTAATTACGGGTTTTGCGTATTGACTGCACGAACCCAAGACGGTTAACTCCCCCTAAAGAGGGTTGGAAAAAAGTGTTAATCCAATAAAGATGTTCATATGCTCACATGTGGTGACACCTTTTCAACTAGCTTTTCCTCGGGAGGAGACATTCATGCCATCAAACCAAATTCTGGTTATTGAGGATCACCCACTTTTCGCAACAGGCATCAAAGACCTGGTTGAATTCGTGGCGACCAACGCAGACATACTCTGCGCAGCCAGCATTGCACACGCCAAAGAGTTATTCAGTAAAAACTCACCTGCGCTGGTCATCACCGATCTGCGTTTGCCAGATTGCCAGGGTCAAGATGTGATCGACACGCTGGCCCTGATGAGTGCCAACCTGCCCACCTTGATCATGAGTGGCGATGACACACTTCTTCATTCTATCGTACCCAACCAGCATGCCCCCTCCTGGACCCTGTCAAAATCCGAAGGGTTTGAGCAAACTTCAGCAGTATTGCTGGAAGCGCTCACCCGCGCCGGTGTTCAGGTTCAGTGGCGCCCCAACGCCCTGTCAAACCGCCAAACCAACGGCGAGCACATCACCGGGCGACTGGGTCAAAACAACGGCATTCAGTTAACCCACAAACAACAACAAGTCATGCACTTCCTGGCTTCGGGCCTTTCCAACAAGGAAATTGCCCGCAAACTCGACTTGTCACCCGAAACCATAAAAACACATTTGCGCGAAATTTTCACACGTATGAATGTGAAAAACAGAACCCAGGCCGTCAGTCTTTATCGCAAAATTCCGCGACTCAATGCCTCAGCCTTGGTATAGAAACCAAAAAGCCGGCAACAAGCCGGCTATTGATATAACTATAAAATGACAGACAGTTCACTATCAGGGCTCGCCGTATTGCTGGGTATTGCCTTATACCCGTTCTTTGCAAACCACCTTCCCAATCAGCGGCAAAATGCCGCCGCTGTCATTGGTGTGGTACTGCTTGGATTTGTAATTCTGGGGCACGACACACAGCAAGTACTTCAACACGGCACGCCAGTTCATGCAGCCCTGCAGGCTGCATCGTTTCTGTTTTTTGGAAGCGCTTTTCTTGGGCGAAAAAGAGGCATCGTGGCCGCTGAACGTTCTGCGCTGGTCCCGTTCTCGATTGCTTGCATTACAGCAATTGCCGATATGTTTACCACGTCTGGTTTGGTGTACACCGCGTTCATCGGCGTTCAGGCCATTTGCCTGCTGGCTATCACCAAAACCTACAGCAACCTGCCCAAAGTTACCCTGATCAAAGCTGTGTATTTCAGTTTGCTGTACTGCATCATAAACGGCCTGTTTCATGCCTCCACATCGACTGAACTCGCATTGGTCATCGATTTCAGCATTGTGAAGATTCTGTTCTATGTCTTGCTCGGTACCTGCGTTTTTCACATGGTGTTTCAGGACTTTTCACGAACCCGCACGAAAAAAGGCTTGGACAGGCAAACAAAAATTGATCAAGACATCATGAAGTTCGCTTTTCGGGGGCGCCGGGTATTAAAAGACTTTCGACATGATCTACGTCAGCCCCTGAGCACTTTAGGTATTTTGGCCAGTGTGGGCAAAGCCATTTCAAAAGACCCGGAAGTCACAGCCAGATACCAACACATTCAAACGGCTCAGAAAGCATTAAAAAACATGCTGGAGGACTTCTTTGATCAATTGGCAAGTGCGATCAAATATCCGCAAGATGACAACTATGCCCCCATGATGCCGACCGCAGTTCACGACATTCTTGGCCCATTGATTGAAGAATACAGAATGCTGGCCGATGTGAAGGAACTTCAGATTCGTTATGTGCCCAGCGAAATCAAGGTCATGAGCAACAAGGAGGCCTTGGCCAAGATAATCCGCAACGGACTTGACAATGCGATCAAGTACACCAACAAAGGTGGAGTAGTGGTTGGTCTGCGCAGACGCAAGGGGCGGGTATGCATTCAAATTGCAGACACCGGATCTGGCGTTGAGAACAACAAAGTCGCTGCACACAACAAAGGCTGGGGGCACGGTTCCAGCATAGTCCGGGATTTGAGCGAGCAGATACTCGCCAAAACCGAATGTCGAAACCGATACTACAACGGCAAATTGGCAGGCTCTGTCTTCGAAGTCATATTGCCGGAAGAAGCCGAAATCAGTCATCGCAGCAAGCGGCCAGCCTACAACCCTCAACTTGCATTTGAAGCGCAAGTCATGGCAATGAGCCACGATCATTTACTGGAAATTCAGCGTCGACTTCCGGTTCAGGGATTTGACAAAGTCGAGTTTAGTCTGAACGGCGCATATCGCGCCTACCTCAATGCTTTGCGCAAAGGCATGTCACCTGTTTACATTCTTTATGCCGGCGACCCAGCCCAAAAAACGCACGCAATTGAGCAATTGAAACTGTTGGGTTCTCTGCTTGATTTTGAACCCTGCTGCATTTTGATCTACAACGCAAGCCTGGAAAACAACCCGCAAGTCGAATTTGGTCGTGAAATGATTCGAATTCCCTTGATTCCTGGCCAAGCCGAGATCAGCCTCGGTGTGATTTCTGAATTATTTCCGGCCCGGGAAAAGGCCTCGGCCCTGTTCAATGTGCCGACCGAAAGTTCTCAAAACGAAGGCAAAACCTTGGGCAGCAAATCGTTACTGACCCACTAAACTGAGAAAACGAGTGGGGCTACCGAGCGCAGTGCAAGGCCCCCAGAATGGTAGACCGACTTGCACCAGTCACCGATGGGCAATTGCCAGGCGCAGCCTGCACATACTGCGCACCAAGCCAGGCAAAAGCAGCAGCCTCGACTGCCTGCGCAGGCAAACCCAGGTTTTCAATTGGCAAGAAATCCGCTGGTGCGCATTCGCAGCGCAACTGGTGAATGAAGGTGCTGTTTTTTGCACCGCCGCCGCACACGTACACCTGCTCAACCAACACGGGCAAACACGACTTCACTGCCCTTACTGCCAAGGCCAGCAGGGTTGCCATGATGTCTTCAGAAGAAAGATCGGTGGCGTCTGCAAGGCAAGTCTCAAACCATTGCGCGCTGAAATCATCACGGCCTGTGCTCTTGGGCCAAGGTTGGTGAAAGAAAGGATGCGTCCAAAAACGCTCCAGCAAGGCATAATCCGGGCTGCCCATGGCAGCAATTTCACCATCACTGTCCATCGGCAAGCTGAAAGCGCGCTGAGCCCAAAGGTCCATTAAACAGTTGGCTGGTCCGCAGTCCCCACCGGTCAACGCTTGCCCTTGGCCATTCAATACAGTCAGGTTTGAAAAACCACCCAGATTCACCACGGCGGTTTGGTCATAAATGCCCTTGCCGTTTAACCACGCAAGGTGAAAAGCCGGAACGAGCGGGGCTCCCTGGCCACCTAGTGCAACATCTTTGGAACGCAAGTCATTCACCACATCAATCCCGGTTCTACAGGCCAGCAAGGCCCCGTCCAGCATTTGATAGGTGTACCCAAGATCGGGCCTGTGCCGGAGGGTTTGACCATGTGCACCCAACACGCGCACGTCACCAGGCTCTAGTCCCAGAAAGGACAACAGTTCATTGACTGTGCCGGCATACAGCTCGGTGAGATCTTTACGGGCTTGCAAGAAAATCGCGATTGGATCGGAACTGGAAGGAAAACGAGGAGGGATTTCTTGCAGCAGCAGGAGTGTTTCCCTCAAAGCCGGCGGAAACTCGGCGCTAAGCACGCCAAGGAACCGCATGTCCTGAGTTTTGGAATCAATTTGAACCGCAGCTACATCGACACCATCCGTGCTGGTGCCAGACATGGCGCCCAAGGCGATCATGGCTTACTGGGCACGTGCCAAACGTTGGGCAGTGGCCAGCTCCATGCGGCGGTCAAGCGCCAGCTGCACCCGCTTGAATTCACTGAATGCATTTCGATCCAGTGGTTCAGCCTGAGCCACAGTGATGCTCAGGGGGTTTTTGGGAACCCGGTTGACCCGGAATTCATAATGCAGGTGTGGTCCGGTTGCCCAGCCAGTAGCACCCACATACCCGATCACATCGCCCTGCTCTACTTTTTGGCCAACCTTAACGCCTTTGCCAAAACGTGAAAGGTGAGCGTAAGCCGTGCTATAACCGCTGTGATGCTGGATTTCTACAAAATTGCCATACCCGTTTTGCCAGCCCGAAAACTTCACGGTGCCACTGGCTGTAGCCATGATTGGAGTACCGGTGGGCGCCGCGTAATCGACTCCGTTGTGAGCTTTCCAGCGTTGCTGAATGGGGTGGAAACGACGCGGAGTAAAACCGGAGGAAATGCGGGAGAATGCGAGCGGCGAACGCAGGAAAGACTTTTTCAGACTGCGACCTTCCTCGTTGTAATAACCAGCATTGCGATTACCACTGGGTGCGAACCAATACGCTTTGTAAGGCTTGTTGTTATTCACAAACTCTACTGCCAACACCCGACCAGAGCGCGCAGAACGCCCCTCAAGTGTCAGGTCTTCATAAACCACCTTGAACTCGTCACCTTTTTGCAGTTCACGGTGAAAATCAATGTCTGAACCAAAAATTTCAGTCAGTTGAATGGCCACTGAATCAGGCATTCCGGCCTTGTCAGCAGCAGCAAACAGAGACGACTCAATCCGCCCTGAGCGAAACACAATCTGCTTTTCAAAGTTGACAGATTCCAGCTTCGCGACAAATTGACCATTGCGTTTTTGAATCAGGATCGACTCTTGACTGTCCTCATCAATGCCGCTTTTGTAGCGCAGCCATTGGAGGTCACCATCTGCAGTTTGCTGAACAGTGAGCACGCGACCAGCACGCAAATTTACCAAATTACGTGCTGTTTTGTCTTGCCCGAGGAAAGTGGCCAAGCCCGCGGTATTCACGCCCATGCGCTCGAGTAAACCCACCAGGGTATCGCCACGGCGAATTCTTTCTTCGGCAACCAATGGATCGAAGGTGTAGACACCCTGATCAGCCAGATTTAGTTCAACAGCCTCTACAACCACATCGGGGTTGCCAAGAGCTGAATCAACCGGGGAATTTTGAACAGAGCCCGCGATTGCAACCACTGCACCAAGAACAGGGAATGAAAAAAACCCTACAATGACCCACTTTCTGTGATTGTGCGATTGGGGAAGCGCGGAGTCGGCATATTGCCACCCCGACTGAATAAAGCGCTTGGTAAGAGAAAAGCCCTGTCCCCACGCGGCGATCGCTCGCTCTAATAAATTCTGAAGCATCATGTTTTAGTTTTAGAGGTGTGAAATTTCACGTGCCGATCGCCCACAATCAGCTTTATTTTCAAAAATACAACACTGAAGTTTGCCAGAGTGTAACAAAGGATTGCCAAATGAACCAGTCACCTGATAGAAGGCCCCCCAAAATTACGGAAATTACTGAGAATTTATCTGATTCCGTCCTGCACGCCCTTGAAGTGACCAAGCGTGGCTGTGAAGAACTGTTGATTGAATCGGAATGGATTCAAAAATTAGTCCACAGCGAGAAAACAGGCAAACCCCTGCGCATCAAATTGGGTTTGGACCCCACGGCACCCGACATTCATTTGGGTCACACAGTGGTGCTCAACAAGCTTCGTCAGTTGCAAGATCTGGGCCATCAAGTCATCTTTTTGATTGGCGATTTCACGTCCATGATCGGCGATCCTTCGGGTCGCAACAGCACCCGCCCACCGTTAACCAAGGAACAGGTTCAGGAAAACGCAAAAACCTATCATGAGCAGGCTGTTAAAATCCTGGATCCGCAACGTACTGCAATCGAGTTCAACAGCAAATGGCTGATGCCCCTGGGTGCAGACGGCATGATCCGCCTGGCCAGCAGCTATACAGTGGCCCGCATGCTCGAGCGCGACGATTTCACCAAACGATATCAATCTGGCACGCCGATCGCCGTACATGAGTTTTTATACCCACTGTTGCAGGGCTACGATTCGGTGGCATTGGAAAGCGATTTGGAGCTGGGTGGCACCGACCAGAAATTCAACTTGCTGATGGGTCGCGAGCTGCAAAAACAAAACGGCCAAAGTGCGCAGTGCATCTTGACCATGCCGCTGTTGGTAGGCACCGATGGCGTGGACAAAATGTCGAAGTCCAAGAACAACTACATCGGCGTAACCGAGACACCTTCCAATATGTTTGGCAAGGTGATGTCAATTTCAGATGAACTGATGTGGAACTGGTATACCCTGCTCAGCTTCAAATCACTGGCTGATATTGAAACCCTGAAACAGGCTTGCGCCAATGGCGAGAACCCGCGCAACACCAAGGTTGCACTGGCCCAAGAGTTGGTTGCGCGCTTCCACAGCACTCAGGCCGCCGTCGACGCACTGACCGAATTCGAAGCACGTTTCAAGCAGGGCGTACTGCCCGAGGACATGCCTGAAGTGAGCCTTAACTTGCCGGAGGGCGATTCGGACGCTGGTTTGGCCTGGATTCTGAAAGCTGCAAACCTCTGCGAAAGCAGCAGCGACGCCAACCGCAACATTCAGCAAGGCGGCGTAAAAATTGATGGCGAAAAAGTATCCGATAAGGCCTCACGCTTGGGCAAAGGCAGTTATGTGATTCAGGTGGGCAAACGCCGCTTCGCCAAGGTGCACCTGAATTGAACAGCCAAGCTCTTGATTTTGGTGCAATTGTCAGCAAAAAACCGGCAGGGTCGCGCTTCATACTGGTGCGCCATGGCGAAACCGACTGGAACAAGGAGAAGCGGTTTCAGGGTCACACCGACATTGCCCTGAATGCGCACGGACTCTTGCAGGCTCAATTGCTTCGCAAATACTTCGCCTCCCTGGAAACGCAGGGAGTGTCGCTTTACGATGAGTGCATCAGCAGCGACCTAATTCGGGCGCGCGCCACGGCAAATGCCATTCACGGCGCCAGAACACCCGCCATGCAGTTGAATGCGGGTCTTCGGGAGCGTGATTACGGCCATCTGTCAGGCCTGACAGGCGATGAAATGCAAGCCAAGAGCCCAGAAGAATTCGCGGGCCTTAGAAACCGGGTGCCTGAAGCCCCCTTGCAAGGCGGGGAAAGCCTGTTTCAGTTTTACAGCCGCGTGGTGGGAACGTTCGAGCACATTGGCAGCGCCCACGCGGGCAAAACAATCTTGCTGGTGGCCCATGGTGGTGTACTCGATTGTATCTACAGGCACTGCACTGGCGAGCTACTGCAAAAGCAGCGCGAGTGGCAACTGCACAATTGCGCGCTCAATGTGATCGACATTGACCCGCAGGGAAACAAACATGTTGTTTTGTGGGCCTGGCTGGGGCACCTGAACAACGACAAACCCGGCCAAAACATGGACGAAGTCGATGGTCGAATCGCTTGAAATCATTTAGAATGTTGGGCTTGTCTTGAACCCAATCCTTTCCGGAAATCGTTATGTTTGAACGCCAAAAGGGCATCGCCCAAACCGACCCAGAATTGTGGACTGCCATGCAGCAGGAAACCACTCGCCAGGAAGACCACATTGAGTTGATCGCGTCTGAAAACTACGCCAGCCCAGCCGTGATGGAAGCCCAGGGTTCACAGCTGACCAACAAATACGCCGAAGGCTACCCCGGCAAGCGCTACTACGGCGGTTGCGAACACGTAGACGTGGTTGAAGACCTGGCCATTGAACGCCTGAAAAAACTGTTTGGCGCGGAAGCAGCCAACGTGCAGCCCAATTCTGGCTCGCAGGCCAACCAGGCCGTGTTTTTTGCCTTGCTGCAACCTGGCGACACCATCATGGGTTTGTCGCTGGCTGAAGGCGGTCACCTCACCCACGGCATGCCATTGAACATGTCGGGCAAGTGGTTCAACGTCGTGTCGTATGGACTGAACAAAGAAGAAGCCATTGATTACGATCAGGTTGAAGCTTTGGCCCGTGAACACAAACCAAAAATCATCATCGCCGGTGCATCCGCCTATGCCCTGCGCATCGACTTCGAGCGCTTTGCGAAAATTGCGAAGGAAGTAGGTGCCTACTTCATGGTGGACATGGCCCACTACGCCGGCCTGATTGCCGCAGGTGTATATCCCAACCCTGTTCCGCATGCGGATGTGTGCACATCGACCACGCACAAATCGCTGCGCGGCCCACGCGGTGGCATCATTTTGATGAAAGAAGAACTGGCCAAGAAGATCAACAGCGCAATTTTCCCTGGCATTCAGGGTGGCCCCTTGATGCATGTGATTGCAGGCAAAGCTGTGGCTTTCCACGAAGCCCTGCAACCGTCATTCAAGGAATACCAGCAGCAAGTGGTGTTGAATGCCAAAGCCTTGGCGGAAACGCTGGTTGAGCGTGGCCTGCGCATCGTGTCTGGCCGCACTGAAAGCCACGTGATGCTGGTTGACCTGCGCGCCAAGGGCATTACAGGCAAGGCCGCAGAAGCAGCTTTGGGCAATGCACACATTACCGTGAACAAAAACGCGATTCCGAACGACCCGGAAAAGCCATTTGTTACCAGCGGTATTCGCTTGGGCAGCCCAGCCATGACCACACGTGGCTTCAAGGAAGAGCAGGCCCGCGCGGTAGGTCACTTGATTGCCGACGTCCTTGAAAACCCGGAAGACGAAGCCACATTGGCCACCGTTCGCGCCAAGGTCAAGGAATTGACCAGCCAGTTCCCTGTTTACAAGTAAGCCAGGAGCCCCGGCGTTATGAAATGCCCCTTCTGTGGCAACGCCGACACCCAGGTAATCGACTCGCGTACGTCTGAAGAAGGCGACGCGATTCGCCGCCGCAGGCAATGCAGCAGTTGTGGCAAACGCTTCACCACCTACGAACGGGCAGAACTGTTTCTGCCCGCCATCGTCAAGAAAGATGGCTCACGCGTCGAATTTTCCAGGGATAAACTGCGCGGCAGCTTGATGCTGGCGCTGCGCAAACGCCCTGTCCGGGCGGAAGCCATTGACGAAGCCATTTCAAGCATTGAAGAAAAACTGCTGGTGAGTGCTGCCCGAGAGGTGGACACAAAGTTTTTGGGTGAGCTGGTCATGCAACAACTCAAACAACTCGATACAGTGGCTTACATTCGTTTTGCATCGGTTTACAAAAGCTTTGAAGACCTGCAAAGTTTCTCTGAAGAGATTGCTCACCTGACGGCCCCCGCCGAAAACATCACGGGCAGCATCAAGCCAAAATCACGCACAACCGCCAAAAAAGGCGCTTAAAAGTAACTGAGAAGTAACTGAGGCCATGGCCACCTTTTCACCCACTGACGAACACTGGATGCAGCAAGCGCTGAAGCTGGCCTGGAAAGGCCAATACAGCACCACGCCCAACCCGCGCGTAGGCTGTGTGTTTGTGCGCGACGGCGTTGTGATTGCGGAAGGCTTTCATGCCAAAGCAGGCGAAGGCCATGCTGAAGTGCAAGCGATTGCGCAAGCCAAGGCGCGTGGCGTTTGTTTAAAAGGCAGCACAGCCTATGTCACGCTGGAACCCTGCGCCCACCAAGGCCGCACAGGCCCCTGTGCGGAAGCGCTAGTGGCCACAGGCGTTCAACGGGTGGTGGCTGCGGTTCTTGACCCCAACCCGCTGGTGGCAGGCAAAGGCATGGCCATTTTGCAAGCAGCTCGCATCGAAACTTCACACGGTGTGCTGGTTGAACAAGCGCGCTGGATTAACCGTGGGTTTTTCAGCCGTATGGAACGCAAACGCCCTTGGGTGCGCTTGAAAGTAGCCAGCAGCGCAGATGGCATTAGCGCACTGAACAATGGCGTAAGCCAATGGATTACCGGCGAGGAAGCACGGCTGCACGGGCACCACTTGCGCGCGCAAGCCTGCGCTGTGCTCAGCGGTATTGGCACGGTGAAAGCCGATAACCCACAACTGAACGTGCGTGGAATTGACACCGAACGCCAACCGCTGAAAGTGATCGTGGACAGCAAGCTGGAAATTTCACCGGAAGCCCGCTTGTTACAAACCGGGCGCGTGCTGATTGCGCACACTGAACCACAAACGCCAGCTTGGCTTCCTACACACCCAAACGCCGCAAATATTGAGGCTTTGAACGTGGCCCCAGTGGCGGCAGGTTTGCATGCAGGCAAAGTAAAAACGGATTTGCTGCGCCTGTTACAGGAACTGGCACAGCGCGGTATCAATGAATTGCACCTTGAGGCTGGTTTTGGGCTCAATGGTTCGTTTCTGCAAGCCGGTGTGGTGGATGAAATTGTGCAGTACATTGCCCCACGTTTTTTGGGACCAGGTCAGGGCCTGTTCCGCCTGCCCGAACTAGAAATCCTGCCCGCCTATGCAAGCTGGGCTATTCATTCATTTGAGCAAATTGGACAAGACCTGCGAATTACGTGGGTTCAAAATCATCAGGAGTAGTCGCACCCATGTTCACTGGAATTATTGAATCAATCGGTCAGATCAAGACAGTAGAACCCCTTCAAGACTCAACTTATGCTGGGGTGCGTCTAGCCGTGCATGCGCCCACACTCGACTTTTCTGATGTCAAGCTTGGCGACAGTATCGCCATTCAAGGTGCTTGCATGACCGTGGTGGCCATGGAAGCGCAAACCTTTCACGTGGATGTGTCGCAAGAAAGTTTGTCGAAAACTGTGGGCCTTAACAAACCTGGCGAAGTGAACCTTGAAAAAGCCATGCGTTTGTCGGATCGCGTTGGCGGCCACTTGGTGAGCGGACATGTTGACGGGCTAGGCAGCGTGACGGAATTCGAACCGGTGGGTGAAAGCTGGCACCTGCAGATTCGGGCACCGAAAACCCTGTCGCCTTTCTTTGCCTACAAGGGTTCGGTTACCGTGAATGGAGTCAGCCTGACAGTCAACAAGGTAGATGATCATGATTCAGGCGAATGCGACATTCACATCAACCTGATTCCGCACACGGTGCAGATGACCACATTGAAGCATTTGACGGCAGGCAGCCCGGTGAATCTTGAAATTGACCAAATCGCCAGGTACTGCGAGCGAATTGTAAAAACAATGAATTTGAATCAGGGCTGAGCCTGCACACTGCCAAACAAAGCCTTGGCTTTCGATTGGGTATTGTCTGAATCAGCCCCCAGCGCAATGCCTGTGAACATCACAGGGCCTTCCGGCAGTTCTTTGCCGAAGGCTTTGCGGGCATCGGCCTGCAAATCCCTTCGTTCCGAAATCAACTCCGCGGCGCTGGCCGCATCACGCACAACAATATTTCTCACACGGTCGGTGTAGGGATTGTCAAACACCTGTCCCACTTTTTCACCTGGCGAGCCCCACACATAACAAAGGGTGGCCGCGGGCAAACGCTCGCCTGAGACAGTGCGCGCCGCAGCCAATGCAAGGCGGGTGCCCAAACCCAGTTTTCCTTCATCAATTTGAATAAAGGCACACACCTTCGCACCCGCGTCGTCGCCAGCCTTGGTTTGCAAATTCGCCTTGGTGGGTTGAGTCAATATTTGCCACTGCCAAGTCAAAGTGTTCAAAACTGTGGGTTTGGCAAAGGCATACACCAGCGAGCCGTAGGCCATGTCAGCCTCGGCCTGCAACACAGTTTGATTGCCCTGCTTCAACAACTTGAATTGGGTTTGCGCCGCAATGTCAGGGTGGTACTGCGCTTTCCATGGCCCAGGAATTCCGGCAGCAGGGTCCGCAGGCCAGGGCTTTAGCACGCCCGCGCCCTGGGCCAGAGCACCGCTTGATATGCCTGCAACACCGAATAACAAAGCTGCTTTAAAAACACCCGTCATCAACACAAAACTGCGCATACGAAACCCTTCAACACCTTTTTAATCGATACTTGAGTAACGTACAGGCCAATCAACAGGTACACAACCCGATTCAATCGCCCGCCCCAAGTCAGCAGGCTCATCAATGTCCAGTTGCGATGACAACCACACAGCCCGCAAACCTTTACTCCTCAATGCGACGCGGGTTTGCTCCGCCACACGGGCAGTGCCCCACTCTATCAATTCAGAAAAAATTTCAGGCACAACGCGGTTGCAAGCCAAGGCCACATAGCCACCATCGTGTGCAGGCACGAAAGCCAGTCCCTGTTGCCGGGCAGTATCGATCAGTTCACGCAAATGGCTTGCTGTAAATTCGACTGCATCGGGCCCAAGAAGCACCACAAGCTCACTGCCGTTCAGATGCGTTTCAACCGCAGCTCGCATTCGCACGCCCAGGTGCCCTTCTGGTTGAACGTAACATTGAATGGCCCTGCCCTTCAGCAAGGTGGCCCACTCTTCGGGAGTACCGCCATCGGTCCACAGCGCCACATTCACGCCCTGTAACTTGTCCAAGGTACTCAACAACAAATATCGGGCAAACATCGCGCATTGCTCGGCACCCAGCATGGGGATCAACCTTGTTTTCACCCGGCCGGCCTGCGGATACTTGGCAAACACGGCCACAGTGACAGGCAACTTTTGCCGGGTGTCCGCATAAAGCCTTGCCAAGGTATCTGCGGACACTCCGCGCCAATATAAAAACCGGAAGCGCCACATCAACACAATCGTTGCCCAAGCGCCGTTCACGTCCCATCGACGCCCCGACGTAAATACCGGGGAAGCAACTGCCACAAATTTTTGTGGTGCCACTCGCTTTAAGCGCTTGCACAGCTCAACGTCTTCCATCAGGGGCTGTTTTGGAAAACCTCCAACCTGATCGAACAACTTGCGACCAACAAACAAAGCCTGATCGCCTGTACCAATTTTAGTCAGCCTTGACCGATGATTCATGAACCAGGACACCACTGGCAGCCACGCACTTTTGCCATCAATACACACATTGAAGCGGCCCCAAACGCTTGGATCCAACTTGAACAACAATGCCTGCCAAGCCGCCTTGGTCAACACTGTGTCTGCATGCAAAAAGAGCAGTACATCCCCACGGGCTTTTTCAGCACCCGCGTTCATTTGTTGCGCCCGCCCCTTGTTGCCTTGGATGGCAAGCACTTGCGGGTGTTCGGCCAAAGTTTGTAGAACTGGCCAACTCTGGTCAGTAGAGCCGCCGTCTACCAGCAACAACTCGTCACCTTGCCGAAGCAATTGAAGCAGCGCTTGAATTCGAGACAAAAAGGAATCATCGCCAGGCACCGGAACCTCGTTGTACACCGGCATGACAATAGAAATGGAGGGCATGGATAGATGCCGCTCTAAAAGAACAGGGAGGCCAGCCCCAGGAAAATGAAAAAGCCCATGCTGTCGGTGGTGAATGTGAGTAGCACTGAAGACCCCATTGCGGGATCCCGACCCATTTTCTCAAGGCCCAATGGCACAATAACGCCAATTAACGAACCCACGAGCAGGTTTAACATCACCGCCAGGGTCATCAACAAACCCAGCATTACCGCATTCGGCGACCCAAAATACAGTCCCCAGGCAGCAAGGCCGGCCACACTGCCCCACACCAAACCATTCAGTCCGGCAATGGCCAGCTCTTTTTTCAACAACAGTTTGAAGTTGGCCGCAGTTACTTGGCCCAAGGCCAGGGAACGGATCATCAAGGTCATTGTCTGATTGCCGGAATTACCGGCAATGCCCGCCACAATCGGCATGAGTGTGGCCAAGGCGACCACTTTGGCAATTGTGCCCTCGAAAGTGTCGATGACACGGCTTGCAAAGAAAGCGGTACACAGGTTTAAACCCAACCACAGCCAACGGTTTTTAGCAGACTCCCACACCGAGGCGAACAAGTCTTCTTCTTCACGCAAACCCGCACTGGACAGCAAATCTGCTTCGCTTTCTTCGCGAATCACATCCACCACTTCGTTCACGGTGAGGCGACCGATCAACTTGCCAGATGGGTCGAGCACGGGGGCAGAAACCAGGTCATAACGCTCAAAGGCCTGCGCAGCCTCATAGGCATCATCCAGTGCCGACAACATCAGCACCTCGCGGCTCATTACCTCACTCACAAGGGTTTCCGGTTCATTGACCAACAAACGGTCCAAAGGCAAACTGCCCTTGAAATGATCCACACGATCCACCACAAACACTTGGTCAGTTTGATCTGGCAGCTCGTCGAACCGGCGCAGGTAACGCAACACCACTTCCAGTGTCACATCGTCGCGAATGGTCACCATGTCGAAGTCCATGCGCGCACCCACGGTGTCTTCGGGGTAACTCATGGCGGCGCGCAGTTGCTCGCGCTCCTCAAGACTCAAACTGCTGGCCAGCTTTTCCACCACATCGCGTGGCAAGTCAGGGGCCAATTCCGCAATTTCATCGGCATCCAGCGATTCCGTGGCAGCGAACAATTCTTCGCTGTCCATCGATTTAATCAGGCTTTCTCGAACCGCGTCGCTCAGCTCAAGAAGAATGTCACCGTCGCGATCGGAGCGCACCAAACCCCAAACCAGCATCCGCTCTTCTTGGGGCAGACTTTCAAGTACATAGGCCACGTCGGCCGGGTGAAGCAAATAAAGCTTGTTGCCCAGCTCAGTCAGGTGCTGGCGGTGCACCAGCTCCTCAACCAAACTTTGCCGCTCGGGATTGACCGTGGTTTGCTGGTTGTGAACAACACTCTCGATTACTTTTTGTTTGCGCAACAAGGCCTGCACTTCGGCCAACGCCCGTTGTGCATCATCGAGATCGTGAGGCAGCTCAATGGCTGGCTCTTGATCGTGGTAATCGATGTTTTGTTCGCTCAAACCAATCGCCCTGAAAGTCAATTACAAAAACTGGAAAGCCACCACAGCCACCAGCGTAGGCCCGAGTGCAGCCAAAAACAACTTGCCCGCATTGATTGAGCCGTCGTTGAAATACTTTTGCAAAATGGCAAAACCAGCCGGGTTGGGCGCATTTGCAATCACGGTTAAACCACCCCCGGTTACAGCACCAGCCACCAAAGCATATTTGAACTGATCATCCACACCTTCAACCAGTGAGCCAAGGTAAGTCAAGGCTGCGTTGTCTGTAATTGCCGTCAACGCAGTGGCTCCGTAATACAACGCTGTGGGGCTCATGCCCTTCAAAGTGTCTTGTAACCACCAGGCCTGCATGCCACCCAATACCACCAAACCAGCCAGAAAGAATGCAACCATCAACCCTTCTTTCAAAATCAGCTTGTCTTGATAGCGGCTGTAAGCAGTTGTATATCCGAGGAAGAACAAGAACAAGCCCATGAACATCGCTGCATGGTGGGCAAACACCACAACACCCACCAGAAACAACAGGTGAGTAGCAATAACCCACACGGGCATGTCTTCTTTGGGACCGTTTTCGGCAGGCTTTTTCATGGCGGTCAGTTCTTTGGCGAACAAGAAGGTGAGTACCGTCGCGTTCACAAACACAGCAATCGCGGCTTTCCAGCCGAACATGGTCAACATGTATTGCATGTCAAAGCCCCATTTGGCCGCCACCATCAACACAGGCGGTGCAGCAAAGGGCGTTAAGGTGCCACCAATTGAAATATTGACAAACAGCACACCGAGAGTGCCGTACATCAATTTGTTGCTGATACCTTGCGTGTAAAACCGGTCGCGCAGTAAAAAGGCCGCCAGTGTCATGGCTGCAGGCTCAGTGATGAACGAGCCCAACAACGGTACGATGGACAAAGTGGTAAAAAAGTAAGCCACTTGCCTGTCAATTGGAATGACAGAAGCCACCACGCGCACAATGCGACCAGCCAGCACCAGGATTGGCTTGCTGGCCGCAATCACCATAATCGCAAATACGAATAAAGGTTCGGTGTAATTGCGCGTGTCTACGTATTCAATTGCGCTGGTTTGACCAATGATGAAAAACATGAACACAACCAGCACCATGGCCCAAAAGCCAAACACGGCCTCCACTTCACCCAGCAAATGCCACAAGCCCGAATGATTTGGCTGCGAGTGCGCCAGGCGCTCAAAGTATTTGGTTGAAAAGGTGTGAATGACAGCAATCGCAAAAAGAATCGCGCCAATCAGTTCAATGGTGGTCGGGTTCATCTCACTTCCCTTTTTGTTTATTGTTTGTTTTTAGTTGGCAGAAAAAAACACCTTGTCGTGTGCATCAACCACTTTCGCCACAGGCACCCAGCCTCGCAAACTATTGATCAGCCACACTTCTTCAGCGCGTTGCAAGTCTTGCACATTCAGCGTGGTTTGCCGAATCGTATTTTCCCTTAAAAGGCGGGCACGCAACACCCCGGGCAACAAATAAGTACCGGCGCTTTCGCAAATTTGTGGTGTTAACCACTCGCCATCAATTTTCAACACCACATTGCAGCGGCAGGTTTCAGTCAACAAACCTTGCGAATTGAAAAGTAGAACATCAAAAGCACCATTCGCCTGATTCTGAAAATACTCATACTCAGGTCGGTACGTGGTTTTGTGAAGCACAAACTCGGGCTTGCCTTGCATGGCTGAATCGGCCAAACGAAGCAGCACGGGAGTCAAATCCTGTTCCAGTTCATGCAGTTCAATTCGCGTGTCCCCGCAAGCATCCAGCAAACAACGTGCACGGAAAACGCCATGAGTATGTTTGTGCGCCACTGCATCCAGGTTCAATCGAACCCGTTGCTCATCGAATAAAAAAGAAAACTGCTTGGCTGCGCCTTCCATTCTCTCCAGATGATCGTCCAGATGAATCCACTTCCCATTCTCCAGGCGCAAAGTTTCAAGCACCTGAAAGTCGCAAGTGGCCTCACGTAGAAAGGTAGTTTTTTGCCACCACTCTTTTTTCTCATCGCTTGCGGTGGAATACCAGGTGATACCGCTGCCCACACCGTACTCCAGTTCATCTGCCTGTTCTATGACAGTACGAATCGGTACGTTGAATTGAACCCCACCACCCGGGCTCAGCACACCAAGCGCCCCGCAATACAATTTTCGGGGCGCTTGTTCCCATTGCGCGATACGCAACATGGCCTGCGATTTGGGCGCACCCGTCACACTGCCACAAGGAAAAAGAGCCTCAAACAAATCCAGCAAAGTAGTACCCGGCAAAGTTCGCCCAGAAATACTGGAGGTCATTTGATCGACAGTGGGCAGATGCATGACATCGAACAGGGAGCGTACTTGAACTGACTTTGGCTGGCAGACCTTGGCCATGTCGTTTCGCAACAAGTCAACAATCATCACATTCTCGGCACGGTCTTTTTCACTGTCACTCAGTACATCCAGACCACCCAGCACAGGCCTTCGGGTCCCCTTCATGGGTGCGGTTTGCAGCTCATTGCCGTCCCACCGAAAAAACAGCTCGGGCGACAAACTGATTGCGTTGAACACGCTGCCGCGCAGAAAAAAACTTTGGGGTGCAGACTGGCTTGCGTAGAGATGCTGGAAAACAGCCCATGCATCCAGTCGCGGATTGGCTGCCTTAAGCCGTGTGGTCAGATTGATTTGATAGAACTCGCCCGCCTCAATGGCCTGCCTCACCTGCTTGTAGGTTTCTTGATAACGCTGAGCCGTTTGTTGATCCAGCCAAGGCATGAATTTGGACGCCGAGGGCAATTGCTGCAACTGCGATTTGCCCAGCACGCTCACCTGGTTCGGTTCAAAAGCATGAAACTCGAGCAATGGGAAATTGTGTGGCATGCAAACCGGCAAAGCTGCATCGAAAACCGGAGCAGCTTCATAGCTTAGGCCACCCACCACATACAAACCCTGTTTGGACCACTCGTGGGCCTGCTCAATCATGCCGCGTACTTCGTTTGCATCGAAGGTACTGAGCACCCGAACCGGTTTGCCGTGCGCGACACAAAGACCGTCATCACCCTCGGCCTGGGTCATCCTGGCATGCCAAGCAGCAGAAACCAAAGGTGAATGCATGGGGGAAAACGCCTGAACTGCCTCGAAGCGCTAATTGTAACGCGGCTTGGGGCGGAACTCAGCGGCCTGACTGACCCAGATGGAAGAACTCGTACACTGCATCTTTCTTGGCAATCGTGTCGGCGATACCCATTCGAATCAACTCGCGGGTGTAATTGGCCTCAAAC
This sequence comes from Limnobacter sp. SAORIC-580, assembly GCF_013004065.1. GTDB lineage: Bacteria > Pseudomonadota > Gammaproteobacteria > Burkholderiales > Burkholderiaceae_B > Limnobacter > Limnobacter profundi. Next base: position 2,535,218 of record NZ_CP053084.1, read on the forward strand.
AGCAAATAACTGGCCAAAGACGAACCACTGGCCTCCGTGGCTCCCAATGCGGACAACAGGGTGCGCACGGGTCGGGGCAGATCTTGCGTGTGACGTGCCGCAATTTCGTCAATCCGTTCTGAGGGTGAAATCACCAACAGCTCAATCGGTTTCAATGTGGTTTTCGTGGCCATCTCGGGAGGCAACAAGCCCAGGGTTTTGTTCACCCGGCTTAAACGCTCAATGTCGATCGACAAACTGTCCAGAAAAATGGAAGCCATGGCATGGCCCGCAATTTGAGCCAAACTGGGATATGCATTTTGAATTTCAACACGCTGGGTGTGGTCTTTGTCCGATTGACTGGAACCAATCACCATCACTCGGTTTGCACCCAAATGAATTGCTGGGCTAATTGGGGCCAGTTGGCGAATAGAACCATCGCCAAAGTGCTCCATTTGCCCTTCAATGTTCAGCTTCACCGCGGGAAAGACAAAAGGAATTGCTGCGGAGGCCAACAAGTGCTCGACTGTAATACGGTCAGGCAATGCCACTCTTTGCGTTCTGGCCCAGCTCTCGATCACTTTCTGGGTTTGAAAGAAGGTCACGCTACGGCCTGAGCTGTAGCTGGAAGCGGTCACCGCCAAAGCGTGAATTGTGCCGTTCTCAAGCGCCTCGTCCAGTCTTCGGAAATGCAACAACTGATGAAGCAGGTGTGACAGCGGAGAATTATCGAGCAAGCACTTGGGGCGCTTGCGCAGCATCCAACCTATCGACAGCGCAGACAACCAACGCGCACCGGTGCGAATAATACCCAAGGAATCAGAGCGGAATACTTGATCGGAACTGAAGTTCTCCCAAACCTTGAGCATTCGATCGGTGGACTGATAAAAATTGCGCCCCGCGCAGGCCAGGGCCGCTGCATTGATTGCACCGGCTGAAGTGCCGCACAAAATTTTGAACGGAAAATCGAATTCGCGCTTGTTTTCTTGCTCAAACCACTTGGCTAGCTGATGCAACACACCCACCTGATAGGCAGCCCGTGCGCCACCGCCTGACAACACCAGTCCGGTGATGTCATCGTGCTCTTCAGTGTGAAATGTGTCTTGGTCGCTCATGAAACCATTGTGCGACACATTTCGAATAAGTTAAAACAAAAACAGGCGTGTCTTGCACGCCCATTTGTTGTTTTAAAGCGCTACTTTAAAGCGAACTAACCCGCTCTGAATTTGCATCAAGAACAGCCAGTGCAGTCATGTTGACAATACGACGCACTGTGGCGGAAGCAGTCAAGATGTGAACCGGTTTGTCGGAGCCCAACAAAATTGGCCCCACGGCAATGCCGTTGCCAGCCGCCGACTTTAGCAGGTTGTATGAAATATTGGCTGCGTCAATATTTGGACACACGAGCAAATTGGCTTCACCAGTCAAGGTGGAACCCGAGAAAATGGTATTACGCACCTGCTCATCAATGGCGCAATCACCGTGCATTTCGCCATCAACTTCCAGCCAGGGTGCAATGTTGCGAAGAATTTGAAGCGCCTCACGCATCTTCACGGCGGAAGGCTGGTTGCTGGAACCGAAGTTGGAGTGCGACAACAATGCAGCTTTGGGCTGCACACCCAAGCGCAGCATTTCCTCGGCAGCCATCAAGGTGATTTCAGCAATTTGCTCGGCTGTGGGATCGTAATTCACATGGGTGTCTACCAAAAACACCTGGCGGTTGGTCAACATCAGGCCGTTCATGGCACCGTATGTGTTGCAGCCTGCGCGGCGACCCAGTACCTGGTCCACATAGTGCAAATGCAAGGAGTGGGTACCAAAGGTTCCGCAGATCATGCCGTCCGCATTGCCTTTGTGAATCATCATGGAGCCAATCAGAGTGTGGCGGCGGCGCATTTCAATTTTCGCGTAGGCCTCTGTGACACCCTTGCGCTTGGTCAAGTCGTGGTACATACGCCAGTAGTCTTTGTATCGCTCATCGTACTCAGGGTTAATCAACTCAAAATCAACACCGGGCTTAATGCGCAGGCCAAAGCGCTCCAGGCGGCGTTCAATTACAGCAGGGCGACCAATCATGATTGGCTTGGCTATTGCTTCATCGACCACCACTTGCACCGCACGCATCACACGCTCATCTTCGCCCTCTGCAAATACAATGCGGGAGGTTTGCGGTGTTTCGGCCACACAACGTTTGGCCACCGCAAAAATTGGCTTCATGAACGTGCCAGAGTGATACACGAACTGCTGTAACTGATCCTTGTAAGCTTCCAAATCGGCGATTGGGCGCGTGGCCACACCGCTTTCCATGGCTGCTTTGGCCACAGCGGGTGCAATGTGCACAATCAAGCGGGGATCGAAAGGCTTCGGAATCAGGTATTCGGGACCAAAACTCAGGTTTTGGGTGCGATAAGCGGAGGCGACTACATCCGATTGTTCTTTGCGAGCCAGTTCGGCGACAGCTCGAACTGCCGCGATTTCCATTTCTTTGGTAATGGTGGTTGCGCCCACATCAAGCGCTCCCCTGAAAATAAAGGGGAAGCACAGCACGTTGTTCACCTGGTTCGGGTAGTCGGTGCGACCCGTACACATAATGGCATCGTCGCGGACTTCCTTCACCTGCTCGGGCAAAATTTCCGGTGTTGGGTTGGCCAAGGCCAAAATCAGGGGTTTGGCCGCCATGGCACGCACCATGTCTTGCTTCAAGACACCGCCCGCTGACAAGCCCAAAAACACATCAGCGTCTTTGATTACGTCAGCCAACACACGCGCATCCGTTTGCTGCGCAAACAAATCTTTGTCAGGGTCCATGTTGGTGGTGCGGCCTTTGTAAACCACACCATCAATGTCGGTGACCCACACATTCTTGCGCGGAAGGCCCAACTCGACGAGCAACTCGAGGCAGGCCAGGGCCGCAGCACCTGCGCCAGACACCACAAACTTCACTTCATCCAGTTTTTTACCGATTACTTCAAGACCATTCAAAATGGCCGCGCCCACTACAATCGCAGTGCCGTGCTGGTCATCGTGAAATACAGGAATATTCATGCGCCCGCGCAAGGCACGCTCAACCTTGAAACAGTCTGGTGCCTTGATGTCTTCAAGGTTGATGCCGCCGAATGTGGGCTCCAGCGATGCAATGATCTCGATCAGCTTGTCGGGGTCGTTCTCGTTGATTTCAATGTCGAACACATCAATACCGGCAAACTTCTTGAACAGCACTGCCTTGCCTTCCATCACGGGTTTGGCAGCCAAGGGGCCGATGTTGCCCAAACCGAGCACTGCTGTACCGTTGGTAACCACACCCACCAGGTTTGCCTTGGCGGTGTAACGCACCGCATTGAGGGGGTCTGCCTCGATTTCTTCGCAGGCTGCTGCAACACCTGGAGAATAGGCCAATGCCAGGTCACGCTGGTTGACCAGGCTTTTTGTCGCCGAAATCTGCAATTTCCCAGGCTTTGGAAATTCATGATATTCAAGGGCGGCCTGCCTGAAGCGCTGATCCATTGGTTGAGCCATATAATCTTCTCTTTGAGGTGAACAACAGAACCGAAAATTATAGGCTCAGCCAGTGAAGCTGTCCCTAGGGGTTTCCACAAATCGCGCAACTTGTTCGCGCCACTCACTAACAATGGTGAAGAATTGAAGCAGTCCAGCCTTGGCAATCTCGTTCAACCCTTCCATGTCATGGAACTGGTGAAAGCAGCAGACACCCTGAACAATCAGGGAAAACCGGTGATTCATCTTTCAATCGGCGAACCCGACTTTCCCATGCCCAAGCCAGTGGAACAGGCACTGGCCCAGGCCATTTCGGAACACAAAACCCGATACACAGCAGCGCTGGGCTTGCCAGAGTTGCGTGAAGCCATCAGCCTGTATTATCAAACGAATTTTCAGGTTCAGGTGCCAGCCCACCAAATCGTGATCACCTCAGGTGCATCTGCCGCACTGATGTATGCCTGCCTGGCCCTGATCAACCCCACCGACAAGGTGCTGCTAACCGACCCTGGCTACCCCTGCAACAAAACTTTTGTGCAAATGGCGGGTGGTATTCCTGATTTTGTACAAACCCAAGAGGCACAGAACTTTCAGCCCAGTTGGGCTGATTTGTACAAACAATGGACGCCACACACAGCAGGTGTACTTTTGGCCTCGCCCAACAACCCCACCGGCACCCAACTTGGTGCTCAAGCCATGCAGGAAATTGTTCAAGGCGTAAGCACTCAGGGTGGTTTTGTGATTGTTGACGAAATTTACCAGTCGCTGTGCTACGACCGCCCCGCCCAAAGTGTGCTCCAAGTAACTGGAGCACCCAGCGAACAAATACCCGTGGTGGTCATCAACAGCTTCTCAAAATACTTTGGCATGACAGGCTTACGCCTTGGGTGGATGGTGGTACCTGACACCCTGCTACCAGCCATTGAACGGTTTGCCCAGAACCTGAGCATATGCCCCAACACACCCGCGCAATGGGCGGCGTTGGCCTGCTTTACGCCGGAAACGCTGGCCATTTGCGAAGAGAGGCGACTGGTATTCAAGGTTAGAAGAGACTTTGTGGTGACCGCACTTCCCAAAGCAGGCATCGAGTTACACTCGACACCTGACTCCGCATTTTATGTGTACGCCAAGTCGCCTTATGACAGCGAGCGCTATTGCAGGCAATTGCTGGAACAGGCTTTGGTGTGTGCTGTCCCCGGCAAGGACTTTTCCGAATTCCGGGGAAGCGAAATGATGCGGTTTTCGTATGCCAATTCGATGGACAATCTGGAAACTGCCATCGAACGGATACGACTTTTCAACAATCGCCAGTTGCCCTAACGTTTAGCCTTCCGAACCAGCCACAGACACGGCAGATACTTTTTGGTTGTTTTCTCTAGAGGCAACCAAGCTGCCTTGTTGATACGCTGAATCAATTCGGGATTTCAGGGCCAACACTTTGCCGGGATAGCCACCATCATTACCGTGAATGGCTGCGCCAACATACCAGCGAAGACCCGCATGAACAGAACCAGTACGGCGGGTGTATTCGCGAATGATTTTCGCACCAACACGCATGTTCATTTCAGGATTCAGGGGTGACCAGTCGCCCGGCGACAAAGCCTCAAACTTGTCTTTGTGAATTTTGGGCATCACCTGCATCAAACCGCGCGCACCGACTGGGCTTGCCGCAAATGGATTGTAAGAGGACTCGATACCCACAATCGCGAGGATCAGGGTGGGCTCTACTTTCTCTTCCTTGCCAACCTTGTAGGCCAAACGAACAATAGACTCCACTGCCTCGGGCGATACGCTGTAGCGCTTTGCCAAATACGACGTAATTTGACGTTGGCCTGCTGTCAGCGGTTTGCTCGAATCAATCGAATTGAACTTCACAGGCATCAGGTTTTTGGAACCCGACGGGGTGCCCGAAGCCTTGCTTGTGTTGTTAACCACCTCAGCACCACCGGCTGCAAGGCCAGTGCTGAGCAAGTCGATTTCAGTGGCGAAAATTGCCTGCACGGGGGCAGAGAAAAACACCTGACTGCGAAGTTCAGCGTTGGACAGCAGAATTGCCACTGCACCAGCTACCAGAACTGACGTTGCCACACCGAGACCTGTGACGGCATGTTTCAAAGATTGAAGTAAATTCTGAGACTGGACCTGCTGGCCATTCACGCTCAGAACGGTTTCGTACTGCTTCATGCAACCTCCTCTGCTACGCAAACGCAGGCTTAACCCTGCATTGTTTGACTCAGCGGTGCATCTGCCTCCATTTTGTCCGTGAGGCAGAACGTTCTGCTTTAACCAACTACAACAAGTACTGCATGGTTAAAACACTCTTAAGATGAAGTTAGGCAGACTTGAGTTCCCTCAAGTTTTACCCTCCAACTGCGTTTGTGTGACTTAGGTGATACCTGTCACAAAGCTGACCGGATTCTAGGGTCAACCCGGGCAGTGGTCAATCCAAAATCTGGTAGAGTCTTTCTACTCAAAACAAGAACTTACCCCCATCGCTAGGCGTTATGCGCTTTTGGGGGGCTTGAAAAAGCCCTCTAGGTGTGGGTTGTAATTTCTTGTTAACTGTTCCTTTCGGACCACAAACAGGCAGTTTTTTTCACAATGCGATACAAGAACCTTCGAGACTTCATCGATTTACTCTACAAAGAAGGTGAACTTCAGCGAGTACCCGAATCGGTCAGTCCAATTCTGGAAATGACCCACCTCTGCGACAAAGTGCTGCGCGCCGAAGGCCCGGCTTTGTTGTTTGACGCGCCCGAAGGCTACAAACACCGTGTATTGGGCAACCTGTTTGGCACACCAAAACGTGTGGCCATGGGCATGGGTGCCAGCAACACCGAGGCGCTGCGGGACATTGGCCGCACTCTGGCCTACCTGAAAGAACCTGAACCACCCAAGGGAATGCGAGACGCACTGGACAAGTTGCCTTTGGTGAAACAGGTGCTGTCAATGGCCCCAAAAGTGGTCAGTAAAGCACCATGCCATGAAAACGTAGTAGAGGGCCCCGACGTTGACCTGAACCAGATACCCATTTGGACTTGCTGGCCCGATGATGCAGCCCCTTTACTCACTTGGGGTTTGGTGGTCACCAAAGGCCCAAATCGCAAACGCCAAAACCTGGGTATTTACCGTCAACAACAAATTGGCAAAAACCGGCTGATCATGCGCTGGCTCGCCCACCGGGGCGGTGCGCTCGATTTTCGCGACCATGCACTGAAGTATCCCGGTCAACCTTTCCCAATTTCAGTGGCCCTGGGCGCAGACCCAGCCACTATTCTGGGTGCGGTGACGCCTGTACCCGACACCCTTTCGGAATACCAGTTTGCTGGTTTGCTGCGCGGCAGCCGCACCGAGCTTGTAGCCTGCAAAGGCAATGAACTACAGGTGCCGGCTGAAGCGGAAATGGTGCTGGAAGGTCATATTTACCCCTATGAGCACCCAATTGCCGTGGCCGCCCGCAAAGGCAGAACCGACGGCGAAGTGCCCAAGATACGCGACGGTGTCACCGTGCTTCGAGAACCCCCACCCGTGCCAGAATACCTAAAGGGTTGGGACTGCGCGCTGGAAGGCCCGTACGGCGACCACACCGGTTATTACAACGAGCAAGACTGGTTCCCCGTATTCACTGTGGACCGCATCACGCTGCGCAACGATGCCATTTACCACAGCACCTACACTGGCAAACCACCTGATGAGCCTGCCGTATTGGGTGTGGCTTTGAACGAGGTGTTTGTACCGATACTGCAAAAGCAGTTCCCGGAAATTGTGGACTTTTACCTGCCTCCAGAAGGCTGCAGCTACCGCATGGCAGTAATTTCCATGAAAAAAGCGTATGCCGGGCACGCCAAGCGAGTCATGATGGGCGCCTGGAGCTTTTTGCGCCAATTCATGTACACCAAGTTTATTGTGGTCGTGGACGATGACGTGAACGCGCGCGACTGGAAGGAGGTTATTTGGGCGATCACCACCCGGATGGATCCAGTGCGGGACACCGTGTTGATACAAAACACCCCGATTGACTATCTCGACTTTGCAAGCCCGGTGAGTGGGCTGGGTGGCAAGATGGGACTGGACGCCACCAACAAGTGGCCCGGAGAAACCACGCGTGAATGGGGCCGGAGCATTCAGCCTGACCCCAAGCTGGATGAACGTGTGCGAGAACTTATGAGTCGCTTGGGTCTGTAGAAGGCTCAGTCGCCGAACGAGAAGCCCAAGGGCTTCTCGTTTGAAACCAGAACATGCCTGCTGCAAGGGCTACAGCGCCCAAACCGGCGCGCAAAGCCACTTTGGAAATGGGCTGTCGAAAACGCAGCAGTGCCGTTGAGGCCAGCATGCCGAGCAGGGGATACTTTTTCAAGCCATCTTGCCAAAATTGGCCACCCAGACTGACCACAGGGCCCAAGGCGCGCATGTTGCGCTGACCCAACCACCCGCCAAACTGCCTGAACACATTGACCCAGGCAAATTCCTTTTTCAAGGTATCCACCTGCCCGCCAAACTCCATGCGTTCCAGCTGGGCTTTCATCATCAACAATTCTTTGCGTGCTTCCAGGGCATCAAATTTTTTGCTCATGACTGCTCCCGGGGCTCACCGCCCAAACTGTCAAGTACCGCTTGCTTGTCGCGCCCCAGCTCCGCCAATGTTGCCTCAAACAAGGGGGGCTGCGAGGCCAGAGTGTCTTTTAACTGGACATAAAAATACACACCCAGAACCACATAGAAGGCTGCGCACCCGGCGATTGCGAGAAAGCGGTGTGTGTCCCACGCCAAGGCAATGACCAGGATGCAAACAAACAAAGACGCAAATGCAGCTGCCAATGCTGTAAGCAATGACCAAACCACCGTACGCACGGTAGTTTGACGAACCTGAGCCAACTCGACACCCGCCAACTCGAGGCGTGTTTGGGTCATGCCCAGTAAACTGGCCACAACCCGTTTCAGTGCTGCCCTTGCATTTGGATTTAGCACAGCCAACCTTTAACGACGGTTAACAATCAAACCCAATACGAACCCCACCGCTGCCGCAATACCCACTGCTTTCCACGGGTGATCATGCACATAGTCATCCGTGGCGCGCGCTGCGGCCTTGCCTTTCTCAAGTACAGCCGATTGGGCGTCTTGCATCACCTCTTTTGCGCGACGCAAACTGACCAGCGCCTTTTCACGCAATTCGACTGCGCGCTCGCCTGAAGATGACGCTGCGGCTTTCAACAGATCTTCGGCATCGCTCAACACAATTTTCATGTCACTAAAGAGTTTGTCTTTGCTGTTGTCCATATATCGGCCTCGTGCTGGTGAATGAAAGTAATGGATCAGTCTAACAAAGGAAAACCCAGATTGGGAAAGGCTTGCAGGCAAGCGCATCATTTTTGGCTTGAATCATTCGGCTCTGTATAAAAACTCAAGCAAGCTTTCCATGGGCCCCCAACTGTCATAGGCCCGCGGGCTTTTCACCAAAACACCTACTGCCCACAACTGCCCTTCCCGGTCTCGCAGGTAACCCCCCAAAGAACGTACACCGTTAAGGCTTCCTGTTTTCAGGTAGGCGAATCCATCCAGATTGTTCACGCGTCGATGCAGTGTGCCGTCTGCACCGGCGCGCGGAAAACTGGCCAGAAAATCAGGAAAATCGGATCGAGCCGCCATATTTCGCAAAAACTCGGCCAAGCCTTTGGCATCAATCCGTGTGTTTCGGGACAAACCCGAGCCATTCTCAAAAAACCAGTCATTTGATGAAATGCCCTGCAACTTCAACCAATCCTTGAGCTGGGCATTGAAAGCCTCGGGCGTGCCTGCCACCGCCAATTCAAGGTGGCGAGCCATCACATTGCTGGACCATTTGTTGATCTGCTTAATCAGGTCGCTCAGTGGTTTCCCATAATGGGTGTACAAAGCAATGGTGTTGGCTGGTGTTACCCCTTTGATCACTTGACCACCATGTGGACCGGCAAACTTGCCACCCAACTGCAACCAGATTTCCTTCACCCACGATTCCCACAACCAATCCTGCGCGGGCACCCGAATGGGCAAGCGCGACTGACCGCAACGACGCGGGTAATTGCCCTTCACTGTCACCACCACATTGCGCCCGGCCTTTGAAAAATCCACTGACATGCCGTTCTTCCAGGCACCACAACCGCCACTGGTCAAATTGATTTCCGAGACAAATGCCCAATCTTTGGGAGCATCCTCAGGCACAACCACGACCGTGTTTTCATTGATTTTCAGGTCGATCGACATGGCACCAAAATTCAGCAACAAGGCATCGGGTTGCGCGTGGTAGGCCCGGTGAGGCGCGTCATCAAATGCATCTTCCTCTGCAAGGCCAAGGCTGGGCATTTGCTCGGTGAATGCTGAGTCATCCAAAACAACCGGGCCGTTGATTACATCCACACCTTTGGTTCGAAGTTGTCGAAGCGAAGCCCACAGGTCAGCACTCAAAAATGCAGGATCTCCGCTGCCCTTGATGTACAAGGGACCGTTCAACACACCATCCACCGGCTCGGCGTCAGCATGAAAACCGGTTTTGAAACGATAAGTGGATTCCAGCTTTTGCAAAGCCAGCGCAGTGGTAAATACCTTGGCCACTGAAGCCGGGTTGACCAGTTGACTGGAACCATGCGCGTAAGCTTGCGGCTTTCGGTGGACGAAAGGTGAAATGGGCAATGCGTATGCTGTGAAATCGTCTGATGCAATGCCTTTTTTGACAAAGGCCTGAGTCACGCTGGAAGGAAAAGCCCGAACCTGAGGATCAACTGCGTTAGACCATGCGGCTTGTGGCCAAGCCAAGCTGAAAAGGACGAGTACACCACCTAGTTTACGAACTGACACGCGTGAAATCCTGAAGTGCAATTGTGAACTTTCAGGATATCACTCGTGCCACCTTGTGGCAGGCAGCCACTGTCCTCAGGTGTGTTTCTTCGGGTCCTTTTTACGCTCCCATGGCCTCGACGGCGAATCTGCCGCAGGCGCCTCTTGGGTGGGAGCCTCTTCCGCACTTACCGCAGGGGCAGCCACGGTGGCATCGGCATTGCCAACAGGGGCGGGCGGAGCCACAGCAGAGTCTGTTGCAGCCGGATCTTCAACACCTTTGGGCAACCAGCGTTGCCGCCCCTGCGCCAGCGGCACTGCCTCTTCAGGCCTACCCACCGGCGCAGAACCAGGATCAGCCGGTGTGGCCTGCAGATCAGGCGAACCAAGTGAAGTCTTTTCCTGCTTGAAAGCCGAATTCCGAATCTCGGGTTTCACGACCTCGATTTCGTTGGCCAACATGTAGTCGTTCATATCGCGCCACCCCTCAAACACACCGGATTGGTGTGTATTTGGGTTCAAGGTAAAACAATCTTCCAGTGCGCGGCCAGAATGCCTGCACGCCGCACCCACCGCCTTGCTGTCTTCCATCGACAATTTGCCTGTCAGGCCCGGGATCTGCGACAGATCGCATGAACTCAGCATGGTTGCAGCACCTGCCACCATCAATATCTTCAGTTTTCTCATAATCCAGTCCTGATTGACTACCTCTACAGGTGATAACGTCCGGATCCCGGAAAAATTGATAGACATTTGCGGGGATGTTGGTGTTTTTCTTCTAATTGTGGTTTTACCCACAATATTTTCTTGTGCATTGCACCCAAACCCAGTAGACTTCGCTCCAGATTGCAAATCAACGGGTCGTTTTACGATTCTCACCATTGGACCGCGTTGGGTTGCCTTTGTTGGCACAAGCTTTAGAAGCTGTGCTTTGCCCATCGCCGCCAGTTCTCTTGCGACCATCCGGAACAACCTAGTTCCAAGCCGCGTCGTCTTATTTCTGTTCGTCGATGAATTTTTGAGTCCACATCGAATTGGAACTTTTATCATGTCTATGTCATTTGATGACATGGGTCTTGCCGCGCCTTTGCTGCAAGCCCTGAATGCTTTGAACATTACTGCCCCTACCCCCGTACAAGCTGAAGTGGTACCACTCGGCAAAGAAGGCGGAGACCTGATGGTTTCCAGCCAAACCGGTAGCGGCAAAACTTTCGGTTTCCTGTTGCCCGTTATGCATCGCATGATGACCGGCGAACAAAGCCCCATGGAAATGCTGGCTGGCCCAGAATGCCTGGTGCTGTGCCCCACCCGTGAATTGGCCCAACAGGTTAGCCAAGACGCCATCAACCTGGTGAAATTCACCAAGGGTGTTCGTGTCGCAACCGTTGTTGGCGGCATGCCCTACGGCAAACAAATGGCCAGCCTGCGTGGTGCCCGCATTGTTGTGGGCACACCCGGCCGCTTGCTCGATTTGGCCCAGCAAGGCAAATTGAACCTGAGCACCGTGACCACCCTGATCGTTGACGAGGCCGACCGCATGCTCGACCTGGGCTTCTCCGAAGACCTGGAAGCCATCGACCAGCTGTGCGGCAACCGCATTCAAACACTGATGTTCTCCGCCACCTTTGCCAAGCGCATTATCGGTTTGGCTGAAAACATCATGAACAACCCCAAGCGCATTGAAATGGCGGCTCAGAATGAAGCCAACACTGACATCGCTCAAAAACTGATGTGGGCCGACAACCGTGGCCACAAGCGCAAGCTGCTGAACCACTGGCTGGAGCACCCAGACATGGTCCAAGCTGTTGTATTTACAAGCACACAAATTGATGCTGAAAACCTGGCCCGCGATTTGGCTGACGAAGGCGTTCGAGCCTGCGCCCTGCACGGTGGCATGCCACAAGTAGTGCGTAACCGCCGTTTGGCCAGCGTTCGCAAAGGCGACATCAAGGTATTGGTTGCAACCGATGTTGCTGCCCGTGGCCTGGATGTGCCTGCAATTTCTCACGTGATCAACTACGGCATGCCCATGAAGTCGGAAGACTACGTGCACCGCATTGGCCGTACCGGCCGTGCTGGCCGCAGTGGTGTTGCGGTTACCTTGGCTGAAGCCTGCGACATCATCAGCGTTCGTGGCATTGAGCGTTTCATCAATTCACGCATTCCCGAAGAACAAGTGGAAGGCCTGGAGCCACGTGGCAACTTCACACAAGCACCCCGTGGTGGCGGCAAGCCTGGCGGTGGCCGTGGTCGCTCCGGTGGCGGCGGTTACGCTGGCAACGGCGGTGGCCGTTCCGAAGGCCGCAGCTTTGGCGGTGGCGAACGCAAATCGTATGGTGACAAGCCATCATTTGGTGACCGCAAGCCCTTTGAAGCCCGTGAAGAGCGCAGCTTCGGCGAACGCAAATCGTATGGCGACAAGCCAGCTTTCGGCGAACGTAAATCGTATGGTGACAGGCCAGCATTTGGCGAGCGTAAATCGTTCGGCGACAAGCCAGCATTTGGTGAGCGCAAGTCGTTCGGCGACCGCAAGCCTTACGAAGCCCGTGAAGAACGCAGTTTTGGCGACCGCAAGCCGTTTGTTCAAGGTGAAGAGCGCAGCTTCGGCGATCGCAAGCCTTTTGGTGAACGCAAATCGTTTGGTGACAAGCCTTCATTCGGCGATCGCAAACCCTTTGGTGAACGCAAGTCGTTTGGCGACAAGCCTTCCTTTGGAGACCGCAAGCCTTCGGGCTTTTCAGGCAACTCCGATGCGCCTAAAAAGTGGAACCGTGACGCAGAGCGCCCAAGCTTCCCACGCTCTGAAGAGCGTGCTCGCCCAGCCTTCCGCGCCGAAGGTACAGCTGCTCCCTCAGGCCCCAAGCGCGAACATGCTTCTGGTGCCCGCAAGGAAAACGCGGCACGCAATATGGGTGACCGTGGTGGTTTCAGCCGCCGCCGCGCTGGCTAAAAAAGCAGCGTAAAAGCAGCACGGGGGAAACCCCGAGAAAAACCCTCAGCCGAAAGCCTGAGGGTTTTTTGTTTTTATGCGACAATTTAAGGCTTGTTGACCAACCAAGCAGGAAACCTCCCACCGTGCGGCCAAATTCCAAAAGCAAGTGGCTGGCGCAAAGCGCTCGACTTTCACGTTTTATGGCAGACCGAGGCATGATTGTCTCCGTCATCTACGCCTTTTCCCTGCTGGTGGGCTTTCTTGCGGTAGGTTTCGCATGGATGTCTGACTTTGCAGGCGAGTGGAACAAAGAACTGTTTGCCGAGCACATGTGGGTCGCGCTGCTCTTGCCTCCCGTTGTGTTTCCAATTGCTCTGTGGCTGGTCAACACCATTTTCTGGGGCGCTGGCGGCAGTGGCATTCCACAGGCCATCAAGGTCACCAAACACCCCAAACCACGTTTGATGGAGAGGCTTCTGGGCCCACGTGCATTTCTGGGCAAACTGTTGATTACCCCATTCGTGATTGCAGCGGGTGCAGCCGCTGGGCGCGAGGGCCCTACGGTTCAAATTGGCGCAGCACTGATGGCCTATGCGGGTCGTTTTCCCAACATCGCCAAGTTATTTGATACGCGCTCCTTGATCATTGCAGGCGGTGCGGCCGGGGTTGCTGCAGCCTTCAACACCCCCCTGGGCGGCTTGATGTTTGCTTTTGAGGAATTGGGGCGTCGCAAAACAATGCGGCATACATCTGCCCTGCTGATGGCGATTGTGCTGGCCGGCTTGGTCGCGCTGATTCTTCAAGGTAACTACTCGTATTTTGGCTATTCCAACGCCACCATTGATTGGGGGCAGGAATGGCTGATTATCTTTACTCTGGCAATTCTCACGGGAATAGTGGGCGGTCTTTACGGGCGAAGCATGTTGATTCTGGTGTCAAGCACCAGCTTTCTGGGTGGTTTGCGCAGTCGTTTTCCTTACCGGTTTGCAGCAGGGTGTGGGGTCGTGCTGTCCTTGATGGCTCTGGTGTTTGGTGCCGAGGTATTCGGCGCGGGGTACGAAGAAACAAAAGCTGCACTTCAGGACAGTGAAGAACTTTCACCCATGTTCTGGCTCACGAAAATGGTGGCAACCGTGGTGTCGTTTGCCAGCGGCATACCGGGCGGCGTATTTTCACCCACCTTGTCCATTGGCGCTGGTTTTGGTCACTTTTTTGCCGGGCTAACCAACAGCGAGACTGCCCCACTGATGCTGCTGGCCATGGTCGGTGTTTTGTCCGCAGTCACGCACTGCCCGATTACCGCTTTTGTGATTGTGCTGGAAATGGTCGACAACCATGATTTGGTCATGCCGCTGATTTTCGTATCGGCCATCTCCACGCAGGTTAGCAAACGCATTTTGCCTGCGTCCATTTATCACCTGCTTGCCAATCAAATCAAAGTGAGCTTTGCTCAGACAGAACCAACGCCAGCACCCGAGTCTGCGTCGGAAGCAAAGCCTGCTGAAACCTCTGGCCTTGACGACAAGAAATGAGCAAACGCTCAACCACCAAGTGCGGCGCGGGAAAAATTGTTGGATTGTCGGCGCTTGCCGTGCTGTGTTCGATCAAACCAGCAAATGCAATTGACAGCGTGGTTCAAAGGTTAAGTAACCCGGAAATGCACTGTGGCTACCAACCCACGTTCGACTTGTTTAACGGTGTGGTCAACGCACTTTCAGAGTCTCAAGGTACCGCAGCTGCGCTGACTCTTCGCAGAGAAGACCGGCGACTTGAATTGCTGATCCATTTCAAGCCGGGACAAACTGAAATTCCGCCGAACTGTCTACCCAAGCTCGAAGCCTTGAATAACGCCACCAAGGCAGGAAGATCTGGCCCGATCCTGATTCGATCCAGTACACAAACCGGGGGCAGTGCTGAACTTGATCTTGCTGTGGCCAGCCAAAGGCTGGATGCAGTTCAACACTATTTCAGGGACAACCGCCTGGCCCGCAAAGCTTTTGTGCTGGAGCTGCACCCAGACACGTCGAGCCCGCTGTTTGGTGATGCAGTTCGCCTACCCAATATGGTGGAAATTTATTCCAGCCCCGCCAACTGATCAAAGCCAAGGCGGTCGCTGAGGCGGCTCAGCAGAGTGGCCAACTCCGCAGCTGAGCGCACCTTGAGTTTGTCAAACACATTGGCACGGTGCACTTCAACTGTGCGCATGGAAATGTCCAATTCAGAGGCGATTACCTTGTTCAGCTTGCCCTTGGCCACCAGAAACATCACCTCTCTTTCGCGAGGCGACAGGCGGTCAATTCGCTCGGACCATTGTTTCAATACTTCCAGATTGACCAGGAACTCACCTGATTTTTGAAGTGCCTGTTTAACCCGCTCAATCAAACGTTGATCGGTGGTGGGCTTCTCATAAAAATCGAATGCACCATTTTTAACAGCTTCAACAGCAGTAGAAATATCGCCATGCCCGGTGAGAAAAATGACAGGCAAACGATCAAGGCTGTAGCCGCTGCGTTTCAACCACTCAAACACCTCAAGACCCGACATATCGGGCATGCGCAAGTCGAGTAACAGGCAAAGCTCGGCTTCACTGCCAATGTATTCATCAAGCCTGGACTTGAAGCTTTCAAAGTTCGCAAACCCTTGCATCGGAAGATCCACGGTTTCGAACATCCACTTCATGCCCTCACGCAAATCGTCATCATCATCGAGCAGCAACACCTGCACTTTTTTAGTTGGCTCCAACTGACTGCTCCCCTTCCATGGATTCTTTGACTGCCATTGGCAAGTCCATTGTAAAACACGTGCCACCGGTGGGCACAGCCTCGGCTTTCAAGCGACCGCCATGAGATTCGGCTACAGAGCGGCACAGGCTTAGCCCCAGCCCCAACCCGTCGGGTTTTGTCGACACCAAGGCCTCAAACATTTTCTCGGTATTGTTCAAGCTCAAGCCGGGGCCATCATCGCGCACTGAAAACTCAAAGGAATTCTCCAACTGACGCGCACGTATCCACACATTGCGAATTCGTTGCGAGGCCGTGAACGCCTCGGATGCATTTTTAACCAGATTCACCAAAGCCTGCTCCACCATGATTCGATCGATGTACAACACGAAATCGGGTGTGCCAATGTCAAAGTGCAAACGCACCTGGTGAAGCATGGCGGTGGAATTGACCATGAACTGAATGGAATCGATCAAATCGGCCACACGAACATTCTCGCGCGTGGGCTTGCGTTTGCGCACCAGGTTTTGAACTGAGCCAACCACACGGCCAGCGCGCTGCGCCTGATCACGCAACTTTTCAAACAACTGGCCATACATTTCAAGGCTGGCACCACGCTGGCTTAAATTCATGCCCGCCTGCGCATACGACACCATGGTTGCCAGCGGCTGGTTCAATTCATGTGCAATGTTGGAAGCCACTTCACCCACCAAGGCAAATCGAGAAGCAGCTTGCAATTTTTCGCGTTGTTCGGCAATCAGTGATTCCGAACGTTTGCGATCGGTGATGTCGATGACCGAACTCATCCAACCAGTGTGAGCACCCCGGCCGTCTTTCAGTGGTGCTTCCACAATCAGCACATCAATGAACTTGCCATTCTTGTGCTGGTAAATGGTTTCGAACCCTTCCGGTGGGGCATTGCCTGAAATGACATCAGCCACCAACCTTTTGTATTCCTCAGTGCTTTTGCTGGGCCAATAGGGCAAGGGCTGGGGAATGCCGATCAATTCTTCAGGTTTATAACCCACCATATTGCAAAATGCCGGGTTCACATAACGAATAAAACCCTGTAAGTCCCACACCCGCAAACCCACGGCCATGGAGTCTTGCATGGATTGGCGAAACAACTTTTCTTCTTCCAGGCGAGCTTCAATTTCCAGACGACGGCGGGAGTCTCGCCACAACATGATGAAACTCAGCAACAGCAACAAGAGCAAAAACGCCAATGCGCCGGTAATGCCATAGTTAAACAATCGGGGGCCTTCTTGAATGCTGTTGACCCTGAGTTGAAATTGCAGCCCGCCAAGTTCCAGTGAAGTGGTGTGCATGTACACGCCAGCGCCCGGACTGGCTTTGACCAGGCGCGACAAAATGGCACCACTGGCGTCGAGTAGTTCAACCTGGTTGTCTTGTGCAAACCACCACGGCAACTCTTTTTCCAGCATCAGGTCAAGGTCGATCAAACCCGCGGTAACAGCCTCTCCACGCGGGGCCACACTGACGTTGGCCACGTAGTGCCGCCCTTGAAACAAAAAAGGTCCAACCAGGCCGTCCAGACGGGACTCGTAACGCTGATTGACCGGCGCTGAAATCAAATTACGAACCGCTTCCAAATCGTATTCGTCAAAATTGTTTTCCAGGTTCACGATCGGGGTCAGTTCCGGTCCACGAAACACGGCGACCAATTCGCCAGAGCTGCGGCTCAACTGATTCAGGCTTGCAGCCAACCGTGCCGACGGATAGATGAGCGAATCGTTTGTCAGCGCTTGCAAGGAATTGATCAAGCCCCCCACCTGAAACTGAATGTTCTGGCGAGCCCACAGCGCATCAGCAATCAGTTTTGCCTGGTTTTGATCCCGTTCATCTTGCTGGGCGTAGTAAACTGCGGCCACCAGCAAAGCCATCAAAAGTGAAAATACAAGCACAGGCATGCCAAACCTCATGGCTTGGCGGCGCTTGATCTTCTTTAAATTGGGCTCATAAGGGGCGAACACTTGCATGGCTGGATAGTGCCACGAAATGACGAAAAGATTTCAGAGCATGTGGAAACCCACAATGGTGAGGACGGTCCTACTCTGGAATTTTCAATGAATACTTACAAACTAGCCGCAATATGAAATATCTGTCAGCACTTGGAATTTTGCTTGGGCTTCACGGCGTTGCATTGGCACCCGCCAGTGCAGCACCGCCCATCCTGATCAAGTTCAGCCATGTTGTCGATGAAAACACCCCAAAGGGGATCGCTGCGCTGGAATTCAAAAAGCTGGTGGAAGAACGCACCCGTGGGCGGGTGAAAGTGGAGGTTTATCCGAACTCTTCGCTGTACAAAGACCGGGAAGAACTTGAAGCGCTTCAATTGGGAGCCGTTCAAATGCTTGCACCCTCGCTGGCCAAGTTCGGCCAACTGGGCATGCGCGATTTCGAGGTGTTCGACCTTCCCTACATTTTCCCGAATCGTCAGGTTCTAAAAACTGTCACTCAAGGTGAAATTGGCAAGCAGCTGCTGGCGCAACTTGAAGATCGCGGAATATTGGGACTGGCCTACTGGGACAATGGTTTCAAGGTGATGAGCGCCAACACACCGCTTCGACTACCCGAAGACCTGAAAGGCAAACGCATGCGAATACAGCCTTCACGGGTGCTCGAAGCCCAAATGGAGGCGCTGGGAGCCACGCCAATTCCACTGGCGTTCTCAGATGTACACACTGCACTGGAGACCGGTTTGGTCGATGGCACTGAAAATCCGCCCTCCAACCTGTACTCCAAAAAAATGCACGAAGTTCAGAAATACGTGGCGGTAACCAATCACGGTTATCTGGGCTATGCGGTAATCGTTAACCGCAAGTTCTGGAACAGCTTGCCCGCAGACATTCGCGTCACGCTTGAAAAAAGCATTGTCGACGCAACCCGCAAAAACGACGACGAAGCCGAGAAACTGAACGCGCAAGCCTTAAACAAGGTCAAGGAATCGAAAAACACCAAAGTAACCACGTTAAGCAGCGCCGAAATTGACCTGTGGCGCAAGGCGCTTGAGCCGGTACACCGTCGCATGGAAAGCCGTATCAACAAAGAATTGATCAGCAGCATACGCAAGGCCGCTGCTGAACAGGCAGCAGCCCCCAAATAATCAGGACTCGGCCCCGCCCAGCTTTTGGCGTGCAACTTCCAGAAACTGCTCGGGTTCGGGTCGAACACGGTAATTTGACGTTTGGTCTGAGTACACAATTCGCCCATGTTTGTTGATGATCAATACTGTGGGTAACACAGTGTCTTCCCCATGCCCCATCCACTTCAGGCCAAATGGCACGCCGTTTTCATGCACCAGCTTTAACTTCTTGCTGGCCTTGAAATCAGTGTCTACAAAAAACCTCATCGGCACCTTGAATCGCTCGGCGAGTTCTTTGGTTTTGGTCTCCGGCTGCGGGCTGATGAGCGCCACTTTCACACCCAGGCGGTCAAGGTCAATGTAACGTGCCGCCACTTCGCCAATTTGTGTCATGCACAACGGGCACCAATTGCCCCGGTAAAACATCAGCAACCATGCAGCCCCTTTGAACTGCTCGCTCGAAAAAGACTCACCATCCGGGGTATTGAGTTCAAATACGGGCAGTTTTTCACCCTCATTGAGCATCGCGTTGTTGCGCTCACCCAGATTGGAATACCAGAAAATGTAAGCAATGCTTCCAAAAAAGATCAGATTGCCAAGAATTAAAGGCAAGGGGTCCGCCTCCATGCCCGGATCGGTCAACACCAAGGCAATGCCGGTAAGGTTGGCAGCCATCAGCAAGTGGAGATTGCGTGATGTTCGGGCGCGCCTGCGCATGAACATCCACACAAAAAGGTAAAAATTGGGCAAAGCCAACACAAACACCCCTATCCAGCCAGGGCCAAGCGGGCTGTGCCAACTCAGGGTAGCCACGTGCAACAGACTCAGGTTGATCAAGACTAAAAACAGGACAATGAAAACCGACTTTGCTTTGTTCATTCTGTGGGGCGTTGTATTAAATCGACCCCTAGTGTAAACAAAAGTGACTGACACCCTGCTTGCAGGCAACTTTTTTTCATCCCGCCCCTTGAAATACCTTCCCCCCACCCCTATTATTAGCACTCGATGACGTCGAGTGCTAAGAACGCATCCGTCAGTTTCTCTAAGCAATTCTTTTTAAAAGACAAATTTAGGAGTGGTATCCATGAACATTCGTCCGTTGCATGATCGCGTGATCGTGAAGCGTCTCGACAGCGAGCGCACAACAGCCTCTGGCATCGTGATTCCAGAAGCCGCCGCCGAGAAGCCTGATCAAGGTGAAGTGATTGCAGTTGGCCCAGGCAAGCGCGATGACAGCGGCAAGCTGATCGCCATGGATGTAAAGGTAGGCCAGCGTGTATTGTTCGGCAAGTATGCCGGCCAGGCCATCAAGGTAGATGGCAAGGAAGTTCTGGTAATGCGCGAAGAAGACATCATGGGCGTTATTGAAGCTTAATTACAAAGAATTCAAGAGGAAGATTAATCATGGCAGCTAAAGAAGTATTTTTCGGCGACGACGCACGCAGCCGCATGGTGCGTGGCGTAAACATCCTGGCCAATGCAGTAAAGGTAACTTTGGGCCCACGTGGCCGCAATGTGGTGCTCGAGCGTTCATTCGGCTCCCCCACCATCACCAAAGACGGTGTTTCCGTGGCCAAAGAAATCGAACTGAAAGACAAGTTCGAAAACATGGGCGCACAAATGGTGAAAGAAGTTGCTTCTCGCACTTCTGACAACGCAGGTGACGGTACAACCACCGCCACAGTTCTGGCACAAGCGATTGTAAAAGAAGGCATGAAGTTCGTGACCGCAGGCATGAACCCCATGGACCTGAAGCGCGGTATCGACAAGGCCGTAAGCGCTGCAATCGTTGAATTGCGTGCATTGAGCAAGCCATGCGCCACCACCAAGGCGATTGCACAGGTTGGCTCCATTTCCGCCAACAGCGACGAATCCATTGGCAACATCATTGCTGAAGCCATGGAAAAAGTAGGCAAGGAAGGCGTAATTACTGTTGAAGACGGCAAGAGCCTGGACAACGAACTGGATGTTGTTGAAGGCATGCAGTTTGACCGTGGTTACCTGAGCCCCTACTTCATCAACAACCAGGAAAAGCAGGTTGTTGCACTGGACAACCCCTTCGTGCTGTTGCACGACAAGAAAATCAGCAACATCCGTGATTTGCTGCCCACACTGGAACAAGTGGCCAAAGCGGGTCGCCCATTGTTGATCATTGCTGAAGACATCGAAGGCGAAGCCTTGGCGACTTTGGTAGTGAACAACATTCGCGGTATCTTGAAAACTTGTGCAGTGAAGGCGCCAGGCTTCGGCGATCGCCGCAAAGCCATGCTGGAAGACATCGCCATTTTGACTGGCGGCGTTGTAATCGCTGAAGAAACCGGCATGAGCCTGGAAACTGTAACTCTCGAACACCTGGGTCAGGCCAAGCGCATTGAAGTGGGCAAAGAGAACACCACCATCATCGACGGTGCCGGCGACGGTGCAAACATCGAAGCACGCGTGAAGCAGATTCGCGGTCAGATCGAAGAATCTTCTTCCGACTACGACCGTGAAAAGCTGCAAGAACGCGTGGCTAAATTGGCTGGCGGCGTTGCAGTAATCAAGGTTGGTGCTGCAACCGAAGTTGAAATGAAAGAAAAGAAAGCCCGCGTAGAAGACGCCCTGCACGCAACACGCGCTGCTGTGGAAGAAGGCATTGTGCCTGGCGGCGGCGTAGCCCTGCTGCGTGCACGCGCCAAGATTGAAGGCTTGAAGGGCTTGAACCCCGACCAGGACGCAGGTATCAAGATTGTATTGCGCGCCATGGAAGAGCCACTGCGCATGATCGTGACCAACGCGGGTGAGGAATCATCTGTTGTGGCCAACAACGTGATGGGCGGCGAAGGCAACTACGGTTACAACGCAGCCACAGGCGAATACGGCGACATGGTGGACATGGGTGTTTTGGATCCAACCAAAGTAACTCGCACTGCATTGCAAAATGCGGCATCTATCGCATCGCTGATGTTGACCACCGATTGCATGGTTGCTGATGCGGCTGATGACAAGCCTTCAGCACCTGACATGGGTGGTATGGGCGGAATGGGTGGTATGGGCGGCATGGGCATGTAATTGCCTTTGTTACCTATTACCAGGCATTGCTTGCCTGAAAACAGAACCGCTGGCTGGGTGTGAACCGGGCCAGCGGTTTTTTTATCAGCTTATCTTGAACTTCCCGCACTGCGCATTCAGCTGAGAAAACGCCTCTGTCAATTCCACCAAAGACTTTCTAATTTCACCCACGCAATTCGCGTTTTCCTCCGACATCGCCGCATACTTCTCAATCTGGGTCGACAACAAAGTCGCAGCCGAACGTTGCTCAGACAAGGAACTGGTCACTTCGGAAGCCATCACTTTCACATCACCTGCGCGACTCCTTATCGTGCCCATCAAATCCCTAGTCTGATTCATGCGGCCCAAACTTGAGGACACCTTGCAAGCCCAACCAGTCATCTCGGTCACTACGTTTTGAGTACCTTTTTGAATGGCCCCCACCATTTGCTCAATTTCAGAAGTTGATTGAGTAGTTCGCTCGGCCAACCGCCTTACTTCATCTGCAACCACCGCAAATCCCCGCCCCTGCTCACCTGCACGTGCAGCCTCAATGGCGGCATTCAAGGCCAGTAAATTGGTTTGACCTGCAATTTCCTCGATCACTGAAATGATTTGACTGATTTGGTCAGACTGGCTGCCCAATTCATGAACAGTTTGACTTAGCTGCGTGGCACCCTGTGCAGTTTTCTCGACATCCTCAGAAGTGCTCTCCACCAAACTCAAACCAGACTCTGATTCAGCGCTTGAATCCTCCGCCGCCAACTTGGTTTGCTCGGCGACATCGAACAACTGGGAAATATTTGCGGACATTTCCTCAATACCAGCAGCCATTTCCGCACTGGAATTGGATTGGGAGACAGCGGACTCATCGACCACGCCCAACTGTTGACGAATACTGTCCAGGCTTCGCTCAGCAGCGCGGGTCCTCTCCCGAATATCGCGTACCAAATCAAGCAACGCCAATCGCATGGTCTCGAACACGGCCGTCACGCTGCCAGGCTTTGACTGAAGATTCGACATCTCGGCACACTGCAAATCGCCTGAAGCAATTTTGCTGGCTTGCGTGGCTAAAAAGCCAGGCTCAGCGCCCAAACTCTGCCGAACTGAACGTGCATACACCATGAGACTTGTGCATAAAAAAGTCAGGGTCAAGGCCATGCTTGCGTACAAAGTCCAAAGCAGTCGCCCTGTTTCGGCATGAATTTCCTGTGTCAGTTTGTTGATGGCAGCGGTTTGAGTTTGCAAGCCCAACTCTTCAATCGACGAACCTGCCTTGACCACCGGGCGGTCCATGCCATTCACCGATTTATCCAACTCACGGTATTGAAACGGAAACGCCGGATCGTATTTGGCCAAAGCCGTTGCATAGGCAGCGGATGCTGCTTTGAAATCGTTCTGCCACGCCTGAATTGCTCTGATACGGGCGGAATCGGAGGCAACCGCCTGGTTTTTTAACAGATCGGCCGTGGTTTGCTCAAATTGTTGAACATACTTGGAGAATTCCTTTTTGTACTTGTCTGCTGCACCTTCACCCTCGCCCCGCAACAGCACATTTTTAAACGAAGAGGCCATTTTCGTAGTGTGGTGATTGGCCTGGGCAATCAAGCGGCTCACCTCGTTCTCCTGAACAATTTTTGCGGTGCCCACTGTTTCCAGTTCGGTCAGGCGATTCATTTGAATAGTGACCCAAAACAGCGATGCGGCAACAATCAAGGCGATAACCGCACAAATGCCCAAGGCTTTTTGAGTCAGGGTAAATTGATGTTTCATGGTGTTGTTGATGTGGTTTTGACAGCCACCAGCATGTGCCTATCGGCAAGTACAATCGCCCCCTGAATTGGCGACGAACCCCAACAGGTGGTTAGCCCGTTTATTCAACCCTGAGTCAAATTCTTACTTGACCTTACAAGTCCACAACCCTATAATTTGCGGTTACCTAATTAACCAGCAAGTGATTTGGCTTTGTCGGTTGGCACTCACACCAATGAGACCAATTAACCGCCAGGTTGGCTGCAACGGAGAAACTCATGAAAGAAGGCATTCACCCCAACTATCGCGAAGTGTTGTTCATGGACATGTCCAACGGCTTCAAATTCATTTGCCGCTCTACCGCGCCTAGCCGCGAGACCGGAGAACACGAAGGCAAGGAATACCCTTTGATCAAGCTGGACGTGAGCTCTGAATCTCACCCCTTCTACACCGGCGCACAAAACACAATCGTGGACACCGCTGGTCGCGTTGAGAAGTTCCGTCGTCGTTTCGATCGCTTCAAGAAGTAATTTTTCGCGCAAGTGATCATAAAAAGGCAGCTCAGGCAAACTGGCTGCCTTTTGTTTTTACGGACACAATAAGAACATGGTCATTACCGCAGCCAACAACACTCGTTTGTCGCGCAGGCTATTGTGGGGCTTGATACTGCTCTACATTTTGCCGGGCCTTTTTGCGCGCACGCCCTGGAAACCTGACGACGCCGCGGGCTTTGGCCAAAGCTTTACCTTTTCCCAACTGCCTTTTTCAGAATGGGCGATGTCGCTGATTGGCGACCGCATGTATGTCGAAGGCGGCCTGCTGTCGGCCTGGCTTGCAGGCTTGTTCGGAAAACTGGCACTTGCTGTCGACCTGCCCCACAACTGGCTCGATGACGCCATGCGCTTGGGCAACGTATTTTGGATGATTTTGGCCGGCTGGGCCATTTGGAACACCACCTACCGATTGGCCAAGCGGGTTGAGCTTCAACCCGAAGACCCACTTGGCACTGCACCTACCCGGGTCGATTACGCCCGTGCTGTGGCAGATGCCTCGGTACTTTGCTTTTTGGGTACTTTGGGCCTTCTTGTTCGCTCCCACATGCAGGTGCCTGAAATTGCCGAACTGGCTGGCATTTCAATCATGTTGCTGGGTGCGGTGCGCTCGCTTGACCGGCCAATTGGCGCGGGCTGGATGCTGGGCGCGGGTATTGCCATCGCCTTTTTTGCACGTGGCTGGGCACATTGCTTGCCCTTTTTGCTCTTGTTACTGGTCAGCTCGATGACACACAGCTCATTGCGCTTTGGTCTGCTTCGTCGCATGACCCGGGCTGCTGCCGTGTTCGCCATTCCTTTTGCCATCTGGTTTTTCTGGCTTATGAGCCAAAAAAACGGGGAATTGTGGTGGAACGCCTGGAATGAATGGAATGTACGCCGCTTTCTGATACTTGACCCAACCCAGTCTTTTGACCTGGTCAAACTGGTAATCACCCTGAAAACCCTGACCTGGTTTTTGTGGCCAATTTTACCCATGGCGTGCTGGACCATTTGGCGTTACCGCAAGGCTTTGACTGAACCCTCCATCCGCATTCCTTTGGCAGGCGGCGCCGCCGGTGTGGTTGTACTGCTGATTACAAACCCGGCCGATGAGGCCAACTATTTCCCATTGCTGGCACCACTTTCAGTGCTTGCTGCAATCGGGCTTTCCACCATGAAGCGCGGCCTGATCAGCCTGATTGACTGGTTCGCAGTGCTTTGGTTTACATTCGCGGCCGTGTTGGTGTGGCTGGGCTGGACTGCAGCCACATTTGGTTTCCCCGCAAAAATAGCAGCCAACTTCGAGAAATTGTCTCCTGGCTATGTGCCCGATGTCATCGGCCTTGAACTTGCCTTGGCGTTTCTGGCCAGCATCGCCTGGATCCGCCTGATCGTATGGCGAACAGCCTCAGGAAGCCGTGCTCTCTGGCGTCCCATGGTGCTGACCACCGGTGGCGTTATTTTGCTGTGGTTGCTGATGATGACCCTGTGGATCCCAAGAATTGATTATGCAAAAAGCTTCAAGGCCTTGGGCGATGCAATTACCCAATCGGTGCTGAATCATCAGGCAGCTGCCAACAGGGAATGCGTTGCAGACTACAACCTGGGCTACGCGCAGCGGGCTACCCTTCAATACCACGCCAAGGTTGACTTCATTCGCAAAGGGCAATTCAAGGAAGCCTCGGAATGTGAGTATCTATTGCTACAAGACGACACCCGGCAAAGCCTTAAGATCAAGGTTGATTTTGAGTCCAAGGCATCTGAGCGGTGGGAATTGATCTGGACCGGCAACCGAAACTCGGACCGACATGAATTCTTCTTCCTGTATGCACGGACCCAGCAGGTAGAACAGCAGACAGAAAACAGCAGTCGTTAAAGGTGTCGCATGGCCAGTAGTATTGTTTTATTCGCCCAGAACCGGCCGCGCAGGGCACTGCTGAATCAGGCTTTGCCAATTCTGCTGGGGCAACTGGCGGTTATGGGCAACGGCCTGGTTGATACATTGATGGCCGGGCAGGCTGGCCCCGATGTGCTGGCGGCCATGGCTGTTGGGTCATCCATTTATATCAGCCTGTACGTGGGCTTGATGGGGGTCATTATTGGCCTGACTCCCATTTGCTCTGCCCACTTTGGCGCTGGCGACCACCGCAAAGTTGGAGAAGACGCCGTGCAAGGCGTTTGGTTGGCCCTGACCATGAGCTGCATTGGCATGGCCATTCTGCTGAACCCGGACCCTATTTTTCAACTGACCAATACCCCTGCTCACATTGCCAGCGACACCCGTGGCTACCTGCTTGGCATTGCCTGGGGTTTGCCAGCAGCCTTGGTGTTTCGTGTGTTTTATGCGTTGAATCAGTCCATTTCACGCCCACAAATTGTGGTGGCCCTGCAAGTGCTGATGCTGCTGCTGAAAATTCCCTTGAACATTTGGTTCATGAACGGCGGGTGGGGCTTGCCTGCCTTGGGAGCGGCTGGTTTTGGTTGGGCCACAGCAGCAACCATGTGGCTGGTGCTCGGTATTTCGGCCCTTATTTGGTTATTCGACAAACATTACAGCGAATTCAAATCCATTCGCAGCCTGAAACCTGACTGGCATCGTCTTGGGCAAATCCTTCGGCTCGGGCTTCCGATTGGTGGCTCATACCTGATTGAAGTCAGCTCGTTCACCGTCATTGCGCTGCTGGTATCGCGTTTCGATGTGTACCAGTTGGGCGGGCACCAAATTGTGTCCAATATGGCGGCCATGGCGTACATGGTGTGCCTGTCACTGGGCAATGCCACAACGGTGTTGGCCTCGCAGCAAATTGGCGCTGGGTTTAACAGATACGCAAGCGTGATCGTAAAGCGCGGCATTGAAACCGCCATGCTGGTTGCCGTCTGCGTTTGCCTGGGTTTGTATGTATTCGACCTGGAATTGATTTCGTTCTACACCAAAGACGCAAAAACCATCGAGGTCGCCTTGGGCTTGATGCCTTGGGTAATCGCCTACCATTTTATTGATGCCGTACAAACTCTGTGCTCGTTTTCGCTTCGGGCCTACCGTGTGTCGGCACGCCCCATGCTGATTTATTTGGTGAGCCTGTGGTTTGTGGGCATTGGCGGGGGCATGTGGCTTGGTGTGTGGCAAGAAAACCCACTGAAATCACAAGGCTTCTGGATGGCGAGCGCAGGTGGGCTGCTATTGGCTGGAACCTGCCTGGCCTTGCTGCTGGCCCATGTAATGCGCCAGCGCAATGCTTTGGAACTTACTTTGCCAACTAAGCCGCAGGCGCTGTCGGGGACTGAGGGCTCTCCTGGCTCGCCTTCGCCTCTGGCGCCACAATGAAATGCTCGCGGTAAAAACGAAGCTCGTCGATTGACTCGTGAATATCAGCCAAAGCGGTGTGCTTGGTTTTCTTCACAAATTTTCGGGCTATGGTTGGGTTCCAGCGTTTGCACAATTCCTTTAGTGTGCTCACATCGAGATTCCGATAATGAAAATATGCTTCCAGTTTGGGCATGTACTTGGCCATGAATCGGCGGTCCTGGCAAATGCTGTTGCCACACATGGGGCTTTTACCCGGGCCGATGTATTTCGCCAAAAATTCAATTAGCAACGCCTCCGCCTGGGCTTCATCAATCGGGGATTCCTTTACGCGCGCAGTCAGGCCACTCTTGCCATGGGTGCTGGTGTTCCAAGCGTCCATCCCGGCCAGAATTTCATCGCTTTGGTGAATGGCGAGCACAGGCCCTTCTTCCAGCACATTCAATTCGCTGTCCGTCACCACAACCGCCACTTCGATGATTTTGTCGTTAAATGGGTCCAGACCTGTCATTTCCATATCAACCCACACCAGGCGATTGTCGTCGCGGGGAATCTTGGTTTCAACAGGGGTGGAACTTGGCGTGGCTTGTGACATAATTTGGATGAGCTTTGAGGTTGAATCTAAAGAGAACTGTATTGTCTCACAGGCATTGAAGCGCAAATTAATCAAGGGTGGTAGCGAGAAATGGTTTTTACTGAAGTCTTTGTTCTGGCAGTAGTGTTGAGTGTGGCGCTTCGCCTTTATCTGGCAAGTCGCCAGGTGCGGCACATTGCCTTGAACCGCGCGCAAGTGCCTGCGGAGTTCAGGGAGCAAATCAGCCTGCAAGACCATCAAAAGGCAGCAGACTATTCAATCGCAAAAACCCGCCTGGGCATGATCAACGTGCTGATTGAAGCCACTATCCTGATGGGGTTTACCTTGCTGGGCGGCCTTCAATGGATTCAAAATTTCACAAGTACCGCCGCCGAGGGTATTTTGGCGGGTTTGCTGCTGATCGCCGTGGTGGGCTTCATCGGAAGCGTGCTTGATTTGCCATTGTCCTACTACAAACAATTCGTGCTTGAAGAGCGCTTCGGTTTCAATCGAATGAAGAAAGGCCTGTTCATTGGCGACTGGCTGAAAGGCTTGCTGGTGGGCGCTTTGATTGGCGGCCCACTGGTGTTCGCGGTTCTTTACCTGATGCGTGAAGCCGGCCAGCAATGGTGGGTTTATGCCTGGGCATTGTGGTTTGGCTTCAGCCTGTTGTTGATGTGGCTGTTCCCCACGGTGATTGCACCCATTTTCAACAAGTTCACCCCACTGGAAGACGGTGCCACGCGCCAGCGCATTCTGAATTTGCTACAACGCTGTGGCTTTGATTCCAGTGGCTTGTTTGTCATGGATGGCAGCAAACGCTCAAGCCACGGCAATGCCTACTTCAGCGGCATGGGCAAGGCCAAGCGAATCGTGTTTTTCGACACCCTGCTTTCGCGCTTGAATGACGATCAAATTGAAGCGGTGTTGGCCCATGAACTGGGGCACTTCAAGAAAAAGCACATCGTGAAGCACCTGGCTTTTTCAGGCATCGGCAGTCTTGTCATGTTTTATGTGCTTGGCCTTCTGGCCAACACACCGTGGTTCTATAGCGAGCTGGGAGTAAACCCTGACCTGGCCAATGGTGCACAAGCCATGGCTTTGGTGTTGTTCATGATGGTACTACCCTATTTCACATTCCCGATTCGCCCGGTGATGTCTTGGCTCAGCCGCAAACATGAATTTGAGGCAGATGCATATGCTGCACAACAAAGCGCCCCCCAGCACCTCGTGAGCGCTTTGGTGAAGTTGTATCAAGACAACGCATCCACGCTCACGCCTGACCCCTTGCATTCCGCCTTTTACGACAGCCACCCGCCAGCGTCCATTCGAATCAGTCGTTTGAACAGCTTGCAAGGCGCCCAATGAGCACCATGAACACGCCGCACCCTGCTCGCCCACTGGCAGACTGGCTGCATGTACGCTGCCAACACTTGGGTGAGGGCCATGCATGGAGTGCCGACGAGATCGAAGCGCAGTTGGACGAGTTTGAATACTGGTCTGTTGAGTTTGATGCCAAGGGAGAACATGCTTTGACACTTTGGCGGCAATATGCATTTGCCAACTTCGAAGGCGTGAAGCTTGCGGTGCATGCCATTACTCATTTGGCCGACGATGAGGACCACCACCCGGAAGTCACGTTTAGCTACAACCGGGTCAAAGTGCGCTGGAACACTCACAGCGCAAACGGAATTACCAACAACGACTGGGCTTGTGCGGCCAAACTTGATGATGCGCTGAAACACATTGGCTAATTCGTCTCTTAACAGGGTGCGCCCCACTTACAAGGGCAAACAAACCGGCAACCACGGAAAAAACTCAGGCAATCCTGATTTGCTGAATGCATTGGTGGTGGCCAGCTACGGGCGCCATTTTTTGGCACGCGACGACAGCGGAACCATTTGGCAGGTTTATGGCAAAGGCAAACGCCGGGACGTGGCTGTGGGCGATGAAATCGTCATTTTGCCCAGCGGCGACATGCAAGCCTGGGTGGAAGACATTCAGCCACGCAAGAACCTGGTGTACCGATCAGACGCACTGAAAAGCAAGATGTTCGCGGCGAACCTGGATGGTGTGCTGCTGATGCTGGCCATCAGCCCACCTTACTCGCCAGAGCTTTTGGGACGCACACTGACTGCCTGCAAACATGCGGAAGTACCACTCACCATTCTGTTCAACAAGGTAGACATTCTGGAAGGCGATTCCGAGACGCTGGAAGCGGTTGAACAGGAGCTGTTTGAAATCACCTTGGGTGAAGTGCCAACACACTACATCAGCGTGACCGAACGGCCTGCCGAAACCGAGACGCTGTTGCGCCCCTTGCTGGAAAAAAAACGCACCTTGATTCTGGGGCAATCGGGCATGGGTAAATCAACCTTGATCAACCTGTTAATACCTGGTGCATTGGCGGCAACCAATGAAATATCAATGGCCTTGAATGCTGGCAAACACACCACCACCCACACCCAAATGCATTTTGGAGAAGAAGGTTTGGAGTTGATTGATTCGCCCGGATTTCAGGCATTTGGTTTGCACCACCTGAGTGAATCGGATTTGCTGAATGCCTTCACTGATATTCGCGATGAAGGCAACAAATGCCGGTTTGCCAACTGCCAACACAAACGTGAACCCGATTGTGCTGTGAAAAACGGACTGGAAGACGGTACCTTGAGCCCAGCTCGGTATGCGCTATACCAAATGTTGAAAGCCGAATTGCAAGAGGCCAGCCAAAGCTACTGACGCATTAGAGCATGCTGCTGGGCAACCAACCCAGAATGGCAAACACCAGCGTTGCCATTAACCACACTACAGCGCACTTGAACACAAGCTGACGAAACTGCTGCAATGCCTGCACCTGGTTTTCTTCACTCAACAATTGCCCTTCGGATGCAGCTTTGGATGCAGGGTCAAATGCCGCGCCACCTACCAGTCCTACTGCCGTAAAAAACACGGCTGTGAGCGGAGCCCTGTTGGAGAAACGGCTGTGATTTTTTGCGGTTCGCCAAGCCAGGGCGGCATCGTCTAGCTGGGCGACCAAACCCACAGTCAATGCCAACAGACGGGCTGGCAACCATTCCATGGCAAACAGGATAAACCGCGGGCTGATCGCCGCCTTCAGTTTGTTGCTTTCCCAAGCCTCTTGCATGGTGGGGCGCTCATGCGCAAAAGCCTGAGCCTGCCACACATCGCGCTCCCGGATCACACTCCAGTGCGCCATCATGTACACCACCAAACCCATGGGCCCAGGCAATGCCAGAAACCAGAAAAACAAGCTGAAGTACTGGCGCAAAGCACGCTCAGTGCCGTGGTAGATGGCATGGAAAACCAATTCGCCCGGACGATGAACAACGGGCTCGCTGCCATCGTATTCTTTCATCCAGGTGAGCAGCAATTCACGGGCGCGGAAAAAGTCGCCTTGGTTCAAAAACAACTGAGCATTGGTAAACACCACGGCAAAGTGCCGAAAACGCAAACCATACAACAGCAAAAACACACTGAGAAAACCGGCGGCAAGCGGAGAAACAGTCCAAAGCACCTGGTACAAAAAGTACACACCCAATACCCAGATCAGCAGTGGCACTAGCCATTGCAAATGCGCGTAGCGCGGTGCCCCCAAGGCTTCCAGATTAATTTCAAGTTCCTGGTTAAAACGATCCACCCAGTCGCGCGCGCGCGTGAACAAACCATCGGGCAAGAAGGTTTCACACACCACGGCGATGAGCAGGGCCAAGTAGGACAAGGTATCAAGCCTTCGCGTTCAGAAAATGGTAAAGGTTGCGAAGCATGGCCGCTGTGGCACCCCAGATGAAATAGTTTTTTCCGCTCTCGGGTGAGTTGTAGGGCATGGCGTAGAAAGTACGCTCGCCCATGGGTGTGTGCAAGCTGCGTTGTTGGTGGTTTTCAACATTCATGAGAAATGAAAGCGGTACTTCGAACACCTCTTCCACCTCGAATGCGTCGGGCGCCAGCGTAAAACCAGGTTGGACCAGCGCCACCACGGGCGTCACCAAAAAATTGGTGGCTGTTTGGTACACCGGCATGGTGCCCAGCACCTCAATGAATGCTCGGGCCAATCCGGTTTCTTCCACGGTTTCACGCAAGGCAGTTTCAATCGGGCTGCCATCTTCGGGTTCACAACGGCCACCCGGAAAGCTGATTTGCCCAGCATGGTCATTCAGGTGGGCGGTGCGCAGAGTGAGCAACACATAAAGGTCATCTTGCCGCTGAACCAAGGGCACCAGCACGGCGGCATCGGCGGGGTCGCGGTCTTTGAAAAAACGTTCTTCAAGCGGCTCGGGCTGCCACGGCAAATCGGCCATGGCAAAGCGGGCGCGCAACAATTCGGCAGACCACATGGGTAAAACGCTCCAGATTAAACAGCCAGGCCGAACAGCATTAATTCAGCAAACTGCTTGCGAAGGGGTGGCGTGAATTCCATCACGTTCAAGGCCATTTGTCGGCCCGCACCCAGCAAAGGATTGTGATTGGAAAAACCTTTCACCATCCAGTCTGTCATTTTAACAACCACCTGCCGATCAGCCACTCTCGACTTCTCAAATTCGTTCAGTGCCAGGGTCAAGCGATGTTCTTGTGCAACAGTTGCCGGGTCAACACTGCGGCAAAGCTGCACGGCATCCCGCAAACCCAGGTTCAGGCCTTGCCCAGCCACAGGGTGCAAAATTTGGGCAGCGTTACCAATGGCCACACGGCGCCCCTGCACCAGTTTGTCGCGCCAGTTCATGCCCAAGGGGAAACTTTTTCTGGGGCCAATGTGTTTGATGGACACACGGCGCCCGAACTGTTGTCGAAGTTCGGCCGAAAACTCGGCATCACTGCAAGCCAATCGCTTTTGAACCTGAGCAAGCGGGGCGCACCACACCAATGAGTATTGCTGCTGGTCGGTTGAAATGGGCAACAGTGCCAAAGGCCCTTCCGAGGTGAAACGCTCAAAAGCCAGTGTATTACCGCCTTCCAGTAAACCAGGTTCCACTTGCAAGGTGACTTCGCTCACCAAGGCCCATTGGTCGTAATCCACCACTTGGTCACGCTCGCCAGCCTCGCCATACAACCCCCCCTCGGCATCCACCCGCAGGTTCACGGTGTATTCGGTACCGTCCTCGAGCTCAAGCACTTCGAGAGAGTCAACTGCGCTACGGTGCGCATACTTCACATTGGCAGGGCGGAAAATTTTTACCCCTCTGCGTTCCAGCGAAGTCGACAAGCAATTCACCAGGTCGCCATAACGAACCGTCCAACCCAAGGCCCGCAAACCCAGTTCATCTGCCTTCATTCGTACCTGGCCAAAACGGGATTGCTCTGACACATGAATATGGTGAATCGGTGTGGCATCGGCTGGGAACCCCAGGCAGGCCAGGCGCAAACGCGTGGCATCGGACAAAGCCAGGATTCGCGGGTCGCGGGCGGAAGCCTCCAAAGGCTTGGCATCAAAAATGGCAATGCGATTGGCGCGGTCACCCCATGTGTTGGCGAGCCAGCCTGCAAAAGCAAGGCCCACAGGGCCAGCCCCAACAATAGCCACATCAAAATCGGTGTGCGAGGTCATGGATTGGTCAGGCTGCCTTGCTGCTTGTTTTTTTGTGGGCTTTCATCGTTGCATGAATTTCAGCCACGGTTTTGGGCGCATCGGCAGTGTAAATATCGCAACCTTTCTGGGTTACCAAAGCATCGTCTTCTATGCGAATACCGATGTTCTCAAACTGCTTGGGCACCCCTTTGCCCGGGCGAATGTAAAGGCCAGGCTCAATGGTGAGCACCATGCCGGCTTCCAGCTTGCGGCTGGTGTGGGGTGCCACACCGTCTTCAGGTTTGGCAGCCGGGTCGCGGTAGCTGCCACAATCGTGCACATCCATGCCCAACCAGTGACTGGTGCGATGCATGTAAAAGCGTTTGTACGCGCCACTTTCAAGCGCCTCGTTCAGGCTCATTTTTAACAGCTTCAAATCGATCAATCCTTGCGCCAGCACCTTCACAGCAGCGTCATGCGGGTCATTGAAACGCGCACCAGGCTTGGTGGCCTCAATCGCTGCGTACTGTGCATTCAACACCACTTCATACACAGCCTGTTGGGCCTTGCTGAACTGTCCGTTCACCGGAAAGGTACGGGTGATATCGGATGCGTAGCAATCCAGCTCGCAACCTGCATCAATCAACAACAAGTCACCGTCGCGCATTTTGGCGTCGTTGGCCCGGTAATGCAGCACACAGGCATTTGCACCCGAGGCCACAATTGAACCGTAAGCGGGTGCTTCTGAACCGTTCTTGCGGAACTGATACAACAACTCTGCTTCCACTTCAAACTCAAACTTTCCCGGCTGGCATACCTGCATGGCCGCAATGTGCGCGTGTGCCGAAATAGTGGCCGCGCGGCGCATGATGTCAATCTCGGTTTTGTCTTTGATCAAGCGCATTTCATCCAGTGAGTGGCTTAAATCAAGCACCGCATGTGGGGCTGAAATTCCCATGCGGGCTTTGCCACGCAAGGTTTTCAACACATCGGCCACAGCCGCCTCCAGGCTTTCGTCTTCACCCAATCGCAAAAACACCGCAGGCTGATTGGCCAGTGTGTCAATCAAATGCTCTTCAAGGTCTTCAATGCTGTAGGCCTCGTGCATGCCGAAGGCCGATTGCGCTGCTTTGGGGCCAAATCGAAAACCCTCCCAAATTTCGCGCTCTTCGTTTTTATCCCTGCAAAACAGCACGGCTCGGGAATCGCCACTGGGTGGCACCACCAAGGCCAAACACGCCTCGGGTTCGGGAAAGCCGGTGAGGTAATAAAAATAACTGTCGGAACGGAAGGCATAATCGGCATCGCGATTTCGCATCACTTCCATGCCGGATTGCACCAGCGCAACACCACCGCCCATCTTCTTCAAACGGCGTGCCAGTTGCTCTCGGCGCTTGGCGTAAATGAGGGGATTGTGGGTAGGGTACCTGCTCATGCTAATGCTTCCTTGCTGAATTCAATCGTTGGTTGAGTTCTTCAAGCCGTTCTGGTGTTCCAATGTCCATCCAGAAGCCGTTGAATAACTCACCTTGTACTTTGCCTGCTGCCATGGCTTGGCGCAACAGGGGAGCGAGTTTTGCGACCTCGTCAACCTTGAGCTTGCTGAATAAACTCGGGTGATACACACCAATCCCGGAAAATGTGAATGCGGTCTCGCCCGGTTCAGGCTGTTTGACTGCGCTGCCCAGCAATGCGAAATCACCTGCCAGGTGGTGCGGCGGATTGGGCACCATCACCAAGTGAGCCAACTGGCCCTGCGGCCATTCACTGGCAATTTGTAAAGCCCGAGCCAAGGGCCAGTCGCAAGCCACATCACCATTGATCACCAGAAACGGTTCATTGCCAAGATGGTGCAAGGCTTTGCGAATACCGCCTGCGGTTTCAAGCGCGGTGGCCTCGGCTGAATAACTTAGCTGCACCCCAAAGGCTGAACCATCGCCAAAGTGGCTTTCAATTTGGTGGCCCAAATGGGCGTGGTTGATCACAATGCGGGTAATACCCACCGCCGCCAAGGCCTCTATTTGCCATTGCAACAAAGGTTTGCCGGCCGCAGGCAACAAGGGTTTGGGACAAAGGTCGGTCAAGGGGCGCATGCGTTCGCCACGCCCTGCGGCCAATATCATCGCCTTCATTTAAAACGTGTATCCCACTTTCACTGCCTTGTTTTCAAGGCGATCCAGCAACAACAACAGGGGCTTGAAGGCGATATATCGGCCTGCCACCAGGCGCACATAACGCAACACCATCGGCAGGTCATTCAGGTATTGGGCTTTGCCGTCGCGGTAGTTCAGGCGTGCAAAAATACCCAGAATTTTCAAATGGCGCTGCAAACCCATGAAATCGAACTGGCGATAAAACTCGCCAGGGTCTTCGCAAATCGGCAAACCAGCCTTGCGGGCAGCCTCCCAGTAACGCACGGTCCAGTCCAGGGTTTGTGCTTCGGGCCATTCAATGTAAGCGTCGCGTAAAATGCTCACCAAATCGTAACTCAGCGGGCCTTTCACAGCGTCCTGAAAATCCAGAATACCGAATTGGGGCGCTGCCCCCGCCTGGCTAATCAACATCAAATTGCGGCTGTGGTAGTCTCGGTGGACAAACACTTGGGGTTCAGACAAAGCACTTTGAATCAGCATGCCTTTGATGCTCTCAAGCCAGTTGCGTTCCTGATCGGTCAGCTCGACACCGTAGTGCTTGCCCACATACCATTCATCGAACAAATTCATTTCCTGCAATAATTTGTCGGCACCGTAAGCGGGTATGCCTTCGGTGCGGGTGTTGGCTTGCAACTGCACCAGGTCATGCAGTGCCTGCATGTAAAAGGCGTCTTTCTGTTCAGCTTGAGTGTTCAGCCCCTGCAACATGGTCGTATTGCCGAAATCCTCCAGCAGCAAAAAACCTTCTTCCGGATTTTGCGCCAATACCTGGGGTGCTCTGGAACCCCCATCCCGCAGCAAACCCGCCACATGCACAAATGGGCGAACATCTTCTTTGTCAGGTGGGGCGTCCATCACAATCAGGGTTCGCACGTTATTGGCTTCGCCAACCCGAAAATACCGGCGAAAGCTGGCATCGCTGGAAGCAGCCTGCAAGGTTTGCAGGTCAAACTCGAACTCATTCAGGCCTGTCAGCCATTTTTTCAACATTTCTTGACGCAAGGCGCTCATCAAACCGTCCAATCTCTTTAATTTGTAGTTAGTTGCCTATAATAGTAGGATCCTATGGCGCTTGATCGATCCGTCACCTATTTGAGTACATACCCAGCTTGAAGAAAAGCAAAAAATCACCGCAAGTGCACTCAGTGCCCACACGCCCCACAGCCATCGCATTTGCTTTGTTCTGTCTGGGCGCACCCGCGCTTGCCCAAACCACAGGCGCCACACCACCCAAGGCCGAGTCCCCCACCCGCCTGAAGATTGACGGTGGACTGCTGGGTGTGCGCAACCCGATACCTGAGGACGAGGCCACTTACATTTCTGCCGACCGCCTTTACGGCAACAGCGCCGAGGAAACCTTTCTGGAAGGCAATGTTGAAGTTCGGCGCAACAAGCTGAAATTATTTAGCGACTCAATCAATTATTCGCCCATTACTGACCGTGCTACGGCCAAGGGCAACCTGGTGATTGAGCAGGAAGGCATGATACTGAAAGCCCCCGAGGGCTCTGTAAAGCTGGGCACCGGCGAAAGCGAAATGACCAAACCCACCTTCGAGCTGAAGGAAATTAACGGCAAGGGTCGGGCCGACAAAATGCAGTACGACGGTATTTCAACGCTGACGCTTGAAAACCCGAACTACACGGTATGCGATGTGCCAAACCCTGGTGCCGCGGATCAAGGTGATTGGTATATCACTGCCGATTCGCTGGAAATTGACCAGGCTGCTGAAGTGGGTCGTGCCCGTGGCGCGAAGGTGGTATTTCAGGACGTGCCCATATTGGGCGCACCGTACTTTTCGTTCCCCACCACCGACAGGCGCAAAAGCGGATTTCTGCCACCCTCGTTTGGCACTGTGTCCAACAGCGGACTTGAAGTGACAGTCCCGTACTACCTGAATATTGCTCCAGACAAAGACATGACCCTGTACCCGAAAATCATCTCGGGCCGGGGTTTCCAATTGGGTACACAAACCCGTTACCTGACGCCAAGCAACGAAGGCGAACTTAAATACGATTACCTGCCGGATGACGAGAAAACAGGCACAGACCGCACTGCTTTGTCCTTGCTGCACAAATACGAAAAAGGTCCTTTGTATGCAGGCATAAATTTCAACCAGGTGTCGGATGACAATTACTTTGTTGACTTCTCCCGGACTCAGGCAGTGGCCTCCCAACGTGTTTTGGTTCAAGAAGGCTTCGTCTCGTACCGTCAGAAAAACTGGAGCGCCAACGTGCGCACCGTGGCTCATCAAACATTGCAGTTATTCAACGATGTGATCGCTGAGCCATATGACCGTTTGCCAGAGGCCACACTTGAATTAAGCCCAACCCGAATTGGCCAGGCCAATGCCTTTGTGTCAGTGAGCGGGCAGTACACCGACTTTGCAAGGCCCTCCTCCGCACCCGCACGGGTTGAAGGCTCACGCGGTGTAACGCGCGCCAGGGTTTTCATGCCCATACAACGGTCCGAATTCTCATTCACGCCCGCGGTCTCGGTGCAAGCCACCAACTACGATTTGCAGGGCCAAACACCCGGGTCACCCGCAGCACCAGGCAGCGTGATTCCAACGGTTTCGCTGGACAGCACGGTTTACTTCGACCGCAAAACAAGCTTTTTCGGTCGCAATGTGAATCAAACCCTGGAACCACGAATTTTTTATCTGTACACGCCATTCAAGGACCAATCCGATCAGCCTATTTTCGACACCTCGGTGACGGATCAAAGTCTGACGCGGATTTTCGCCGAGAACAGGTATTCGGGGCTTGACCGGGTGGGCGATGCGAACCAGCTGACACTGGCTGTGACCAGTCGCTTCTACGACGAGGCCACCAGCGAAGAGTTGTTCAGCGTCACTGGCGGGCAACGTCTGAACCTGAGCACGCCACGTGTTATTTTGCAGGGCTTTGAAGCGCCAACCACAAGTGACTCCGACTTTTTTGCGAATGCACGGGGCCGAATCAGCCAGTCGGTATTCCTGGACGCGACCACGCAGCTGAATGCAGAAAGCGGACGCCATGAACGCGGCAATGTCACCGTCAGCTATGCGCCTTCACTGGGTAAACAACTGAATTTTGGGTATCGCTATACCCGCGCGCAAATTGATCAGTTCGACATTTCAGGCCAATGGCCCATCTCTGACCGCTGGAGCGGCGTGGGTCGTTTAAACTACTCCATGCTGGACAATCGTTTGATTGAAGGCGTGGCTGGTCTGGAATATGGCGAAGGTTGCTGGGCAGTGCGAGTGATTGCGCAACGATTTGCGACTGCACCGTTGCTGGAGACCACCTCTCTCTTTGTTCAGCTCGAACTCAATGGATTGGGTCGTTTGGGGTCTAACCCGGCCGACCTGTTGTCCAGAAAGGTGCCTGGGTACACGCCTTTCTCATCCTCGCAAGCCACCCAATGAGCACCCGTTAAGTACCCAACCAAGCACCCAATAAGTTATGAACATGAAGCACATTCAACACTGGTTATTCGCAATCTCCGCCTTGGCGGCCGTTGGCCATGCGCAGGCACAGGGTATCAAGGCACCAACGTCCAATCTGCCGGCCGGCAAGCTGAGTTCAGAACTCGGGGCCAGCAATGGTTCAGGCGCAGCAACAATCGACGGCATTGTTGCCGTGGTGAACACCGACATCATTACCCGCAGCGAATTGAACCGACAAGTGGCCCTGATTGAACGCCAGATGAGTCGCCGCGGCGCGCCCCTTCCCGATCGGATCGAATTGCGCAAACAGGTGCTTGATCGCATGGTGATGGACCGCGCTCAACTTCAGAAAGCTGAAGAGGTGGGTATTCGGATTGAGGAAGCCCAAATTGAAGCCGCCATGGCCCGTGTGGCCGACCAGAACGGTTTGTCTCTCGAAGACTTTCTGGCACGCCTTCAGGAGGAAGGCGTTTCCCCCGCCCGCTTCCGCGAAGAAGTCCGCAGCGAAATCACCTTGGGTCGCCTGCGCGAGCGTGAAGTGGAAGCCCGCATTCAGGTGTCGGATGCAGAAATTCAAAATTACCTGGCTGCCCGCACCAAAGGGGGCGCTGCAGCCAATCAACCCGAGGTGAATTGGGTACAGTTGCTGGTCAAAGCCCCGAGTGACGCCAGTGGTGCAACGCTGAACCAGGCGAGAACCAAAGTTGAGACCATTGAAAAAGCTCTGAAAGACGGAAAAACGGTGGAAGCCATTGTGCAAGCCAATCCCGAGCTGGCCATTGACGGGACTGGGCAAATGGGTTGGTCCGGTTTTGATGCTGTGCCTACCTTGTTCACTGAATTTCTGTCCAAGGCGCAATTGAATGCCGTGCAAACCATTCGCAGCCCCAATGGCTTTCACGTGTTGAAAGTGCTTGAGCGTCGCGAAAGCGGTGCAGCGCTGGACAATACACCTGTGACGCAAACCCGGGCCCGACACATCCTGATTCGCCCAGGCCCCGACATTACCGAAGCAGAGGCAAAACGCCGACTGAATTTTGCACTGGAACAGCTGCAAGGTGGCGCTGCTACGTTCGATGCTTTGGCAAAGCGTTATTCGCAAGATGGCTCTGCCGCGAAAGGCGGCGATTTGGGTTGGCTGTACCCAGGCGACACCGTACCGGAATTTGAACGCGAGATGAACCAGCTTGGGATTGGGGGGGTAAGCCCGGTATTCCAAAGCCGTTTTGGTTTCCACATTATTCAGGTGGTAGAACGTCGCCAGCAGGCGGCCTCTGAAGAACGCCAGCGCCAGGCCGCACGCCAGGCAATCCGTGCCAGTAAATCA
This sequence comes from Limnobacter sp. SAORIC-580, assembly GCF_013004065.1. Lineage (GTDB taxonomy): Bacteria > Pseudomonadota > Gammaproteobacteria > Burkholderiales > Burkholderiaceae_B > Limnobacter > Limnobacter profundi. The sequence goes on from NZ_CP053084.1 coordinate 2,575,885, forward strand.
GAGGAAAGCTATCAGGAATGGTTGCGCCAACTGCGCGACGCCACCTTCATCGAAATTCGCCTTTAATTACCAAGGAATGAGCAAGGCCAACAACCTACCTATCCTTGTCACCAGCGGTGAACCTGCCGGGATAGGGCCAGAACTGTGCGCCTTGCTGGCCGAAACTAGCCAAGCCAAACGTTTAAACCGTTCGCTGGTCATTCTTGGCGATGCCGATCTGCTTGAGACACGCGCAAAAAACGCGGGCATTGAACCCAAATGGCAACGCATCAATTCGCTGCGGGAAATTACAGCCAGCGATGATGAAGCGCCTGGTTATTTTCTGCTTGATCACCCCCTTTCAGCGCCCTGCATCACCGGCAAACCCAACCCGGCCAATGCACCCTATGTGCTGGGCCTGTTGAACCTGGCTTGCGATGCTTGCCAGAATGGCACCGCTGCGGCCATGGTGACCGCTCCCATTCAGAAATCCGCAATCAGCCCGCACTGGCCGGGTTTTATGGGGCACACCGAGTACCTGGCGCAACGATGTGGGCAAAGCGATGTCGTCATGATGCTGATGGGCGGTCAAATGAAGGTAGCACTGGCCACCACCCACATTCCACTGGCCCAGGTACCAGCAGCAATTACCCGGGACAGCCTCACCCGCACGCTTGAAATCATGCTTCACGATCTACGCCTGTACTGGGGTTTGCCAAAACCCCGAATTCTGGTGACTGGGCTGAATCCGCACGCTGGCGAATCAGGCGACCTGGGGAATGAGGAATTTGACACCATCACACCGACCATCCGAGCCTTGCAAGCGAAGGGGCACGATGTGCAAGGCCCCTTTCCCGCCGACACCCTGTTTCAACCCAAATACCTGCAAAACAGCGATGCGGTGCTTGCCATGTTTCACGACCAGGGCTTGCCCGTACTAAAGCATGCAAGTTTTGGTCAAGGTGTGAACATTTCGCTGGGTTTGCCTATTGTTCGAACCTCGGTTGACCACGGCACCGCGCTTGACCTGGCCGGTACCCGGAACATGGATGCGGGCAGCCTGAACGAAGCGATAGAATGCGCGCACCACATGGACCTTTGCCGCAGGAACGCGCAATGAAACATCAAGCAAAAAAACGATTTGGCCAACACTTTTTGACCGATCAAAGTGTGTTGTCAAACCTGATCGGTGAGATGCGACCGCGTGCAGACGACACGCTGGTTGAAATTGGCCCCGGTTTGGGTGCGCTGACATTCTGGCTACTCAAGGCAGTGAATCACCTGCAGGTGATTGAAATTGATCGGGACCTGGCAGAGAAACTTCGAACCGGTGGCTGGAAAGACAAGCTCACGGTTCACGAAGTGGATGTGTTGAAATTTGACTTCGGGCAACTTCCCGCGCCTTTTCGCGTGGTGGGCAACTTGCCCTACAATATTTCCTCGCCCATCTTGTTTGCTTTGCTTGAAGTAGCCGACCGGGTGATTGACCAGCACTTCATGTTGCAAAAAGAAGTAATAGATCGCATGGTCGCTGCCCCAAAAACCAGCGACTACGGCAGATTGTCGGTGATGTTGCAGGCCTACTACGACATGGACCATTTGTTTGATGTGCCGCCCGAGTGCTTCGACCCACCACCCCGTGTCATGTCAGCAATCGTTCGAATGGTGCCAAAACCCGCGCATGAACGTGCGGCAATTCCTGGTGAAATTTTTAGTCGGGTGGTCAGCACTGCTTTTTCACAACGCCGCAAAATGTTACGCAACACCTGGGCCAATGTGGTACCTGAACACATGGCAAACGCTGCGGGCATCGCACTTACCGCGCGCGCCGAGGAAATTGCACCCCAACAGTTTGTACAAGTGGCACAAATGATGGCCAGTTAAACATCCAACTGCTGCACATGGGCATTGCGCCAATCACTGCCCAACAAATTCACCAGCTTTGTCTTGAAAGACTCGGGTTGACCTGTTGTAAAAAAACTCACACGCTCAAGCAAAGGCACATGTTCGTTGCCCATATTCAACAAGCGCTCGCTTTCCAGACGTGTTTTTAACTGCTTGGCCACTGGCAAACCAGTCTCGATTACGGCCACGCCGGGGCCAGCCAGTTTTGAAATGAGATGTGCAACAAAAGGGTAGTGCGTGCAACCCAGCACAATGACGTCGGCCTGTTTTTGAAGCAACTCGGCTACCATGGGCTTTAACAAAGCCTCAATAGCAGGCTCGGGCATGGGTGATTGTTCGATCAGTTCAACCAGCCCCGGGCACGGGTGTGCAATTACCTTGGCCATGGGGTCAAACCTTTCAACCAAAGCCTTAAACCGTTCGCTGGCCACCGTGTTGGTGGTTGCCAAAATACCCACCACGCCCGTTTTGGTCAGCATGCTGGCGGGTTTGACTGCAGGCTCAATGCCCACAATCGGCCAGTTCGCATGGGCAGCGCGTGCCTGGTTTGCACCTGCGGCAGTGGCGGTGTTGCAGGCCATGACCATGGCTTTACAACCCTGGTTTCTCAGCCAATTGGACAGGGTTAATACACGGTCAGTAATTTCATGTTGCGGTTTGTCGCCATAGGGCAAATGCCGTTCGTCGGCCACGAACTGAAAGCGCTCGGCCGGCAAGTGATTCAACATCGCTTTCAGCACGGACAGGCCGCCAACACCTGAATCGAACACACCCACCGCATGTGCGGATTCAAGCAATACGGGCTTTGCCATTCAACACCTTTGAAATACCGGGTAAATCAATGCTTGTTTTCATGATTCGATGAAACCAATAAATCTTAAAATATTAATTACCAATTAATTTAACATTTATACATCATGCCCACTTTCTCGGCTTTCATCGCCCGCACAATATTGCCTTGTATTGTCACACTGTTTGGATTGACTGCAGGGCAATTTGCGCATAGCGCAGAAAAGAATTCAACTCTTCGTCTCTTGGTGGTTCCGCAATTCCCAGCCACTGAAATTCATGCTACCTGGAGCAAATTACTGGATGGGTTGAAGAAAGACGGTCTCCCAGAAATCGAACTGGTTTTCGCAAAAGACATTACCGAGTTTGAGAGCCAGTTCAAGGCTGGACAAGCCGAGTTGATTTACTGCAACCCTTATCACATGGTGATGGCCAAAAAGGCACAAGGCTACACACCGCTCATTCGGGACAGCAAACCATTGACCGGCATTCTGGTTGCAACAACTGGCAGTGCCCACGATGGCATCAAAGAACTCAGCGAGTTGAACGGCAAAACCCTGCTTTTTCCATCACCCAATGCATTCGGTGCTTCGCTGTATATGCGTGCCTTGCTAAAACGGGAGAAGGGACTGGAATTCACCACCAAATATGTAAAGACACACTCCAATGTCATTCGTGGCGTGGTACGTGGTGAAGGGCAAGCTGGTGGCATGGTCAACGCCACGCTACTGGCAGAAACGCCTGAGCTTCAACAGAAGGTCAAGGTGATTTACGAAACCCCACCCGCACCACCTCACCCGATTGCAGCGCACCCTCGCGTAGATGCCTCCACCCGGGAAGCAATTGCGGCCGCTATTTTGGGACACATCAAAACACACAAACAGGTGGGTGAAGACATTCAAATGCCCAACCCTGTGCGGGCCGATTATTTCAAAGATTACAAACCACTTGAAAACCTCGGACTTGAAGCATTTCTTTCCAATTGAAACCGTCTTTTCACACCATCACTCATCCCAGCCTGGGCACCAAACTGTTGGTGTTGGGCATTGGTTTGGTGTTGACGCTTGCGCTGGCATTTACCTGGTTTAACACCAAAACCCAGCGCAATGAATTGCAAGGCGTATTCAATCAACAAGCCACAGCCCTCGCGTTCAACATTGCAGTTTCAAGCAACAGCCATTTGCTTGAAAAAGACTTTGCCATTATTGAAACCTTGTTACTGAAGGCCAATGGATTCAAAGACCTGTATTCAGCCACTGTGGTTTCCGCCGATGGTCAAGTATTGGCCCAGGTTTTGCGCGATTCGAACACCCAGCGCCTGTCCCCCCGCTACGATGTTGCTCGCTTGCATGTGGACAAACGCGATCTACACACGCAGTTGCTCAGCAGCGAACGCCACCTGACCGTGATTGAACCGATTGAATCGGGGCGACTGATCGGTCATGTGGTGCTGGAGTTTGATTTGACTCCCCTACAGACCCGCCAGTCCGAACTCATAGAGCGCAATATTCTGCTGGCTGTCATTCTGATTTTTCCAGCCGCCCTGGCCTTGTGGCTTTTCATCCGCAAAACCATTCTTGAATTGAATGCGCTCACCGATTTTGCACAGCGTATGGTGAAAGACCAGGGTATTGAGCAAGCTACCTCCCCCACTTCCCGAGAGCTGGCCATGCTGCACCACACGTTGAATTGGGCATCGGTCACGCTGAGAAAAAAGAACCGGGCACTGGAAGCTGCCAAACTGAAAGCCGACAAATCCAATGACTTGAAGTCGCAGTTTGTGGCCAACATGAGCCATGAAATCCGAACACCTTTGAACGGCATACTGGGACTGACTGAGGTTACCTTGAGCAACAGCGCACTGGCCGAAAAACCGCGCCGCAATCTGGAACTGATTCAACTCAGCGCCGAGCACCTGTTAAGGGTGGTCAACGACATTCTGGATTTTTCAAAGATCGACGCCAATCGCCTGGACATGGACCCTCAACCCTTCGAGTTGCGCCCCAATGTGCAAGCCATGGTGAAAATGGTGTCCAGTGCCTACGCCAAACCCAGTGTTGCAACCGTGCTCGACATTGATCCCGCCATTCCGCACTGGCTGTTTGGCGATTGTCCGCGAATTATGCAGGTGCTGAACAACCTGCTGAGCAATGCGCTGAAGTTTACCCAGCATGGCCAAGTCAGCCTGACAGTTACTGCAAAACAGGGATCCGATAAACACTCAAAAATCAAAAGCAAAATTCATTTCGCAGTGCGCGATACTGGCATGGGAATTTCTGAGTCAGCCCGCACCGAGATTTTCAAGGCGTTTTCTCAGGCAGAGCCTGGCACGGCGCGCAAGTATGGCGGCACGGGCCTGGGCTTGACGATTACCCAGCGCTTGCTTGAATTGATGAATAGTCGGATACATCTCTGGTCTGAAGAAGGCATTGGCAGTGAATTCAGCTTTACACTGGAGCTGCCGATCGTCGAAGAACAAAAAACCACTGAAAATGAAACACTGCCTGTCGATATGACCTCGAACAACAACCCTGCCGCCCCTGAGTTTGGCCACGCCTCCACCGGCCTGCGTGTATTGGTGGCAGAGGACAATATGGTGAACCAAACCTTCATTTCGCATGTGCTGACCCAGCTCGGTATCTCCTATCGCTTTGCAGATGATGGTTTGGCAGCCGTGCAAGCTGTGGAACAGGAGAGGTTTGATATGGTGTTCATGGACATGCACATGCCCAATATGGGCGGGCTTGAAGCATGCCGTACAATTCTTGCCAAACCACAGCACAAAAACCTGCCGATTGTTGGGTTGACAGCCGATGCGATTGCCGACACCCGCGAGGCCTGCATGTCTGCAGGCATGCGCGAGTACATTTCAAAACCATTCAAGCGCAGCGACATTGAAGCAGTGCTTGCACGCCTGAAATTCAATGTGTCGCCAATTCCAATGCAAAACTTTGACCATGACAAAGAATTGCTGAAAACAACCATAGACATGATTGCGGCTGAAATTCCGCAACTTGCAGATGACACCGAAAAACAGCTTTTGGCCGAAAACTTTCCTGAGGCCAAACGAGCGCTGCACACACTGAAAGGGCATTGCAAATTGGTGGGGGAGCTTGCGTTTGCTGACTTTATTCAGCAACTGGAAAACCAGTTGACTCAAAACCAGCTACCCGCAGCAAAGTCAATCGAGCACTTAAAAACCAACTTGCGAGTACTTCAACAACGCCTGCGTTTGTTAAGCCAGTAAATCCGGATTCACCGCTGCCGTCACCACCAGCTCGACTTTCCAGCCTGGCTTGGCCAACCCTTTCACCTCTACACACGCGCGCGAAGGCGCGGTGCCTTCGGGCAACCAAGCGTCCCACACGGCATTGAACCCCTCGTAATCGCGAACCATATTGGTTAAATAAACCTGAACCAATAGCAAATGGCTTTTGTCAGTGCCGGCACCCGCCATCGTGCGCTCCAGGCTATTCAACAGGTCTCGGGTTTGGGCCTGAATATCCCCTTCCTCGGTGGAAGGCACTTCAACCAAATAAACCACCCCGTTGAAGCTGGTGGAATCGGAGTAACGTTTTGTAGTACCTTGTCTGTGTATCACAGGACCCCCTTCATGAAATTTGAACATTTGGTGCAGATCAACGACCCAAGCTTGCCTGGTATTGACTGGTTAACACGGCAACAACTCTGGTTTGGTTTGGTTGCACGGGCCTGGAAACCCACCCGCTTCGTGCTCGGCCTCGAAGACGCGCAAGTGATGCAAACCAGTCAACAAGGCAATGTCACCACGCTTGCACGCGTGCTCAATTACGGCCCCTTTCAAATTGAAGACACCATTGAGCTGATCGAAGAAGACCGTACCAAGACCCGCATTTTAGCGAATCAGTTTTGCGGCGACAGCACACTGACCATTTCGATTGAAGAACCTGAATCGGGTGAACTGTGGCTGCGGTTTCAGTACCAGGTCAGCGATGCGCCAGTCAGCCAGGGTGGCCCCGAGGTGTCGTCACACGACGTGGACGAGATTCGAAAGCAGGCTTATCGCGCAGCAGACATTGACACCGTGCGAATGATTCGCGAGCTGGCCATGGCCATGCCAGCGAATCAAGCTGACAACCGGAAAGACCACTAGGTGAAAAGCCTGCTCATTTCAGGGCACAGGCACCCATGTAAATTTGGCCGGAACGATTGCCGCTGCGGCAGTAAGCCAAAACCGGTTTTTCCGCTGCATCCAGAATGCGTTTGAAGTCCTCAAGCAGCACTTCCGAGGGGGGTTGCCCCACTTCCATGGGCAAATAGTGAATGGCCAGGCCCAGGCTTTTCGCCTTGGCTTCAATGACTGAGTGGGCCAGTTGAGCGCCCACCTCGTGGTCGGGCCGGTTATTCACAATCGTTTTAAAGCCCAGTTCAGCGATTGCTTCCAAATCTTCCGGACTGATTTGGCCGCACACTGCGACCTCATTGCTCAGTTGCCTGATGCTCATTTCAACAAATTCCTTCGGTGCGTTGTCACAGCATGAAAGCTGCGCTGTTACTGATAAGACAGTTCTTTGGCCTTGCCCCAGAACACTTTGTAAGAAAACGCAGTGTACCCGAGGATGGTTGGCAAAGTGATCACCACACCCACCAGAATAATCTTCAATGCTTCGGGGGAAGAAGCAGCCTCCCACACGGTTAGCTGATTCAGCACCACGTACGGATACTGACTGTAGGCCAGACCCATGAAGGCCAAGGTCATGACACCCGCAGTGAGTGCAAACACCATCCAGCCGTAGCCAGCGTCCATCAAACGTTGACTGCCAAGCACATGGTGAATGCCCCACAGGCACAACATCGATGCGATCGGAATGGGTGCCAGCGCCACAATGTTGGGGAAGCTGAACCACTTGTCAAAAATTTCAGGCACCACCAAAGGGGTCATGGCCGAAATAAAAGCGATTGAAGCCAGCATGGGCCAAAAACTGATTCGCCCCCACCGGCGGGATTTTTCAATCAAATCGCCTTCCGTTTTCATGATCAACCAACCACTGGCCAACAAGGTGTACGCAAAAGGCAAGGTAATGGCCACGCCCAAATTGAACACCAATTGGGACCAATGGTTCGAGAAGCCCGTAATGTAGCTACCCAGCATCCAGCCTTGCGAAACCGACGTAACCAGTGAACCAATGAAAAAAATCCGGTTCCACAAAGGCTTGTAGGCAATATCCACCTTTACCCGGAAATCAAATGCCACTCCCCTTAACACCAGGCCCAGCAGCATGAAAGTAACAGGCAGGTACAAGGCCGTGAGCACCACACCGTGGGCTTTGGGAAAGGCCACCAGCAGCACGCCCACGCCCAGCACCAGCCACGTTTCATTCGCATCCCAGAACGGGCCGATAGAGTTGATCATTGTGTCTTTTTCGTCGTCGGTCGCATGGGGCAACAGCAGGCCTACGCCCAGGTCGTACCCATCCAGCACCACGTAAATCAACAGGGACAAACCCATTACACCCATGAAAAGCAAAGGTAAAAACTCATTGAATGTCATGGCAGGCACCCCTTTTATTGTTCACGGCGAAGTTTGTCAGCGGGCGTGGTGGCCGGTGCTGCACCGCCCCAATTGACTTTCTTCGACGAGCCAATGCCACCCAGCAGCATGTACCGCAACACCCACACGTACGAAATAATCAGCCCAATGTACATGGCCATGTACAACAACACCGTGAAAGCCAGCAATTGGGGCGGGTGTTGAGCCACCACATCGGCAGTACCCAACACGCCATACACCACGTAAGGCTGGCGACCAATTTCAGTGACCCACCAACCCGCCACGGTGGCCACCCAGCCCGAGAACATCATGAACATCAAAGCCGTCAATATTAGTCGATGGGTTTTGTTTTCAAGCACTGGGCCGGTTTTGCGGAAAGCCCATACCGACGCCCAAGAAACCAGCAGCATCAATACACCCATGCCCACCATGACCCGGAAGGAATAAAACACAGGCCCTACCGGGGGGTGGGTATTCAGGAAATCATTGAGCCCTTTGATTTCGCCGTTGAAGTCGTGCGTCAAAATAAAACTGGCCATTTTCGGTATGCCAATTTCAAAATGATTGGTGCGCGCTTCGCTGTCAGGAATGGCAAACAACAGCAGTGGTGCACCCTTCTCGGTTTCCCACACACCTTCCATGGCAGCCACTTTGGCAGGCTGGTGTTTCAAGGTGTTCAAACCATGCAAATCGCCCACAAAAATCTGGACAGGAATCAGTGCTGCTGCGCCATAAACTCCCAGCTTCAACATGTGGCGAGTGAAAGGCTTTTCACGTTTGCGCAGAATTTGAAGTGCGCTACCGCCCGCAATCACAAAGAACACAGTCAAGCCGCTGGCCAGCAACATGTGCGTGAAGCGATACGGGAAAGATGGGTTCCAGATGATTTCCAGCCAATTGGTGGCGTGCATCTGGCCATCAATAATTTCGAAACCCTGCGGGGTTTGCATCCAGCTGTTCAGCACCAGAATCCAGAAGGCCGACAAGGTGGTGCCAAAAGCCACCAAGAAAGTCGCCAACAAATGAACCTTGGGCGACACACGTTGTTTACCAAACAGCATCACGCCCAAAAAAGTTGCTTCCAAAAAGAAAGCGGTCAACACCTCGTAGCCCAGCAGGGGGCCGGAGATATTTCCGGTCTTTTCCATAAAGCCCGGCCAGTTGGTGCCAAACTGAAAACTCATGGTGATGCCAGACACCACGCCCATGGCGAAAGTCAGCGCAAAAATTTTTGTCCAGAAATAATGGGCCTGCTCCCATTCGGTTTTTCCGGTGCGTACATGCTGCAAGCGCAGATAAAACATCACCCAGCCCAGGCCGATGGTGATGGTTGGAAACAAGATGTGGAAGGTGATGTTGGCCGCGAACTGAATTCGGGCAAGATCGAGCGACGTGAATTCCATACTGCACCCCATAAACCGAACTGGCTACATGATCATGACCATAAATAGGTAAACGCGCTCTGTCAAATTGCTTTACTCAATGGTGCGCTGCGCAACGCGTACAATGCCGAATTACCCAGAAAACGGAACCCGGTCTTGATTAACCGCCCCATGTTTTTCCTGCTGGCTGCACTGGCCGCATTCGCCCCACTGGCGATTGATCTTTATTTGCCCAGCCTTTCGGCAATCGGCAACGAACTACAGGCACCAGCAGGGCGTGTTCAACAAACAGTGACTGTGTTTCTGGCCGGGTTTGCCATGGGTATGCTCTTTTATGGACCACTTTCCGACCGGTTTGGCCGCAGGCGAATGATCTTCGCCGGCACCAGTGTATTCGTCGTTGCAAGCGTGGCCTGCATGTTGGCTCAAAGCATTGAACAACTTTTGCTGTTTCGCCTGATTCAGGCTTTTGGCGGCGGCGCAGCAGCTGTCATTTCGCGTGCTGTTATTCGAGACCTGTTTGGCGAAACCGATTCAGCCCGGGTCATGGCCATGATTGCCATGGTTACTTCGATCGCCCCCATGATTGCGCCACTTTTGGGGGCCTACATTCTGGAACTGGGTTCCTGGCGTTATGAATTCCTCTCCTTGGCGCTGTTTGGTGCAGCGTGCACGGTCGCCGCCTACCTGTTGCTGCCCGAAACATTAAGTCAAACCCACAGCCAAACTTCCATTTCCCTGGCCTTCCGGGGATATTTGACGGTATGTCAACACAGCGATGCACGCCTGCTGATCATTGCAGGTGGAGCGCACTTTGCCGCCATGTTCGCTTACATCACTGGCACGCCATTTGTGTACATCGAGTTTTTTGGTTTGAGTGAAAAAACATATGCTGTGCTGTTTGGCTCAAACGTATTGACATTGATTGGTTTTGGCTATGCCTCCACACGTTTGGTGAAACGCACAGGCACCACACCGCTCATTAAAGTCGGTTCTGCCTTGGGTTTGCTCGGTGCTCTCGTGGTATTGGCCAGCGCCTGGCATGCAGGCACGACCAGTGGGAATTTGGGATTGATGGTAGTTGGCTTTTTGCTGTGTGTGGGTTCACTGGGGTTTGTTGCACCCAACACCACGGCACAGTTGTTGAGCAAACATCCCAAAAATGCCGGGGCAGCTTCGGCCCTGTATGGCTGTGCGCAATTTGGTTTGGGGGGATTGGCCAGTTGGGCTGTTTCAGTGGTGCACGACGATACTGCCCTGCCCATGGCCGCTGCGGTGGTGGGCTTTGCAGCGCTTGCGTGTTGGGCAAGCATTCGACTAAAACGCTGAACTTTTCATTGTAAGCACAAAATTATTGCCATTGTGTTTAATCAACCGCGAAATTGGCATGAAAATTGGACTTTTTGGTCCCTTTACGGTATGTTGTGTCACGAATTTATTCTGCCCAACAACCTAAACACACATTTTTGCACTGCCATATGGCCGACACAAAAGCCCAAAGTGGCGAGAACCAGCCCGACGTGGCTTGGCTCGAGAGCCAGTACAACGTCCGCTCTTACCTGCCCGATCACCCCAAAACCTTTGCTCGCTGGGCTGAACAGTCCCGCTACGCCCGTTTTGATCTGGATGGGTTCTGGAATCAGTATTTCGGCGAATCGGAAGCAGAAACCGTGGATGTCATTCCTGGCAAACCCGGCAAGCCGCTGTTGATTTTCATCCATGGCGGCTATTGGCGTTCGCTGGACAAATACGACTTCACCTTTTTGGCCAAGCCGTATGTGGCCCGTGGCTACTCGGTGGCACTGCTGAATTACGGCCTGATTCCACGCGTGACCATTGAAGACAGTGTTCGCCAAACCTTACGCGGCATTGAGTGGCTCTATCGCCAGGCGGACCGCTTTGGCTTTGATGCCAACCAAATTGTGGTGTGCGGACATTCTGCCGGAGGGCATTTGGGCGTGATGAGCGCGCTGGCGTTTTGGCCCCTGTGGGCCTCTGACCTGCCCCAAGACGTGGTGAAGTCGGTGATCGCAATTTCGGGCATTTACGATTTGAGCCCCTTGGTGCACACACCCTTCATTCAGAAAGACCTGAAGCTGAATCAGAAACGCACCCGCATGGTCAGCCCGGCATTGATGCCCAAGCCCACCATTCCCGTGCACCTGGCCTTTGGCACCAAAGAAACGGATGCCTTCAAGGAACAAAGCGCTTATTTGGCGTCGCACTGGGGTCTGAACCCACCGTTGCAGGTGAATGCCGATCATTTCAGCATTTGCGACAGCATTGCCGACCCGAACAGTGAGTTGTTCATGCTGATTCAGAACCAGTTGCTGTTGCCATCTCACTAAGACAGCGCTAGAAACTGAACGGGTTATCCCCCCATGTTCGGTAAACTGCTTTTCAGGCTGGTGCCGTATAACTAAGTTGTACACACCAGCCTGGAGGCAAGAATGCCCCTCACAATCGCCTACTCCAACGCCGCAGGTTCACTTGGGCCGCGTTACCCCGATGGTCAAACCCTGATGCGCAAACGTACACTTCGCCAAACCGCGAGGTTGTTCAAAGTAGGCGCTGAAGTACTGCTGAACACAGCGCCTGCCACGGTGATCGCCTACAACATTGCCGAGTTTGGCCGCTGGATTTCAACCAGCCACCCAGTACTGGTTCAGCTGCACACCGGCGAACTGCAATATTGCCGCTTAAGCGATCTGCACACTGCTGAAAACCCGAGCATGCAAACCCACTGACGCTGACTATAATCCGGGGATGAACTCAACATCCCCAACACCCAAAACCATTGGCTTCATAGGCCTTGGCAATATGGGGTCCGCCATGGCGGGCCACCTTTGCAACGCGGGCTACACCGTGCTGGCCTGGGCGCGTAACGCGTCTACCCTCGAAGCACTGGCTGACATCCCTCTTGTTGCGCAACCCAGTATTGCAGCCTTGTGTGCAGGCACCCGCCTGCTTGCTTTAAATGTCACCAACACCGCGGATGTTCAATCGCTGCTGTTTCGCGACGGCGGTATTGCGCAACATGCACAGCCCGGATCAATCATTGTGGATTTCAGTACCATAGACGCGGCCGCCGTGGCTGACATTGCGCGCCACTTGAAGTCTCGGAACGTTGATTACATTGACTGCCCCGTTTCCGGCGGCGCTGCGGGCGCGCGTGCTGCAACCTTGAGCATGATGGCGGGTGGGGATTTGGCAGCCTTCAATCAGATCGAGCCCATGCTGAAACACTTGGGCAAAACCATTCGACATGTGGGGCCGTCCGGCGCGGGTCAGGCCATCAAAGCAGCCAATCAAATGGCACTATGCATTCAATTGGTAGGCATTGCCGAAGCCATGAATTACGCACTGGAGCAAGGTGCTGAATTGAGCGTGGTACTTGAGCTGTTGCAAGCGGGCTTACCCGCGAGCCGTGTGTTGGATTGGGCTGGACCCCACATGGTGAAAGGTTTCACTGACCCGGTTTCCATTGAAGCGCACCTGCATGCAAAAGACGTTCGTATGGTGGCCGATGCTGCAAAGAAGCAGGGTTTGCATTTGCCGCTGTTGTTTAAAACCGCAAAACTGCTGGATGAACTGGTAGCCAATGGGCCGAAGAGTCAGGACACATCGAGAGTTTTTGAGGTGGTTCGCAAGCACATGCGAATCTAGTGGCAAGCTGAACCGCTGCACTATTCGGGCCTTGGCGCAGTCGCGCTCAGTAACAAGCCGCACAGCTGCACTATTCGGACCTTGGCGCAGCCCGAGTTCTCCCAACTAACCCCCTGGCTTGGGTCATGCAAAGCGCAATAGCGCCTTTGCATCGATTCCTTGCGGAATCGCCTCGCGCTGCGAGGCCGTTGGGCGGGCTGGCCTGAACTCGCCCCGACCGCCTTCTTCGAGGGGCGGTTTCAGGCAAGGCGAGGTTCAGCTTGGGGCCAACAGATTTTCCGTCGCAACAGGTACTGCGCTCCGAGCAAATCAACCACACGCGTCATCAAACAAACCGCTCCGAGCAAATCAGCCACCCCGCATCAAATGTCGTACGCCTGCCCCCCACCCAACACGCGGTCTATCAGCTTCGGGGTCAACATCGGTGCAAACACCGCAATGAATTCATACATCAGCGTGCGCATGAACACACCTTGCCGCAGGGCAATTCGCGTGGTGTTGCGGCCAAACAAGTGGTCCACTGGTACAGCCATCAACCCTTTGTCTTTCAACGCATCAAAAGCTACTTCAGCAATAATACCCACGCCCAAACCCAATCCCACGTAGGTTTTAATCACGTCCGCATCAATGGCCTCAAGCACCAGGTCAATGTTCACCCCAGCCTTCTGAAACGCTGCATCAATTTTCTTGCGGCCCGCAAAATGGGTTTCATAGGTGATGATAGGCATTTGATCGAAATCAGCCAGCGCAATTTGCCGCCCGCCCGATGCAAAAGGTTTTAACAGGGGCGAGTCGGTGGGCGCCACCGCAATGTGGCCCCAGTCGTAACAGGGAAATGTCACCAAGTCAGGCTCATCGGCCAAAGCCTCGGTGGCCACAGCCAAGTCGGCCTGGTCTTTACGCACCCACTGGGCCAGTTGCTCGGGGGTGCCCTGCAACAAAATCAGCTTCACCTTCGGGAATTTCTTGCGAAAAGTAGCCACCGCCTGTGGCAAAACGTAGCGTGCCTGTGTGTGGGTCACGGCCACGGTCAACTGCCCGCTCTCGCGCGCTGCAAATTCTTCGCCTACACGCTTGATGTTCTCAAGCTCGGCCAATACGCGCTCACAGGCTTGGTACACCAATTCACCGGGAGGCGTTAAACCTTTAATACGCTTGCCGTGTCGCTTGAAAATCTGAAAACCCAGCTCTTCTTCAAATTCGATGATTGCCTTGGACACACCTGGCTGAGAGGTGAACAGCGCTTTGGCCGCATCGGTCAAGCTGAAGTCATGGCGAACCGCTTCCCGAACGAATCGAAGCTGATGCAAGTTCATAAAAACCCTTTATTCCACAGGGGAATATATAAATGGAAATACTATCGTTTGAATTATAAGGGCTAGCGCTTACACTTCAAGTCCCAAAAAACCATTTTCATCGAGCTTTCACGTGCCTTTCGACATCAATTTAGTCTACGTAGCTTCTGGCCTGGCGGTCGGCCTTCTGGTCGGCCTTACCGGCGTTGGGGGCGGCTCCTTGATGACACCCTTGCTGACCGTGTTGTTTGGCATTCCTGCCACCACCGCAGTTGGCACTGACCTGGCATTCGCAGCCATTACAAAGGGTGCAGGTACTGTTGTTCACCGCTTGCGCAACACAGTCAACTGGAAAATTGTGGGGCTGGCCTGCTTGGGCAGTGTACCGGCATCGCTGGTTACGATTGCAATTCTGCACGGCCTGGACATTCAAAATGCCGGCAAGGGCAGCCCGATTGACGTGTTTATTCGCTGGTCCATTTCCATTTGCGTGATGTTGACCGTGGGCGTGCTTATTTTCAAAACAAAAATTGTTCATTGGCTGCAAAACCATCCACAGGCCCAATTGCAAGACAAAACGCGTACTATCGCGACCGTGGTTGCATTTACAGTCATCGGCATGTTGGTGACCGTTTCATCGATTGGTGCCGGTGCAATTGGCGCCATGGTGCTGATCATGCTGTATCCGCACCTGAAAGCCTCTGAAATTGCGGGTACCGACATTGCCTATGCGGTACCACTTACGACTGTGGCGGCCTTTGGTCACTTTAGCCTGGGCACCGTTGATTTTGGTTTGTTGGGCGCACTGTTGCTGGGGTCCATTCCCGGTATTACGGTGGGCAGTTATTTAAGTCGCGCAGTGCCTGAAAAGTTCTTGCGCGGGGTATTGGCCACGACCCTCACCGCCGTGGCCGCAAAACTGGTGATGTAAATGTACAAATACGACGACTACGACCACGCCCTTGTACGCGAACGCGTGGCTCAGTTTCGCAACCAAACCGAGCGCTTTTTGAAGGATGAACTGACAGACGAAGAGTTCCGCCCCCTGCGCCTGCAAAACGGCCTGTACATTCAGCGCCATGCGCCCATGCTGCGCGTGGCCATTCCTTACGGCCTGCTGGGTGCAAAACAGTTGCACAAGCTTGCCGATATTGCGGCCAAATACGACCGCAACTACGCACACTTCACAACGCGCCAGAATATTCAGTACAACTGGCCTGCACTGGAAAATGTACCTGCGATTCTTGCTGAACTGGCTGAAGTTGAAATGCACGCCATTCAAACCAGCGGCAACTGCATTCGCAACACCACCAGCGATCCGTTTGCAGGTATTGCGAAAGACGAGTTTGTAGATCCACGCCCATTCTGCGAATTGATTCGCCAGTGGAGCACCTTCCACCCTGAGTTCGCTCACCTGCCCCGCAAATTCAAGATTGCAGTGAATGGCGCAGCAGAAGATCGCGCTGCCGTGCAAGTGCACGACATTGGTGTGAATTTGACCCGCAATGCTGCTGGCGAAGTGGTAGCCCAAGTGCTGGCGGGCGGTGGTCTGGGTCGTACACCCGTGATCGGCTCTGTCATCAAGAACGACCTGCCCTGGCAGGAACTGCTGACCTACATCGAAGCGGTGATGCGCGTGTACAACCGCTATGGTCGCCGCGACAACCTGTACAAAGCACGCATCAAAATTCTGGTGCGTGCCATTGGCCCCGAAGAATTCTCCAGGCAGGTTGAAGAAGAGTGGCAGCACATCAAAGGTGGTGTGTCGGTGATTCCCCAGAAAGAATTTGACCGTGTTTCATCTTTCTTCACGGCCCCCGCCTACGAGCAGTTCAGTGCTGAACAGGTGGCCACCATTGCAGAGCAAAACCGTGGCCTGCGCGCCAAGCATGTAGGCTTTGACCGCTGGCTAACCCGCAATGCACGTGAACACCGCCAGCCCGGTTATGTGGCCATCAGCATTTCACTGAAGCGCCCTGGTATCGCCCCTGGCGACGCCACCACCGATGAAATGCACTTGATTGCAGACCTGGCCGAGCAGTATTCATTCGGTGAGCTGCGTGTGACTCACGAACAAAACTTTGTACTGTCCGATGTGGCTGAGCAAGATTTGTTTGAGTTGTGGAGCACCCTGAAAGAACACAATTTGGCCATGCCGAATATTGGTTTGGTCAGCGACATGATTGCCTGCCCTGGCGGTGATTTCTGTTCACTGGCCAACGCCAAATCCATTCCGATTGCCTTGGGCATTCAGGAAGCCGTGGACAACCTCGATTACCAGTTTGATTTGGGCGATCTCAGCTTGAACATCTCGGGATGTATCAACTCCTGTGGTCACCACCACATTGGCAACATCGGTATTTTGGGTGTCGATAAAAACGGTGAGGAGTGGTACCAGGTTACGCTGGGCGGCCGCCAAGGAAACGAGGCATCCATCGGTAAGGTGATCGGCAAATCGTTTTACGCCGAAGATGTACCCGGTGTGGTGGTAAAGCTGCTTGAAGTGTATGTGCGCGAGCGTCATGAAGATGAGTTGTTCATCGACACCCTTGACCGCATTGGCGCCGAGCCCTTCAAAGACCACGTGTACGCCAACAAGGAGGCTGCATAAATGAGCCAAATTATTGTTAAGCCGTTAAACGGTGAAGCCGCAATTGTTACCGATGAATTTGTGGTTGTTGAAGTGGGTACGGCTGAAGCACCTGTGGCAGTTCCCTCCGAGGGCAAAGTGCTGGTGCACTTGTCCGTGTGGGAAGCAAGCAAGGCAGAATTGACTGCACGCGCCGAAGCGGGCGATTTGGGTGTGTACCTGAACCCCGAAGACAACCCGGAACAATTGCAGGGCGACGTGAATGTGCTCAAGCTGATTGCATTCAACTTCCCGGTGTTCAAATACGGCCAGGGTTATTCAGGCGCAGTATTGCTTCGCACACGCTATGGCTTCAAAGGCGAAATTCGCGCATTTGGCGACATTTGGCGCGATCAGTTTTTCTACCTGGCGCGTTGCGGCTTTACGCAATTCGACATCAAGGAAGGCAAGTCGCTTGAAGACGCATTGAATGCGTTTTCCGATTTCACCATTCCATACCAAACCAGTGCCGATGGGTCGCTGCCTGTGTTCAATCGCAGGGCTGCAGCGGCAGGAGCGTAAGCATGAATGCAGTGAACACTTCGCGCTTTCACAGTGTTGAAGCAAGCCCTGAAAACAACGCTGCATTCGAGCAAGTGATTGCTGTGTTTCGTGGCCCCCACCAGCCTGCCACCGACATCGCAGGCAAAGTGCAGGCGCTGGAAACCCTGTTGACCCAAGCCGCGCAAGAGTTCGACAACATTGCACTGGCCAGCAGCCTTGCGGCTGAGGACAATGTGTTGTTCGATGTAATCGCACGCTTGAAGCTAAACATTCGCGTATTCAGCCTGAACACGGGTCGCCTGCACCAGCAAACCCTGGATGTAGCCCCAGCCTTGCAAGCCAAGTATGGTCAAACAGTGCAGTGGTTTGAACCACAAGCGCAAGCTGTTGAAACCTACGTGAACACCAAAGGCCGCGATGCATTTTATGAGAGCACGGCGCTGCGCAAAGAATGCTGCGGTATTCGCAAGGTAGAACCTTTGGCGCGTGCCCTTCAAGGTGCAAAAGCCTGGGTAACCGGCCAACGCCAGGCGCAGGCAGCGACCCGCGCCGCACTGCCTGTGCGGGAATTCGATGCCGACCGCGGTATTGAAAAATTCAATCCGCTGGCGGATTGGAGCGAGGCCGATGTGTGGACCTATGTTCGCCAGTTTGAGGTGCCCGTGAACAAGCTGCACTTCGAAGGTTTCCCTTCAATTGGCTGCGAACCCTGCACTCGAGCAATCACCATTGGTGAAGACATTCGCGCCGGCCGCTGGTGGTGGGAAGACCCAAGCAGCAAGGAATGCGGTTTGCACAACGCAAATTTAAAGAAATAAGTTCAAGAAACACACTGAATCTACAAGTTGAGAAAAATCATGAGCACGCAAGTGAGCACGCAAAAACACACCATGTCCCACCTGGACTGGCTTGAAGCAGAAGCCATCTACATCATGCGCGAAGTCGCGGCGGAATGCGCACGTCCCGCCATGCTGTTCTCAGGCGGCAAAGATTCCATCGTGATGCTGCGCCTTGCGGAAAAAGCATTTCGCCCTGGCAAGTTTCCATTTCCCCTGGTGCACATTGACACCGAACACAACTTCCCGGAAGTGATTGAATTTCGCGACTGGAAAGCCAAGCAATTGGGCGAAGAACTGATTGTTCGTTCACTGGAAGGCTCCATCAAAAAGGGCACCATTCGCCTGCCGCACCCCGACGCTTCACGCAATGCGTTTCAAAGCGTCACACTGCTTGAGACCCAGGAAGAATTTGGCTTTGACGCACTGATGGGCGGCGCACGCCGTGATGAAGAAAAAGCACGTGCGAAAGAACGTATTTTTTCGTTCCGCGATGGCTTTGGTCAATGGGACCCAAAAAACCAGCGTCCTGAACTTTGGGACCTGTACAACACCCGCGTTCACCCCGGCGAACACATGCGCGTGTTCCCGATTTCCAACTGGACTGAACTGGATGTGTGGCAATACATTGAACGCGAAAAGCTGGAACTGCCCAACATTTACTACGCCCATGAACGCGAGATTATCGAGCGCAATGGTTTGTTGGTGCCTGTTACCGAGATGACCCAACCCAAGGCCGGTGAAACTGTCACAACGCGCACAGTGCGCTTCCGCACTGTGGGCGACATTACCTGCACCTGCCCAGTGGCAAGCACTGCAGCCACGCCAGCTGAAATCATTACTGAAACAGCGGTGACCGACATTACCGAGCGCGGCGCAACCCGCATGGACGATCAAACTTCCGAGGCCTCTATGGAGCGCCGCAAGAAAGAAGGTTATTTCTGATCCCCGGGCCTACGAGAAACACACGCGCGAAATAAACAACGAGATGAATACCATGAATGCAATTAACGAAGCCTTGAAACTGAGCACCCAAGACCATGGGGTACTGCGCTTCATCACCGCTGGTTCTGTCGACGACGGAAAGTCTACCCTGATCGGCCGCCTGCTCTTTGACAGCAAAGGTATTTTTGCCGACCAGCTGGCTGCCATTTCCAAGGCAAAAAACAAGCGCACTGCCGGCGATACCATCGACTTTTCATTGCTAACCGATGGCTTGGAAGCCGAGCGTGAGCAAGGCATTACCATCGACGTGGCCTACCGCTACTTCGCCACACCTGCGCGCAAGTTCATTGTGGCCGACACACCGGGCCACGAGCAGTACACCCGCAACATGGTGACTGGTGCGTCCACAGCCGATGTAGCCATTGTGCTGGTCGACATTACCCGCGTTGCATTTGAAGAAAGCACAGAAGGCCTGAAAGCCACGCTGCTGGCCCAAACCAAACGCCACAGCGCCATTGCCGGCAAGTTGGGCATTCCCGCCATTTTGTTTGCCGTGAACAAAATGGACCTGGTTGATTTCGACCACGCCAAATTCATTGCCACCGAAAAAGCCGTGCGTGAGCTGGCAGTCACCGTGGGCGTACAAGAAGCGCTGGTGCTGCCGATTTCAGCCCTGACCGGCGACAACGTGGTCACCAGCAGCCCCAAAACCCCTTGGTACACTGGCCAGCCCTTGCTGCCCATTCTGGAAAACATTCCCAGCCGTGCTGACCGTGCAGAAGCTGCGCACAAGGTGGGTTTCCGCTTCCCGGTGCAATTGGTGGCCCGCCACGATGGTCACAAAGCCGAGGACTTCCGCGGCTACATGGGCCGTGTTGAAGGTGGCAGCGTGAAGGTGGGCGACACCGTGGTGGTTCACCCTTCTGGCCAAAGCGCAGTTGTACAGCGCATTGTATTTTTGAACGATGATTTGCCCGAAGCCCACTTGGGGCAGTGTGTCACCTTGGTGCTGGACCGCGATGTGGATGTATCCCGTGGCGATCAAATTGTCAGCGTTGGCGACACAGTGAACCACGCCCCGGTGAAAGCATTGACGGCCGACATTTGCTGGCTGGACAATGAGCCATTGAACCCTGCTCGCAAGTACTGGATCAAGCAGACCACGCGCCAAACCCAGGCCAAAATCAAATCCGTGAATTTGGTGCTCGACATTCACACCCTGCTGCATGGTGAAAGCACCAAAACGGTGCAAATGAACGACATCGCACAGATTGAATTGGTGCTGGCCCAGCCCATCGTGGCGGATTTGTACACCGAATGCCGCGCAACGGGTAGTTTTATCCTGATTGACAGTGCCACCAACCAAACCGTGGCAGCTGGCATGATCGTTGCAAAGAACTAAGCAACGACCCTTCACCCGGTTGTTGGTTGCTTGTTCTTAAATAGGGACTTTTGAGATGGGACGCGTTGTATTGATTGGAGCAGGACCTGGAGCGGAGGATTTAATCACCGTTCGTGGCCTGAAGCTGTTGATGCAGGCAGACTGTGTGTTTTACGACGCGCTGGTCAGTCCCTCTCTTCTTTCTGAAGCCCACCCCAATGCAAAACTTGTCGCCGTTGGAAAACGATGCGGCAAGAAATCGACTGCCCAGCACTTCATCAACAAACAGCTTGTTGAAGCGGCTGAGAAATACCGCTTGGTTGTGCGCCTGAAAGGCGGCGACCCCATGGTGTTTGGCCGTGCCGACGAGGAAATTACCGCACTGAAAACCGCAGGCCACACCGTTGAAGTGGTGCCTGGTGTTACTGCTGCACTGGCGGCGGCCAGCAGCCTGCAAGCCTCGCTCACCTTGCGTGGTGTGGCCCGCAGCCTTACTTTAACCACCCCTTCAGTGGGCGCTGATGAAGTACCCAGCACCGAATTGTTCACCGGGACTGAAAACGACACCGTGGCTGTGTACATGGGTTTGCGTCAGGCTGGGCCCTGGGCTGCCGCCTTGCTTGAAAAAGGCCGCAATCCGGCTACCCCGGTTATTCTGTGTGAAAGCGTGTCCTTACCTGCCGAGAAATTCACGCCGCTGAATTTGGGCAGGCTTCCATCGTTTTCTGCTGAACAGCTCACCGATGGACCTTGTCTTATTTTGATTGGCCAAGCGCTGGCAAAAGCACAGGCTGAACTACTCGCAGGCGATAAAAACCCGGTCGGTGTTGAATTGACCGGGTCGCCATTCGGATCGAACAAAGCTGCTTGATCGCCTCTAGAACGAGCGTTTAACCCGCTGCAGCTTCGCACTTCTTCATGAAGGAATTTTTGGCCGCACCTGCCAGCTTCTTGCCATCTTTGCCCACCGCACGTTCTTCACAACTGGCCTTGTTCTCAGCCAGACATTTTTTCATGAATGAATTTTTCGCAGCACCAGCCAGGGGCTTTCCTTCCTTGCTCACCGCCTTGGCCTGACAAGCGGCCTCGGTGGATTGTGCATGGGCAGGGATTGAAAAACACAGCGCAGCCAACAGCAACCATTTCTTCATGTTCTATCTCCAGTTGTTTTAATTAAACCTGCTGAACAATTTCATTGGCAATTGCTTGCCACACTGCATCCCACTGACCCACAGCACTTGTGGCCTCAATGTTCAAACCCGGGTGTCTGGCTTTCAATTCAGCCATGATGACCGGAAAATCATTTTTCAAATGCCCGCCCCGACCGAAGAAGATGGGCACCACTTGAATGTGCGTCACACCGCCTTGCGCCATGCAATCCACGGTGTCTGGCAAACTTGGTGCCATCAATTCCAGAAAAGCCAGCTCAACCTGCACGTTGGGCAATTGCCCAATCAAAATGCTTTGCAACCGTTTCATGGGTTCGGCCCATTGGGGGTCTCGCGCACCGTGGCCAAACAACACAACTGCTTTTTTCTGGGTACTGCTCATCGATTCCTCAATACATTCAAAGTGCGCCAAGGCGCTGGTTGCGACACCCACCACAATGCCCCCATACCCACCACAAATCCCAGCAGGCTGGGCAAAGCAGCGCTCACAAAGGGCGGGAAACTGGCCACCATGCTGAGGTGGGAAAACAGGTTGTTGACCAAATGGAAACCCACGCCAATCATGATGCCCGCAAACACCTTTACGCTGACACTGCCCGAGCGGAAATGCAGGTAGGCAAACGGCAGCGAGATCATCATCATGATGAGAATGGCAAACGGGTACATTATTTTTTTGGCGAAGGCCAAATCAATGTTGTCAGTGGCCTGCAAATTACTGCTCAGGAATTTCGAGTAGTTGTACAACTGCCAGGCGCTCATGCGGTCAGGGCGAACGAATAAACCCGTGAGCAACTCTGGGGACAAATTCGAGGTCCAGCGCATGGTGTCGAGTGATTCAAATTCACTGGCCTGAATGGTTAAACCCGCACGGGCCGCATCGGGGTTGTTCACTGCCTCATCGAAATAACGCTGCAGCAAAACATTGCGCAATTCCCAATCGCCACTGTCCGGATCAAACTTTGCACTTTCAGCGCGAACCCAAGCACGAATTCTGGATTCAGGATCGAGCTCATAGTATTCAAGTTTGAGCAATTCGCCGTCTTTGTTGAATGAATCAAAATTCACGAAACGCACACGTGATTCGGCATCCGGGGCACTGTAGGTGTCTCGCATCCAGTATCCGCTGCGAAAATCACGGTCTACCTCATAGCCCAGAGCCTTGGCGCGCATGGGCACTGCTGCCCTTTCGGCCAAGGGTGCCACGCCCTCGCCAAACAACACCGTAATGACCACCACGCCCGCCGCAATTCGAACCAGCATTTTCAGCATGCTGGTGGTGCTTAGACCTGCGGCGCGCATGGCAGTCAATTCACTGCTGGCGGCCAATTGAACCAGCGCGTATATGGAACCAATCAGCGCGGCGATGGGCGCTATTTCGTAAACCCGTGCGGGCAGGCCCAGCAACACGGCGATGAAATAATAAAACCAGCTGGTGCCGGGCAAACTCAAACGGTCTACCTCGGCGATCAAATCGAAAAACGCAAACAAACCCACAAAAGCCACCATCACGAAACTGATGGCTTTGTATAGCTCGCTGCGAAAATACACCAGCAGCGAATGGGGTACCTGAAATGGTTTGCTGACCTGTTTGCGAACATCGCGGGAGGACATTTTCATCGCTTGATCTCCTGGCCCGCCACCACGTCTTGCAAATCAAGGGCACGACCCGGTCTGCGCCAGCGAAGCAGAGGCGCACCCGCAGGGCGGTTGCGCTTCACCATCAACAAGTAGAACATCAGCAATACACTGGCATGCGGCAGCACCAAGGCCACCCAGAAGTCGAGGGTTTCCTTGGTGACCATGCTTTGGGTGACCGACACGATGTTGCTGTAGGTGAGATAAATCAACAGGGCAAAAAGCTGGTTCAGTGAATTGCCGCCGCGCGGATTGACAAAGGCCAATGGAATGGCCAGCAAACCCAGTGCCAGGGCAGACAAGGGCAAGCTGATTCGCCACAACAGTTCGCCTTGAGCGGCGGGTGAAAAATCGGCAATCAACAGGTCGACACGGCGGTGCTGTAACTGAAAGCTGGGGGCGGCACCCAATGTGTTGTCAATTGCCAAACCGTAAGTTTCGAACTCGGTGCTGGTAAACCGTTCTCCAGTGCCGTCCAGTGTAGCGCGGCGCCCACCGCTCAACACCAGGTAAGGCTGACCACTGGCGTCCACTTCTACGCTACCGCGCGCAGCCGAGACCACAGTCCGGGTGTCGCCTTTGGAGTCGACTACAAACACGTTTTCGACCTGCTTGGTGACTTCAGACTGACGCTCTACGAAGAACACGCGGTTGCCTTCGCCTGATTCCCGGAACTGCCCCGCGCTGACCTTGCTCACATCGCTGCGTTTCGCAAAGCGGTCTTTGGCTGCATCCAACTCAGCTTTGGCCCATGGGGTAAGCCATACCGAGCACACCAAGGCCAACACGGTCAGCGGCACGGCAAAGCGCAGCACAGGTCGCACCAGTGAAAACAAGGACACGCCCGAGGCAAACCAGGCGGTCATTTCCTGCTCTTTGAAGGCGCGCGACACAACCCCCATCACTGCGATGAACACGGTGATGACCAAGGCAGCCGGCAGGTATTGAAGACCGCCCAATAAAATGAGTGTAAATACCTCAGCGTTGTCCACCTTGCCGCCCGCAGCCTGACCCAGGGTACGAACCAGCACAGTGGTCACAATGATGGTGAACAGGGCCACGAAGGTGGCGCCAGCGGTTTGTGCGAAGTCTTTTCGAAAAGTGGATCGAAACAGCATGCAATGCAGGTGGGCTGTGCTTTGACTCGCCAACCCAGCTTGTTAATAATGGTAGATTGTCGCATGCATTCGTTTTGAATGGTCGAGCATTAATCGCAAGAAGGAACACCATGACAGCAACACCCGCCACTCCCAAAGCCAGAAAAACCAGTTCCACACGTGTCGCCAAAAAAGCGGCGCCGACGCCACCGCCCATGTTCAGCTTCAAGGCGGGTACGGGCGCTGTCGCCAAAGTGACTGCCGGCGGACCTGTGCCCACCAAGGGTTGCGATGTGGCTGTGGTTGCTGTGTACAAAGAGGGTGAATTGACCGCAGCCGCCAAACGGGCCGACATTGACACCGAAGGCTTGGTGGCCAATGCCTGTAAAACCGACAAAAACCTGGGCAATGCTGGCAGTTGCCGCGTGGTTTTCAACACCGCGAAAGCCGGCGCGCCGGTGTACGTGCTGGTGGGTCTGGATGAAGCCGACAAGCTGACCACCAAAACCCTGCGCAAAGCCACCAGTGCCGCCTGCGAAGCGCTCAAAGGCCTGAAGCCTGCGAAGGTATTTTTCGCCGTGAACCAAGAAGTACCCAAGAAAAGCAGCGACAAGGAAATTGCGGCTTTGTGCGCACGCACCATTACCGAGAGCTTTTACAGCTTTTCAGCCTGCAAAAAACAGGATGAAGACGCAGCCGCCCCTCCCGCCTTCGAGCTGGCCTGCACCAAATCCACCCAAGAGGCTGTTGAAAAAGGCGCCGCCATTGGTCAAGCCATTGGCAATGGCATGCAGCTGACCAAAGACTTGGGCAACTTGCCCGGCAATATTTGCACTCCAAATTACCTGGCTGAAACAGCCAAAGCCCTGGCCAAGCAATACAAGCTGGGCGTTGACGTGCTGGACCACAAAAAGATGGAAGCGCTGGGCATGTTCAGCCTGTTGTCGGTGGGCAAAGCGTCCAGCGAACCCCCCAAACTGATCGTGTTGAAGTACAACGGCGCAAAAGACCCCAAAGAAGCCCCAGTGGTGCTGGTTGGCAAAGGCATTACCTTTGACACTGGTGGTATTTCACTGAAGCCCGGTGCGGGCATGGACGAAATGAAATACGACATGTGTGGCGCAGCCAGCGTGTTGGGTACCATGAAAGCCGCCGCTGAAATGAAGTTGGCCCTGAACCTGATTGTGGTAGTACCCACGGCCGAGAACATGCCTGCCGGTAACGCAAGCAAGCCAGGCGACGTGGTGGTGTCCATGAGCGGGCAAACCATTGAAATTTTGAATACCGATGCAGAAGGCCGCCTGATTTTGTGTGATGCACTTACCTACGTTGAGCGGTTTAACCCCGCCGCCGTGGTCGATGTGGCCACCCTCACCGGTGCCTGTATTGTGGCGCTGGGTCATGTGAACAGCGGCTTGTTCAGCCCCGATGACGAACTGGCCAATGAATTGTTCAAGGCGGGTCAAAACGCATTGGACACAGCATGGCGCATGCCTTTGGACGAGGAATACCACGAGCAGTTAAAAAGCAACTTTGCCGACATGGCCAACATTGGTGGGCCGCCCGCAGGCAGCGTCACTGCCGCGTGTTTCCTGCAAAAGTACACCAAGGCCTACAGCTGGGCGCACCTGGACATCGCGGGTACAGCATGGCATTCAGGCAAGGCGAAAGGCGCAAGTGGCCGCCCGGTGCCTTTGCTGGCTGAGTTTGTCATGAAGCGCGCAAAAGCCTGAGGGTTGTGAATTGACCCGAATTGACTTTCATCTGAATGTGTCCGACCACCTGCTGTACACCTGTCGATTGATTCGAAAGGCGTACGGCAGTGGGCTGAAAATTGTGTGCTACAGCACCCGTCCCGAGGTACTTGAAAATCTGGACAAGCTGCTGTGGACTTTCTCGGAAGAGGACTTTTTACCCCATGTGGTCAGTGGCCACCCAGGTGTGGCTGACACGCCCATTGTGTTGACCGACAAAGCCGATGACATCGCCCACTACGATTTATTGATTAACCTGGACGAACAGTGGCCACCGTTTTTTGCGCGGTTTGAACGGCTCGTTGAAATTGTGGGCACAGACGAAGACAACAAGGCATTGGCGCGGCAACGCTACAAGTTTTACAAGGAACGGGGTTACCCGCTGAATACCTTTGACCGCGCCAGCGGTTAATCGGGGCTTAAGGACAACAACATGAGTGAACATTTTGATGGTGGCCCGCCCCTGTTGACCGAGGTAATTGAATCGGGTTTGCGGGAAATTGAACAATCCACGGGTAACCGCCTGAGTGGCAACTTGAGCGACCCGCAAATTGAAATTTTGCGGGCGCAATTGCCTGAACTGTTCGAACGCGCCCTGCTACGGATCAAACCCCAGCTGATGCAAGAGTTTGAAAAAGTAGTGCTGGACGCGCTGAAAAAATAGTCAGGTTTTGAACACCTGCACAGACTGCGTCAAGCTGCCTGCCAAGTCTGAAATTTGCTGAGCCACATACTTGTTTTGCGCAATGGCCGCTGTGTTTTCTTCGGTCATTTGCGCAACACGCTCCACGTTGCGGCTAATTTCAACACTCACATTGCTTTGCTCTTTCATCGACACGGTAATGGCCTGAATGGCCTCATTCACGCGGTCCGCATTGGCCTTGATCTGGTCAATGGTTCCCGACACCGAGTCTGCCTGTTCAATGCCCTGCTTCACCATACCCACCGAATCTTCCATGGACTTGGAAGCCTGCTGGGTAATGCTCTGAATCTGGAACACCATGGTTGAAATGCGCTCAGACGAGCCCTTCGTTTGCTCAGCCAGTTTGCGTACTTCATCGGCAACCACTGCAAAACCACGACCGCTTTCACCTGCACGTGCCGCCTCAATGGCCGCATTCAAGGCCAACAAGTTGGTGCGGTCGGCAATGTCGGTGATGGTTGAAATAATCTCGGAAATTTCATTGGACTGCTGCTCAAGCGAGCGCACTGTGCTGGCACTGCCTTGCACCGAGCTGGCAATTTTCCGAATGCCGTCCACCACCTGGCCCAAAGTGACGCTGCCTTGATCGGCAGACTGCTTGGCCTGCATGGCTGTGTGTGAAGCATCGTTGGAGTTCTCAGTGATCTGGCTAATCGACACAGTCAATTGCTCGACTGCCGCAGCCATGGACGACGTGGCATCCGCCTGCTCAGAAGCCGCCTTGTTCATTTCATCGGACGAAGTACGCACGGCACTTGCACTCTCAGTCAACGAGGCAGTGGAACCACGAATACCCTCAATCAAACCACGCAAATTGGTTTGTGCCTTGCCCAGTGCAAGCAACAGCCCGTCGACTTCGTCTTTGCCCTGCACCTGAATATTGCTGTTCAGCTTGCCTTCGGCCAAAGCATTGATGTGAATTGTCGCAGTGCCTAACTTGCGTTTAAACAAACGGGAAATCAGGAAATTCAAGGTTAAACCAGTGAACAGGGCAAACAAGGTAATGGCCACAGTAATCCAAATGGATTGCTGGTAAACACCCTGGCTGGCCTCTTGGCGCTGCTTCAGCAAGCGGTATTCTTCTGCCTCCACTTTGGCCAAAGCCTGACGCATTTTGTCCATCAATGGTTTGCCCGGAGTGGAATCCACCAAGGCATTGAAGTCTTCCGGGGCCATATTGCCCTCGATGACCAAACGCTTGGCATCGATCAACGGATCAATGACGGAGTTCAGCCAAGTTCGGTAATGTGCGTTGAACAAGCGCAACTCCTCGGTGACAACCGGATTGTGGACTGTCAACTCAGAAGCCTTGTCAAGGTGTTTGCGAACCTGCTCTTTGCCGTCGTTGTACGGGGTCAGGTAAGCCTCATCACCACGCAGTAAAAATCCGCGTTCGCCGGTTTCAATATTCAACAGATTCTCGCGAACACCCAGCACATTCTCGATCACCTCGTGGGTGAATTCGTTTTTGGCATTGGCATCCATGATCCGCTTACTGTTAAACACACCCAGGCCACCGACTACCACGCCCAGCGCGATCACCGTGACCAAGCTGGCACTGAATTTGGCACTAATGGAACTCAACATGAGACACCCCTCTTTGAACTGTCATTGATTTACAACATACCGTTGTATTTCTAAAAAAGCCTCACTCGAACAGGGCTATTTGAAGACAGCCACCCAGTCGGACGTATGAACATTGTGCAGTAAGGGGGGACACCTGAAATTGGGGAATAAAGGGGCTTTCCTGCCCCAGACCAAACAACTCAAAGCCGGCAGGGCACCCGCAAACGCTATAATGTCGGGCTAAGCCTTTGTTGACGTTGTTCATTTTCAAGTACCACTGCCATGACCCTTGCCAAAAGTTTCGACCCGAATGCCATTGAATCCCACTGGGGCCCTGAATGGGAGCGCCAAGGCCACGCCAAGGCCACAACAGAGGAAGGCAAACCCGACTTTTGCATTCAACTCCCACCACCGAATGTGACTGGTACGTTGCACATGGGCCATGCATTCAACCAAACCATCATGGACGGGCTGACACGCTATTACCGCATGCGGGGTCACAACACCCTGTGGCAACCAGGCACTGACCACGCAGGCATTGCCACGCAAATTGTGGTTGAACGCCAACTGGCCGCCAAGAACATTACCCGCCACGATTTGGGCCGCGAAAAATTCGTGGAGAAAATTTGGGAATGGAAAAACGAAAGCGGCAGCAAAATTACCGAGCAAATGCGCCGCATGGGTGCCAGCGTAGATTGGCAGCGCGAGTACTTCACCATGGACCCGGCCCTGTCCAAATCGGTCACCGAGGTCTTTGTTCGCCTGTTTGAGCAAGGCCTGATTTACCGCGGCAAGCGCTTGGTGAACTGGGACCCGGTTTTGAAAACTGCCGTTTCTGACCTGGAAGTGGAAAGCGTTGAAACCGAAGGCCACCTGTGGGAACTGAAGTACCCACTGGTTGAAGCTGACCCCGTGAAAGGCTTGACCCACTTGACAGTGGCCACCACCCGCCCGGAAACCATGCTGGGTGATTCTGCCGTGATGGTTCACCCCGACGATGAACGCTACCAGCACCTGATTGGCAAGAAAGTAAAGCTGCCCTTGTGCGACCGCGAGTTGACGATTATTGCCGACGAGTACGTGGACAGCAGCTTCGGTACGGGCGTGGTGAAGGTAACACCCGCACACGACTTCAACGACTATGCCGTGGGCCAGCGCCACAAGCTTGAGCTGATCAATATCCTGACGCTGGATGCAACGATTAACGAGCAAGCACCTGCCAAGTACGTGGGCATGGATCGTTTTGTCGCCCGCAAGCAAATTGTGGCTGACCTGGAAGAACAAGGCCTGCTGGGCGAAATCAAGCCCCACAAGCTGATGGTTCCCAAGGGCGACCGCACGGGCGTGGTAATTGAACCCATGTTGACTGACCAGTGGTTTGTGGCCATGACCAAAGTGGCCGAGGGTGATGCCACCGGAAAAAGCATTACCCAAAAAGCGATCGACGCAGTTGAACAGGGCCAGGTTAAGTTTGTGCCCGAACAATGGGTGAACACCTACAACCAGTGGCTGAACAACATTCAAGACTGGTGTATTTCCCGCCAGTTGTGGTGGGGCCACCAAATCCCGGCTTGGTATGGCGAGAACGGCGAAGTGTTTGTAGCCCGCACGGAAGCGGATGCACGCAGCAAGGCTGCCGCAATCGGCTACAACGGCGAACTAAAGCGCGACGACGATGTGCTGGACACCTGGTTCAGCTCCGCTCTGGTGCCTTTCAGCACCTTGGGCTGGCCCGACGAAACACCAGAGCTGAAACACTTCCTGCCTTCCTCCGTGTTGGTGACTGGCTTTGACATCATTTTCTTCTGGGTTGCCCGAATGATCATGATGACCACCCACTTCACCGGCCAGGTGCCCTTCCACACCGTGTATGTGCATGGTTTGGTGCGAGACGCCGAGGGCAAGAAAATGAGTAAGTCGGTGGGCAACACGTTGGACCCGGTCGATTTGATTGATGGTTGCAGCCTTGATACGCTTTTGGTGAAACGCACCACTGGATTGAGCAAGCCGCAAGACGCACCGAAGATCGAGAAAAAAACCCGCAAGGAATTCCCCGAAGGTATTCCGGCCTACGGCGCAGATGCACTGCGCTTTACCTTCGCAAGCCTGGCCACCTTGGGCCGCAACATCAACTTTGACCAGAAGCGCTGCGACGGTTACCGCAACTTCTGCAACAAGCTGTGGAACGCCACCCGCTTTGTGTTGATGAACACGGAAGGGCAAGATTGTGGTTTGAGCGACCACGATGCAGACGCCTGCACGCCAGGTGGCTACCTTGATTTTTCTCAAGCGGACCGCTGGATCACAAGCACCTTGCAACGCGTTGAAGCGGATGTGGCACAAGGTTTTGAGACCTACCGATTCGACTTGATTGCGCAAAGCATTTACCAGTTTGTGTGGGACGAATACTGCGACTGGTACCTTGAAATCGCCAAGGTGCAAATTGCCAATGGCACACCCGCACAGCAACGCGCCACACGCCGCACACTGGTGCGGGTGCTGGAAACAATTTTGCGCCTGGCCCATCCCATTATTCCGTTCATCACCGAAGAACTCTGGCAAACGGTCAGCGTGGTCGCAGGGCGCAGGGAAGAAGGCGTGCAAGCCAGCTTGATGACCCAAGCCTACCCGGTCAGCGTGCCTTCCCGCATTGATGAAAAAGCAGAAAGCTTTGTGCTCCAACTGAAAGCCACCGTAGATGCCATTCGCGCATTGCGCAGCGAAATGGGCTTGGGCCCGGCAGACAAAGTACCGCTGATTGCCAGTTGTGAAGGCAATGCAGAGCAACGCGCCTTTCTTGAAAAAACTGGCCCGGTGTTGGCTGCCTTGGCCAAACTCAGCAAAGTGGACGTGGTTGATTCACTGCCCGCAGACTCCATGGCACCCGTACAAATTGTTGGCGAACTGAAATTGATGCTGCACATTGAAATTGATGTGCAAGCCGAGCGTGCCCGCATTGGCAAAGAAGCAGAAAAAATTCGTATTGAGATTGCCAAGTGCAATGGCAAACTGGGCAACGCCAGCTTTGTAGACCGTGCACCCGCAGCAGTGGTGGATCAGGAAAAAGCCAGGCTGGCCGAATTCAGCGCTTTGCTTGAAAAGCTGGAGAGCCAGCTGAACAAGTTGAAATAGGCACAAAAAAAGAGCACCGAAATGAACCATTCGGTGCTCTTTTTTTTCACAATCGCTGGGTAATCAACAACCCGCAGTGCACCTGCCCTTGCCATCAAAACTCATGGTTTTGTCACTCAACGGCACGTACACAGGCACCTTGCTGGCCTTCATGAATTGCTCGGTTTTTGTACCCGCAATTACCTTGCCATTCTGGGTGGCCACTTCATTGGCATGGCTCGCAATGACAGCTTTGGGCTCTACCAACTCATTCACCACATAAGCCGCTTCCCGCGGACCAGTGGTGAAGGTGTCACCGATGTTCATCACAGCCAATTGCGGCTTGTAGTATTCACCCACCACTTCTTTTTGTTCGCCAGTGATACCCGTGTCGCCACTCAGATACACCGTTAAACCATTGCTGAACTTGACCACGTAGCCAGTGGCGGGGCCAGCATAGGCCGTAATCCCTGTTTCTTTGAGCATATCGCCCAATCGTTGCCCAACAAAATCACCCGCAATGCCGTTGCTGTGCGCAGCAGGCACGGTGGTAATGCCCACACCGTTGATGGTTTGCATTGCTCCGAAACGAACCAGTACCGAGTTTTTCTCGTCACCGCCGGCTTGTTTCAATTTGGCGGCAAAGAAGGAAGGCATTTCACTGCCAGTCACAATTTTTGCACCGGTTTTTACAGCAATGTTCACACTGTTGGAGTTGGGCAAAGCACTGGCGGAAATATCGGGTTTGTCACAGCTGCCCGCATTGGGAGCCGGGTTGTGCCGGTCGCCCAAGTGGTCACCGTGCATGTGGCTTACCAACACCACATCAATTTTTCCCAAGCGGGGGTCTTCAGCACCCGCCACTGTGCGGCCAGCGTCGTACAAAATCCGGGTGCCATTCGGATCTTCGAAAATCATGGCGCGGTCAAAGCGACAAAACTCGCCCTGCTGGCCACCCAAAGGGGTCACTTTGACCAAGCCTTGCGCTGGGGCCTGCGCCTGAGCAGCGAGGGGAAGCATACACAACAGGGGAATTACACGAAGGAGGGAAGGAATTGTCATACTGCGACCTGCTTGAATCTTGGTTAATACACGTCGAACACCTTGCTCAGCAGACCCATTTCACCTGCTTTTTCTAGCTCGGCTTTGACCTTGGCATATTCATAAATTAAATCAGCTGCACCGAGCCCAAGGGACTTCCAGGGGCGATACAAGCGATGATCAAGAAGTGTATACGCAATAGACTCGCCACTCAACGCCGATTGTGGCCGGGTGCCCAAGCCCACCATAGACCACTTTTCAAACATCAGCTCTTCGGTGGTCTCAGACACCAGCAGACGAATGTCAGAGTGCCGGGGGTCTTTCACTATCTTTTTATAGACTGAGCTCACCGCTTCCCGGGGGCCTTCAAGGCACTGCATAAACTCCATGCCATTGCACAACAGCAGGCCCTCGATACCCAGATTTCGGTTGTTTTGAGACGCCTGCTCACACAATTGCTCAAAGGCCAGGCGATCAAAGCCCGGCACTTGAACCGATGTGTAAATTAGTCTCAGCATACAATTCCCGGAATTTGTGTATGACAATCATATGACGCCCGTGGCCTAATCTAACTAACCAGAACGGGGTAGTCAATTTGGACGAGAATAAACCTTTGCGGTCTTGTGCATGCGGTTTCTTCCCAAAAACTGGATCCAGTCCTCGCTGTTTTGTGGCAAAGGACTCGCCTTGCTTTGATAAGCCGTGGGGTTTTGGCTGGGCTGTGTGGCCAAGCTGGCCTGCATCAACTGCACGCTTTGTTCCAGACAAGCCTGCAGGCCAGTTTTGGTTTTCGCCAGCTCTACACAAAGCTCATCGGGACACATCCGCACCACACCAAGCTTCAACAGCGGCTTTCTCGGAAAGTCTTTCAAGTTCCAGGTGAGCAAACCGACGGGTTGTTGCAATTGGTGCCGCAGAGCCAAGGCCGATGCAGCAACATGGCGGTCCTTTTCATCTACCTGCCGAACATCAGCCAGATAAGGTTCGTGGTTTTGCGGCAACAGCACTGCCTGTAAACGGCTGGGTAAGGCGTGGCGCTCCTGGTCCGCATCGTCGGCATGTAAACGCCCCAAGCGAACCAAATTTCGGTAACACTCGTTTTCGATGTGGGGAGTCCAATACAAGGTGGCCTGCCTGCGCTCAGCCAGCGCAACCATCAGCCAACGGGTCCATTCAGAGAACAGCACATTGGCGTCAAGCAACCAATGTTGTGGCACCTCGGGCTTGCCGAGAACAACGCTCACCAGGTGCCGGCCGGTTTAACGGCGCTTCATGTAGAAAACGAATGAGCCAGACTGGTCAGCCTGCTCTACCAATTCGTTGCCGGTCTGTTTGGCAAACATGGCGAAATCGCGCACCGAGCCTGGGTCGGTGGAAGTCACTTTGAGCACCTGGCCGCTCTGCATTTCTGCCAAAGCCTTCTTGGTTCTCAAAATGGGCAGCGGGCAGTTCAATCCGCTGGCGTCGACTTCACGGTCAAAATTCATGTCTCTTACTCCTGTTTGTTTCTCGCTCACTCCTCTTGAGTTCGCTTGTGAGCTTACTTGTGATTTTTCACTATTTTAATTCAATCCAGTTGACAGGCAGCTGACGGGCGCTTAGCCAATCGGCCATGGCCAAACCAGTGCCCATGCGCCAGGGGCGCAATTCAGCGGGTTCTACCAGCTTGTAGTCGGCCAGTTCTTCCGACAAGTTAATGTTGCCCACCGCCTTGATGTGATAACAAATAATCACTTCATTTTTCATCGGAAAGGGATACACCCCAATCAAGCTGCTTTCAACTGCATCCAGATTGGTTTCTTCTTTCAGTTCGCGAATGGCACCTTGCTCAGGTGTTTCATTGCGTTCCAGAAACCCGGTAATGAGCGCGTAAAAATGTGCGGGCCACGCCACATTGCGGGCCAGCAGCACCTTGCCCTCGTACTCCACCAATGCAGCCACCACCGGCACTGGGTTGCCCCACTGCACGAAGCCACAAGCACCGCACGCCATGCGGGGCTGACCAGAATGCTGCAACTCGTGCAGCTTTGTGGCACACATGGGACAGTACTGATAAATGGCTTTGCTCATGGTGCGTCCCGGTCTGATTGATTATTTATTTTTAACCCAATCCACAACACTGGCCAATGCCGCATCCAGATTCTCCGGCTGTGTGCCGCCGGCTTGCGCCATGTCGGGTCGACCACCGCCTTTACCACCCACTTGTTGGGCAACAAAGTTGACCAGGTCACCTGCTTTAACCTTGGCGGTTGCCTCTTTGCTGACCGAGGCAATCAAACTGACCTTGCCTTCCAGCACCGTGGCCAATACCAAAGCGGCATTGCCCAATTTATCGCGCAGTTTGTCAGCGGCTTCACGCAGCTGTTTCACATCTGCACCTTCCAGTTTGGCAGCCAGCACTTTCACACCGTCCACATCCACGGCCTGCCCAGCCAGGTCATCGCCTTGACTGGCCGCCAGTTTGCTTTTCAAGCGGTCCAGCTCTTTTTCCAGGTTTTTCACCTGGTCCATGATCTGGCCAATTTTGGCAGTTGCCTCGGCAGCGGGCACACGCAGACTTTGCGCAATTGCATCCACCTGGGCTTGCGCCTTCTGGGCAAATTCCATCGCCCCCAAACCAGTGGTGGCTTCTACACGGCGAATGCCTGCGGCCACGCCGCTTTCGCTGGTAATTTTGAACAAGCCAATATCGCCGGTGCGCTGCACGTGAGTGCCACCACACAATTCGCGAGAAGAACCAATGTCGAGCACACGCACGGTGTCGCCATACTTCTCGCCAAACAACATCATGGCGCCGGCGCTCTTGGCGCTTTCAATGTCCATGATGCGGGCTTGCGTTTCCGCGTTGGCCAGAATTTCTTCGTTCACAATTCGCTCAACCTGGGCAATTTGCTCGGGCGTCATGGCGCTGTGGTGTGCAAAGTCGAAGCGGGTTTTTTCTGCGTCCACCAGCGAACCCTTTTGGCTCACATGGTCGCCCAGCACTTCGCGCAGCGCTTTGTGCATCAAGTGGGTGGCGCTGTGGTTGCGAATGGTGCGGTTGCGCTGGTAGTGGTCAACCTGTGCGCCTACTGCATCGCCCACTTTCAATTCACCAGTCACCAATTCGCCATGGTGGCCAAACACATTGGCTTGAATTTTTTGTGTGTCCAATACGCGGAACAAATTCAGGCAAGCTGCGCCACTTGAAATTTCGCCCTGATCGCCCACCTGGCCACCACTTTCGGCATAGAAAGGGGTTTGGTCCAACACAACAACGCCCTGCTGCCCGGCAGTGATGCTGTTCACCGAGGTGCCGTTCACATAAATGGCGGTGATGGTGGCGTTGGCCACTTCAAGCGCATCGTAGCCCTTGAATTCAGTAGCCACGCCGCTGTAGGCCAGGTCAGCGTCCATCTTGAACTTGCCTGCTGCGCGGGCCTGCTGCTTTTGCTTGTTCATGGCCGCGTCAAACGCAGCTTCATCCACACTCATTTCGCGTTCTCGACACACGTCGGCGGTCAAGTCCAGCGGGAAGCCGTAGGTGTCGTGCAATTTAAATGCCGTTTCACCATCGAGCATGCCACCCTTGGGCAACGCACCCAGGGCGGAATCCAGAATGGCCATGCCGTTTTCAATGGTCTCGAAGAAGCGTTCTTCTTCGGCCTTCAAAATGCTTTGCACCTGTGCGGCCGCTTTGGCCAATTCAGGGTAGGCTTCGCCCATTTCTGCCACCAAATCACCAACCAAGGCGTTGAAGAATGGCTTGCGGCAACCCAGCTTGTAGCCATGGCGAATGGCGCGGCGAATGATTCGGCGCAGCACATAGCCGCGACCCTCGTTACCGGGAATAACGCCATCCACCACCAAAAATGAACAGGCGCGAATGTGGTCGGCAATTACCCGCAGTGAATTGTTGGTCAAATCAACCGCGTTGCCCTGCGCAGTCACTTCTCGCGCGGCCGCTTTAATCAAAGTTTGGAACAGGTCAATTTCGTAGTTGCTGTGCACATGCTGCAGCACTGCAGCAATACGTTCCAGGCCCATGCCGGTGTCAACGCAGGGCTTGGGCAGCGGGTGCAACACACCGTCGGCGCTGCGGTCAAACTGCATGAACACCAGGTTCCACACTTCAATGTATCGGTCACCATCTTCTTCAGGGCTTCCGGGTGGACCACCCCACACTTCGGGGCCATGGTCGTAGAAAATTTCGGTGCAAGGGCCGCAAGGGCCGGTGTCGGCCATTTGCCAAAAATTGTCGGAAGCGTAACGCGCGCCCTTGTTGTCGCCGATGCGAATAATGCGCTCGGCGGGCACACCCACTTGCTTGTTCCAGATGCTGTAGGCTTCGTCATCTTCCTGATACACCGTGACGTACAGGCGTTCAGGCGGCAGCTTGTAAACCGTGGTCAACAATTCCCAGGCGTACTGAATGGCGTTTTCCTTGAAGTAATCGCCAAAGCTGAAGTTGCCCAGCATTTCAAAAAAGGTGTGATGGCGGGCCGTGTAACCCACGTTTTCAAGGTCGTTGTGCTTGCCGCCCGCGCGAACTGAACGCTGGCTGGAAGTAGCCCGTGTGTATGGGCGTTTGTCTTTGCCGGTGAACACGTCTTTGAACTGCACCATGCCACTGTTGGTGAACAACAGGGTGGGGTCGTTGCCCGGCACCAGGCTGCTGGAAGCCACCTTGGTGTGGCCTTTGCTGGCAAAGAAATCAAGAAACTTTTCGCGAATGTCAGCGACTTTCATGTTGGGGCTACCTTCCTGAGTAAAGCGGCATGCGGTTTTTGGTTTAACCCTCGATTATAAGGTCATTCGATCCGTAAAAAGCCCTTTTACACCCAAGGCTTGCAGCGTTTTCGCCTGTTCCGCGTCGTTCACGGTATAAACCCGAACCAGCCGCCCTGTGGTGTGTATGCGGCGCAAAGCAGTGGGCTCCGCCCCGCTCCAGTGCAAATGAATGGCACTGGCCTGCAGCGCATCGGCATGCAGCGCCCAGTGGTCGGGCAACTGCTCGTACAACAAGGCAAGGTCATAACCTTTCAGTGGCAACAGGCTTGCATGGTAGAAACTGGAAAACACCCAGTTCTCGCAAATGTGGTGCTGTTGATCGGCAGGCAATTCTTCAACTGCGACCTTCACCGCCCGCCCCAAGGCAATCGCGTTGGCTGGGTGGGTGGCTTTCAGTTCCACATTGGCGCGCATGCCATGCTCTAAGCAGAACTGAATGGTTTGGGCGAGGCTGGGTATGGGCTCGCCCTGCACCGAGTAATGCCGAAGGTCGCGAGCACGAAGACTGTCAAAACGGGTTAGCGGATCGGTGGCCGCCATGGCGGGGTCAACAGACCGGGCGCAACGCCCCATTACCCAGTCGTGGTGAATCATGGGCACGCCATCGGCCGTCAACATCACATCAAACTCCACGGCTTTAAATCCGGAATTTAATGCAATCTCAAAACCTTTCAGCGTGTTTTCAAGCTCGCCTTTTCCGCTGCCGCGATGCGCCCAAAGTTGCATTTTCTGTCATCCACGTATTGTTAATCCTTGACCTAGACCTAGCTTGGTCAAAGTAAATTTATTTACTTTTTAAAGGGTTATCCCGGAACTTCAACGGTTTTAATGCAGTCCCTTCTGGTGTTAAGGTAAAAGGATAGTCCATTTAACAGGGAGGGCAATGTCTGCGTTCTGGCAAAACACAATTAGCCAAGCGATACGTTTGCGACGAGAGTTACACAGCGAGCCTGAACTAAGCTGGCATGAAACACGCACCGCTCAAAAAATAAGAACAACGCTCAGCGAACTGAATATTAGCTGGTCCCCATGCGCGGGCACCGGCACCTTGGCGCGCCTGAATACTTCGGCCACTGCATTCAGTGCGCGCCACATTGCCTTGCGCGGCGATATTGACGCCTTGCCCATTGAAGAACAAACCGGCAAAACCTGGGCCTCCCGCCAATTGGGTTGCATGCATGCCTGCGGGCATGACGGCCACACTGCCGCCCTACTGGCCACAGCCAGATACTTGAAAAGTATTGAACACACATTGCCAGGGCCAATCACCCTGATATTCCAACCCGCCGAAGAAGGTGGGCACGGTGCGCTGCGCATGATTGAGGACAGCGCACTGGAAGGCATTGATGAAATTTACGGTTGGCACAATTGGCCTGCCATACCTGAAGGCCAACTGGTTTGCCCTGACGGGATTGTGATGTGCGGTAACGGTACATTCGAAATTACCGTAAACGGCCAGGGCGGCCACGCCAGCCAGCCTGAATTGTGCCGCGACCCTGTGTTGGCGGGCAGTGCCATGGTGCAGGCCTTGCAACAGGTAGTGGCGCGCAGGCTTGCGCCCCAACAAACCGCTGTGCTTAGTGTTACCTCATTTAACGCACCCAGCGGGCCCACGGTTATCCCTCAACAAGCTGTACTGGGTGGCAGCATTCGTGTGCCCAACTCCACCACCCGAGAGCAAATTAACGCCTTGATTGTTGAAGTGGTGGAGAACACCGCCCACGCCTATGGCGTAAGCGCCGAAGTCACCATTGAACCGCGCTACAACGCCACCATCAACCATGCCGCGCAGGCAGGCAAGTTAAGGGCCGCTTGGCGTGCGGTGATGGGCGACGCGGCCTTTGATGTTGCCACACCCGTGCCAATTATGGCCTCGGAAGATTTCAGCTATTACCTGCAGGAAATTCCAGGGGCTTTTGCCCTGGTGGGCGCAGGCAAAAAGGGGGAAGAACCCGTTCCCTGCCACAGCCCTTTCTACGACTTCAACGACGCCTTGATTGAACCGGTTGCCCGCCTTTACGCGCACCTGGCTGGCGCGCCCGACCCAACACACAACAACAAGGAGTGATGTGAATGAACATGCAAACTTTTGAGCGACGAGAAAGCGATGTGCGCGGCTATAGCCGCACCTATCCAGTGGTGTTTGACAAGGCATTGAACGCCCGACAAACCGATGAAAACGGCAAAGAGTACATCGACTTTTTTGCAGGTGCCGGTGTGCTGAACTTTGGGCACAACAACGAGCGCATGCAAAAAGCAGTGGTGGATTACATTCAATCCAACGGTGTCACCCACAGCCTGGACATGGCCACAGTGGCCAAGCGTGCCTTTATTGAAAAATTCGAAGAGGTTGTGCTCAAGCCCCGGAACATGCCGCACAAAATGCAGTTCATGGGACCCACAGGCACCAACTCCGTCGAGGCGGCTTTAAAAATTGCACGACGCGTCACGGGCCGACAACAAATTGTGTCCTTTTCGCATGGCTTTCACGGAATGACTCTGGGTTCGCTGGCTTGCACCGCCAATGCGTATTTCCGTGGCGCTGCGGGTGTACCTTTGCAACATGTGACCCACCAAGCCTTTGGCTGCGAAACGCCCTGCAAAGGTTGCACTTTGGGCTGCGGTGAAGAAAGCATTGAACGCATGCGCGCCTTGTATGCCGACACATCCAGCGGCGTGGCACCACCCGCCGCATTCTTGATTGAAACCATTCAGGCTGAGGGTGGTGTGAAGGTGGCCAGCGCCAAGTGGCTTCAAGCACTCCAACAACTTGCGCATGAATTGGGTGCCCTGTTGATTGTGGACGACATTCAAGTGGGCTGCGGCCGCACAGGCAGCTATTTCAGTTTTGATGAACTGGGCATTGACCCCGACATTGTGTGCCTGGCCAAAGGCATCGGCGGCTGGGGCACACCCATGGCGCTGAATTTGGTGAAGCCTGAAATTGACAAGCACTGGGCGCCGGGGGAACACACCGGCACCTTCCGCGGACAAAACCTGTCGTTTGTGGCCGGTCGTGAAGCGCTCACCTACTTC
The DNA here is from genome assembly GCF_013004065.1 of Limnobacter sp. SAORIC-580. Taxonomy (GTDB): domain Bacteria; phylum Pseudomonadota; class Gammaproteobacteria; order Burkholderiales; family Burkholderiaceae_B; genus Limnobacter; species Limnobacter profundi. Next base: position 2,616,608 of record NZ_CP053084.1, read on the forward strand.
GAAAACGATGAACTCATGACCGAGGTGAAGCGCAAGGCAAAGGTGATGCACGCGGCCATGCAAAGTGTGGTGCACCGTCACCCACAACTGGAGCTGACCGGCAAGGGCATGATTCTGGGATTGAACGTGGGCAGCACCGAGACTTCGAAAGCCATTGTGAACCAGTGTTTCGAGAACGGCCTGATGATTGCAAGCTGCGGCACTGGCGGGCGAGTCATCAAACTGATTCCACCGTTGACCATTCCTGACAGCGACTTGGAAGAAGGCCTGAACACCTTGATCAAGGCGGTGAACCGCGTGATGGAGGCCGCATGAAAAAACGTGATGACATGACCTTTCCTTTCGAGGAATACGAGCGGCGCATCGCGGAATTGCGCATGCGTATTGCCCAGCGCAGGCTGGATGCGGTGGTGATCACCGATCCTGAAAACATCATGTACCTGACCGACTATCAAACAACGGGGTACTCATTTTTTCAGGCACTGGTGGTACCGCTTGAAGACGAGCCGTTCATGATTACCCGTGCACTGGAAGAATCGAATGTGTTTGCGCGCACTTGGGTAGAACAATCGCGCCCCTACCCCGACACTGGCGATGCCATTCAAATGTTGCTGGATGCACTGCGTGAATTCAGGCTGGATGACAAACGAATTGGCTACGAGAGAAACAGTTATTTTTTCCCGGCCTACCAGCAAGACTTTGTCCACACCCGCTTGAGCAAAGGCAAACTGCTGGACTGCTTCGGCATTGTTGAACAAGGCCGCTTGCGCAAATCGCCGGTTGAAATTGAGCTCATGAGAAAAGCCGCAACTGCAACGGAAGCGGGCATGAAAGCGGGCCTGGAGGCCTGTGTTCCCGGCGCCACCGAAAATGACATTGGCGCTGCCATTTCGTCGGCCATGTTCAAGGCTGGTGGAGAGCCACCCGCCGTGATGCCTTACGTCACCAGCGGACCACGCACCATGATAGGCCACGCCACCTGGGAAGGCCGTGTGGTGAAACCCGGCGAACACGTATTTCTGGAAGTGGGTGGATGCTACAGACGCTACCACACCGCCATGATGCGCACTGCAGTGCTGGGTGAACTCAGCGACTCCATGTACAAAGCGCAAGAGACCATGAAGCATGCGCTGGATGCCGTTCATGAGTATTTTCAACCGGGCATGACCGTGTCGGATGCCGACAACCTGGTGCGCAATATCATTACCCACAACGATGTGGGCGCTCGGCTGATTACCCGCTCAGGGTATTCAATCGGCATTGCATTCCCACCCAGCTGGGATGAAGGCTACATCATGAGTTTGAAGCAGGGCGAATCGTCCATCCTTGAAGAGGGCATGACCTTTCACATCATTCCGTGGATGTGGGGTGTGGATGGTGACAAAACCTGCGGCATCTCCGACACCATCATCATTACAAAAAACGGTTGCGAATCATTTTTTTCGCTCGACCGCGATTTCACCGTGAAACCTGAAAAAAACGTTCACACGCTCAGTGCAGTGAACACCACACCCGGCAAGAAAAAAGCGGCCACTGACACAAATACGCAGGAGGACCAAGCTGTATGACCACTGCCATGCTCACATCAACCAACCCATTCACCGGCGAAAAAATCAGCGAGCATCTTGCCCTGCAAGGTGAACAAATCAGCGCACAAATTGGCATTGCTGCTGCAGCCTTTCCTGCGTGGTCCTCGAAATCATTTACTGAGCGCGGCAAAGTGCTTCATGCAGTGGCTGCCCAATTGCGCAAACACAAAAGCAGGCTGGCTGAACTAATGGCACTTGAAATGGGCAAACCCGTGAAAGAAGGTGGCCCGGAAGTAGAAAAAGCCGCCAGCTGTTGCGAGTACTATGCTGAGCATGCCAGCAGGCATTTGGCCGACGAATGGATCGCATCCGATGCATCGGAAAGCTATGTGAAGTACCAGCCATTGGGCACCTTGTTAGGCATATTGCCCTGGAATGCACCAGCCTGGCTGGCCTTTCGCTACCTGGCCCCGGCACTGATGGCGGGCAATACCTGCGTCATGAAGCACGACCCGAACGTACCGGCCACGGCGCAGGCATTGGCCAACTTGTTTCAGGAGGCGGGTGCGCCTGCTGGCGTGGTGGTGAATTTGCCGCTGCGCACCGAGCATGTGGAACAAGCCATTCGCGACCCGCGCATTGTGGCGGTCAGCTTTACAGGCTCAAGCGCGGCAGGTCGAAAAGTTGCAACCACCGCCGCATCGGAGCTCAAACCTGCGGTGCTTGAACTTGGGGGCTCTGACCCCTGTATTGTACTGGCCGATGCCGACCTGGAACGCGCAGCCGATGTGGTGGTGTTGTCACGCATCATCAATGCCGGTCAAAGCTGTATTGCGGCCAAACGCATATTGATTGAAGCGAAGGTTTATGAAGAATTCACCACCTTGCTCAAGGTGCGGCTGGCCAAACTGAAAATGGGCAACCCGCTGGAATCTACAACCGACATTGGCCCCATTGCCCGCCAGGACCTGCGCGATAACCTTCATCGCCAGGTGCAGCAAACCATTGAACAAGGTGCAAAGTGCCTGCTGGGCGGTCAGCTTCCCGATGCGCCTGGCTACCACTATCCCCCTACTTTGCTGGCCGATATGCAGCCCGGCATGTGTGCATTTGAGGAAGAAACCTTTGGTCCGGTCATGGCAGTGATGAAAATAGAAAATATTGATGAAGCACTGGCAGTGGCCAACAACACAAACTACGGTTTGGGCTCTAGTATATGGACAGCCAGCACCAGCAAAGCCATGCGCGCAGTCCATGAACTGCAGGCCGGACAGGTGGCAGTCAATGGCATTGTAAAAACCGACCCCCGACTGCCCAGTGGTGGCATCAAGCAATCGGGTTACGGCCGCGAGCTTGGGCCACACGGCATTCGCGAGTTTGTTAACGCCAAGCAGGTCTGGATTAAATAGAGGCAGTCGAGGAGACAAACCAAAAATGATCAAAGTCAGTGTGATGTACCCCAATGCGCAAGGCGTCAGCTTTGACCACGATTACTACAAAACCACCCACATGCCGCTGGTGAAAAGCAAAATGGGCAAAGCCCTGCACCATTACACGGTCGACAAAGGCCTGGCCGGTGGCGCTGGGGACGCGCCGGCATTTGTGGCCATGGGACATTTGCTGGTGGATTCAGTCGAGGCATTTCAGGCCGCTTTCGGCCCCCATGCGCAAGAAATCATGGCAGACATTCCCAACTACACCAATTCCAGCCCGGTGATTGTGATCAGTGAAGTGACGGTTGAGAAAGGCTAAACAGCCTTGGGAAACTTCGCGATGATTCGGTCGAACTGACTGGCGAAGGTTTTTCGGTCCGCCTGGCTGTAAGCGGGTGGGCCGCCTGTATCAATGCCGCTTGCCCGCATGGTGTCCATGAAATCGCGCATCGTGTGAAGGGCTTTGATATTTTCTGCGGTGAACATTTCCCCACGCGGGCTTAAAACCTGCGCCCCTTTGTCCACCAATTGGGCAGCCAGGGGAATGTCGCTGGTAATCACCAAATTCCCGGCCTCAACGCGGCGTACAATTTCATCATCGGCCTCATCAAAACCACGGGGCACTTGCAACAGCTTGATGAACTTCGAGGGTGGCGTACGAATGTACTGATTGGCCACCAAGGTGGTTTCAATGCCAGTTCGATCGGCCGCACGAAAAATGATTTCCTTCACTGCAACAGGGCAAGCGTCGGCGTCAACCCAGATTTTCATCATTTGACCACGCAAAAATGCAACAAGCTCCGATCGTATCAAATCGCAAAACCTAGGGATGATCCGAAGCGCAATACCGGTTCTATTCCGATACAGTTCTCTCAAGAACTAAAACTTTTCAGGTGGTCAATATGGGTTTCAAAGTTGCTTTTCTGGGTTTGGGCGTTATGGGATACCCCATGGCAGGTCATTTGGCCAAAGCAGGCCACGAGGTGACTGTGTACAACCGCAGCTCGGCCAAAGCGGAAAAGTGGGTTTCACAGCACGGCGGCAAAATGGCCACAACGCCCGAAAAAGCCGCGACAGGCCAGGACTTTGTTTTCGCCTGCGTGGGCAACGACGACGACTTGCGCCAAATTTGCACGGGCATCAATGGCGCTTTCCACGGCATGAAGCCAGGCGCGGTGTTCATCGACCACACCACAGCCAGTGCAAAAATTGCCCGCGAACTGTTTGAACATGCGAAAGACGCAGGTTTCGGTTTCATCGATGCTCCAGTGTCTGGTGGTCAGGCTGGTGCAGAAAATGGCCAGTTGACTGTGATGTGCGGGGGAACTCATGCAGACTTTGAACAGTCGAAGAACGTAATTGCTGCTTTCGCCAAGGCTGTTACCTTGATGGGTGAATCGGGCAGCGGTCAGCTGACAAAAATGGTAAACCAGGTGTGTATTGCCGGTTTGCTGCAAGGTTTGTCAGAAGCACTGAAGTTCGGCATGAATGCTGGGCTTGATGTCAACAAAGCACTTGAAGTGATCGGCAAAGGTGCCGCACAAAGCTGGCAAATGGACAACCGTGGCAAAACCATGGTGGAGGGAAAATTCGATTTCGGTTTCGCAGTAGACTGGATGCGCAAAGACCTAAGCCTGGTGCTTGAAGAAGCACGCCGCAATGGTTCTCAGCTGCCAGTGACCGCACTGGTTGACCAGTTTTATGCCGAGGTACAGGGCATGGGCGGCCAGCGCTGGGACACCTCGAGCCTCATCAAACGTTTGTAAAAGCGCGCGCCAGCCTTGAGCCGAACGCGCGCTTTATTGGAACGATCACCCACGGCTTGGGGCGTGGGTTTGGCGCTCTTGGGCGCCATCTTTTTTTCTGGCAAAGCGATTGTGGTGAAGCTGGCGTATGCCTACCCGGTTGACGCATCCACCCTGCTGGCCATGCGCATGCTGTTGTCGCTACCGCTGTTTCTGGGCGCGCTCATCTTCACCGTGTTGCGAGAAAAAAATGCCGCAAAAATGACAGCCAAAGATTATGGCTTGATTACCTTGGCAGGCCTGCTGGGCTACTACCTCGCCAGTCTGTTTGATTTCATGGGCTTGCAATACATCACGGCCGGGCTTGAACGGCTGATCTTGTTCACCTATCCCTCCATCGTGTTGCTGATTGCCTGCATCATCAAACACCAGTGGCCCCAACCCTGGCAGCTTGTGTGCATGGCGCTTAGCTACGTGGGGCTGGCAGTGGTATATGGCCATGAAACCGTACTGGTGGGCGACAACACGGCCCTGGGCGTGGTGCTGGTTTTTGTATCTGCCATTTGCTATGCCAGTTACTTGATTGTGGGCGAAAGGTTGCTTAAGCGACTGGGCACCATACGCGTTACCGCCATGGCCACCCTGGTTTCCGCAGCAGCCATACTGATACAAATCAACTTGCAGCAGCCATTGAGCATCATTGTTGAACAACCTTTGCCCGTGTGGGGCTGGTCGCTCGTGAATGCGGTGTTTTGCACCTTTGTACCAGTATTCGCCGTAATGACTGCCATCAGCTTGATCGGCGCACCACGTGTGTCGCAACTGGGCATGATTGGCCCCATCGCCACGATTGCGCTGGGCACCTGGATTTTAGAAGAACCATTTACCGTTTGGCATGCTGTGGGGACCGCACTTGTAATTGCAGGTGTAGCCTTACTCAGCATGAAAAAAGAAGCAAAAGAAGGAGCGATGACATGAGTACTACACCTGCAAAAATTGTTCGTTTTTACAACCCCGGTGCACCCGATGTATTGAAAATGGAAGACATCGAAGTGGGTCCACCCAAAGCCGGTGAAGTGCAGATTGAACACAAAGCAATTGGCCTGAATTACATCGAAGTGTATTGGCGCACTGGCGTTTACCCACAACCCCTGCCCTGCTGCCCCGGCACCGAAGGTGCAGGCATTGTGCGTGCAGTTGGAGAAGGCGTAACTGACCTTAAAGTGGGCGACCGCGTGGCCTATGGCTCCGGCCCGGTGGGTTCGTATACCACCGTGCGCAACATGCCGGCACACCCGCTTGTAAAAATTCCGGACAGCATTGATTTTGAAACCGCCGCCGCCATGATGCTGAAAGGCTTCACAGCGCAGTACCTGCTGCGCCGCGTGTACAAAGTACAGGCAGGTGAAACCATCTTGTTCCATGCCGCTGCGGGTGGCGTGGGCACCATTGCTACCCAGTGGGCAAAGTCGCTGGGCGTGCGAGTCATCGGCACTGTTTCCACTCGAGAGAAAGCGGAGTTGGCCAAAGCCAATGGTTGCGCCGAAGTGATTATTACCAGCGAAGAAAATATCGTCGATCGCGTGAAAGAACTGACCGATGGCAAGGGAGTGCCGGTGGTGTACGACAGCGTGGGAAAAGCAACCTTTGTTGATTCCTTGAATTGCCTGAAACCGCGCGGCATGATGGTCAGCTTTGGCAATGCCAGTGGCAAAGTAGACCCAGTGCCATTGCAATGGCTGGCCGAGCGCGGTTCATTGGTGCTGACCCGCCCCACGGTTGCATCGTTTACCGTAGACAAGGCCGAAATGCTTGAAAGCGCAGCCGAAATGTTTGGCGTTGTGGCCAGCGGGGCTGTGAAAATTCAAATCAATCAGCGATACGCGCTGGCCGATGTGGTGAAAGCGCACACCGAACTTGAAGGACGACGCACCACAGGTTGCACCGTGCTGATTCCTTGATCGGATCTCTCTTTCTTGCTTGACTGCCGGTTAACTGCCCGATCGACTTGGGTTCCGATCTCTTGCCAGAAAACCTGTATTTCCCTTTTTGATATTCACCCTGACTCACCTCGCTCGGCAAAAGGGCGGGCCGAGTCTCGGTGCCGGCCCACGGCCGACCGTGGCGGGTGAATTCAAACGGGCAGGTTTTCTTGAAGGCGAGGCGATCGAAACACCGCCGCCGATTGGGCACCAAACACAGCTGCGAGTTGCGTGGTGGTGGCGAAGCGCCGCACGGGAGTGGCTGGGAGCTGAATTTGCAATGAGCGCACTCTGCGGGTTTAAGCCAACTCGGCAGTGGGATTGCTTGGGGCGCACTTCAAGAAAACCGCCCCGTTTGAGTGGATTCGCAGCGGTCGGCTTCATGCCGACACCGAGACTCGGCCGTCTGTTTTGCCGAGCGAGGTGAGCAAGAATCCATTCAACAAGGGATCAAGCGGTTTTCAGTGCGACACAAGGAACCCATGCCGAGTTGGCAAGAAACCAGCAATAAACCGCAGCGGTGACCCTTCAAGTTCAGCTCCCAAGTCACCTACAGCGCCACATGCCCAGTCTGCTGCGCAGGCTGCAGTGACGTATCTTTGGTTGAAGATGCAGTCCGAGAATTGGCAGTTTTCACGGTATAAAGTTTCAGCTGAACACCATGCTGCTGTTCAGCCTCCCGCACTCGGCCAATAAAGTGGCGAGACACAACCTGACCTTTTGACAACCACATAAACCCGTCCGGCCCCTCAAAATCACGAGCCAACACCAACCCCTCGCACAGGTCTTCACCATGCAAAATCTTCTCATTGGCCTTCTCGGCCGCTTTCAGTTTTACAAGGGCAGTGGGTAAAACTGCAATCACCTTGGGGTCGTAACGCTTGCCAGCGGCCCCCACCAAAAATGCCTGGGCCTGAACCTCATCAAATGCTTTGGAGGCAAGCCAACCTTGTTGCAATTCATCGTAGTCCTCTGCCACTGCCAGAATTCGCGCACCCAGTGGAATGCCCTCGCCCTCCAACCCATCAGGAAAGCCCTGGCCATCATAGCGCTCATGGTGGTGTCGAATAATTTCGGACACATGCACCATTTCCGACAAACCATGAAAGGCGGCCTGAGCCTTCATCGGGTGTTTCATCAAGGCCACGCGTGCATCGCCCTTCAACTCCACCACAGGCTTGAACAAGGTGTCGTCACTCAAACCCAACTTGCCAATGTCGTGTAACAGCGAAGCCACATAAATATCCTGCAAAGCAGAATCGCTGGCATGAAGTTCTTTGGCAATCAAACGCGCCAATTCAGCGACTCGCAAGCCATGGGCAGCCAGTTGTGGCGAACGCAACTCCATCAAATTGGAAAACGACTTCACTGCTGCCAGGTACTGCATGCGCATCTCGCGCTGAATTTGCTCCAGCATCAGTTGCATCTGGTGGGTTTCGGCACGCTGAGACTCAAGCTGATGACTCAAGCTTGAGTTTGCACCCTGCAAACTTTCAACTTCCTTGCTTAACTTGTCAGCATTGCCTTGGAACTCCGCCAACTGGCGCTCTAGTTCCTTGATCAACTGCTTGTCATCGGTGGCTTGTTCAACAGACATGGTGCGGGTTCCCTTGCGAATGCGGTGCATTCTCCTCGAATGGAATAACGGCAGGCCTTTCAGGAATCTGAAACCCTTTCCCCCTCTAAATGGGGGGTGCAGTTTACTGAATCTGAAATGACCAATTGTCAGTATTAATTTGTAGAACCAATCGAGTCACAAAGACCCTGGGAAGACGAGACATGAGACACGCCCTACTTGGCACCTTGGTGCTGTGTGCAGCCCTGGCCGCTTGCAATTCCGATTCGAACACCACCGCCGGAAATACCGATGGGCGCACCACACCCAACGAAGTCGAGGCGGTGCCCACGGCATTCAATATTGCAAATCAATGTGTCGCAATACAGTCTCTCGCCAACAACAAATTTGTGGCGTTGCGCAGCGATGGTAGCTACGGCGTCACCGAGGCCACTGCGGTGAACGCAGCGCCCTTTTTCCTCAAGCCCACGGCTTTGGGAAAGTACATGATTTACAACCGCGACGATGCCATGATGCAGGCCGTGGGCAATTCGGCAGGCACCCCGGTGGGCAGCAGCACCGCCTTTTCCGACTCAATTGAATGGGCAGTTCAGGAAGATGAAAAAGGTCGCGGTGGTTTTTCCCTGACCAACACGGGCAATACCATGAAGCTGGCCCTTCTGGGTTTCAGCAATGGCCTGGGTACTGTGGAAAGCGCAGGCAACAGTGAAGAAACCCTTTTTCAGTTTGTAAAAGCCACGGGCTGTGCCGAGTTTCCTGAAATTTCCACCAACACCGAAGGCCGCACCTTTGCTGGCGCCGGTTTGAACCGCGCTGTGAAAGGTTTTGCTGATGTGCACAACCACATCACTGCCACCACCTTTTTGGGTGGCGCACACCATGGTACGCCCCACCACCGGTTTGGTGTAACACAGGCGCTGGGTAGTTGCGAGGCAAACCATGGCCCAATGGGCCGGCTTGATTTGGTCGACAACCTGTTCAAGTTTTCACCACAAGCCAGCCACGATACCGAGGGCTGGCCCACCTTCCGCAGCTGGCCTGCGGCCGACGCGCTTACCCATGAAGGCTTGTATTACAAATGGCTGGAACGAGCCTGGCAAGCCGGCTTGCGTATTTTCGTGACCAACCTGGTGGAAAACGAAACCCTGTGTAATTTGGTGAAAGTGAGCAAAGGCAGGCCCCTTGCAAACTGCAATGAAATGGAAAGCGCAGTTACCCAGATTGAGTATGTCAAACAGCTTGAAAGCTACATTGACGCCCAGGAAGGTGGCCCTGGGAAAGGCTGGTTCCGCATCGTGACCAGCCCTGCTGAAGCCCGCAAAGTAATTAACGAGGGCAAGCTGGCGGTGGTGTTGGGTATTGAAATTTCACACCTGTTCAACTGCGGCATCAAACTGGGACAAAACCTGTGTGATGAAGCAGAAATTGACAAGCAACTGGATCGCCTTCACGCACTGGGTGTGCGGCAAATGTTCCCCATTCACGAATTTGACAACGCATTTGGCGGCAACGGCATTTTCGATGGTGCAGTGCTGAACGTGGGCAACTTTCTGGATACCGGTGCTTTCTGGCAAACCTACGATTGCCCCGGTGGCGACAACAATTACGCCGATTACATTTTGCGTCAGCCCGGCGCGGTCATGACTTCAGCGCCCGGTTTGGGCAACGACCCTTTGACGCAGGCACTGATTGCCAACAACCCGGGCGTGGCCCCAATCTACCCCACGGGTGAAAACCAGCGCCAGTGTAATCGCCGCGGCCTGACCGAACTGGGCAAATACGCCTTTAAACGATTGATGGAAAAAGGCATCATCATTGAAGTGGACCACATGGAATTGAGCATCAAGGGCGATCTGATCGAGATGGCCGATCGCCAGCAACCCAAGTACCCACTCGTTTCTACCCACGGTGCACACGGCGGCATTACCAGGGAACAGGGTCGCAAAATTCTGGCGGCGGGCGGCATTATTTATCCCTACCAAGGCAATGCGCAAAGCTGGACTGAGGACCTGAAAGTAATCGCCCCGCTGAAAAGCCAACAGTTTGATTTCGCCATGGGTTTTGGTGCCGACACCAACGGCCTTGGTGCCCAGGCAGGCCCGCGGGGCGCTGACCGCCCACAAATTACTTACCCGTTCACACTGTTCCAGGGACCCGATTGGGCCGGTGTATTCAATACCAATGTAAGCCCAGTGAAATTTGACAAGCAAACCAGTGGCGAGCGCGTGTTTGATGCCAATACTGAAGGACAGGCCCACTACGGGCTAAAAGCGGACTGGGTCGAAGAATTGCGCCTCGAGGGTGGCAACGAGGCATTGAAGGCACTCTACAATTCAGCCGAGGTGTATATTCAAATGTGGGAAAGAACTACAGCGAAACGACCTCAAATCAATCCATGAACAAACGCGCACTTGTTTACCTCGGCCTGGCCAGCGCCACGCTGGCCGGGGCTTACCTTTACGTCCAATCATTGCCCACTGAAAACGCACATGCCCCTGCTGCGCAAGGCGATGCCGCACAGGCACTGGAGTCTTTGTCCATCATCGACGGCAGCCTGACAACGGGTTCCTACAGTGCAACCGTTCGCCAAGGGCAGCGTATTCAGTTTTTGGTCCACAGCAATCAAACCGATTCCCTGATTGTTGAAGGGCTGGATGCACGCGTGCCACTTCCAGGCAATCAAACCACATTGGTCAGTATTGCGGCCAATGCGCCGGGCACACACGCCATCGAGCTTGATATTTCTGGCACCACCATCGGCAGCATCGAAGTCACGCCATGACTTTGGTGTTGCTGCTCAGCCTTGCAGCATTCATCACCTCCAGCATCACGGCTGCCACGGGAATTGGTGGTGGCGTGGTGTTGCTGGCACTGATGGCGCAACTGGTACCGCCCGCCATACTGATTCCCCTGCACGGCGCAGCCCAACTCATGTCCAACACCAACCGTGTGTTGGTGCAACGCAAGTTCATCAATTGGGCCTACATCAAGCCCTTTCTGCTGGGTTCTGTTGTTGGCGGGGCATTGATCACACCGCTGGCCCTGTATATGCCAGTGCCCGTGGGGCAAGTGCTGCTGGGCCTGTTCATTGTGCTGGCCACCTGGAAAAGCGCTTGGTTGCGCCTTGCACACTGGCCGCCCGCAGCTTCGGGTGGAATTACCACCGGCCTTAGCCTGGTGCTGGGGGCTACCGGCCCATTGGTGATGTCGGTGCTGCCAAAATCTGCCTGGGAAAGGCAAGTGGTGGTGGGCACGCATGGCATGGCCATGGTGATTCAACACGGCATCAAGGTAATTGCATTTTCCAGCCTGAACGTGAGCCTGTTAGAGTACTGGCCGCTGTTGTTGGGCATTGGCCTGGCCACACTGGCGGGCAACCTGATGGGTGCCAGGCTACTGACACGTGTGCCCGAGGAAAAATTCACGCTCATCCTGAATTGGCTGCTAACCGCATTGGCCCTTCGTTTGGTCTACCAAGGCATCAGCGCGCTTATAACAGCCGGCAACTAACCATTTCGGGTTCCCATTCAACAGGGATACCAAGCGATCAATTGTGTTCCACACTCAAGGTTGAACACAATTCACACGCCACTGAAGGTTGCCCCATGGTATTCAAACGCACGCTAAACTCGCTGACATTGCCCCAGAAATGCGCCATCATCGCGCTGCCGCTTTTGCTGGCTTTTGGCTTTCTGTTTCAGCAAATGTATACGCAAATCAACACGCTGATTAATTCGTCTGAAAACGAGTTGCGCGGTGCCGTTTTTCTGGAAAAAATTAATCCTGTAATGCAAAGGGTCCTGGCAGATCGAGCACAAAAACAGGCCGGGGCTGTTGGCGATCTCAGCGCAGCCCTGAAAGCAGCCAAAACAGAATTGCCAAAGAGCTGGCCCGTCACAGCCAGTAACCTGGAGCAAGTAACAGCCCTGTTGCCGCAAGCGCTGAACAAGGACACCACCGATGCCCAGTCCGAAGAACTGGGCAATCAACTGGTTACCCTGGTGCGCCAGCTGGCCGATGAAAGTGAACTGACACTGGACCCCTTCCTTCCCAGCTACTACATGATGAGCCCCATGGCCTTTCAGCTGCCACGCGTCATCGAGTATTTGTCTGAACTGGAGGGGCGCCTTCGCAACCCCAACAGCGATGCCGCAGCTACTTTGAGTTTCGTACAGTCACGGCTTGGCACTTTGGGCCGGGCCATGGATGAAATTCGTGAAGCCACCGAGAAATCAGCCGCTGCGGGCGGTGCAATTACCGCTGACACGCGCGCACAAATTGACACCATTGACCAACGAATTGACAGCATCTCGGCCTGGGTGAAAGAACAATCGGCCAAAGACCTGAATTACGACAGCGTCACGGGCCATGCCAACATGGTTGGCTTGCTTGGCGAAGCCGTCAACACCGGATTTCAGCTGAGCCAGAGTTTGAACAAAACCTTGCAAGCCGACCTGACAGAGCGCATCTCGGGCATGCAAGGCACGCTGATCAAGGCAGGCGCTGGTTCCTTGGCAGTACTTTTGCTGGCCTTGGCCTTGGGTTATGTGGTGTTCAAAGACACCAACACTGAAATCGCCCAGATTTTGGCGCATGCAAAAATTATCGGTATGGGAGATTTGTCCAAACCGATTGACAGCCATGGCAGCAATGAAATCAGCAAAATTCGCGCAGCACTCGAGAACATTCGTCAAAAACAGACCAGCCTGGTGGGCGAAGTAAAGGATGCTTCCACCCGAATGGCCGACACCATCAACACCTTGGTGATTGCCGCCTCACAGGTGAAAAGCAGCGTGCAAGAGCAAACCGACTCCGCCTCGGCGGTGGCCGCTTCGGTCGAAGAACTGACTGTATCGATCAGCCAGGTACATACCCATGCCAGCCAGGCGCTTGGTTTGTCCAATCAGGCAGGGCAATCGTCCATAAGTGGTCGCGAGAGTGTAAAACAAGCCCGCCAGGCCATGGAGGAAATTGGCACCGCATCGGGCAATCTGGCGCAAAGTATCAACAACCTGGGCAATCAGTCTGACAACATTTCCAGCATTATTCAGGTGATTCACGCCATTGCCGACCAAACCAACCTGCTTGCGCTGAATGCGGCCATTGAAGCGGCGCGCGCTGGGGAACAGGGGCGGGGTTTTGCGGTGGTGGCTGACGAAGTACGAAAGCTGGCCGAGAAAACTGCATCGTCGACCAAAAGCATTTCAGCCTTGATTTCAGACATTCAACACGAGACGCGCTCAGCCGTTGAGCAAGTCACTGGCTGGACCGACATGATCAACCTCGGTCAGAGCTCTTCCACGGGTGCCGACCAGCAAATGGAAGCCATCAACCACCACACCAGCGATGCCGAACGCGCAGTGACCGAAATTACAGAGGCCCTGAAAGAGCAAAGCTCGGCCTCAACGCTCATTGCCCAGCAGGTAGAACGAATTGCGCGCATGACCGAAGAAAGTCAAGGCGTCGCCCATGAAGTTAACCAGGTGATTACAGAACTACAAAACCTGTCGAATCAAATGGACGCCGTCATGGGCAAATTCAAGTTAACCCAGCAAGCGTAAAGCATCAATCAAGGTTTAAATTCGCTCGATCCTGACCTTTTCCTGAAACAGGATCGAGCTCAAGAAAGTCGCAAACAGGGAATACAACAGGGCGGCCAACACAGCCCACCAAAAACCATTGACCTGAAAACCTTCCAGAATGGAGCCCACCCAGTAAAACATCAAACCGTTCAGAATGAAGTAAAAAAGGCCCAGGGTTAATACAGTCAAAGGCAATGTCAGAATAAGCAATACAGGCTTCACAATTGTGTTTACCAAACCCAGAATCAATGCAGCCCACAATGCTGCCCAAAACCCCTCGACAACGACGCCTGGCAGCAGGTAGGCCACCCCCATCAGTGCCACTGCGTGTAAAACCCAGCTCAGCAAGAGTTTCAAATCCATTCCCTCCAAGTTCAGAAAACAAGTGATGTACAATCAAAACGCTTGCTTGCCAAGCTATCACATTTCGACAAAACCGGTTGGTGCACAATATCAAGCAACAACATTAAGCAACAACGAGAATTTCTGATGGATGTCACTCAACGCCTCGTCTCCCGCAGCTGCCCCTTCTGCCAAAACAGCGCAGAAGACGCACAGGTACTTAGCTACGGCAGCAGTGAGTGGCCAATGATTGAATGCAACAAATGCCATTTTGTGTATCTGAAACGCGCACCGGTTTATGAACGCTTGAGCGAAGAATTCGCTTGGGAAAAAACATCAGAAACCGAACGCCAGGTGCGCGAAGAACGCGAACCTGTGAAGCAAGGCTTAAGCCGCGCCTTCAAGCATTTTCGGCAAAAAGTACTCAAGCGCAACAAGTTGCCCGAGCTGATCGAAAAATACATTCCCGGTGGTCGCGTACTCGACATTGGCTGTGCCGCCGGCGGTTTGCTGGCCACTCTGCCCACCAAATACCAACCCCATGGCATTGAAGTGTCCAAAGCCCTGGCACAGGCGGCCAGTGAATTGGTCGAGCCTCGGGGCGGCAGCATCATGCACGACAACGCTCTGAACGGCATTCAAAAGCTGCCCGAGAACCACTTCGCCGGTGTGCTGATGAGCGCGTTTCTTGAACACGAAGTAGAGCCCAACGGTCTACTGCAAGGCGTGGCCAAGGTACTTCAACCTGGCGGCGTAGTCATTATCAAGGTTCCAAACTATGGCTCATGGAACCGAAAAATTCGCGCCGAAAAATGGTGTGGCTTTCGCCTGCCCGACCACGTGAATTACTTCACGCCCGAAAACCTGGAAGCACTCATTGTTCGGCAAGGCATGAAGGTGGTGCAATTTGGTTTGGCAGACAGGCAGCCCACCAGTGACAATATGTGGATTGTTGCAGCCAAGTAATCGGGGGCACACGCACCGGTCAAGCACTCACCGGCTTGACCAGCTTGTTGAGTATGTACATCAGGTCTTCGGGTTGCAACGGCTTGTGCAGCACCGCATTCATGCCCGCTTCAAGGGCACGTCTTTCGTCTTCCGGCCCCACTTCACCAGTCAAACCAATCACCGGTAAATTTGCATTGAAAGGTTGTTTGCGCAGTTCTCGGGTGGCCTCAAGTCCGTCCATCAACGGCATTTGTACATCCATCACCACCGCATCAAAACCATGGCCGTATTGCAACAAGAACGACAATGCCTCCAGCCCATTGTTGGCTTTGGTAATGTTGGCTTGCTTGCGCACCAAAATTCCTTCAAGCACCTTCAAGTTCAGGTCGCTGTCATCCACAATCAACAAATTCATTTTATCGCGTGCCGCAATTGCCGAGTTCATTCGCGTGGCCAGGTTCGGTGCCGCATTTTTGAATGCACTCTGAAGTTGAAGCGGGGTTAAGGGCTTCACATAAATTGCGCTAAAAATTTCGCTGATGCCTTTGTCCAACAAACGCCGTGTGTCATCACTGCCCAGCAGCACGGCACAGGGAACTCCCATCAAGCCCATGGCCTTGACAAACTCAATCCACGCCAGTCGATCAATTTGTCGCTTGGGGAAGTCCAGCACAACGCCAGCGACCCCGGGGGTGCTGACCATCAGCTTGCGTGCCTCATCAAGGCTGTCAGTGGTAATCAATTGACGACCCACCAAGTTACCGGCGTTGAGCAAGGCCTGGGTTTGAAGTTCACTGTCAGACACCAGCAGCACCGATTCACCTGTCTCGGTGAAAGTACTTGCGCCACCTTTGGGTACAGCGAATTCAAGCTCGGCCCAAAAGGTACTGCCACAGCCCAACTCGCTGTTGAAACCCAGGCTGCCGTTCATCAACTCAACCAGCTTTTTAACCAGGCTCAAACCCAGACCAGAACCACCAAACTCCCGTGCAACCGAGGTGTTGGCCTGATGAAATTGTCGAAACAGGTTGGCTTGCCCTTGCGGTGAAATACCGACCCCGGTGTCTCGCACTTCCACGCGCATGCGGCAAACACCATCTTGATTCGACAACACCTGCAACAGCAAATGCACATGCCCCACCTGCGTAAACTTGATGGCGTTGCCCACCAGGTTCACTACAATTTGACGGAAACGCAGCTCGTCGCCAATCAATTCACATGGCATGTGAGCAGGTGGTTCAATAATCAACTCGATTGGCTTGTTCGCCGCAGCGCCAGTCATGATTCCCGACACCTTGTCGATAAACTCCAGTGTCGAAAAGGGCTTGGACTCCAGCTCCATGCTGCCCGCTTCAATCTTGGAGATATCGAGCACATCGCTGACCAAATCAATCAGGTTGCGCGATGTTTTTTCCAGGCTCTCCAGCAACAACTTTTGATTGCTCGACACCGAGGTGTCCTTCAATAAATAAGTCAGGCCCACAATTCCGTTCAATGGCGTCCGAATTTCATGGCTCATGTTCGACAAAAATTCTGTTTTTGCCTGACTCGCCATTTCTACCCGTGTGTTGGCCTCCCGCAATCGCTTGTTTTTGTGCGCAAGGTTGTGAGCCATCTGGTTCACGGCTTTGGACACATCGCCCAGTTCGTCGTTGGAATTTACTTCACACACAGCATCTTCATTGCCGTTGCGAATTTCATCGGCTGTTCGTTTTAACTTGGCCAGCGGGTTCAACACACCCGTGCGCATCAACACCACCAACAAGGCGATCACCACCACAAAACTACCCAAACCCACCGATTCAAGAAGGGTCAAACCTTTCAGGTTTCGCGCCTGTGCATCATTCACTTGTGTGGCCCATTGGTAACCCAACTCGGAAATTACCTGGGTTTCGGCAATCAAGCGCTCCACAATCAGGCTTTCACGGCGTTCTAAAAACGCCGGGCTGTTATTCCCGGGCACTGTGCTGTTGTTCAGTTCATTGAAAATTGGTTTTAGCTCGGCCAAGCTACCTTGAATATCCGACAGTTCTTGCGGTGCCACCGAGGGGCTTACCGTGGAGCTGATCAATCTTTCAAGCTCTTCCTGAGTGCGCAACCAGGCATCCGCCACAGAAGGCGATTTGAACAGCACATACTCTTGAGTCAGCACCAACAGGCTGGAGGACAAACGGGTAATACTTTGTGCTTTCTGTGACTGCTCCAAGCCTTTGAACTGCTCACTGAGAATGAACAGATTGCCCAACACCAACACCACAGCACACACAATGGTGCTAAGAATGGCAAGGTTGATTTTGGTGGCAACACGCACTCTAACTTCCCTTTATTGAAGCGACACAGCGCCAGGGTCTACTGTTTTCAAAAAGGCGGGGTAAAAAAAACCGGTGTAATTGGGTTGCGGCAAATTAACATTCACATGCCCTTCACGAAGGGCCCAACGCGCCTGCCCTTCCATTGTGCGCGGCAAAGAGCGGTTTAAACTCAAACGAAACCGGTAGTCATCAAATATCTTGTCCACCACAAGCACCGGAATTTTCAACCGCTTGGCAGCCAAAGCCTTGGCTTGTTCCGGGTGGGTTTGAATAAACCGGGTGCTGTCCCTCAAAGCCTGTACAACGCGCTCAAGTTCCTGTGGTTTGTTTCTGATTACGCTTTGCATCGCAATCAAATTGAATGTCTCGGTGTACAGCTTCGGGATTGGCACCAGTTGCACGTCTGTTCCCAACTCCAGCTCGATGCGAGAGGCAAAAGGCTCCCAAATGCACAGGGCATCCACTTCCTTGGTGGCCAGGGCTGTCAGGGCTGTTTCGGGGGTAATGGCTTTTAACTTCACCGTGTCTGGGTCGATGCCGTTGTACACCAACACCAAATCGAGCACATACTGGCTTGCACTGCCCTTGACATAACCCAGGGTTTTGTTGCGAAGTTTGCCTGGTTCATTAATTTTGGCCTCAGCCCGGGCCACCACCTTCAAGTCGTTTGAAACGCTGACAAAGCTGGTCAAAATTGCAAAATCGTTTCTCGAGAAGCTGTTGAACACCACTGGCAACTCGGTGGCGGTGGCCAGGTCAGTTTGACCGTCCAACATATTTTTCATGCAACGGTTACCACCCACGCAGTTCACGAATTCAACGTTCACCCCCCGCTTCTGAAAAAACCCTTCAGCTTCAGCCACGTACAAAGGCAAAGACAACAAGGTTTCAGACACGCCAATGCGCAAAGGCGCAGCTTGGGCGACAAGTGATGACAACAAGAAACTGAGAAAAAGTGCGGTGCGAACCATTCAAACTCTCGATGACCAAAGGACCCCTCAAAAGTGTAGGGGCATTGTTACATCAGAAAACTACCAAGAAGAAACACAAAAAGCCATCTCTTCTGGACATTGAATGATCAAACACTCAAGGAGTGTAGCAAGGCGTGGACAGAGGGATGCACCTCACGCGGCGCACCCCTGAGTTACTTGAGTTTAGAAGGCAAAAGTGGCAGTCAAATTCAAGCCGTCGGCTTCGATGTTGTCTTTGTCATACAGCATCTCGTAACCTGCACGAATGTTCACGCTGCCTGCGGTGTACATCACACCACCGCCATAGCTCAGTGCGCCGTCGTCGTCGCTGGTGTTAAAGCCAGGGCCACTGACATTGGCATCCAGAAAACCGTAACCCAAAGTGCCGTACAGCGAGAACTGATTGTTCAAGGGCAATTTGCCCAAGAGGTTGGCACCAATGTAAGAATCCACCTCAGCGCGAAATGCGCCCGAGTTTTCCTCGTCCACACCGGTCAACAAACGACCCTCAATGGCCAAATTGGGACTAAGCTCGTAGCCACCAACCACGCCCAAGGTATCAACATCAAGCTCGACACCACCAATTCGGCTATCAGTAATTCCCAAGCTGTTGTAAGTGGCGCCCAGGTAAGGGCCTTCCGCGAAGGCAGGGCTGGCTGCGGCTGCAGACAAAACGGCGATAGAAATTAGTTTTTTCATGGCTGACTTCCTTTGTTTGTTATGGATACTGCGCACCCCTTGGGGAGTGCTCAATCACTAACGCGGGAAATCAGCCAACGGGTTACAAAAACCCGTGATTCACGGTAATCAGGCAGCCAATGGTTCCTGATTCTTGCGCTTCAAACTTGGCAGACTGTACTTGAACGCGCGGCCCACCACGGTAGAAAACTGCTTGAGCAGCGAAGCCTTGTTGTAATGCTGACCGTAGCGCTTGCAAATTTCCTGCACTTCAACCGACATTTCTGCGTAACGGTGCGCTGGCACCTCGGGGAACAGGTGGTGTTCAATCTGGTGGCTCAGGTTGCCAGACATGATGTGAAACAGCTTGCCGCCTGTCAGGTTTGAAGAACCCTTCAACTGCCGCAGATACCAATGGGCTTGCGATTCACCGTCAATAATCGACTTGTCAAACACTTCGGAATCAGCTGTGAAGTGACCGCAGAAAATGATGACAAAGGTCCAGTAATTGCGAATGATGTTCGCAAGGAAGTTGCCTGCCAACACCGGCAAAAAGAAGGGACCTGCCAACAGCGGGAAGAACACATAATCTTTCGCAATTTGGCGACCCGCTTTCTTGAAAGTAGGAATGGCGCGGTCTTTGGTTTCTTTCAGGGTTTTTTCACCGCTGATAACTTTTTCAAGTTCAAGCGTTTGCAAAGCCAACAGATTTTCAAAGAAGGTAGCCAAAATTACCATCAGCGGTACGTTGGCCAAAAAACGAGGTTCCCATTTTTGTTCAGGGAACAGGCGCAACACACCATAACCAATGTCATGGTCCTCACCCAGCACGTTGGTGTAGGTGTGGTGGCGGTAGTTGTGGCTGTAGCGCCAGTTATCGGCGGTACACCAGGTGTCCCACTCGTAGGTTTGGCCCATCAGGCGCTTGTTTTGCATGAAGTCATATTGACCATGCATCACATTGTGGCCCAATTCCATGTTTTCCAGAATTTTCGACACGCCCAAAGTCAAGGTACCAAGAATGAATGCCGGCGGGAAAATACCGGCCATCAACAGGCCACGGCCCGCGATTTCGGTGTAGCGCACTGCCTTTTCAATTTTGGTGATGTACTTGGCATCGCGTTCGCCCACATCCGCCAAATGTTTCTGGCGAATCGCTTCAATCTCGGCACCAAACTGTTCCAGTTCAGCGGGGCTCAATTTGCGGTCAGCTTTTCTCATGATTTGCTCCAGTATTTTTAGGTTTTGCTTTTAGAGGTCCAGGGAAACCGGGCCTTGGGCGGCGTTGATACACAAACGCAGCGCCGTGTTGTTGGTGCCGCACACCGATTTGTTTTGCATGTTCTGCGTGGTGCCTGTCAGCTTTTCACATGAACAGGTGTTGCAAATGCCCATGCCACAACCGTGTGGGGGATTAATGCCCTGCTCTTGCAGTGCTTTCAACAGGGGCTTGTTGTTGCTTACTTCAACAATGCGGTTGCTTTTGGTCAGGGTCACCGTGAATGTTTTTACCTCGGCGTTCTCATCAATGCTCAAGGCCATGGGGGTGAATGATTCGGCGTGAAAGCTCTTGGGCGTGTCGCCCAAAATGCCGCGCAGCGCAGTCATGAAGCCATCGGGGCCGCAGGCGTACACATCGGTCGTTTCCAGAGTACCCGCTACAGCGGCAAATTGCTCCGCACTGGGGCGACCCGCCAAATCACCTTCGGCCAGGTTGGCACCGTTTTCCAGCAAGCGCACATACTTGAAATGTTCGCCGGCTTTGGCTTTCAAACTTGAATCGAACAGAACGTCTTCCGGGTTGCGCGCCCAGCTCATCAAGGTTACATCTGCTGGCCAACCCTGTACTTCCAGTTCTTCAATCAGGCTGATCATGGGTGTAATACCGCTGCCCGCTGCCAGCAGCAACATGCTGGGGCGTTGTTGGCTCAATGTGGGCTGAGTGTGTGCAAGGGTCATGTCACCAAACACATCGCCCAGTTCCACCACAGTGCCCACTTCAAGTTGGTTCACTACATAACGTGAAACAAGACCCGTTGGAGTTTGCTTTATAGTCAGGCGCACCAACCCAC